>NZ_CP016450.1:2490000-3187500 GCF_001713395.1 Sinorhizobium sp. RAC02 | reverse complement strand
CCTTGAAATACCACCCTTATCGTCATGGATGTCTAACCGCGGCCCGTTATCCGGGTCCGGGACAGTGTATGGTGGGTAGTTTGACTGGGGCGGTCGCCTCCGAAAGAGTAACGGAGGCGCGCGATGGTGGGCTCAGACCGGTCGGAAATCGGTCGTCGAGTGCAATGGCATAAGCCCGCCTGACTGCGAGACTGACAAGTCGAGCAGAGACGAAAGTCGGTCATAGTGATCCGGTGGTCCCGCGTGGAAGGGCCATCGCTCAACGGATAAAAGGTACGCCGGGGATAACAGGCTGATGACCCCCAAGAGTCCATATCGACGGGGTTGTTTGGCACCTCGATGTCGGCTCATCGCATCCTGGGGCTGGAGCAGGTCCCAAGGGTTTGGCTGTTCGCCAATTAAAGCGGTACGTGAGCTGGGTTCAGAACGTCGTGAGACAGTTCGGTCCCTATCTGCCGTGGGTGTAGGAATATTGACAGGATCTGTCCCTAGTACGAGAGGACCGGGATGGACATATCTCTGGTGGACCTGTTGTGGCGCCAGCCGCATAGCAGGGTAGCTATATATGGAATGGATAACCGCTGAAGGCATCTAAGCGGGAAACCAACCTGAAAACGAGTATTCCCTTGAGAGCCGTGGAAGACGACCACGTTGATAGGCCGGGTGTGGAAGCGCAGCAATGTGTGAAGCTTACCGGTACTAATCGCTCGATTGGCTTGATCGTTCTCATTGTTCATGCTCATCAGCCCCAAACGGGGCGATGACGCCAAGACGTGTTCACAAAATTAAGACAAACGAAGAGGCAATCCCTCTTCTACCAGCTTCTCGAATATTGCCTTTAGCCGACCTGGTGGTCATGGCGGGGTGGCTGCACCCGTTCCCATTCCGAACACGGCCGTGAAACGCCCCAGCGCCAATGGTACTTCGTCTTAAGACGCGGGAGAGTAGGTCGCCGCCAGGTCTGCTAAAGGCAATATCAAGCTTCTCATCACACAGTCGGCCCCGCCGAAGCTCAAGGGCCGCCTAAAGCGGTCCTTTTTGTTTGCAGTACGTCCCTTACACGAGACAACTGCTTCGCAATGGCTCGGCAGAACGCATAACCGCCAAGGCGGTTACGCAACCGCGACAACACCAAAGAGTGCTGTCGCTTGGCGCGGGGTGGAGCAGCCCGGTAGCTCGTCAGGCTCATAACCTGAAGGCCGCAGGTTCAAATCCTGCCCCCGCAACCAAATCAAACAAAGCCCCGATGCAGAAATGCAACGGGGCTTTTTGTTGTTTTGGGTAGGTGGGAAAAGGAGCCAAGCGTATCTTCAGCCGATGCTCGGGGACTGTTCTGCGTGTTCGCGCAAGCGATTGATCAGCCAGCGCCCGGCCGGGCCGGGCGGCGTGTCACGTCGATGCAGGGCGTAAGCCGTCACCAGTTTGCCGCCCTGCCATATCGAGGGCTCCACATCCAGTTCAACGAGCTTTCCCGCGGCGATGTCCGCTTCGACCATCCAGGCCGGCATGCCGCCCCAACCGAGCCCTGCCTGGAGAAACGCGTGTTTTGCACCCAGATCGGCAAGCCGCCATGTCTTCTGTGCAATGACACCAAATTGCCGCCCCTGTGACAGGCTGGATCTGTCGGTGAGCACGAGCTGGACATAGCGGGAAAGCTGTTCGCGTCGAACCGGTGACTTCAGTTGCGCGAGCGGATGTGATGGGGCCACGACCATGATCAGGTTGAAGCTGTAGAGGCGCTCCGGCTGCAGTTCTTGCGAAAACAGCGGCGCGACGCCGGATATTGCGAGAGAGCAGCGTTTTTCGAGAACCGGTTCGATGACCGCGCCAAGGCCCTCGACATAGACCCGAAGCTGCGTATCGGGAAAGGTCAACTCGAAATCCATGACGGCGGATGTGAAGATCTGGATCGGGAACGTGACATCGATGGCGATGGCGAGTTCGGGTTCGATGCCGCTAGCGAGATCCCTGGCGCGAGCCTTGAACTGGCCGGCTTGCTGCAGCACGGCCCGCGCTTCCTGGGCGAGTGCGGCTCCTGCTGCGGTCGGCAAGGGATAGCGGCCGGCGCGTTCGAACAGTGTCACGTTCAGTTGTATTTCCAGACCCGCTATCGTTTGGCTCACGACGGACTGCGCGCGCCCGATCTTGCGCCCGGCAGCGGAAAAACTGCCCTCGTCCACCGCCGCCACGAGCGTGCGCAACTGATCGAGTGTGATTGATTCAATCATATTTTCGTCTCGAAAATCATTCGTTGCAGGGGTAGAGGGCGATTCACATATCGGAATAACCGATGATTCGTATCGAGTAATATAGGCTATTTCGATGGGTAAAAGTGTTCCATGCAGTGGATGCAAACTCGGAGAACACGATGTCGAATGCCGCTGCCGTCTCTGTCCCTTCGCCGCGCGAAGTGGCTGAATTGTATCTTGCAAGGGTTGGTGCTTTCTGGGGCGCACCCGACGCCTCGGAAAGGTGTGAGGCAATTGCCGATCTCTTTGCCGATGACGTGGATTGGCACGTTGCGGGCGATCCTGCTTTGGTGCCTTGGGCGGGCAGGCGTCGGACCCGTGAATCCGTGCGTGCCTTCTTCCCTGCCCTGGCCCAGGGCGTCGAGCCGCGCCGGTATCAAGTGAAGCGGATTCTGGCCGACGATACGATGGCGGTCATCGTCGGCGAGCTGATGTCTGCGATCCGGTCAACCGGCAAGCTTGTCGAGTCGCCCTTCGCCATCGAATTGACAGTTCTTGAGGGCAGGATCACGCGCTATCAATTGCATGAAGACAGCTACGCGGTGGCCCTCGGCACCAGCGCAGGGTAGAGAATAGGCAGCGCCGAGTTCCCTGCGCCGGCTTGCTGCCGAAAGTCATCATCGCAGCATCTCTGACCGGGGTGGGTACGTGATGGCACGAAACAGCCTAGCATGGGCCTCGAGGCCAGATAGGACCGCAAGTTAAAACGGTTGCTGGCTTCCGCAGCCAAAGACATACACGTCCAAAACCCCGGCACGCACACGCGGCCGGGTTTTTGCGTTCCAGGGGAGGGAAGCATTGACTGCTTCGCCTTCCGGCAGCCTCTTGCGCGATGGCCGTGTCACTGGCTATGAAAGTACCATGTCGCTCGAATCCGTCCGCACCTTCTTTTCCGAACATGCCCCCGATATCGCGGTGCTCGTCACCGAGCAGAGCTCGGCGACCGTGACGCTGGCCGCGGAGGCACATGGGGTGGCGCCGGGGCAGATCGCCAAGACGATCTGCCTGCGCATCGGTGAGGAGATCGTCCTGCTGGTCGCCGCCGGCACGGCGCGGCTCAGCAACCGGAAATTCAAGGATCGTTTTGCCGCAAAGCCCCGCATGCTCGATGCGGAGCAGGTGCTGGCCGTGACTTCACACCCGGTCGGTGGCGTGTGCCCGTTCGGGCTACCTTCGCCCGTACCGGTCTATTGCGATGTGTCGCTTCGGCCTTTCGACGAGGTCGTCCCGGCGGCCGGTGCCACGAATGCGGCTGTGCGCATTGCGCCGGAGCGGCTGGTTGGGCTTGTTCAGGGTGCGTGGGTCGACGTCTGCGAGTGACGCAGCCCCCCTGCGGATCCGGCAAAGTGTGCGGCCGCTCGGGGGAATCGTGAAAGAGTTTCGCTAAAATTCGGGGAAATGCCCGGCTGGCAAAATTCCGCTCAAACACGCATTATGACGAAACTGTGATCAACCGCGGCCGGCTTCCGGCGGACAGCGGCGCGCGGACGCGGGAAGCCGCGGGCAGGCGGTTCGCAGTGCGAAGCGTCGGCTAGGTTCCGGGTTGCTGGAGGAGCATTTGGCCCGGAGGTTTTGCACGGCGCAGCCGCTGGCGCGCCAGGGGGAGAAAACATGTTTGAACGGCTTTTCAAGCTGAGTGAGCACGGTACGACCGTGCGCACAGAGGTGATCGCGGGTCTCACGACCTTCCTCACCATGTCCTATATCATCTTCGTAAACCCTGACATCCTGTCGACGACGGGCATGGACCGGGATGCCGTCTTCGTCGCGACCTGTCTTGCGGCGGCCCTCGGCTCGCTGGTCATGGCGCTCGTCGCCAACTGGCCGATCGGCATGGCGCCCGGCATGGGCCTCAACGCCTTCTTCGCCTTCACCGTCGTGGCGGCCCTCGGCTTCACCTGGCAGCAGGCGCTGGGCGCGGTCTTCATTTCCGGCCTCATCTTCGTCATCCTGACGGTGACCGGGGTGCGCAGCTGGCTGATCGAAGGCATTCCGCATTCGCTGCGCAGTGCCATCGCTTCCGGTATCGGCCTCTTCCTCGGCATCATCGCGCTGAAGAACGCCGGCATCGTCGTCGACAATCCGGCGACGCTTGTCGGCCTCGGCAGCCTCAAGGAAACCGGTCCGCTGCTGGCCATCCTCGGCTTCTTCATCATCGCCGTGCTCGATGCGCTGCGGGTCAAGGGTGCGATCCTGATCGGTATTCTCGCCGTGACGATACTCTCCTGGATCACCGGCGTCAGCCAGTTCCAGGGCGTCGTCTCGGCTCCGCCGTCGATCATGCCGACCTTCCTGCAGCTCGACATCATGGGTGCGCTGCATGGCGGCCTGCTGCATGTTATCCTGGTCTTCGTGCTCGTCGAAGTGTTTGACGCCACCGGCACGCTGATCGGCGTCGCCAAGCGCGCCAATCTTATCCAGGAAGGCAAGAAGAGCCGCCTCGGCCGCGCGCTTCTCGCCGACAGCACGGCGATCGTCGCCGGTTCGCTGATCGGCACGAGCAGCACCACGGCCTATGTCGAAAGCGCATCCGGCGTACAGGCCGGCGGCCGCACGGGCCTCACCGCCTTCACCGTCGCCATCCTGTTCCTCGCCGCCCTCTTCATCTCGCCGCTTGCCGGCTCCGTGCCGACCTATGCAACGGCACCGGCGCTGCTCTACGTGGCCGGCCTGATGATGCGGGAACTGACGGAAGTCGAATGGGAAGACCTGACGGAAGCGGCCCCGGCAGCGCTCACCGCACTCGCCATGCCCTTCACCTATTCGATCGCCAACGGCCTCGCCTTCGGCTTCATCAGCTATGTCGTGCTGAAGCTGTTCACCGGCAAGTGGAAGCAGATCCATCCGGCGACGGCAATCGTCGCGGTTCTCTTCATCATCCGCTTCGCTTTCTTCGCGGAATAACAAACCATCACTCAAAGGAACGGGCCGCGTGATGAGCGCGGCCCGTTTTCGTTTCAGGACCTGGCAATCTCGTCGAGCCAGGCCTGCCATTTTGGTTCGGTCGCGGCCGCGGTGTCGCCGGCCTTCGGTCCGTAGAAGAAGCGGCAGACGCTGAGCCGGACCGTTTCTCCCATGCGGTAGATGCCGAACAGGCCGACGCCCGGCACGTCGCCGGCAATGTGCATCAGGACATAGCGCTGCTCCGCGTCCTGCCGCACGCCGGTGACCTCGCCATAAAATGTTTCGCCGGCTTCCACGGTCCAGTTTTCGCCGGCATCGGCCGTTTCGTGGCCAAGACCGTCGAGCAGCTTGCGCCAGACCACCAGGTCCTCGCCCTGCGCATTGGCGCTGATCTGGAAGGACGCGGCATTTTCACCCGCATGATGGGAGAGGTAGAGCCGCAGCACCTCGATGAAGCCGGGCCAGCCCGATTCGAAGCCTTCCATCTGGTCGTCCCAGTCATCCGTCGCGCTGAACAGCGAATGCACCATGCGCACGAGGCATTCATCGCCCGAGCGGGCGACAATGCTGATTTCGGTGGCGATCGGCGGGGCGTTCTCGGCCCAACCCACCTCGACATAGCCGAAGCGGTGCGGTGGCTCCCAGCCCGTGACCGTACCGCCGGAGGTAACACCCGGCATGAAGTGGAAAGTCAGTTGGCCGCCGATCTTCTCCTCGATCTCGGCGCGTGTGAACCAGGCCGCGTTGCCGGGTCCGGTCGCCATGGCCTGCCAGACCTGATCCGGCGTACCGGGCACGAGAAATTCCATTTCCACCCAGCGCTTGCCGCTGGCGTCAAATTTCGTCGGCATCGTGTTTCCTTTCGGTTTCTGGAGGGGCGGGATAGGCGGCGACCACCAGCCTGTGCGGCCGGCCGCCCGGGGTCGTGTCGTCATGGTAGCGGGCTGCAAGGGTTGTGACCGCGCGGGTGAGATCGGCGGTAAAGGCCGCACGGTCGGCGGGCGACGCAAAGCGGATCGTCGTGTCGATGGAGAGGGTCGCCAGTCGCTTGTCCGTTGCCCGCGCACCGCGCCAGAGCGCGCCCACTTCGCGGACGATGCGGGCGGCGAGCGCAAGGAGATAGCTGGCAGAGAGCCGGTCGCCATGGATGGCAGGATCGGCGTCGAGCGGGCCAAGCGCTGCGGGCGAGACGACATAGGCGCGCGCCGTCGCCACCATCAGGCGCTCGGTGATGCCGCCCCATTGCCGCTCCTCGGCCTGTTGTACCAGCTTCTGCTCTTCCAGCGCCTTCAGGTGATAGTTGACCTTCTGGCGCGTCAGGCCGACCCGGCCGGCAAGGGCGGCTGCGGAGGCGGGAACCGAAAGCTCGGCAAGCAGGCGCGCCTTGATCGGATCAAGGGCGAGCATCGCGGCGGCCGGTGTGTCGATGATATCGAGGTCGAGCATGCCGCAGGATTCCATTGACAAGAAAATTTGTCAAGGAAGGCAAAGAAGTGCCGGCCCGTGGAGGCGGGCCGGCGGATCCGCATCCCCGGTGGATGGATCAGCGGATCAGGAAGGTTTCGTCGTAAAAATGCTCTTCGAGGTTTACGCCCTCGCCGGCGCGGTCGACCACGGCAAAGTCGGACACCGTCTCGAGCGGTGTGAGGATGCCGTGCCAGATGTTGCGGCCGATATTGACGCCCTGGCCTGGTGCGGTGCGGAAGGCGATCGGCTCGGCCGGGCCGTTTTCCGTTTCTTCGGCGACGACGACGAGGAAGGGGCTTTCGCCGAGCGGAATGAAGGCCTGGCTGCCGAGCGGGTGACGCTCGACCATCTTCAGTTCCAGCGGCAGCGGATAGGGTTCGCCGCGCAGCAGGCTGATCATCGGACGGGCCTTCTCGCCGGTCGTCTCGATATTGGCGAGGTCGTGGTAGCGCGTGCACTTGCCCGCATTGATCGGGAAATTGTGCGCGCCGTCCTGCTCGATGACCTGGCCGAAAGGCGCGAAGGCCTCGCGGGTCAACGGTTTGATCTCGATGGTCTTCATGTCTTTCCTCCCTCGGCCAGATGGCCAAAAACGCGCAGACGGCTGATGCCGCCGTCCGGATGAATGTTCAGGCGGACATGGGTTACGGCACCCGCCCGCTTCACGAGATGGCCGTCGAACGTGTGGATACGGTCGGCGGCCAGTTTCTGCTCGGGCAGGATTTCCTGCCAGAACATCGACGCGGCGGTGACAAGGGTGGGGAGGTCCCCCGTCGTGCCCGTCAGGTCGGCGGCCTGCATGGAGCAGGCATCCGGGTAATTGCCCTTGAAATGGGCGGTATCGACGACGATGCTTGTCACCGTCGCTCGTGCGGCAAGCTTGACCACGATCCATTCGTGGCCCGGCTCCCGGCGGCGGCTGGTCTCCCAGCCGTCACCCATATTGACGCCACGGCCGGGCGCGAGCAAGCGCTGATGACCGTAGTGCCCGTTGGAAAGCGCGATCACCTGCCCGCCGGAAAGCGCAGACGCGAGATCGATCGGTCCTTCGGCCGGGTCGAGCGTCGGCGTCCCATAGACGCGCAGCCGCGCCACCCCGCCATCGGGATAGATTCTCAGCCGCACATGGCTGTAGAGCCCCGCCGAGGCGCAGTCGAAGAAATGCTGGGCGCTCGGGCCGAGTGGGCTAGCCGCCAGCAGTTCCACCCATTCCGTCCTGTCGTCCGGGCCTCCCGGTGCATGACAGCCCTCGATGGCGCAGGCCGTCGGGTAGTTGCCCGTGAAAAAGGCCGTGTCGACGTCGAAGCCGCGGATACGGCCGGGTTTTGCCAGCGCGATGACGGCATGGTCGTGGCCCGGCCCGCGCCGCCGGCGTGTTTCCCAGCCGTCCATCCACTTGCCGTTTTCGTCGTAGCGGCCGGGATGGTAGACGGCGGGTTCGTCGGCCAGCATGCGCGACAATGGCCCGAAGAACTCGTCCGTCGCGAAGAGGCCGCTTGCCCCGAGACCTGCCGAGGCAAGATTGATCGTTCCGCGCGCGAAGGCGGGCAGGGCGGCGCTCGACATGGCCCGTCGCTCAGGCCGGCAGCAGCGCTTTGAGCCGCAGCAGCCCGATCCGCTCGACCTGCTTGCAGGCCGTGGCGAATTCCGTGTCGCGGTCATTGGCGATGCGTTTTTCGAAGGCGGCGAGGATGCTGGCTTTCGTGTTGTCGCGCACGGCGATGATGAACGGGAAACCGAATTTTTTCACGTAGTCAGTGTTGAGTTCGGTGAAGCGCGCGCGCTCCTCGTCGGTCAGCGCGTCGAGGCCGGCAGAGGCCTGTTCGTCGGTCGAGCTTGCCGTCAGGCGCTTGGCCTGCGCCAGCTTGCCGGCAAGGTCCGGGTGGGCGACGAGCACGCCGAGGCGCTGTTCTTCGCTCGCCGCACGGAACTGGAAGGTCAGCGCTGCGGCAAGGCCGATGGCGGTATCGTTCGCCGGCGAAAGTTCGCCCGCCCAGGCGCGCCGCGCAACCCAGGGGGAATGCTCGAAAATATCGCCGAAGCGTGTTACGAACGCCTCTTCGGCCATCTGCGAGGGTCGATCGGCCTGCGGCCGCGGCGGATGGCTCTTCGCCCAGTGCTCGGCGATATCGACGCGCCGCGGGATCCAGACCTTTTCGTGACCCTGGATGTAGTCGATGAAGCGGGCAAGCGCCATGACGCGGCCGGGGCGGCCGATCAGGCGGCAATGCAGGCCGATGCTCATCATCTTCGGGTTGCCCGCCTTGCCTTCCGCATAGAGCGCGTCGAAGGAATCCTTCAGGTAGCTGAAGAACTGGTCGCCGCTGTTGAAACCCTGCGGGGTCGCAAAGCGCATGTCGTTGGCGTCGAGCGTGTAGGGGATGATGAGCTGCTGCTTGCCATCATGCTCGTACCAATAGGGCAGGTCGTCCGCATAGGTATCGGAGACGTAGTCGAAGCCGCCCTCTTCGGCGACGAGATCGACCGTGTTCACCGAACAGCGGCCGGTATACCAGCCGCGCGGCCGTTCGCCGGTGACGAGCGTGTGCAGGCGGACCGCCTCGGCGATCGCCGCGCGCTCCTCCTCGGCCGGCATGTCCTTGTGCTCGACCCATTTCAGGCCGTGCGAGGCGATCTCCCAGCCGGCGCCGAGCATGGCGGCGACCTGGGCGGGTGAGCGCTGCAGAGCGGTGGCGACGCCGTAGACCGTGACGGGCACGTTCTTTTCCGTCAGCAGCCGGTGCAGGCGCCAGAAACCGGCACGGGCGCCATATTCGTAGATCGATTCCATGTTCCAGTGGCGCTGGCCCGGCCATTGCGCCGCACCGACGATTTCGGAGAGGAATGCTTCGGAGGCGGCATCGCCATGCAGCACGCAGTTTTCGCCGCCTTCCTCGTAGTTCAGCACGAATTGCACGGCGACACGCGCTTCGCCCGGCCACTGGGCCGCGGGCGGGGTCTCTCCGTATCCGTGCATGTCACGGCAGTATCGCATGGGAACGCTCCTCCAAACGTAGTTGATGGCAAATGTCTAACCCAAGAATCGTGTGCGCCATTCCCCCGTAAATTTTGAAAGTCTCGAACGATCATCCTGCTTTTCAGTGGGTTGGGCTTGACGGATAGTGGCAGGAGGAGTGCTGTGTTCGGGAGGAAAAACCATGCAATCTCATTCGCAAGGATCTGGTCGGCTGACGACCCACGTACTGGATACCGCGCTCGGCAAACCCGCCGAGGGCCTGCGTATTGAGCTTTTCCGTGTCGAGGGCGATGCGTTCCATCTCCTGAAGACCACCGAGACGAACGATGACGGCCGCTGCGATGCGCCGCTTCTGTCGGGCGAGACGATGAAGGCCGGCACCTACGAGCTGCGCTTCCACGCCGGCGACTATCTCGGCCGCACGACGGATGGCCCGCTGTTCCTCGATATCATTCCCATCCGCTTCGGGCTTGCCGATGAAGGCGCGCATTACCATGTGCCGCTGCTCGTCTCGCCGTTCAGCTATTCCACCTACCGCGGGAGTTAATCCATGGCCGTCGAAATCCGCTCCGAGCTGCGCTTCATCCTCAACGGCAAGGACGTGGCCCTTCGCGATGTCGCACCGGACCACACGCTGCTCGACTGGCTGCGCCTCTCCCGCCTGCTGACGGGGACCAAGGAGGGCTGCGCCGAGGGCGACTGCGGCGCCTGCACCGTTCTGGTCGGCCGCCTGACGCCAGAGGGCGGTCTCGTCTACGAGGGGGTCAATGCCTGCATCCGCTTCATGGGCTCGCTCGACGGCTGTCATGTGGTGACGGTCGAGCATGTCGCCGCCCGCGACGGCCACCTGCACCCGGTGCAGCAGGCGATGGTGGATTTTCACGGCTCGCAATGCGGCTTCTGCACGCCGGGCTTCGTCATGTCGCTCTATGCGCTGTGGATGCAGACACCCCATCCGAGCGACCAGCAGATCGAGACGGCGCTCCAGGGCAATCTCTGTCGCTGCACCGGCTATGAGCCGATCCTGCGCGCGGCGCGGGCCATCTCCAGCTATGGCGGGACGGACAAGGACCCGCTTTTGACTGAACGCGCAACGATGATCGCGCGCCTCAAGGCGCTGCGGGACGGTGCGCGCGTCGAGATCGCCGACGGCAAACACCGGCTGGTCGTACCGGCCAGCCTCGACGATTTCGCTGCCGTGCTGGAGGCAACGCCGACCGCGACCGTGGTCGCCGGCTCCACCGATGTCGGCCTCTGGGTCACCAAGCACATGCGGGATATCTCGCCGGTGGTCTTCATCGCCGGGCTCGACGAGCTGAAGTCGATCACGGTCAAGGACGGCACGGTTTCGATCGGCGCCGGCGTCACCTATTCCGAGGCGATCGACACGCTGTCGCAGCATATTCCCGCACTCGGCCCCCTGATCAACCGCATCGGCGGCCAGCAGGTGCGCAATATGGGCACGATCGGCGGCAACATCGCCAACGGCTCGCCGATCGGCGACACGCCGCCGGCGCTGATCGCGCTCGCCAGCACGCTCACCTTGCGCAAGGGGTCGGTTCGGCGCACCATTCGCCTGGAAGACTACTTCATCGCCTATGGCAAGCAGGATCGCCAGCCCGGCGAATTCGTCGAATCCGTGCATATACCGGCACCGGCAGCGGCGGAAAAGTTCGCCGTCTACAAGGTGACCAAGCGGCGCGACGAGGACATCACGGCGACGCTCGGCGCCTTCCGCCTGGCACTGGCCGCCGATGGCACGGTGGCGGAAATCTGTATCGCCTATGGCGGCATGGCGGCGACGCCGAAGCGGGCCTTCGCCGTCGAAAAGGCACTTGTCGGCCAGCCCTGGACCGAGGCCACGGTGGAAGCGGCAATGGAAAAGTACGCGGAAGACTATGCGCCGCTGACCGACATGCGGGCTACCGCCGAATACCGCGCGCTGGTGGCGAAAAACCTGCTTCTGCGGTTCTTTATGGAAACGACATCCAGCGATGCACCCGCACAGGTGTCCAGATACGAGGCTGCGTGAGCCATGAACAAGCACACTCCTGATCTCAAGGCAGAAAAGATCGAAGGCGGCGTCCATGCGAGCATCCGCCACGATTCAGCACACAAGCATGTCGCCGGTTCGGCCGTCTATATCGACGACATCACCGAACCCGCCGGCACGCTGCATGCCGGCTTCGGACTGTCGACCGTCGCGCACGGCATTCTGAAGTCCGTCGATCTTTCGGCGGTGCGGGCGGCCCCCGGCGTCGTCGACGTGCTGGCGCATGAAGACGTGCCCGGCGTCAACGACATCTCGCCCTCCTACATGAACGACGACCCGGTGCTCGCCAATGGCAAGGTCGAGTTCCACGGCCAGCCGATCTTCTGCGTGATCGCGGAAACCCGCGAACAGGCCCGCCGCGCCGCGCGGCTCGCCAAGATCGAATACGAGGAACTGCCGGCCGACATCGACATCTGGGACCTCGACGTCAAGACGCACCGGCAGGTCGTCACGCCGCTGACGCTGAAGCGCGGTGACGCGGCGGCAGCGCTTGAAAGCGCGCCGCGCCGCGTGACGGGCCGCATGCGGCTTGGCGGCCAGGACCATTTCTATCTCGAAGGTCAGGTGTCGCTTGCCGTTCCCGGCGAGGACGACGAAGTGCTCGTCTACTGCTCGACACAGGGCCCGAGCGAGACGCAGCACATGATCGCGCATGCGCTCGGCGTGCCGAGCAATGCGGTGACGGTGGAAGTGCGCCGCATGGGCGGCGGCTTCGGCGGCAAGGAAACCCAGGCGAACCAGTGCGCGGCGCTTGCCGCCATCGCGGCCAAGAAGCTCAACCGCGCCGTCAAGGTGCGGCTCGACCGCGACGAGGACATGGTCGCGACCGGTAAGCGGCACGATTTCGCCATCGACTACGATGTCGGCTTCGACGACGAGGGCCGCATCCTCGGCATCGACTATACGTTTGCATTGCGGGCCGGCTTTTCCGCCGACCTGTCCGGTCCGGTCGGCGACCGGGCGCTGTTTCATTGCGACAACGCCTATTTCTTCCCGCATGTGCATGCCAAGTCGGCGCCGCTCTACACCAACACGGTGTCCAACACGGCGTTCCGCGGTTTTGGCGGCCCGCAGGGCATGGTTGGCGCGGAACGCGTCATCGACGAGGTGGCCTTCGCCGTCGGCAAGGACCCGCTCGAAATCCGCAAGCTGAATTTCTACGACGCGATGGGCGTCGAAGGAGATCGCAACCTCACGCCGTACCACCAGAAGGTCGAGGACTGCATCATCCAGCGCATCGTCGCGGAGCTGGAGGAAAGTGCGGATTACGCCGGGCGCCGCAAGGCGATCGCCGAATTCAACGCGAAGAGCCGCATCGTCAAGCGCGGGCTTGCGCTGACGCCGGTGAAATTCGGCATTTCTTTCACCAAGACGGAATCCAACCAGGCCGGCGCGCTGGTGCATGTCTACACGGACGGCTCCGTGCACATGAACCACGGCGGCACGGAAATGGGCCAGGGCCTGCACCTGAAGGTGGCGCAGGTGGTGGCGGAAGAGTTCCAGATCGATCTCGACCGGGTGAAGATCACGGCGACGACGACCGCCAAGGTGCCGAACACCTCGCCGACCGCCGCCTCCTCGGGCGCCGACCTCAACGGCATGGCGGCGCAGGATGCCGCGCGCCAGATCAAGGACCGGCTGATCGATTTCGCGGCGGAAAGCCATCAGGTGCCGCGCGACCAGGTGGTGTTCCTGCCGAACCGGGTGCGCATCGGCAATGCGGAAATCTCTTTCAACGAACTGGTCAAGAAGGCCTATATGGCCCGCGTCCAGCTCTCGGCGGCCGGCTTCTACAAGACGCCGAAGATCCACTGGGATCGCTCGAAGGGCCGCGGCCATGCCTTCTACTACTATGCCTATGGCGCGGCCTGCTCGGAGGTTTCCGTCGACACGCTGACCGGCGAATATATCGTCGAGCGCACCGACATCCTGCACGACACCGGCCGTTCGTTGAACAAGATCATCGATATCGGCCAGATCGAGGGCGGCTTCATCCAGGGCATGGGCTGGCTGACGACGGAGGAACTGTGGTGGGACGGCAAGGGGCGGCTTCGCACCCATGCGCCCTCCACCTACAAGATCCCGCTCGCTTCGGATCGCCCAAAAATCTTCAACGTCGCGCTGACCGACTGGTCGGAGGCCTATGAGCCGACGATCCACCGCTCCAAGGCGGTCGGCGAGCCGCCGCTGCCGCTCGGCCTTGCCGTGCTGCATGCGCTGTCGGATGCGGTAGCGAGCGTGGCGGACCACAAGATCTGCCCGCGTCTCGATGCGCCCGCGACGCCCGAATGCGTGCTGATGGCGATCGAGCGGCTGAAAGCCCAGGCGAAGGGGTGATGTCATGCCGGCCGCTCGCGAAGACATCCGGGATTTCCTGCGCCGCGAGCCGGGAGCGATCCTGGTCGAAGTGACGGGTGCCGCGGGCTCCACGCCGCGCGACACCGATGCCTGGATGCTGGTATCGGAGCGGGCGATCTTCGCGACGATCGGCGGCGGGCAGCTGGAATATATGGCGATCGACCAGGCGCGCCGGGCGTTGCGCTCCGGGTCGGCCGCCGAGCCGATGAACGTGCCGCTCGGGCCGGAAATCGGCCAGTGCTGCGGCGGTCGGGTCGGGCTGTCCTTCACGGCGCTCAATCCGGCCCTCGTGAAAGACCTGATCGACCGCAGCGATCGGGAAATGGCGTCGCGGCCGCATGTCTATGTCTTCGGCGCGGGCCATGTCGGCGATGCGCTGGCCATGGCGCTGTCGCTTGCGCCACTGCGCGTCGTGCTGGTGGATACGCGCGAGGATGAACTCGTCGCCTGCACGGTGCCGCGCATCGAAACCTGCCTGACGGCGATGCCGGAGGCCGTGGTGCGCGATGCACCGGCCGGCAGCAGCTTCGTCATCCTCACCCACGACCATGCGCTCGATTTTCTCATCACCGCCGAGGCATTGCGGCGGGAGGATGCGGCCTATGTCGGCATGATCGGCTCGAAGACCAAGCGCACGACCTTCCGCAACTGGCTAACGCGTGAAATCGACCGGCCGGAGCTGTTTTCCAATCTCGTCTGCCCGATCGGCGGTACGGCGGTGAAGGACAAGCGTCCGGCGGTCATCGCAACGCTTGCGGCGGCCGAGATCATGACGGCGGCGCTGAGCTGGGTTGCCGCCAAGGCGGAGCGCCGGGTGGCGGTCAGTCGCTAGACGCTTCGGCGGCCGGCTCGTCTGCGAGCAGCTTGCCGATCAGCCGCTGACATCGCTCGGCCATGAAATCGATCATCAGGCGCAGTTTCGGATCCTGGAAGCGCTTGTGCGGATAGATCGCCGCGAGCTGTACAGCAGCCGGCGGCGCGTCCTTCAGGATTTCCACCAGACGGCCTTCCTTCAGATGCGCCTTCACCTCGAACAGCGGCTTGTTGATGATGCCGCGATCCTCCAGCGCCCATTGGGTCAGGACGTCGCCGTCGTCGCTGTCATAGGGGCCGGCGACCTCGAACTTGCGCGGGCCGTCCGCCGTCACCAGCGTCCAGTAATATTCCTTCGAACCGGGATAGCGCAGCAGCAGACAGTCGTGTTTGTCGGCGATCAGCGCATCGGCATTCGCAGGCGTGCCGCGGCGGGCGAGATAGGTCGGCGACGCACAGAGCACGCGTTCGCAATTGAGGATGCCGCGCATGCGCAGGTTCGAATCCTCGAGCACGCCGAGCTTGAAGGCGACATCGACGCCTTCGGCGAGAATATCGACATTGTGGTCCGACAGGCGCACGCGCACTTCGATATCCGGGTATTTATCGTGGAATTCCGGGATGCCCGAGGCGATGAGCCGCCGGCCGATGCCGAGCGGCGCGGTGATCCTGAGCGAGCCCTTGGGGTTGCGCGAGAGATCGGCGATCGCCGCTTCCGCCTCGTTGACCGCCTCGATGATCTTCACGGCGCCATCGTAGAACACCCGGCCGTGCTCGGTCGGCGAGAGCTTTCGCGTCGTGCGGTTGAACAGCCTCACGCCGAGATGGCGCTCCAGTTCCTTGATGCGATTGCTGGCGACTGCGGGGGTGACGCGCTGGTCGCGCCCTGCCGCCGAAAGGGTACCGAGTTCGACCACACGAACGAAGACGCGCACATTATCGAGATAGGACATGGTTCTTTCTACCACATTGGCGTGCAGATCAAAGTGGGCGTGATCTTATAGATTTTTTTGAAAGTGTTGAGGATTCACCGGGATTTCCGCGAAAATCACTTGATGGCAAACAGGTGCATGGAAAATGGGTGGAGGCCCCTATGTACGAATATGCCATTGCCTGGGACTGGCTCATGTTTGCCGTCCGCTGGCTGCACGTCATCACGGCGATTGCCTGGATCGGCTCGTCCTTTTATTTCGTCGCGCTCGACCTGGGCCTGAAGAAACATCCCGACCTGCCGCCGGGTGCGCATGGCGAGGAGTGGCAGGTCCACGGCGGTGGTTTCTACCACATCCAGAAATACCTGGTCGCGCCGGCCGCGATGCCCGAGCACCTCGTCTGGTTCAAGTGGGAAAGCTACGCCACGTGGCTCTCCGGTTTCGGCATGCTCTGTCTGGTCTATTATGCCGGGGCGGATCTCTACCTGATCGACCCGAACGTGCTCGACGTCTCGAAGCCGGTGGCAATCGCCATCTCGCTCGCGTCGCTGGGCTTCGGCTGGATCATCTACGACCTGATCTGCAAGTCGCCCTTCGGCAACGACAACACGCGGCTGATGGTGGCGCTGTATTTCATCCTGGTCGCGGTGGCCTGGGGTTACACGCAGCTCTTCACGGGCCGCGCCGCCTTCCTGCATCTCGGTGCCTTCACGGCGACGATCATGTCGGCGAACGTGTTCTTCATCATCATGCCGAACCAGCGCGTCGTCGTTGCCGACCTCATCGCCGGCCGCACGCCCGACCCGAAATACGGCAAGATCGCCAAGCAGCGTTCCACGCACAACAACTACCTGACGCTGCCCGTGCTGTTCCTGATGCTGTCGAACCACTATCCGCTGGCCTTTGGCACGGAGTTCAACTGGATCATCGCCTCGCTGGTCTTCCTGATGGGCGTCACGATCCGCCACTATTTCAACACCACATCCGCCAATGCCGGCAATCCGACCTGGACCTGGCTGGCAACGGCGCTGCTCTTCGTCCTCATCATGTGGCTCTCCACGGTGCCGAAGGTTCTGACGGGCGAGACGGCCGATGCCAAGGTCTCGGCTGTCCAGCAGAGCTTCATCACGGCGGAAGCCTTCCCGAAGGTGCGTGACACGGTGCTTGGCCGCTGTGCCATGTGCCACGCCAAGGAACCCGGCTGGGAAGGCATGGTCGTGCCGCCGAAGGGTGTCGTGCTGGAAACGGATGGCGACATCGCCAACCATGCGCGCGAAATCTATCTGCAGGCCGGCCGGTCGCACGCTATGCCGCCGGCCAATGTCACCCAGGTTTCGGACGAGGAGCGCAAGCTCTTCGTCGCCTGGTACGAAAGCGCTGTGAGCGGGGAGAAAACCCAATGAGCGAACTGCTGATCCGTGGCCGTGTCCTGACCTTCGTCAATGAGCCGCAGGGCATCGACGATACTGCCTCCTATCGCTACTTCGAGGACGGAGCGGTGTTCGTGCGGGGCGGCAAGGTCGTCGAGGCCGGCGATTATGCGGATGTCAGCAAGCGTGCCGGTGCCGAGGTCGAGGTCGCAGATCACCGTCCGAACCTCATCCTGCCCGGCCTGATCGACACGCATCTGCATTTCCCGCAGACCCAGGCGATCGCCTCCTATGGCGCCCAGCTTCTCGAATGGCTGAACACCTATATCTTCGTCGAGGAGCAGAAGTTTTCGCGCCCCGCCCATGCGGCGGCCGTGGCGGATCGCTTCATGGACGAGCTTCTGTCGAACGGCACGACGACCGCGGTCGCCTATTGCTCGGTGCATCCGGAAAGCGTCGAGGCCTATTTCTCGGCGGCCGAAGCGCGCGGCATGCGCATGATCGGCGGCAAGGTGATGATGGACCGAAATGCGCCCGACGCGCTGCGCGATACGCCGCAGCAGGGCTATGACGAGACGAAGCGGCTGATCGAGAAGTGGCATGGCCGCGGCCGCGCGCACTATGCGATCAGCCCGCGTTTTGCCATCACGTCGACGCCGGAGCAGATGGAGATGAGCCAGGCGCTCGTTGCCGAACATCCGGAATGCTACGTCCAGACGCACCTGTCCGAAAACCGCGACGAGATCGCCTTTGCGACCTCGCTCTACCCGGCGGCCAAGGATTATACGGACATCTATGCCCGTTACGGCCTGCTGAACGACCGCATGCTGCTCGGCCATTGCATCTATCTGAGCGACCGGGAGATTTCGGCTCTGGCCGAGAGCGGTGCCGTCGGCGTCTTCTGCCCGACCTCGAACCTCTTCCTCGGTTCGGGCCTGTTCGACCGCGACCGCTTCGACAAGCTCGGCGCCCGCTGGTCGGTTGCGACCGATGTCGGTGGCGGCACGAGTTTTTCCATGCTGGAAACCATGGACGAGGCCTACAAGGTGCTGCACCTGCAGGGCCAGCGGCTGACGCCGTTTGCCTCCTTCTACCGCATGACGCTCGGCAATGCCCGCGCGCTCGGCCTCGACAACCATATCGGCTCGCTGCATGCGGGCGCGGATGCGGATATCGTCGTGCTCGATTCCAGCGGCAAGTCGGCGATGGAATACCGCATGCAGACGGCCACGTCGCTCGCCGAAGAACTCTTCATCCTTCAGACCATGGGTGATGACCGCTGCGTGGCGGAAGTCTATGTCGCCGGCAAGCCCATGAAGGGCAAGGCGGCCAAGCGTGCGGCTGCGGCAAGCCGCCTGCTCGAAAGCGCCTGACTATTTGAGGGTGCAGACACCGTTCGCGCCGCCGTGTCCGGTATAGGAAACGGCGGGCGAACCATCCGGGTTGATCGAGAGCGAAATCGTCACCCCGTGGCCCTTGGCCTCGTAATAGTTGTCGTTGAAGACGTGCAGCTTGGCTTCCGTGCCATTGATATAGATCGGCCCGCCCTCGTCGGCATGAACTTCGATATTGCCGGGACAGGTGGCGTTGACGAGCGGGATCTTTGCAACAGCGGGACTTGCTGCAAGAAGTGCGAAGGCGGCGATGGCAAAACGGGCTTTGGCTATCATCGGCAAATCCTCTCGTGACTACGCCGAGTAGACTGGCCGATAAGGCTTTAAAGTCAAGCGCGCTTCGCCCGCCCGCCCATCGCCTTGGTCAGCCCTTCCGCCGCCGCGCGAACGACCGGCCCGAAGGCGTCGACCTTGCTGTCGGGCAGGCGCACCGCCGGTCCCGACACCGAAATGCCGGCGACCGCCTCACCATATTCGTCGAAGATCGGGGCCGCCACGCAGCGCATGCCGAGCGTGTGCTCCTCGTCGTCGATCGACCAGCCGCGGATGCGGATCCTTGCAATATCCTCCAAGAGCGTCGGCACGGAATCGCGCGTCTTGTCGGTGAAATGCTGCAGGATGCGGCCAGCCAGCAGCGCCTCGATACGGGCGTCCGGCCAGGTCGAGAGGATTGCCTTGCCGATGCCCGAAGCATGGATCGGCCCGCGCCGGCCGGGGCGGAAGAAGGCGCGCATTGGCGCATGGCTCTCCACCTGCGAGATGAAGACCACGTCACCGTCGTCCTCGATGGCGATATTGGCGGTTTCGCCGCAGCCTTCCATCAACTGCTTGAGGAACGGCCGGCTGATCGTGCCGAGCTTGCGGAAGCGCAGATAGGCGGTGCCGATCTCGAAGGCCTTGACGCCGATCGTCCAGGCACCCGTCTCGCCGTCATGGGTGACCATGCCGTGCTGGGCAAGCGAGGTCAGCAGCCGGTGCACCGTGGAGGGCGCCATGCCGGACTGGTCGGCAAGGTCGGTCAGGGCAGCGCCATCCGCCTGTGCCACCAGCTCCAAGAGCTTGAGGCTGCGATCCAGCACCTGCACGGAGGAGGCCACCGCATTTTCCGCCGGTTTGCGCCCCGGCCTGCCCCGCGTCTTTTCCTGATGCTCTGCCATGTCATTTCTCCTGTCCGCCGCAGTCATGACATAGCCGGCCCGCGTCGATTGTTCCAGTTTCGTTGAAAATGTTTATTTCCATCTGATGGGATTGATTTCCATTTTATGATTGCGCCGGGTCATAAATGCGTTACCTTCCATCCCAAGAGACGGAGGAAATCCCATGGCTAAAATGCGTGCTGTCGATGCTGCGGTACTGGTTCTGGAAAAGGAAGGTATCGATTGTGCCTTCGGTGTTCCGGGTGCAGCGATCAATCCCTTCTATTCGGCGCTGAGGGCGCGCGGCACGGTTCGCCATGTTCTCGCCCGTCACGTCGAAGGCGCAAGCCATATGGCGGAAGGTTACACCCGTGCCCGCGCCGGCAATATCGGCCTGTGCATCGGCACCTCGGGTCCGGCCGGCACCGACATGATCACCGGCCTTTATTCGGCAGCAGCCGATTCGATCCCGATCCTCTGCATCACGGGTCAGGCGCCGCGCGCCCGCCTCGACAAGGAGGACTTCCAGGCGGTCGATATTGCGAAGATCGCAGCGCCCGTCACCAAGTGGGCGGTCACCGTCATGGAGCCGGGCCTGGTTCCCTATGTCTTCCAGAAGGCGTTCCACACCATGCGTTCGGGCCGCCCCGGCCCGGTCCTGGTCGACCTGCCGATCGACGTCCAGCTCGCCGAAATCGAATTCGATATCGATGCCTATGAGCCGCTCGAGCCCTACAAGCCGGCCGCAACGCGGGTCCAGGCCGAGAAGGCGCTCGCCATGCTGAACGCGGCCGAACGCCCGCTGATCGTCGCCGGTGGCGGCATCATCAATGCGGATGCCTCGGACCTGCTGGTCGAATTCGCTGAAATCACCGGCGTTCCGGTCATCCCGACGCTGATGGGCTGGGGCACGATCCCCGACGACCATCCGCTGATGGCCGGCATGTGCGGTCTGCAGACCTCGCATCGCTACGGCAACGCGACGATGCTCGCCTCCGACTTCGTTCTCGGCGTCGGCAACCGTTGGGCCAACCGCCACACCGGCAATGTCTCGACCTACACAGAAGGCCGCACCTTCGTTCACGTCGACATCGAGCCGACCCAGATCGGCCGCGTCTTCACGCCCGATTTCGGCATCGTCTCGGATGCGGGTGCAGCACTGAAAGTCTTCCTCGACGTTGCGACGGAGTGGAAGGTTGCCGGCAAGCTGCGCGACTGGTCCGGTTGGGCCGAGGAATGCCGCGAGCGCAAGCGCACCATGCTGCGCAAGACCCATTTCGACCAGGTGCCGCTGAAGCCCCAGCGCGTTTACGAAGAGATGAACAAGGCCTTCGATCGCGACACCTGCTACGTTTCGACCATCGGTCTGTCCCAGATCGCCGGCGCGCAGTTCCTGCACGTCTACAAGCCGCGCAACTGGATCAATTGCGGCCAGGCCGGCCCGCTCGGCTGGACGCTGCCGGCAGCGCTCGGTGTTCGTGCCGCCGACCCGGATCGTCCGATCGTCGCCCTGTCGGGTGACTACGACTTCCAGTTCATGATCGAGGAACTGGCCGTCGGCGCCCAGCACAAGCTGCCCTACCTGCATGTCGTCGTGAACAACTCGTATCTCGGCCTCATCCGCCAGGCCCAGCGCGGCTTCAACATGGACTTCGAAGTCTCGCTCGCCTTCGACAACATCAATGCGACCGCGGATTCGGAAGCCGGCTACGGTGTCGACCATGTCGCGGTTGCCGAAGGTCTCGGCTGCAAGGCCATCCGGGTGCGCAGTGCCAACGAGTTCCAGGAAGCTTTTGCTACGGCGCAGGCGCTGATGAAGGAACACCAGGTTCCTGTCGTCATCGAGTTCATTCTCGAGCGCGTCACCAACATCGCCATGGGCGCCGACATCAATGCCGTCGTCGAGTTCGAGGAGCTTGCCGAACGCGGCGAAGACGCCCCGACCGCCACGTTCGCCCTGCTGGATTGAGGACAAGCAATTCCAGGAAAAGTGTGAAGCGGTTTTCCGTTCGGAATTGCGACGAAAAAGGAAGAACACCATGCCGAAATTTGCGGCCAACCTGACCATGCTCTTCAACGAGGCGCCCTTCATGGAGCGCTTCGGCCTCGCCGCCAAGGCCGGCTTCGAAGGGGTCGAGTATCTCTTCCCCTATGATTTCGACAAGGATGCGATCCGCGCCGAACTCGACAAAAACGGCCTGACCCAGGTGCTGCACAACCTGCCGGCCGGCAACTGGGCCGGCGGCGAACGCGGCATCGCGGTCCTGCCGGACCGCGTCGACGAGTTCCGCCAGGGCGTGGCCAAGGCCATCGACTATGCGACGACGCTCGGCTGCAAGCAGGTCAACTGCCTGTCGGGCATTGCGCCTGCCGGCGTGCCGGACAGCGTGCTGCGCTCGACCTTCGTCGCCAACCTGAAGCTTGCGGCGACCGAGCTCGGCAGACACGGCATCAAGCTGCTGATCGAGCCGATCAATCACTTCGACATTCCGGGCTTCTATCTCAACACCCCGGACCAGGCGGCCTCGATCATCGCGGAAGTCGGCAGCGACAACCTGTTCATCCAGTACGACCTCTACCACCAGCAGCGCACCGAGGGCGAACTGATCGGCACGTTCAAGAAGCACCAGGCCAGGATCACCCACGTGCAGCTTGCCGACAATCCGGGCCGCAACGAACCGGGCACCGGCGAGATTGCCTATCCCTTCGTGTTCAAGACGCTCGATGCGCTCGGCTACGACGGCTGGATCGGCTGCGAATACAAGCCGCGCGCCACCACGCAGGAAGGCCTCGGCTGGCTGGCCGAAGTCGGCCGCTGAGCACAGCAATTCCAGCGGTTTTGCGCCCGGAATTGCGCAAAACAAGCAAATAGTTTCAAGATTGGGAGTTTAGATCATGGCAAATATCGGTTTCATCGGCCTCGGCATCATGGGCACCCCCATGGCGCGCCACCTGCAGAACGCCGGCCACACGGTCGTCACCTCGAAGTTTTTCATCCCGCCGCACAAGGACCTGGTCGATAACGGCCTGCAGATCGTCGACAGCCCGAAGGCGTTGGCCGAGACCGTCGACACGATCATTCTCATGCTGCCCGACACCCCGGAAGTGCAGGACGTGCTGTTCGGCGAAAACGGTGTTTCCTATGGCCTCAAGACCGGCAAGCTCGTTGTCGACATGAGCTCGATCTCGCCGATCGCCACCAAGGAATTCGCCAAGAAGATCCGCGAAACCGGTGCCGAATATGTCGATGGCCCGGTCTCGGGTGGTGAAGTCGGCGCCAAGAACGCCTCGCTCTCCATCATGGCCGGCGGTTCGCAGGAGAGCTTTGACCGGGCGCTGCCGCTCTTCCAGCTGATGGGCAAGAACATCACGCTGGTCGGCGATTGCGGCGACGGCCAGGTCACCAAGGTGGCCAACCAGATCATCGTCGCTCTCACCATCGAAGCGGTTGCTGAAGCCCTCGTCTTCGCCTCGAAGGCCGGTGCCGATCCGGCCCGCGTCCGTGAAGCACTGATGGGTGGCTTTGCCTCCTCGCGCATTCTCGAAGTTCATGGCGACCGCATGGTCAAGCGTACATTCGATCCTGGCTTCCGCATCTCGCTGCACCAGAAGGACCTGAACCTGGCTCTCCAGGGCGCCAAGGCGCTGGGCGTTTCGCTGCCCAACACCGCCTCGACGCAGGAACTTTTCAACCAGTGCGCCGCCCACGGCGATGCGGGCCTCGATCACTCAGGTCTCGTCACGGCGCTGGAGCGCATGGCGAACCACGCCGTCGCATGACGGCCTGACCGGGCGGGGAGGGGAGCCCCGCCCGGTCACCCTTTTCTGGAGGAGGAAGACAGCCTCTCATCCCGCCATGCCATCTTCCGCTTTGGAGGATGGCACTGGCTTGCGGATGAGGGGCTGTGTTTAATACGACCACCCGCATGACCCGGAGGAACCGCATGCCGCCCATCGCCGATCCGCGCGCCTTTCTCGAAACCCTCTTTTCCGTCGCGGTCGCTGCCGCCGACCCGGAAAAGGTGCTGGCCGCCAACCTGCCGGAAAAGCCGAAGGGCCGCACGGTGGTGATCGGCGCCGGCAAGGGTGCCGCGCAGATGGCGCGTGCCTTCGAGCGGCTGTGGGATGCGCCGCTCACGGGCGTCATCGTCACGCGCTATGGATATGCCGTGGCTTGCGAGCGCATCGACGTTCTCGAAGCCGCCCATCCGGTGCCGGACGATAGCGGCCTGCTCGCCTCCGGCCGGTTGATGGCCGCCGTGCGGGGCCTGACGGCAGACGATCTGGTCGTCGCACTCGTCTGCGGCGGCGGTTCCGCGCTTTTGCCCGCACCGGCCGGTGATTTGACGCTGGCCGACGAAATCGCCGTCAACAAGGCATTGCTCGCCTCCGGCGCGCCGATCAGCGCCATGAATGCCGTGCGCAAGCAGGTCTCGCGCATCAAGGGAGGACGGCTTGCGGCACTTGCCCATCCCGCCCGCGTGGTGTCCCTCGTCGTCTCCGACATTCCGGGCGACAACCCCGCCCTCGTCGCCTCCGGCCCGACCATTGCCGACGCCACGACGCGCGCCGATGCGCTTCGTCTCATCGAGCGCTACCGCCTCGACCTGCCCGACGCCGTGATGCGCCATATCCGCGACGGCAAGGACGAGCCGCCGCTGCCGTCCGATGCCTGTTTTGCCCGCAACGAGGTCAGGCTCGTCGCCTCCGCCGCCGTCTCATTGGAGGCGGCTGCCGAAGCCGCGCGGAAGGCCGGCGTCGAAGCCGTCATCCTTTCCGATGCGATCGAGGGCGAGGCGGCGGAAGTCGGCCGCGTTCACGCAGCCATCGCCGCCGAGGTCGTGCGCCGTAACCGGCCTTTCCGGAAGCCGGTTGTCATCCTCTCGGGGGGAGAGACGACCGTGACGATCAAGGGCAAGGGCAAGGGCGGCCGTAACGGCGAATTCCTGCTGTCCTTCGCCTGCGCCACGGATGGTCTCGACGGCCTTTCCGCGCTTGCCGCCGACACGGACGGTATCGATGGTTCGGAAGACAATGCCGGTGCCTTCGCCGATGGGGGCACCGTCGCGCGCCTCGCCGACAAGGGCAAGGATGCCGCCGAATTTCTCTCCCGCAACGACAGCTGGACGGCCTTCGACGCGCTCGGCGACCTCTTCGTACCCGGTCCGACCGGCACCAATGTCAACGATTTCCGGGCGATCCTCATCCAGTAGCGTGGCATGAAGACAGCCGGGTAAACCGGGGCCGGGCGTTTTTGACAACGGTGGCTCAGGCCGCCTCCGCGTGCCCCGTCTGGATGTTCCACAGGTTGCGGTAGAGGCCGGGGCACTCCACGAGCCTGTCATGCGAGCCGGACTGGATGATGCGGCCCTCGTCCATCACGTGGATGGCGTCCGCATGCACCACGGTGCTCAGCCGGTGCGCGACGAGGATCACGGTGCGCTTGCCCTTCATCTTGGCGAGCGAACGCTGGATCGCCGCTTCCGTCTCGTTGTCGACGGCGCTTGTCGCCTCGTCTAGGATGAGGATGGCGGGATCGATCAGCAGCGCGCGGGCGAGCGCGATGCGCTGGCGCTGGCCGCCGGAAAGTTTCTGGCCGTATTCGCCGATCTCGCTTTCGTATCCGTCCGGCAGATCGCGGATGAAGCCATCGGCTTCCGCCATTCGCGCGGCCGCCTCGACCTCCTCGCGGCCTGCGGCCGGCTTGCCATAGGCGATATTGTCGGCAATCGAGCCGGCAAACAGCGTTACCTCCTGCGGAACCCACGCCATGCTCTTGCGCAGCCGCTCGCCCGACCAGTCGGCTAGCGGCACGCCATCGAGCGTAATGCGGCCCTTCTGCGGGCGGATGAACAGGCCGAGCAGCTTGATCAGCGTCGACTTGCCGCTGCCCGTCGGGCCGACCAGCGCCACCGTCTCGCCGGCCCGGATGGCGAGGTTGATATCGGTCACGCCGCCGGGACCGGTCGTGTAGCGGAAACTTACGTGGTCGATCTCGAAGCGGCCGGAGACCGTTGCGTCGTGCTCGCCATGCGGTTCGCCGCGCGGTTCGTCGAGCAGGCGCAGGATGCGGCGCGTCGAGGCCATGGCGCGTTCATAGAGGTCGGCGATTTCCGCCAGCCCCGTCATCGGCCAGAGCAGGCGCTGGGTCAGGAAGACGAGCAGGCCATAGGCGCCGACCTGCATCTGCCCCGTCAGCGTCAGCCAGCCGCCGATCAGGAAGGTGGCGAGGAAGCCGGACAGGATCGCCATGCGGATGATCGGGATGAAAGCCGAGGAGACGCGGATCGCCGCCCGGTTCGCCTCGACATAACCGAGGCTTTCCCTCGTCAGCGCCGCCGTCTCACGCACTTCCGCGCCAAAGGCGCGGATGGTCTGGAGGCCCTGCAGGTTGGTGGTGAGCCGTGCGCCGAGGCCGCCGGCGCGTGCGCGCACCGCGTCGTAACGCGCCTGTGCGCGGCGCTGGAACCAGAAGGCGCCAGCAATGATCGCCGGCACCGGCGTAAAGGCGATGACCGCTATCAGCGGGCTGACGATGAAGAAGACCGCGCCGACGAGAATGACGGCGGCAAAGGTCTGGATCAGCTCGTTGGCGCCGCGATCGAGGAACCGTTCGAGCTGGTTGATGTCGTCGTTCAGCACCGCGACGAGATCGCCGGAGCGGTTTTCTTCGTAAAAACTCGTCGGCAGGTGCTGGGCGTGGTCATAACAGAGGATACGCAGGCGGTGCTGCACGTCCTGCGCCAGGCCGCGCCAGAGGACCTGGTAAAAATATTCGAAGAGTGATTCGCCAAACCAGATCAGAAAGGTCGCGATACCGAGCAGGGTGAGCTGCTGCACAGGATCGGTGATGCCGATCTGCGCCACGAAGGAATCCTTGCCGCGCACCACCACGTCGAGCGCGGTGCCGATCAGGATTTCCGGCATGACGTCGAAGATCTTGTTGATGACCGACGAGGCGACCGCTCGCACCACGCGGCCCTTTTCCTCGCTGACAAGCGACAGCAACACCCGGAGCGGATGACGTTGGCCGGAGGAGAGCGGGGCAGAAACTGGCGAGGCAGTCATGGGATCGGAACCTGTTTTTGGGGGGCGTAGCGCGCCCGAACGCCAGAGCTGGCGACGTTCACGCCTCTAGCCGGGAGAACCGGCGCTTGCAATCTCTTAATCCTGTTCGCCAAAGAAGCGCCGCCCAAAGCCTGCCTTAACGTCACCTTAAGGTTGCCCGCGCCTTGATCGGCGCGAAAGGGCGGATGACGCCGCCCGGCATCGCCCGAACCATGTGCGGGTGCAGCGTTTCAGCCCTTTGCGACGGATGACCGGAATGAGCCCAGCAACCATCACCTCCTCCGCCAATGCCTCGGCCCCGCTCGCCGTGCAGGTCGTGCGCCAGTACATCCCGAACCGCGGCGGGCTGGAGGATGTTGTCGCACAGCTTTCCCGCCAGCTTTTGTCGCGCGGCTTTCGCGTGCGGGTCGTCACGCTCGACCGGCTGTTTTCCGCTCCGGACAAGGCCCTGCCCGCCCGCGAGATGATCGACGGCGTCGAGGTCGTGCGCATTCCCTTCTCCGGCAGCACGCGGTATCCGATCGCGCCAAAAGTCTTCCGCCATCTCGCTGACGCCGACCTCGTGCATGTGCATGCGATCGACTTCTTCTACGATGCGCTGGCTTGGGGCTGGCTCCTGCATCGCAAGCCGCTCGTCGCCACCACCCATGGCGGCTTCTTCCACACGGCGAAGTTCTCCGGCCTCAAGACGCTGTGGTTCAACACGACGACCCGTTTTTCCTCCTTCGCCTATCGCCGGATCATCGGGTGCAGCGCGCAGGATACCCGCACGTTCCAGCGCATCGCCGGCCGCCGTGTCACCCGCATCGACAACGGTGCCGACACGCAGAAATTCGCCGATGCGGGCGCGCGCGAACCGCGCCGCCGGCTGATCACGATCGGTCGCTTCTCCGTCAACAAGCGCCTTGACCGGCTGATGGACGCCATGGTGCCGCTGGTGGCTGATAATCCCGAATGGCATCTGGAGATCGCCGGCGTGCCGGGCGATCATTCCGGAGACGATCTTGCCGCCATGGTGCGCGCCCGCGGGCTCGAGAAGAATGTCGATGTGCATGTCGGCCTGTCGAACGGCGCCGTGCGCCACCTGATCGGCGATACCTCGCTGTTTGTCTCGGCCTCGGAATATGAAGGTTTTGGCCTTGTCGCCATCGAGGCGATGACGGCGGGGCTGGTGCCGGTGCTGCACCCGAACGTCGCCTATACGGACCTTGCGGCCAGCCACCCCGAAATCCGGCTTTGCGATTTTGCCGATGCACGGCTTGCCGCCGAAGGTCTTGGCGATGCCTATACGATGCTTTCGCGCGACCCGGCCGGCTATCGCCGCGCCGCAATCGACGCGGCTGCGGCCTATTCGTGGGACCGGGTGGCGGATCGCTATGTCGACGTCTATCGTGCCGCCCTTGGCGACGGCCGGCGCGAGGAACCACGTGGCTTGCTCACGGAGCGGACCGGCGCCTGAGCCGAACGGAGACAGGCATGCGATCCTCATCCCGGAGCGGAACACTCTTTCGACTGGTGGCAGCCATGGTGGCCTTTTCGGTTCCCCTCCAGGCGAGTGCGGGATGCCTGCGCGGCATCAATCTCGCCGGCGCCGAATTCGGCGAAGGACGTGGGACCTACAACAAGGACTATGCCTACCCTTCGGAAAAGACGATCGCCTATTTCGCCGGCAAGGGCTTCAATGCCGTACGGCTGCCCTTCAAGTGGGAGCGGTTGCAACCGCGGCTCGGCCGCGGCTTCGACAAGGCGGAAAGGAAGCGGCTTGCCGAAACGGTCAAGGCGCTGCGCGGTGCCGGCATGACCGTCATCCTCGACCCGCACAACTACGCCTATTACGGCGACAAGCAGATCGGCTCGACCGAGGTGCCCAACAGCGCCTTTGCCGATTTCTGGAAGCGCCTTGCGGAGGACTACAAGGATGACGACGGCGTGCAGTTCGGCCTGATGAACGAGCCGCACGACGTGCCGGCCGACCAATGGCTCGCCTCCGCCAATGCGGCCATCGCCGGAATTCGCGAAACGGGTGCCAAAAACCTCATCCTGATCCCCGGCACGATCTGGACCGGTGCGCACAGCTGGGAGGACGACCGGCCGGGCGGCGCGAACGGCGCCGTCATGCTCGGTATCGAGGATCCTGCCGACAACAATGCCTACGAGGTCCACCAATATCTCGACAAGGATTTTTCCGGCACGACCGACACCTGCGAACGGGCGGATGACGCGGTCGGTGCTCTCCAGCATTTCACCGATTGGCTGAAGCGCAACGGCAAGCGCGGCTTTCTCGGTGAGTTCGGTGCATCGGCCAATCCCGCCTGCCTGGACGGGCTAACCCGCATGACGGCGCTGATCGGCAAGGAAGCGGATGTCTGGACCGGCTGGACCTACTGGGCGGCGGGTGACTGGTGGCCGGCGACGGAACCGCTCAACATCCAGCCGACCGCCGAGGGCGACCGGCCGCAGCTCGCAGCCCTCGTTTCAGGCGGCAACCTGCCGGCCCGGCCCGGCAGCTGCCTTGCGCTTCGCCGCTAGAAGCGTCGCCAGTTCCTTGCCATGGTCGAAGGCATTGGAACTGCCGAGGATGAACCACATCAATGCGGCCGTCTTGATCGAATAGAACGAATCGCTGATCAGCATCAGAAGCAGCATGTAGACGATGACCATCGAGTGGAATTTCCACGCCTTCGCATGGGCGACCGGTGCATGCACGAACAGGCTCCAGAGCATGATGAAGCCAAAGAGGCCGAACGCCACCAGCGAATAGGCAAGGCCTGAATCCGAGACGAACTGGCTGGTCGTTTCGATGCCGAGTACGACGCCGATCGTCAGCTGCGTCAGGATATGCGCCGTCACCGCAAAACGCCCGGCAAGATCGTTCGGCCCGCCACCCTCCACCGAGGTCACGCCATAGACCGCCAGCACCGCCAGAAGCAAGAAGGGCAGCACGCTCCAGACGATGCGCGGCAGGAGCTGGTAGAACGGATAGAGCAGCGTGATGAGCACGCAGGTGTAGAGGCCGAAACGCGCATCCGCCAGCGCCACCACAGTGAAGGCGAGCAGGAAGGTGAGCCAGCGCCCCTTGAAGGCCCGGCCGCGAAACAGCGCCCAAGAATAGATGATCACCGCGAAATTGCCCATGGAAACCGGCTCCAGGAACACCGAGGAGACGCGGTGCTGGCCGAGGAAAGGCAGGATGGTGCGCGCTTCCGGGCGCTGGCCGGAGATGAACAGGCCCTTGGTCTGGCCGAAGGTCTGGTCGAGCGTCACGGAACCACGCGCGAGGTAGTACCCGATCACGTTGAAATATTCGAGGAAGGTTTCGAGGAAGAGATATTCGAACAGGCCGAAGACGACGACGATGACGGCGCTTGCCACCACCAGCCGGTCGCAGAGTTTGAGGTCGGCGATGCGCCGGCCCATGAAATAGAACACCAGCGGGATCAGGATGTCGCGGATCGGCTTCGGGTTGACCGCGCCGCCGCGCAGCATGAACAGGAAGACCATGTAGGTGAAGAACACGGCGAGGAAGATGTAGAGGCCGGACTTGCGCGTCATCGCGGCGATGAAGGTGCAGCCGACGATCGCCAGTTCGGCGAGCATCACATGGCTGTCGGCCACGCCCATGATGCGCGTGTTGACGAAGGCGAGGAACGGATTGAACACCAGCGCGCCGAGCACGGTGATGATCGCGAGAAACCGGTAGAGCCGCATGGCGAGCGGCATGCCGCCGTCCGCCGTGTCGGGCGCCGGCACGGCATGGTGGACGAAACCGCCGGAGCCGGAATGTCCTGCATAGGCCTGCCGCGCCGCCATCTCGCTCTCCTCAGGCGGCCCGGTCGCCGATAAGGATATTGCCGACCAGCTTGTCGCGCCAAGGCGCGATTTCAGCGATGAGCGCCGACAGCGCCTCGCTGCCCGTTGCACCGATGGCGGAAACCACCAGGATGCCGTCGACATGGCGCAGCACGGCGGGAAGGATCGCCTCGGCCGGCGTGCCGCAGCAGTCGATGATCGTGAAATCGACAGCCTCGTCACGGAAGGACGTGCTGACGCGGGCGGACGAGAGGGCCGCGACCTTGCGCAGCCCGCCGGAGCCGAGGCGGCGGAAATGCAGCATGTCTTCCAGCGTCTGGGCGTGGCCACGCGAATGCCGCTCGCCGGAGGGCCGTGCGAAATCGGTGCGGATCTTCACCGAACCGGCGGCGCGCAGCGGGCTCTGCGCCACGCGGCGAAGCTCGCCGTCGGAAAACAGCACGTCCTGGCCGAGCACCTGCAATTCGCGGGCGATGCCGAGGGCGGCATTGTCGTAACTGGCATTGCCGGCGGAGAGTACGGCGATGGTGACCGGTACGCCCGGCTCGAACTGGGCGTCGAGCAGGTGTGCCGCGCGCGTCAGGCCGGAGACGCGCGGTGTCGCATCGTGCCGTGCCGCCTCGCGGCCGAACGGCACCACGCGGGCGAACTTGTCGCTCCAGCGGCTTTCACTGCGGCCGGCATTCTCGTTTTCGATGACGGCGATGACGGGTGCGCCGGTCTTCGTGACGAGGTCCTTTTCCGAACGCACGGTGCCGCCGAACAGCTCGCGCACCACGGCAAGCGCCGCACCGGCAGCCGTGCCGAAGAGAATGGCGGCGATGAGCACCAGCAGTTTTGGCGCCTGGATGGCCTTGCCGGATGGTGTGGCGGCCGAGATGATTCGCGAATTGCCGTTGCCGAGACCCTGCTGGCGGCTCAGTTCCTCGGCGCGCGTCAGGAACGACCGATAGACGGTGTCGATCGCGTCGGCCTCGCTGATGAGCTGCGCCAGGCGGTAACGGACGTTGCCATTGTCGCCCGTCGCCGTCGACTGTTCATCGAAACGTCTCTGCACCGAGGCGAGGTTCGTCTGCGCCCGCTGATAGGTGTTGGCCGAGAGCTGGCGAATGCGCACGAGCTCTTTTTCGATCGCGCCACGGATGCTGGCGATCTGCGAGCGCACGGCCTTCATCTGCGGGTGGCCGTTGCCGAGATTGGCCGAAAGCTCCGCCTGACGGTCGAGCATCTGCGAATAGCGGCTGCGCAGCCCCGTCAGCGCGGTGGATTGCAGCGCTTCCGGAATGGCGCCCGATTCGACGTCGGACATGTTGAGCTGTTGCGCCTGGTCATAGGCCGTCTTCTGCTGTTCGACCTGCTGGCGGGCGGCGATCAACTGCTGATTGAGCGCGGCAAGCTGCTGGTCGGCGATGAGCCCCTGCTCACCGGTCGTCAACAGGCCGTTCTCGCCCCGGAAGTTTTCCACCTTGGCGCGGGCATCGAGCACGCGTTGGCGCAGCTCTTCCGTCTGCTCCTCGATGGTCTTGGAGGTGCGCAGGTTGACGTCGAGACGCGACGTGTCGGCGATGCGCAGGTAGCTCTCGGCGATGGCGTTGGCGATCTTCGCGGCCATTTCGCTGTCGCGGTGCTTCATCTGGATGGTGAAAACGAAGGTGTCGCCGTTGCGGGCGACCAGCAGGTTTTCCAGGATGGCATCGACGGCACCGTCCGTCGCGTCACCCGTCGGCGGCTTGCGCCCGAGGATCTTCGAGACCAGGCCACCGCCCCCACCCGTGAGATACGGATCCTTCTCGAGATCGAGGCGCTTGACGACGTCGCGCAGCACTTCACGCGACTGGAACAGGAAAAGCTGGCTGCCGATCAGCTGCTGCATGTTCATCGTGCCGCCGGTATCGGTACCGACGACGGGGCCGCGCTGGATATCGACGAAAACCTCCGCCGTGGAGCGATAGAACGGCTTCTGCGTCATCACGAAGCCGAGTGCGAGCACGGCACAGGCAAGCGCGCAGAGAATCACATAGTGAATTCTCTTCAGCACAATTCCCGGCAACTGAAAAATATCTATGTCCATGGAACGCCTGAACGGCCGCCTCTGGCAACCAGCCTGCTGCAATGATGCTCTGCCACGACGCAATGGCTACGCGATGGCTAGGTCGCACAGTCTCAGGATATGGTTAACAAAGCCTCAACTTTGCCGGTGCGTATCAGCACGAGACAGCTGCAATCGCGCGCAACCCATTGAAAAACAAGCGCCGGTCAGACTTTCTTCAGCGCGCTGCGTAAAACAGCGTCCCGCACCCGGCCAGGTTGCCGAAGCGCTTCACCGAATCTTATCCATGTCCCTTCAGCCGATCTTATCAACCGTCGGTTATGTCTTGCAGGAAGAATACGACGACGGCCCGCTGTCCGGCCGTGAACGACAAACAAAGCGATGGAGAACAACATGAAGCAGAAGATCCGTGACATTCTGGGCAAACACGGCGGTCTCCCGGTGCCGGTCGAGACGTTGGCCGACGATGCCGATCTCTATGCGGCGGGCCTGTCGTCCTTCGCCTCCGTACAGGTGATGCTCGGCCTCGAGGAGGCCTTCGACGTCGAGTTTCCCGACAATCTCCTGAACCGCAAGTCCTTCCAGAGCATCGCCGCAATCACGCGGGCGGTCGAAGGTCTGACCGGCAGCGCGGAGGCGGCCGAATGACCATGACCGTCGGTACGAGCTTCGCGGAACGCGCTCAGCGCGTGTCCGCCGTGGCCGCAGTGCATGCCGACGACGTGGACGCCAAAGGCCGTTTCCCCCGGGAAGCTGTCGATGCGATGATCGCTGAACGGCTGCTCTCCATCCAGATCCCCAAAAGCCTCGGTGGCGAGGATGCCTCGGTCTCCGAGATCGCGGAAGCCTGCTCGCTGCTCGGCCAGAGCTGCTCGGCCGCCGCCATGGTCTTCGCCATGCACCACATCAAGCTGTCGAGCCTCGTCTCGCACGGCGCGGGTGATACTTGGCATTCGGCCTTCATGCGCCGGGTTTCCGACGAACAGCTGCTGCTTGCCTCTGCGACGACTGAAGGCGGTATCGGCGGCAATCTGCGCAACAGCATCTGCGCCATCGAGGTCGACGGCGACACCTGCCGCCTCACCAAGGACGCGACCGTCATCTCCTACGGCGCGCATGCCGACGCGATCCTCATCACGTCGCGGGCGCATGCCGACGCCGCCTCGACCGACCAGGTCATGACCGTCTTCACCAGGGACCAGTACACGCTGGAGCAGACCCATGTCTGGGATACGCTCGGCATGCGCGGCACCTGCTCGGACGGCTGGCTGTTCAAGGGCGAAGCGCCGAAGGAACAGATCCTTCCCAAACCCTTCGCCGAGATCGCCGCCCAGTCGATGCTCGCCACCTCGCACCTGCTGTGGAGCGCTGTCTGGTACGGCATCGCCGTCAACGCGGTTTCCCGCGCTCAGGCCTTCGTACGAGCCGCCGCGCGCAAGAGCCCCGGTGTCGCACCGCCCGGCGCACTGCGCCTCGCGGAAGCCTCGAACCTGCTGCAGCTCGTCAAGTCGAACACCATCGCCGGTCTTCGCGAATACGAGGCCGCCAAGGCGGATCCGGACAAGCTGTCCTCGATGGGCTTTGCGGTCGCGATGAACAACGTGAAGATCGCCTCCTCGGAAACGATCCTCGCCATCATCAACCAGGCGATGCTGATCGTCGGCATCATGGGCTACAAGAACGGCACGCCGTTCAGCATCGGCCGGCACCTGCGCGATGCCCATTCCGCCCAGCTGATGATTTCCAACGACCGCATCCTCGGCAACACGTCAAACCTCCTGCTTGTCCACAAGCAGGACACCAGCCTGATCGGGTGACACCATGGATATGCAGACCTCCCTTCTCGACAGGCTCTTCGATTCGGGCCTGCTCATCGATACCGGCGTCGAAGGCCTCTATGGCCGCAGCGGCGCCTTCGAGGATGTCATCGCCCGCTTCGAGCGGCTGATCGACGTCTATGGCGGCCCCGACGGCGCGGAAGCCATGCGCTTTCCGCCCGGCATGAACCGCGCGCATTTCGAGACCTCCGGCTACATGAAGAGCTTTCCGCAGCTCGCCGGCACCGTGCACGCCTTCTGCGGCGCCGATCTCGACCATATGAGCCTGCTGCAATGCATGGAAGTCGGTGGCGACTGGACGAAGGACCAGAAGGCGACCGACATCGTGCTGACGCCGGCGGCCTGCTATCCGCTCTACCCGACGATCGCCAAGCGCGGCCGCCTGCCGGCCAAGGGCGGTCTCTACGACCTGCAGTCCTACTGCTTCCGCCATGAGCCCTCCAACGACCCGGCCCGCCAGCAGCTTTTCCGCATGCGCGAATATGTCTGCATGGGCACGCAGGAGCATGTGACCGAGTTTCGCCAGACCTGGATGGACCGCGGCCTGGAGATGATGGCCAAGGTCGGCCTCGACGTGACGATGGACGTGGCGAACGACCCGTTCTTCGGCCGCGCCGGCCGCATGATGGCCAACAACCAGCGTGACCAGAACCTCAAGTTCGAACTGCTCATTCCGGTGACGTCTGCCGCCAAGCCGACCGCCTGCATGAGCTTCAACTACCACCAGGACGCCTTTGGCACGAAGTGGGGGCTGAACCTCGAAAACGGCGACGTCGCGCACACCGCCTGCGTCGGCTTCGGCCTGGAGCGCATCGCGCTCGCGCTCTTTGCCCGCCACGGCATGGATATTGCGACCTGGCCGGCGGATGTCCGCAAGGTTCTGGGATATCAGGACTGAGCATGGCTGCCGTCTTCGCCGGGGCCAATCCCGAGACCTATAGGCCGCACGCGCTGCACGATGCGGAGCGCATGTGGCCGGAGACGAATTGTTACGTCGACCTCTGGATCGAGGTGCTGAATGCGTTCGGCACTCACCCGGAGGCGATGCTCGGCTTTTCGCTGACCCAGGATTTCGAGGGCGACCAGTTCACCTTCTTCAAGGTGCCGCTGGAAGACCTCGAAACGCTCTACGGCATCCGCGCGACGGAACTCGCCATCTTCGACAAGCTGGAAAGCCACGTCGCGACCCAGATCGCGCGCGGCCGCCTCTGCCTCGTCGAGATGGACAGTTTTTACATGCCGGACACCCGCGGCGTCGCCTACCGTCAGGAGCACGGCAAGACGACGGTCGCGATCAACCGGCTGGATCTCGAAAACAAGCAGCTCGACTATTTCCACAATGCCGGCTTCTTCCGGCTGGCAGGCGAGGATTTCGACGGCCTGTTCCAGCTGAACAACGGCCCGGACGATCTGCCCTTCCTGCCCTATACGGAATTCGCCAAGTTCCCGGAAAAGCGGGCCGACGAAGCGCATCTGCGCCGTGAGGCAAAACGCCTGCTCGCCTTCCATTTCGGCCGGCGTCCAACGGAAAACCCGGTTGCGGCCTTCGCGAAGGTGTTTCCAAAGCAGGTCGAGGCCGTGGCGGAGCGCCCCTTCGGCTTCTTCCACAAATATGCCTTCAACACGCTGCGCCAGCTCGGTGCCAATTTCGAGCTGGCCGGAAGCCATCTCGACTGGCTGGGCCTTGATGGCGGCGATGCCGCGCGAAAAATTTCGGAGACGGCGAAGTCCGTGCAGTTCCTGCTCGCCCGCGCGGTAACGCGCCGGAAATTCGATCCGCTGGCGACGGCGCTCGACCCGGCGATCGAGGCATGGGATACTTTGATGTCGAGCCTTGCTGCCCGCATCGACTGAAGGAAGACGGAATGTCCGAGATCGGAAAGGCGCTTTCCACCGGCTGGCGCATGGCCCTGACAGCGGCCAACGCCGCCGCTGACCCCGCCGCGCTGCAAGACCTTTCCGATGTCCTCGATGCCCCCGTGCCCGGCACGGTTGCCGGCGCCCTCGAACGCGCCGGCCGCTTCGACCGCACCGCGCCCGAACCGCTCGACCATCTCGACGCCTGGTACGTGCTCGACCTCTCGGGTGACGAGCCGGGTGACGCCGTGCTGCATTTCGATGGTCTCGCGACGATCACCGAGATCTGGTGGAACGGGGCGCTTGTGCTTTCCTCCGACAGCATGTTCGTGCGCCATGCGCTTCCCGTCACGCTCACTGGTAACGACCGGCTCGCCCTCTGCTTCCGTGCACTGAAACCGCATCTCGAAAAACGCGGTCCCCGTGCCCGCTGGCGGCCGCAGATGATCACGCCGCAGGGCCTGCGCCTCGTGCGCACCACGCTGCTTGGCCGCATGCCGGGCTGGTGCCCGGAGGTTCATGCCGCCGGCCCCTGGCGGCCGGTGCGCCTGTCGCGGCCGACGCCCGCTATTGCCTCCGATATCCGTCTCTCCGCACGCCTTCACGAAAACGGCAAGGGCCAGTTGGAGATCGGCTTCACGCTCGATGGCGCCACGGCGCCTATGGTGGAATGCGCCGGCGTTGCCGTCGAAGCGATCGCGAACGGAGAGCGCAGTTTCAGCGCCAGCCTCACCATTCCCGACGTCGAAGCCTGGTGGCCGCGCACGCATGGCACGCCGGCTCTGCACGATATCTCGCTCGTGGTGGATGGCGTGCGGCAAAAGCTCGGCCGCACCGGTTTTCGCCGCATCGAGATCGACCGCGGCGCGGACGGCCGGGATTTTGCGCTGCGCGTCAACGGCACCAAAATCTTCTGCCGCGGCGCCGTCTGGACCACTGCCGATATCGTCGACCTGCCGGGCACGCGCGACCGCTACGCGCCGCTGCTGAAACTTGCTGCCGACGCCAACATGAACATGCTGCGCATCGGTGGCACGATGGTCTATGAGACGCCGGATTTCTTCGCGTTGTGCGACGAATTCGGCCTGATGGTCTGGCAGGATTTCCAGTTCGCCAATTTTGATTACCCGGCGAACGATCCGGCCTTTGTCGAAAATGTCCGCACCGAGGTCGCGCAGTTCCTCGACGCGACCGCCGCCTCGCCGTCGCTTGCCGTGCTCTGCGGCGGCAGTGAGATCGACCAGCAGGCGGCGATGCTCGGCCTGCCGGAAACGGCCTGGGCCGGGCCGCTGACGCTCGACATCCTGCCCGCCCTCGTCGCGGCGCACCGCCCGGATGTGCCCTATGTCGAAAATTCGCCTGTTGGTGGGGCGATGCCCTTCTCGCCCAATGTCGGCGTCACGCACTATTACGGCGTCGGCGCTTACTGCCGGCCGCTGGAGGATGCGCGTCGCGCCGAGGTGCGCTTTGCCACCGAAAGCCTTGCCTTTGCCAACGTGCCGGAACAGCAGACGCTCGATGCGCACCTGCCGGTACCGCCTGTGCATGATCCGCGCTGGAAGGCGCGTGTTCCGCGCGACCGCGGTGCCTCCTGGGACTTCGAGGATGTGCGCGACCACTATCTCGGCCTGCTTTACGGCCACGACCCGGCGCGTCTGCGGCGCGAGGAGCCTGCCCGCTATCTCGATCTTTCCCGCGCTGTCGTCGCCGAGGTGATGGAGGCCACCTTTGCCGAATGGCGCCGCGAAAAATCCACCTGCAACGGCGCGCTCGTCTGGACGTTTCAGGACCTGCTGCCAGGCGCCGGCTGGGGTATCGTGGATGCCACGGGCCTGCCGAAATCCGCCTGGCATGCGTTGCGCCGCGCCTTCCGGCCGGTGCAGGTCATGCTGTCCGACGAGGGCACGAACGGGCTCGACGTGCACGCGATCAACGACAGCGCACGCGAACAATCCCTGACGCTGGAGCTCTCCTGCCTGCGGCACGGCCGCCAGCCGGTCGTCAGCGGCCGGCGGGAGATCACGCTCGCCCCGCATTCGGCGCAGACCATGCCAGCAACGGCACTGTTTGGCGCCTTCTTCGACACGACCTATGCCTTCCGTTTCGGCCCGCCCTCCCATGACGTGACGGTCGGCCGGCTGATCGATGCGGCGGGAACGGTTGTCGCCGATGCCTTCCATTTTCCGCGCGGCCGGGCGGAGGCGATGACCTCCCCGGCGATCAGCGCCACACTCCTCGAAAGCCTTGAAGGCTGGAGCCTCGAGCTTTCAACGGACCGTTTCGCCCAGTCCGTCGCAATCGACGTCGACGGTTTTCTGCCCTCGGACAACTGGTTCCATCTGGCACCGGGTGGCGTGAAGACCATCCGGCTTATGCCGCTCACCGGTGCCGATTCAACTAAAAAACCCTCCGGCACGGTCGGTGGTGTCGGCGTCGAGGCCCTGCTTTCGTTCTGAAAAATCAGCCGATCTTGAGGGCAGCTTTCAGCAGCAGCGCGCGATAGGCAGCCTGGGCGTGCGGCGGCGAGAGATTGTGATCCGCATCGGGGATCATCTCGACCGCCACGTTGTGATAGCCATCCAGCCCGGTGCGGCCGAAATCGAGCTTTAGCCGCTCCAACCCGACGTCACCCTCGCTATAGACCAGCAGCACGGGCACCTCGCGTTTCGCAAGCAGGCGGAAATCCGCCTGCGTATCGCCCCGCAACCGGCCGAAGCGGGAGAAACGACCGAGCGTGCGGGGTGCGATGACGGCAAGGCGGCGCGCGATCTGCACGCCGACATTGGCCGCCGCGCGACGCAGGTCGATATCCCCGGAAATCAGACGCCGGAAGGTGGCGGGGTCGAAGGCGCGCTGGCGATAATCGTCGAGAGAGCGCGGATTGGCCCTGAGCGCCTCGTCGACGGACATGTCCGGATCCCAGCGGAAGGTGAAGGGATTGACCGACACGACGCCGGCCGCGCGTTCGTCCGTGACGGCGGCGCGGAAGGCAAGATAGGCGCCGCTGCACCGGCCCGAAAGAAGGACTGGCGCGAGATCACGCGACACGAGAAAATCCATCGCCGCCCGCACGTCGGCAAGCTGCGTCTCGCTGTACTGCACCTGTTCGGGCGCGTTTGGTGCTGGCGGGCTGTCGGCGACATTGGCGGCATCGAAGCGCAGGGACACGATACCGTGCTGCGCGAGATAGCGGGCGGTCTCCGTCGTGCCCCGCGCCCAGCCGGCCTGCCGGTCGTAAGCGGTGCCGAGCAGCAACACGGTCGCGCCATGGCGCTGCCCCCGCGGGCCGCAAAGCGTTCCAAACAGCCGGTTGTTCTCGCCGAAACGCAACGGCTCTTCGACGAAGCCATCGCCCGTCAGCAGCGCCGAAGCGACGTGGTCCGTCGCGGCCCGCGCGCGTCCACTCGCCTTGGCCACGCCGGCGATCCAATGGACAACGCCATCGATGACCGCTTGCGGTTGATGCGCCAATGTGGGGTTGGAGACGAGATCGTCGTAGCCGGCGTAGTCCATGCTGGCGACGACGGTGCCGAGGCTGGAAAGATGAGCGGCAATGGCCGCATCCTTTTCGCGGGCGGGTCGCGCTACCACCAGGGCTTTTGCAAACGGCAGCGCATCCAGCCGGTCGATGCTGAGGCTCTTGACGGCTTCGGCGACCTGTTCCGGCATGACCAGCCCGGCGACGGCGACGCGGCCGGCAATGCGCTGCTCCGATCGCAGGCCGAGGCCCTCATCCACCATCTTCGACCAGGCGGCCAGTTCGCGCAGATAGAAGCGGCCGCTGACCACCGGGGCCATCAGCACGGCCGCCTCAGTATCGAGCGCCTTGCCGAGCTTTGCCGCAAGCGTCGCGCCAAGGCCGTGGCCGACCAGCACCAGGCGAGCGGCGCCGGAAAGCCGGCGCAGCTTGCGCGCGGCCGCCAGGATGGCCTGCGACCAGGTCTCGAGGCTCTGCTCGTCAGGCGTATCGAGCGCGTCGCCCGTGCCGGGATAATCGAAGCGCAGGCTGGCGACGCCGTGGGCGGCGACGCGCTCGGCGATGATCCGCCAGAGTTTTCGCGTGCACATTTCCTCAAAACCCCAGGGGCTGAGAAAGAGCACGGCGACATCCGCGGGCGGTGTGGAGGCGGCAGCGGGCGTGTAGAGGCCGACCGTGCCCTCGAAGGTCACGGGAAGGGCTGCCTCCCCGGCGCGCCAGCGGGGCGCGGGGTCATGCTGCTCGATATCGTCTTGCCTGGTCTCCCCGCGCAGCATGGTGTCTCACTCTCCGACCGGCTGGGACAGCGGCGGCGGCACCACGAGGGCGAGCAGCCGGCGCGCGATCCGGCCGGGTTTCATCGGCAGGCGCTCCAGCATCTTGTCGATGACGGCTCCATCCTCCGCCGGCACCGCCTTCAGCAGGCGCAGCAGAACCCCGTAGGCGACAGCCCCCGCCAGGATACCGACGATAACGCCGGTAAATCCGCCGATCTTTTCGGCAATCGGCCAGGCCGCAAGGCCGCAGCCGGCGGCGGCAACGCCCACCTTCAGCACGATGACCGACAGGCCGGCCGACATCGCGCCGCGGCCGACGCCCGTCAGCAGCAGTACGACCATGATGGCGAAGACGACGCCACGCACCGCCGCGGCCCCGGCACCACCGGCAACCGGCACGACGAAAAACAGGCCGATGACCATCAGGGCCGCGCCGACGCCGCTTGCCACCAGGCGGATTTTTACCCGGTCCATGGAGTAGAGATATTGCGTGACGAGCTGGCCGAAGACATAGGCCGGCGAGCCGGCGGCGAGGATCGCAACGATCAGCCCGGCCTCGGCGAAGGGTGCGCCGTAGACGGCGGTCACCAGCGGATGGGCAATGGCCGCAAGCCCGAAGCAGAGCGGGAAGGTGATATAGGCGAAACTGCGCACCACGCCATCGAAAATGCTGGCATGCACGCTGCCGCCCGATGCCTCCCGCCGCTCCGCATAGAACGGCAGCAGGCTTCCGGTCAGCTGCACGGGAAGCTGGAGCGCGAGATTGGCGAGCGACAGGGCGACGGCGTAGTAGCCGACTTCGCCGAGCGTCTGGAAATGCTGCAGGAAGAACAGTTCCGGCCGATTGAGGAAGACCGCGCTGACGGCGAATTCGAAGAACAGCACGGCGGAATTGGCCAGCAGATAACGCCGGCGATAGCCGGCATTGTCGCGGCGGACCCCGAACAGGCCGAGCGTGTAGACGAACTGCACACATTGCCCGGCAATGTAGCCGACGAGCGCGCCGGGGATGCCGTAACCGATCGCGCCCACGACGACGAAGACGAACTGGAGGAGCGAGGACAGCGCGGTGATGCGGAAGAAGGTGCCGAGGCGCTGTTCGCCGATCAGGAAATTCTTCGAGAAGGAGCCGACCGACTGGATGAACAGCAGCACCGCCGTCAAGACGATGATGCCGGTGGTGACATCGGTGCCGTAGAGCAGCTCGGTCTTGAAGGAAACGCCGAAATAGAGCGCCACGAGAATGATGGTGGAGGCGATGACCGGCAGCGCCAGATAGGCGGCAAAACCACGCCGCCCCGCATCGTCGACGCCGCGTGCCTTCAGCTGCGGCAGGAGGCGCAGCAGCAGCACGCCGGTGCCGAGTTCGGCGACGAGCGAACCCGTCGCGCCGATCCACAGGGCAAAGGCAATGGTGCCGTTGGCTTCCGGCCCGAGCAGGCGCGCGACAAGGATCGAGCAGGCGAATCCGGTCACCAGCAGCAGCATGCCCGCCGCCGCATTCATGATCGAATTGGACATGATGCCCTTGCTCATCGGCCGTTCCATTCACCGTACGCGGCCGGCGATTTTTCGCGGCCATACAGCGGGCACCCTAGGACGAAACCCTTAAGATATCGTCGTTCCGGCAGGGGCGGCGCGCCAGCCGGACCAGCGGCCGGCCAGGATTTCCCGCGAGCGGCGGGCAAGTGCGGGACGCCCCGTCAGCGTGTAGACGGCAATGCCGGCAAGCGGGCGCAGAAGATGCGGAAGGTAGTCGGTGAAACGATAGCCGTGTTTGCGCATGACATAGCCAAGGCCGGCGCCGTAGACGCGCATCTTGTGCGCGCCGTCGGGTGTTGCCGCCTGGAGGCGATCATCCGGGTGGTGGCCGGTGAGCGACGGGTCGTAGTGACCGCGGGCACCTGATGACAGCAGGTTCAAGGCGAGGTCCTGCACCTCGTAGGCCCCCCAGGGTGTGCCGGAGCCGGGGCCGATGCGATCATCGAAGCCGCCGGCCTTCTCGAAGGCGGAGCGCCGAACGAACAGCATCCATTCGATCAGCGTCGTCCAGATGTTTTCGCGCTCGATCGGGCTTGGCGAGAGTTCGAAGCGGCCCATGATGGTTTCGCCTTCGGCATTGACCGCCCGACCGCAATAGAAATCGGCCGGCACCGTCTGCGATATCGCTTCGAAACGCTGGAGAAGGTCGGCCGGATACCAGCAGTCGTCATCCGGAAAGAGCAGCCAGGTGCCCGAGGCCTTGGACGCTCCGAGATTGCGCGCCCGGCAGACACCCGCACGGTCGGTCCTGACATGCTGGATGTGGAGACGGTCCTGCCATTGCGAGACGATCGGCGCAAGGCGCTCGTCGGCATTCTGATCGACGAGGATGACTTCGAAATCACGGCGACCGAGCGCGGCAAGCGACGCAAACAGCAACTCGAGCTCGCTTGAACGGCCGAGCGTGGCGACAACCATCGATATCAGGAAAACCGGATCATCCGGAAACATGGAGAAGGCCTTGCAACAATCGATGGCGGCGGCGACCCTTCGGTCTTCTGCTCGTTCCTGCAATTTGTCTACGAAACCTTAATGCAGGATGAATGCCCCCAAGAAAGCCGTCCCATCGTGCAAATCCGCGTGGCCTATCCACGAATGCCTACAGGAAATCATCGATGATTTCCTGTAGGCGCAGCAAGCGCCTGGGTCAGAAGAAGACGTGAAGCGGCCACTGAACGGGGCGGCGCGAAGAGGAGAGGCGGCTGCCTTCGAGCGGCAGGCGGTCTTCCGTCACGGTACCTACGACCCTGTCGTCACGTTGCGCCTGCTCATCCTTCGGCTGAAAGCCGACCGGATAGAGGTTGAAGTAACCAAGCGTCACGCCACCGAGATAGATCATGCGTTGCTCCCATTCCGTTTAACGTCCCGGCAAACATCATGGCGAAATCGTGGCCGCTGTCAATAGTCTATAGAATTAGTGCTCTATTCGCCGCTTGATGCACCGGGCGTGGAAGGGATACGAGACGGGTTCACGCCAATGGAAACCGCCCCTTGTACACGCTGGACCGCACCGAGATTTTCGAGCAGGACATCCGCAAGAGCCGTTTTCTTGCGACCGCCTGCCCGCTCGACAGCGAAGCGGACGCGAAGGCGCTGCTGGCGGACCTGTCCGACCCCTCGGCGAACCACAATTGCTGGGCCTGGCGCGTCGGCCAGGCCTACCGGTTCAGCGACGATGGCGAGCCGAGCGGCACGGCGGGAAAGCCCATTCTCCAGGCAATCGACGGTCAGGCGCTCGACCGCACGCTCGTCGTGGTCACGCGCTGGTTCGGCGGCATTCTCCTGGGCAGCGGCGGGCTCATGCGCGCCTATGGCGGCACCGCGGCCGCGTGCCTGCGCGCCGCGGCCAAGACGGAATATGTGGAACGGGCGGCACTGTCCGTCTCGCTCGGCTTTTCCGATCTGGCGCTGGTCAAGGCGCGGCTTGGCGCTTTTGCCGGTCTGGTGCTGGACGAGGAGACCTATCACGAGACGGGGGCAAGGCTGTCCTTTCGCGTGCCCGCGGAGAAGGCGGAGGAGATCGGCCGGATGATCGTCGACCTCACCAGCGGGCGCGCCGAAATCGGCAATTGACGCGCACGCTGCTCGCCCGACGAAAAGAAAATCACCTTCCACTGCGCGGCGACTTCGGAGAACGGTTTGGCGCAGGCGCAGCGAACCGCCGAACGCCTTCGTCCAACCGGCGGTAAAAGCGCAAAGATGCGCTCGTCCCCGACCCGGCAGCGACGGCGTGCCGCTATAGGCAAGCCAAATTTTTCGGTCTATCTACCGCCCGGATATATTCTCGCGGGCTTTTCGCCTGCGACCCCGCACGAGAGAGGACGAGACCCATGAGCCTGCGCATCAACGACATCGCTCCGGACTTCACCGCCGAAACCACGGCCGGCACGATCGGCTTCCATGAGTGGATCGGCGACGGCTGGGCCGTGCTCTTCTCGCACCCGAAGAACTTTACCCCGGTCTGCACCACCGAGCTTGGCGCGATGGCCGGCCTCGAAGGTGAATTCCGCAAGCGCGGCGTCAAGATCATCGGCATCTCGGTCGACCCGGTTGAAAGCCACGCCAAGTGGAAGAACGACATTCGCACCGCCACCGGCTTCGACGTCGAATATCCACTGATCGGCGACAAGGACCTCGCGGTCGCAAAGCTCTATGACATGCTGCCGGCCGGCGCGGGCGAGACCTCGGAAGGCCGCACGCCAGCCGACAATGCCACCGTGCGCTCCGTCTTCGTCATCGGCCCGGACAAGAAGATCAAGCTGATCCTCACCTACCCAATGACCACGGGCCGCAATTTCGCGGAAATCCTGCGCTCGATCGATTCGATCCAGCTCACCAGCAAGCACCAGGTGGCAACGCCCGCCAACTGGCAGCAGGGCGAGGACGTCATCATCACCGCCGCCGTCTCGAACGAAGACGCCATCGCCCGCTTCGGCGCCTTCGATACGGTGCTGCCATACCTGCGCAAGACCAAGCAGCCGGCCGCCTGATCACGACCAACCGGTGACGGGCAGGGTTTTGACGCCTTGCCCGCCCATTCAATCTGCCATCGTCTTCTCTCCATGGGGAGAAGATTCCGCCAGGCGGGGAGGGGCCTTGTTTCCCCTCAGTGCGCCTCGTCCCAATTGCGCGCGGCCCGCGCATCCACCTTCAGCGGGACTTTCATCGACAGTGCGGGCATGGAGGCATTCTCCATGGTGTCGACGATGATCGGGATCGCCTTTTCGACTTCACCATCCTCGACCTCGAAGATCAGTTCGTCGTGCACCTGAAGCAGCATGCGGGCGGACAGGCCGGCGGCAGCGAGCGCCGGTTCCATCTTGATCATGGCACGGCGGATGACGTCTGCCGCAGATCCCTGGATCGGGGCGTTGATCGAGGCGCGTTCATTGAAGGCGCGTACCGACGGGTTGGATGACTTGATTTCCGGGTAATGCGCGCGCCGGCCGAAGATCGTCTCGACATAGCCGTTCTCGCGGGCGAAGGCCTTGGTCGAATCCATGTAGTCCTTGATGCCGGGAAAACGCTCGAAATACTTCTTGATGTAGTCGCCCGCTTCAGACCGCTCGATCGACAGCTGGTTGGCAAGGCCGAAGGCCGAGATGCCGTAGATGATGCCGAAGTTGATCGCCTTGGCACGGCGGCGCACTTCGGACGGCATGCCCTCGACCGGTACGCCGAACATTTCCGACGCCGTCATCGCATGAATATCGATGCCGTCGGCAAAGGCCTGCTTCAGCTGCGGAATGTCCGCCACATGGGCCAGCACACGCAGCTCGATCTGGCTGTAGTCGGCCGAGACCAGCTTGTTGCCGGGCGTCGAGATGAAAGCCGTGCGGATCTTCCGGCCTTCCGCGGTTCGCACCGGAATGTTCTGCAGGTTCGGATCGGAAGAGGAGAGGCGGCCGGTCGTCGTCGAGGCGAGCGCGTAGGACGTGTGCACCCGCTTGGTTTCGGGATGCACGAAGCCCGGCAGCGCGTCGGTATAGGTGGATTTCAGCTTGGTGAGCTGGCGCCAGTCGACGATCTTGCGCGGCAGCGGAATGCCCTGCGCGGCCAGGTCTTCCAGCACCTGCGCGGAGGTCGACCACTGGCCGGTCTTGGTCTTCGAGGCACCGGAAAGGCCCATCTTGCCGAACAGGATGTCGCCGAGCTGTTTTGGCGAACCGATGTTGAAGCGCTCGCCGGCAAGCTCGTAGATTTCCTCTTCGAACCGGGCAGCACCCTGCGCCAGTTCGCCGGACAGGCGCGACAGCACCTGCCGGTCGATGGTGATGCCGCGCTCTTCCATGCGCGCGAGCACGGGCACGAGCGGGCGTTCCAGCCGCTCGTAGACGGTGGTCATGCGCTCGGCGGCGAGGCGCGGCTTCAGCACGTGCCAGAGGCGCAGCGTCACATCGGCATCTTCCGCCGCATAGGCCGTGGCGCGGGAAATATCGACCATGTCGAAGGTCTGCGCACCCTTGCCGGAGCCGGCGACGTCCTTGTAGGCGATCGGCTTGTGGCCGAGCCAGCGTTCCGACAGCGTGTCCATGCCATGCGTGCCGGCGCCCGCGTCGAGCGCGTAGGACATCAGCATCGTATCGTCGAAACCCGCGACGGTGATGCCGTGGCGGCGCATGACGAGGTAATCGTATTTGAGGTTCTGCGCGACCTTGAGGACCGACGGGTCCTCCAGCAGGCCTTTCAGCCGCTCGAGCGCTGCGCGGATGGGGATCTGCCCCTCGGCAATCCCACCGCCCAGGAGATCGCCGACGCCGGTCTTGTGGTTGAGCGGAACATAGCAGGCGCGGATCGTCGTGCCCGTCGGGTCCTTGGCATTGTCGGCAATCGCCAGCGAGAAGCCGCAAAGCTCGGCCTGCATGGCATCAAGCGAGGTGGTTTCCGTGTCGAAACCGACAAGGCCGGTTTCGCGCGCGGCGGCGATCCAGCGGTCGAGCGCCTCGAGGTCGCGCACCGTCTCATAGGTGGAATGGTCGATCGGGGCGGCGGAAAAACGTTCCGCGCGCGCCCTGGCAAGCGCCGAAGGCGTCGCATCGCCGTTGCCGGCGGAGGGCAGCAGCGTTGCGGCGGCCTCGGCGGCCGTCTCGTTGCCGTCCAGCACCAGCGCGGGGCCGGCCACGTCGCCCTTGTCGAGGTCCGGGCCGCGCGCTTCCGCGCCCCATTCGACCGGTACGACCGCCGGCTCGATGGCGCTGACGTCGCAGGCGCAATCCTCCGCGACACGACGTGTCAGCGTGGTGAACTCCATGGTCTTGAGGAAGGCGATCAGCTTCGGGCCGTCCTGCGGATGCAGCACAAGTTCGTCCAGCGTCGTGTCGAGCGGCGTATCCGTCTTCAGCGTGACGAGCTGGCGGGACAGCAGCACGAGCTCGCGGTTCGCCACGATGTTCTCGCGGCGTTTCACCTGCTTGATCTCCTCGGCACGGGCGAGCAGCGTGTCGAGATCGCCATACTCTTCGAGAAGCTGGGCGGCGGTCTTCGGGCCGATGCCGGGAACGCCCGGCACGTTGTCGGTCGAATCGCCCGTCAGCGACTGGAGATCGATCATCTTCTCCGGCGGCACGCCCCATTTCTCGATGACCTCGGGAATGGAGATCTGCTTGTCCTTCATGCTGTCATACATCGAGACGTTTTGCGTCACGAGCTGCATGAGGTCCTTGTCGGAGGAGACGATGGTGACGCCGGCGCCATCGGCTTCGGCGAGGCGCGCATAGGTGGCGATCAGGTCGTCGGCCTCGAACCCTTCCTTCTCGATGCAGGGAAGGTTGAAGGCGCGGGTCGCGTGGCGGATCAGGCCGAACTGCGGGATCAGGTCTTCCGGCGGCGCGGTGCGGTTCGCCTTGTACTGGTCGTAAAGCTCGTTGCGGAAGGTTTTCGACGAATAGTCGAAGATGACGGCGAAATGGGTCGGCGTCACGCCCACGTCGGTGTTGCGCGCATCCTTCAATAGCTTCCACAACATGTTGCAGAAGCCCGAGACGGCATTGACCGGCAGCCCGTCCGATTTGCGGTTGAGCGGCGGGATGGCGTGGAAGGCGCGGAAGATGAAACCGGAGCCGTCGACGAGGAAGAGATGATCACCTTTTTTCATGGGGGAATGGATAGCGCGGGCGGCTTTCCGCGTCCATCTCTCATTGAGGGTTTGCCACCCGATCAAGCGGCCGGAAAGCCTCACACGAACGTTACCAATTTGTAATTTCCGCGCGCGTTCGAATCCCTTGAAAAGCCACATTCGAACCCACAAATATTCATCAACGGCACCTGATCAAGCCGTTGTCTGGCATCCCGGCCTGTCCCCCGCCGCGCCAGACAAGGACAAAGGCCTCATCCCCCTCTCCGGGCCTTTGTCCATCATTCGAAGAAGCCGCCGCGACAAGCCTCCTGTCGTCGGCGGCTTCTCGCATTTGGGCGATTGCATCGTCTGCGATCCATTGTCTTCGGTTGCAAACCGGCATAGCTTCTCCGCCATGGACTTTGACCGGAAGGAGTCGGCCGCATACCTCGCCAATCTCCTGGCGAAGGGGGCCTCCCGCGCGTTGCAGGCGCGGGCGGACGGGGCCGGCTTTGCGCCCGGCCAGTTCCCGGTTCTGGTGGAACTGTGGAGCGGCGACGGCCTCACCCAGCGCGAACTTCTCGACCGGCTCGATATCGAACAGGCGACGATGGCCAACACGCTTGCCCGCATGCAGCGCGACGGCCTGATCTCGCGCCGCCGCCACCCGAAGGACAAGCGGGCGCAGCTGGTTTTCCTCACGGTGCGCGGCAAGGCGCTGCGCGAGGCCGCACTTGCTGCGGCGTCTGCGACCGAAGACGCTCTCTTCCAGGGTTTCCGGCAATTCGAGCGGGAGCTGTTGCTCGAATATATGCGCATGGCGCTGACCAATCTCGGCCGCGATCCGCGCGTGTGATCATCGTGGAACCGTCATACGATTTGCCCTTCCCGACGCGATCGGTCTAATGTCGCGCCGAAATTTTGATTTGCCGCATGTCGTCATCGCAAAACCGCTGACACAGCTTGGCGCAGCCTGCTTCAGGGATTCGACCATGACCAATATTCTGCCCGTCCTCGATCACGTCAGCGCCGGCATTCCGGCAAGCCTTGAGCGCCTGTTCGAGCTGGTGCGCATCAAGTCCATCTCCACCGATCCGGCCTTCAAGGCGGAATGCCGCCGCGCGGCCGAATGGCTGGTGACGGAACTGCGTTCGCTCGGCTTCGACGCGACGGTGCGCGATACGCCCGGCCATCCCATGGTCGTCGCGCATCATGACGGCGCCAAGCCCGATGCGCCGCACGTGCTGTTCTACGGCCATTATGACGTGCAGCCGGTCGATCCGCTGAATCTCTGGGATCACGACCCCTTCGAGCCGGCCGTGCGCAACACCGGCGACGGCCGCCGCATCATTACCGGTCGCGGCACTTCGGACGACAAGGGCCAGCTCCTGACCTTCGTCGAGGCCTGCCGCTCCTACAAGGAAACGGCGGGCTCGCTGCCCTGCCGCGTGACCATCCTCTTCGAAGGCGAGGAGGAATCCGGTTCGCCATCGCTGAAACCCTTCCTGGAGGCCAATGCCGCCGAACTGACGGCCGACTTCGCCCTCGTCTGCGATACCAGCATGTGGGACGCCGACACGCCGGCGATCTCGGCGGGCCTTCGCGGCCTCGTCGGCGAGGAGGTCGTCATCAAGGCAGCCGATCGCGACCTGCATTCCGGCTATTTCGGCGGTGCGGCGGCAAACCCGATCCACATCCTGTCGCGCATTCTCGCCGGCCTGCATGACGAGACCGGCCGCGTGACGCTCGACGGCTTCTACGAGGGCGTCGAGGAAACCCCGACGCAGATCAAGGCGGCCTGGGAAAAGCTCGGCAGCTCGTCCGAGAGCTTCTTGGGCGAAATCGGCCTGTCGATCCCGTCCGGCGAAAAGGGCCGCTCGGTGCTGGAATTGACCTGGGCACGGCCGACGGCGGAAGTGAACGGCATCACCGGCGGCTACACCGGCGAAGGCTTCAAGACGGTCATTGCCGCCGAAGCCTCGGCAAAGGTCTCCTTCCGCCTCGTCGGCAAGCAGGACCCGGCCAAGATCCGCGACGCCTTCCGCGCCTATGTGCGGTCTAAGATCCCGGCTGACTGCTCGGTGGCGTTCCACGCCCATGGCGGTTCGCCGGCCATCCAGCTTCCTTACGATTCGGAACTGCTCGGCAAGGCGAAGAACGCGCTTTCCGACGAATGGCCGAAGCCGGCCGTGGTCATCGGCATGGGCGGCTCCATCCCCATCGTTGGCGATTTCCAGAAGATGCTCGGCATGGAATCCTTGCTGGTCGGCTTTGCGTTGTCGGATGACCGCATCCATTCGCCGAACGAGAAATACGAGCTGCGCTCCTTCGAGAAGGGCATCCGTTCCTGGGTGCGCATTCTTTCCGCGCTCGCGGCGCGCTGACGCAGATGTGATGACAAAGTTGGTTGGCTTTAACCGAAGGGAACGGAAAAGCTGACCAACTGAATGACAAGGGCCGCATCGCGGACAGGCGATGACAGGCCCGCACGATGGGGAAGGGTTGGGATGGCATCAGGAAAGATTGCGAGACACCCTCGCAGCTCAGGCGATCGCGCGCCGGGCGCAGGGGGCAAGGCAGGATGAAGCGGCTGAAAAAATTCTTCTGGCCGCTCGTCAGCACCGCCGCGATCATTCTATCGGTCTACATCCTCTATAAGGAGCTGCGCGGTCTGTCGCTCGCCGAGTTCATGGCGAGCATCCATGCCATTCCGGTCTCCGGCTGGATCCTTGCCTGCATCGCCACGCTCGTCGCTTACGCAGCCCTCGCGGCCTACGACCATCTGGCGCTCGAGCATCTCGGCCACCGCATCTCGCTGTGGTTCATCACCATCACCTCTTTCACCACCTACGCGCTGTCGCACACGATCGGCGCGTCGGTGTTTTCCGGCGCGCTGGTGCGTTACCGCGCCTATACGTCAAAGGGACTGACCGGATCGGAGGTGGGCGTCCTCGTCGCCTTCTGCTCGTTCACCTTCGCGCTCGGCACCTTCATGCTGTTCGGCCTGGTTCTGGTGCTGGAGCCGACAATCATCGAGCGTTTTGCCGGCTTCCTACCGATCGAGGCGGCGCTGTCGACCGGCTGGCTCATTCTCGCGCTCGTGGCGCTCTACGTGGTCGGCAGCCTCGTCGGTTTCCGGCCGATCAACACGCGCTGGCTGAAGCTCGAATATCCAAAACCCTCGCTGGTCTTCCGCCAGCTGTTCATCGCGCCGATCGAGCTCATCGCGGCGGCGGCGATCATCTATTTCGTGCTGCCGGCAGAGGGCAATCCGGGTTTCTTCGTGGTGCTCGGCATCTTCCTCGCCTCCTTCTCGGTGGCGCTGCTGTCGCATGCGCCGGGAGGCATCGGCGTTCTGGAACTGGTCTTCATCGCCGGTTTGCCGGACATGGACCCGGCAACCGTGCTTGCGGCCCTTGCCGTCTTCCGGCTGTTCTACCTGATCATCCCGTTCATCATGGCGCTGGTGGTCATTCTGATCTTCGAACGGCAGCGTTTTCTTGCCCGTCCGGGCCATGGCGAAGATTGAAGGGCGGCTCGTTTTGGTTCATCTCGGGTTCAGCCGAATTCTTTCATGGTATGATCCGTCTTGATCACTGTGCAACAGTGACAATCCAAGGGAGACCGACATGAAGACAACGTTCAAGGGCGGCATTGCCGCGGCCATGGCCGTCGCCATGTTCGCCACGACATTCGTCCCGGCAGAGGCCTTCGCCATGCCGATGCCGAAGGTCGGCGCTTCTCAGTCCAGCGATATCCAGCAGGTGCAGTGGCGCGAACGTCGCGAACGTCGCGGCTGGCATGGCGGGCATCGCGGCTATCGTTATGAGCGCCACGGCTATCGCCGTCATTCGGATGGCTGGTGGTATCCGCTGGCTGCCTTCGGCGCCGGTGCGATCATCGGCGGCGCGATCGCCAATGACAGCTATTCCCGGCCGCGTTACGAAGGCATCAATCCGCGCCACACCGATTGGTGCTATGCGCGCTACCGGTCGTACCGGGACTACGACAACACGTTCCAACCCAATTATGGCGGTCGCCGTCAGTGCTACTCGCCTTACTATTGAGGCAAACCATCGGGCGGCCCAAAAGGCCGCCCGAAGTCTTTGAGGCCACAAGCGTACGTCGAGCGCCTCACGACTTGTCGCGGAAGTGATTGAGAAATTGGAGCTTTCCGTTTCCGGTTTCTTAACCACCCCTTAAATCGCCGCATTTAAGGTTCAACCGACGGCGACATTCACGAGGGCATATCCGACCGCTTATGGCAGGCAACCGCAAATCCGAGCGTATTGAGCCGTCCTTCCAGGGATCGAGAGGGCGCGACGACGACGATTTTCACGTCGGCGCGGCTGATCGCGTGGTGGGCGGCGGTGGTCGCAAGGGGCGTGGCAAGCCGCCGAAGGCCGAGCGGCCGCAGCGCGGCTCCAGGGCGCGCCGGCAATCGTCCGGCGGCGGCGTCTTCGGTTTCTTCCACAGGCTCGTCTACTGGTGCTTCGTGCTCGGCCTGTGGGGCGCCATCGGCGTCGGCGGGCTGGTGCTCTACTACGGCGCGCGCATGCCGAGCGCCACGAGCTGGTCGATCCCCGACCGGCCGCCGAACGTCAAGATCCTGGCCGTCAGCGGCGAGGCGATCGCCAATCGCGGCCTGACCGGCGGCGAGGCGCTGAACCTCGAAAACATGTCGCCCTATATTCCGCAGGCCGTCATCGCCATCGAGGATCGCCGCTTCTATTCGCATTTCGGTGTCGATCCGCTCGGCCTTGCCCGCGCGATGCTCACCAACATCACGACCGGTCGCATGGTGCAGGGCGGCTCGACGCTGACCCAGCAGCTGGCAAAAAACATGTTCCTGTCGCCGGAGCGCACGCTGGAGCGCAAGGTGCAGGAAGTGCTGCTCGCCTTCTGGCTCGAGCACAAATATTCCAAGGACCAGATCCTTGCGATGTATCTCAACCGCGTGTTCTTCGGCTCCAACTCCTATGGTGTCGAAGCCGCCTCTCGGCGTTACTTCAACAAGTCGGCGCGGGACGTGAATCTCGGCGAGGCAGCCCTTCTCGCCGGCCTGCTGAAGGCGCCGTCGCGCCTGTCGCCGGCGCGTGATCCGGAAGCGGCGGAAGCCCGCGCCCAGGTCGTGCTCGGCGCCATGCGGGAAGAAGGTTTCGTCACCGACACCGAAATTACCACCGCGATGTCGCAGACGCCAGCGCGCGCAAAAAGCTACTGGTCCGGCGCGCAGCATTATGCCGCTGACATGGTGATGGCGCAGCTTCCCGGCATGATCGGCGACGTTACCGAAGACCTCATCATCGACACGACGATCGACCTCGACCTCGAAAAGAAGGCCGACGAGACGATCTCCGCGATCATCGACAAGGAAGGCGCCAAGTCGAACGCCTCGCAGGCCGCCCTCGTCTCGATCGACGGCACGGGCGCCATCCGCGCGCTGGTCGGCGGTCGCGACTATGCGGAAAGCCAGTTCGACCGCGCCTCCAAGGCAAAGCGCCAGCCGGGTTCCGCCTTCAAGCCCTTCGTCTATGCCGCAGCGCTCGAAGCCGGCCGCTCGCCGCTTTCGGTGCGCAACGATGCGCCGGTGAAGATTGGCAAGTGGACGCCTGAGAATTACGACCAGAAATACCGCGGCGAGGTTACGCTCTCCTCCGCGCTTGCCAATTCGCTGAACACGATTGCCGCCCAGCTCGTCATGGAAGTGGGGCCAGACGAGGTGGTCAAGCTTGCGCGCCGGCTCGGCATCGAATCGGAAATGCAGTCGAATGCCTCGATCGCGCTCGGCACGTCCGAGGTGACGCTGGTCGAGCTGACGGCCGCCTATGCGCCCTTCATGAATGGCGGCTACAAGGCGACGCCGCACATCATCCGCCGCATTTCGACGGCCGAGGGCCGGGTGCTCTACGAAAACACCTACGATAATCCGCCCCGGGTGCTGGAGCCGAACATCGTTTCCATGATGAACGGCATGATGATGCGCGTCATCACCGATGGCACCGGCAAGAACGCCCGCATTCCCGGCTGGCCGGCCGCTGGAAAATCCGGCACGACGCAATCCTTCCGCGACGCGCTCTTCGTCGGCTTCACCAGCAACCTGACGACCGGCGTGTGGTTCGGCAATGACGACGGCAAGTCGATGAAGAAGGTGACGGGCGGCGGGCTTCCCGCAAAGGCCTGGAGCCAGTTCATGATCGCCGCCCATGCCGGCCTCAACCCGTCGCCGCTGTTCGGTACGGCCGGCGGCGACCAGCCGGTGGTCGAGGGAGCGCAGCCGGTGCCGGAAGAGGGCGGCGACCAGCTGTTCGACATCATCTCCCGCACGCTCGGCACCGATGGCGGCAACACCCGCGATGGTCAGGCCGTCGCCGCCGAGCAGACAGGCGCGGTGCCGCTCGACGACGGTCTCGTTCCGCCCGCCGACGTGGGCGAGCAGCGGCAGACCGGCACGCGGCGCACGACCTTGCTGGATGTGCTTCTGGGGGGCTGAGGACGTCGGCGCGATGTCACCGTTCGTCATAGGCGGCGGGCAACCCTGTTCGAGCCGCCTCTATCCCCAAGCGATAACCACGTTCGACGGCTCGATCGGATGATCCACCCACCGTCGGGATTGCCGGCGGGACGCGCGGTTGGTCGGCGCGAAAGCCGACCTACAACCGGAGGGATAGGGCGAGCGCATGGATTTCGACGGCTATCGCTGCATGCCGATAGCTCAACTGTAAAATGCCAGCGTCAGTCGATTCTTCGAAATCATTGCCACACAATCCACAGCTGCTTCAGCGGACAAGTGTGCACGCGGTTATGGTGACGGGGACAATTGGTGTTAGAAAATTGGACGGGCCTGTTGTAAGCCGTTGAATACGCGAATTTGTTCGATCTGTTTTCGCGCCGCGGCATTCTCGTTGATACCGGAGTGCAGACCGGAGGCTCGATATTTTTCGGGTCGGCGCGCCGTCTCCAGATCAGCCGCTGTGCGCCCAAGCACGCGGCGGGGCTGCAAGAATATCCGCGCAATGACGCCGCCTGATCGCACTGTTCGGCTTGACGCCCGTCGGGAACCTCACCACATTGCGCCTGCTAGACGGTTCACCCTTCTCATAGCGCTGATTTTGCGAGCTTTGCGGCCGCACGATGTCTTGCAGTCGCATAGAGTGCTCCTTATATACGCCGCAAGGCTTCGGCTCACGCTCAAGCTTTCGAGAAGACCATACCATTAGGGGCTGCCAACAGAATGCCTGAATGGGTTCCGGCAGTTCGCTTCAAGGAGAGAATGACATGGCTAAAGTAATCGGTATCGACCTCGGGACGACCAATTCCTGCGTATCCGTCATGGACGGCAAGGACGCGAAGGTCATTGAAAATGCCGAAGGCGCGCGCACGACCCCGTCGATCGTCGCCTTCAACGATGATGGCGAGCGCCTGACCGGCCAGCCGGCGAAGCGCCAGGCCGTCACCAATCCGGAAAACACCCTGTTCGCAGTGAAGCGCCTCATCGGCCGCCGCTACGACGACAAGCTCGTCGAGAAGGACAAGGGTCTCGTTCCCTACAAGATCGTCAAGGGCGACAATGGCGACGCCTGGGTCGAAGCCCACGGCACGGGTTATTCCCCGTCGCAGGTCTCCGCGATGATCCTTCAGAAGATGAAGGAAACCGCCGAATCCTATCTCGGTGAGAAGGTCACGCAGGCCGTCATCACGGTTCCCGCCTACTTCAACGACGCGCAGCGCCAGGCGACCAAGGATGCCGGCAGGATTGCTGGCCTTGAAGTTCTGCGCATCATCAACGAGCCGACGGCTGCGGCCCTCGCTTACGGCCTCGACAAGAAGGACGGCAAGACCATCGCCGTCTACGACCTTGGCGGCGGCACGTTCGACATCTCGGTGCTCGAAATCGGCGACGGCGTCTTCGAAGTGAAGTCGACCAACGGCGACACCTTCCTCGGTGGTGAAGATTTTGACATGCGCCTCGTCGAGTACCTGGCGGCCGAGTTCAAGAAGGACCAGGGCATCGACCTGAAGAACGACAAGCTCGCCCTTCAGCGCCTCAAGGAAGCTGCCGAAAAGGCCAAGATCGAACTCTCGTCCTCGCAGCAGACCGAAATCAACCTGCCGTTCATCACGGCGGACGCTTCCGGTCCGAAGCACCTGACGATGAAGCTGACCCGCGCCAAGTTCGAAGCGCTGGTCGACGACCTCATCCAGCGCACCGTCGCTCCGTGCAAGGCAGCCCTCAAGGATGCCGGCGTCACGGCGGCCGAGATCGACGAAGTCGTTCTGGTCGGCGGCATGAGCCGCATGCCGAAGGTGCAGGAAGTCGTCAAGCAGCTGTTCGGCAAGGAGCCGCACAAGGGCGTGAACCCGGATGAAGTGGTCGCCATGGGCGCCGCCATCCAGGCCGGCGTTCTGCAGGGCGACGTCAAGGACGTTCTGCTCCTCGACGTGACCCCGCTGTCGCTCGGCATCGAAACGCTGGGTGGCGTCTTCACCCGTCTGATCGAGCGCAACACGACGATCCCGACGAAGAAGAGCCAGACCTTCTCGACCGCCGAAGACAACCAGTCGGCCGTGACGATCCGCGTTTCGCAGGGCGAGCGCGAAATGGCGGCAGACAACAAGCTGCTCGGCCAGTTCGACCTCGTCGGCATTCCGCCGGCTCCGCGCGGCATGCCGCAGATCGAAGTCACCTTCGACATCGACGCCAACGGCATCGTGCAGGTTTCGGCCAAGGACAAGGGCACCGGCAAGGAACACCAGATCCGCATCCAGGCTTCTGGTGGCCTCTCCGACGCCGACATCGAGAAGATGGTGAAGGACGCCGAAGCCAACGCCGAGAACGACAAGAAGCGCCGTGAGGGCGTCGAGGCGAAGAACCAGGCCGAAAGCCTCGTGCATTCGTCGGAAAAGTCGCTCAAGGAATATGGCGACAAGGTCACGGAAGACGACCGCAAGTCCATCGAGGACGCGATTGCCGCCCTCAAGAGCGCGATCGAAGCTTCCGAGCCGGACGCAGACGACATCAAGGCCAAGACCAACACGCTCATGGAAGTGTCCATGAAGCTCGGTCAGGCGATCTATGAGGCCCAGCAGGCCGAAGAGGCTGCCTCCTCGGGTGACGCCGGCGACAACGTCGTCGATGCCGACTACGAGGAAGTCAAGGACGAGGACGACCGTAAGAAGTCGGCCTAAGCCTCTGGAATGCCGGCCGCCACAAGCGGCCGGCGCAACGGATAGCAAAAGGGCGGAAGTCAGCGCGAAGGGAACAAGGCCAAGATGATCACGCCCGTTCTAAGCGGTGACGATGTCCTGGCCTTTCCTTCGCCCCGGCTTCCGCCCTTTTGCGTGTGCGCTTTTCAAGCGCAGGCCAAGGCAAGCTTGCTCATCCATAACGACAAGACCAGTCCATGAAACGGACCTGACCGAATGGCAAAAGCTGATTTTTACGAGACGCTGGGTGTCTCCAAGACCGCCGACGAGAAGGAGCTGAAGAGCGCCTTCCGCAAGATGGCGATGAAGTATCACCCGGACAAGAATCCGGGCGATGCCACGGCCGAGCAGACGTTCAAGAACGTCAACGAGGCATACGAAACGCTGAAGGACCCGCAGAAACGCGCGGCCTACGACCGTTATGGCCACGCTGCCTTCGAGCAGGGCGGCATGGGCGGCGGTGGCGGCGGCTTCCAGGGCGGCGGCTTCTCCGACATTTTCGAAGATATCTTCGGCGAGATGATGGGCGGCGGGCGCCAGCGGCGTTCCGCCGGTGGGCGCGAGCGCGGCGGCGATCTGCGCTACAACATGGAAATCTCGCTGGAAGAGGCCTATGCCGGCAAGACCGCGCAGATCCGCGTGCCGACGTCGATCACCTGTGACGTCTGTACCGGGACCGGCGCCAAGCCCGGCACGAGCCCGAAGACCTGCGCCACCTGCCAGGGCTCCGGCCGCGTGCGGGCAGCCCAGGGCTTCTTCTCGATCGAACGCACCTGCCCGACCTGCCACGGCCGCGGCCAGACCATCAGCGACCCCTGCACCAAGTGCCACGGCCATGGCCGCGTCACGGAAGAGCGCTCGCTGTCGGTCAACATCCCGGCCGGCATCGAGGACGGCACGCGCATCCGGCTCTCCGGCGAAGGCGAGGCGGGCGCACGCGGCGGTCCTGCGGGCGATCTCTACATCTTCCTGTCGGTGAAGCCGCACGAGTTCTTCCAGCGCGACGGGGCGGATCTCTACTGCACCGTGCCGATCTCGATGACGACGGCAGCCCTTGGCGGCACGTTCGACGTGGCGACGCTCGACAGCACGAAGTCCCGTGTTACCGTGCCGGAAGGCACGCAGGCCGGAAAGCAGTTCCGGCTGAAGGGCAAGGGCATGCCGGTTCTGCGTTCCGCGCAGGTCGGTGATCTCTACATCCAGATCCAGATCGAGACGCCGCAGAAGCTGACCAAGCGCCAGCGCGAGCTGCTCAAGGAATTCGAGGAGATTTCCTCGAAGGACAACAACCCGGAATCCGCCGGTTTCTTCGCGCGGATGAAGGAGTTCTTCGAAGGCTGATCGTCTTTGGAGCATTCAAACGAAAGCCGGGGTGGAAGCACCCCGGCTTTTTTCATGCGGCGCGCAGGATGAAATTCGAAAAGCGCTTCTGCACGAAGGGCGAGACGACGAAGACCATGGCGAACACCATGATTGGCGCGATGACCGCCGTGCGCTGCCAGATCGTCCAGCCTTCGGTGAGCGGCAGGACGATATAGAGGATCGTGGTGATCAGGGGGTAGACGGGCACCAGCATGGCAAGTGCGAGGTGGAGTTTCGAAAGTTTGCGGTTTGGCGTCGAAGCGGTCATGGGAGGAGCCTTTATAGAACGGAACGTTTCGTTTATATAGAAACGAAACGTTCCGTTCAAGTGCTCGGCGTGCTAAAGCAATGAAAAAGGAAATGTCATGACCGAGGCAGACAGCAAGCCGGCACGCCGCTCGATCGGCGCCACGCGCAATCCGGACAGCCAGGCGGCCATTCTCGCGGCGGCCGAGGCCGTGCTGGTGGAAAACGGGCTCGGGGGCTTCTCTATCGAGGCGGTGGCGCGCCGCGCCCGCGCCGGCAAGCCGACGATCTATCGTTGGTGGCCCTCGCAGGCCGCGCTGCTGCTTGACGTCTATCACAGCCAGAAGCGCATCAATTTCATCTTTCCTGATAAAGGCAATGTGCGCGAAGACCTGCGCGCCTATCTTTCCGGCCTCATGCAGACGTGGCGGGAAGGTGCCAGCGGCGAACTTTTCCGCAGCGTGGTGGCCAAGGCCCAGGGCGAGCCTGCCGCACTCGCAGCCCTTTCCGCCTATATGGCGGTCCGTCGCAGCCAGAGCGGCAGGATCATCGAGAAGGCGCAGGCGCGCGGCGAGGTGCGCCCGGACGTGCAGCCTGAACTGATCACCGAAATCCTGTCGAGCTTCGCCTGGGGCCGGTTGCTGACCGAGCGGCTTGATGTCTCCGACGCGGAAATCGACGCCGTGGTCGATGCGGTTCTCTGCGGCATTGTCACAAAGCCGGCCGCCTGAGCCGGCGTCAGGCCTTGCCCGATTCCCAGCCCAGCATGGCGCGCTTGCGCGTCAGGCCCCAATGGTAGCCGGTAAGCGCCCCACTCTTGCCGAGCGCCCGGTGGCACGGCACAACGAAGGAAATGGGGTTTCGCCCGACGGCGGCGCCCACGGCGCGCGAAGCGGTCGGCTGGCCGAGCTTTTGGGCGATCGACGAATAGGTGACGGCGCAGCCCATCGGAATGCGTAGCAGCGCCTCCCAGACCCGGACCTGAAAGTCCGAGCCGATCAAAACGACGCGCAACGGTTCTTCCGCGTTCCAGCGTTCCGGATCGAAGATGCGCTCCGCATAGGGGGCCGTTGCCTCGCTGTCCTCGACATAGATGGCGTTCGGCCAGCGCGAGGACATGTCCTCGAAGGCGTCCATGCCGTCCGCCTCGTCGGTGAAGGCGAGGCCGGCAAGGCCGCGATCGGTGATCATGACGAGCGCGCCGCCGAAGGGCGAGGGGTGCAGGCCGTAGCGGATCGTAAGACCCGCGCCGCGCGCCTTCCACTCGCCGGGCGACATGGCCTCGTGCGTGACGAACAGATCGTGCAACCGGCTCGGGCCGGAGAGACCGACCTCGAAACTCGTTTCGAGCAGCGGCAGGTCCTCCTGGCGCAGCAGGCGCTTGGCGTGGTCGAGCGTCACGGCCTGCAGGAACGCCTTTGGCGAAAGCCCGGCCCAGCGGGTAAACGTCTTCTGCAACTGCGTCGGTGACTGATCGAGCCGGCCGGCAATGTCTTCCAGGCCTGGCTGGTCGCGATAATCCTCGGTGATCATCTCGATGACCCGGCGGACGGTCGCATAGTCGTCGCCCTCGGGCGTGATGTCGGTTTGCAAAGTCGCGGCAATGTTCATTGGTCTTCTCCTGTGCCGCCAGAAAAGCACGCTTGGAGCATGCTCGCCACCCGATTCCTGCCGGACTCGCTAGTAGCCGCGTTTGACCCGGGCAAGCGCGCCGGAAAAGGCGGAGGCGAAGCGTTCGCGATCGTCAAGGGGCAGGAATGTACCGACATCGGTCTCGCGGCCGTCGCCGCTGACATGCATGGCGGTGATGCCGATCTTCGGCTTGCGCGAGACAAGGAAGCGCGCCCAGAACGGATTGAAGACGTGTTCGGTCTCGCGGCCCGACGGACTGATCTTGCGGATCGAGATGTTGGTGCGCGAGAGCGACACGACCTCGCGCGCCTTTGCCGCCCGGTTGTTCAGCCAGAAGGCGCCGATCAGGATGCCGAAATCGAGGCCGAAGAACAGCATGACGGGCCAGGCGCCGGAAATCAGGAAGACGGCCATATGGGCAAGGGTGAGCGCGCCCGCGATGATGAAGAATATGCGATGCCCGTTCCGCCCCAGCGAGCGGTAGGGGTGGAGTTCCGCGGAGAAGACCGGCAGGTCGTTCATCGTCATGTCGGCGTTGCCTTGCGTCATGACTGACGATTATAGAGCATGTTGCGCAAAAGTGTGCAGCGGTTTTGCGATAACAACATGCGGCGATAGAGCATCATGGAAAACGGGACGATCAAAAAGAAGCCGAGCTCCGCCTCGCCCCGTCGCAAGGCGCCGGCGCGGCCGAAGAGCCTCTATTCGCAGGACGAGCTGAAGGAGGTTTTCCGGCGCTTCTCCATCCAGCGGCCTGAGCCGAAGGGCGAGCTGGAACACGTCAATCCCTTCACGCTGGTCGTCGCCGTGGCACTCTCCGCGCAGGCGACGGATGCCGGCGTCAACAAGGCGACGCGCGCGCTCTTTGCCATTGCCGACACGCCGGAAAAGATGCTGGCTCTCGGCGAAGAGAAGGTTCGCGACTACATCAAGACGATCGGGCTCTACCGCAACAAGGCGAAGAACGTCATCGCGCTCAGCCAGATGCTGATTGAGCGCTTCGGCGGCGAGGTGCCGCGCACGCGGGAAGAGCTCATTATGTTGCCGGGCGTTGGGCGCAAGACGGCGAATGTCGTGCTCTCCATGGCCTTCGGGCAGGCGACGATGGCGGTCGACACGCATATTTTCCGCATCGCCAACCGGCTGCTGCTGGCGCCCGGGAAAACGCCGGACGAGGTGGAGGATCGGCTGATCCGCATCATTCCCGACGAATATCTCTATCATGCGCACCACTGGCTGATCCTGCACGGGCGCTACTGTTGCAAGGCGCGCAGGCCGGAATGCGAGCACTGCGTCATCGCCGATCTCTGTCGATCGCCGGAAAAGTCCTGCGACGTGCCGGCGCCCCTGGTGGAACTGCCGGCGCAGCTCTACGGCCCTACGCCCTGACGAGACCGTCGAGCAGGTCGGCGATCGCGCTTTCATAGGTCGTGCGGTCGGCGCCGGTCTCGATGGCGATCGCCGCGCGGTCGAAGGCGGCGGAGAGCATTTCCGTCAGTGCCTGGAGTGTTGCGGTATTCGCTCCTGCTCCAAGGAAGTCCGATAGGCCTGCCTTCAGCGTCGCTTCGGCATTCTGCCGATCGATCGCAACGACGCTTTCCAGCCCGAGCACCGCCGGCGCTTCGAGCAGGAGCAGGCGTGTGCGGCCGGGCTTGATCATGGCGTCGAAATAGGCGGACGCCCCGTGCAAGAGTGCCTCCCGCGGTGATTTGCTCCGCACCGCTCTCTCTTCGATGTGGGCTGCCACGGCTTCACCTTCACGTTCGAGCACCGCGCGAAACAGCGCTTTCTTGTCCTCGAAATGATGGTAGAGCGCGCCGCGCGTCACCCCGGCCTCCGCCACAATGTCCGGCGTCGCCGTCTCTGCGTAACCCTTTTCCACGAAAAGCCGCCGCGCCGCCTCGATCAACGCGAGGCGTGTTGCCTCGGTGCGTTCCTTGTTGCTGCGAGCCATTTTCCCTCTTTACATACAAACTGCACGTATGTTAATTGATAAAAACATACAGATTGTATGTTTATTTTCACGAAAGGGAAAGAGATGAAAACGACCAGCTACTATCCCGTGATCATGACTGACGACGTGGCCGGTACCGCCGCCTTCTACGAGACCCATTTCAAATTCGAATCTCTCTTCGACAGCGGCTGGTACAACCATCTCCAGTCCAGGGAAGACGAGAAGGTGACGCTCGCCGTGCTCGACGGCGCGCATTCGACGATCCCCGCCGTCGGCCGCGGCAAGGTCTCAGGCCTGCTGTTGAACTTCGAGGTGGAGGATGTCGATGCCGTCTACGATGCCCTGCGCGCCGCGCGCCTTCCGATCCTGCTCGATCTCCGCGACGAGGATTTTGGCCAGCGCCATTTCATCACGGCCGATCCGAACGGCGTGCTGATCGACGTCATAAAGCCGATCCCGCCGAAGGGCGAGTATGTCGCGCTCTACGAAGCGTCAGTTCTGCCGCAGTGAGAAGCCCGGATCCTTGCGGCTCAAGGCCTTGTGGAGATGCACCATGAGGCCGGCGGCGAAGAGCGGCGTCAGCAGGTTGACGATCGGGACCGCGAGGAACGCGGCGATAAGCAGGCCGGCGAGAAGAACGGTGGAGGCGTGTTTGGCCCGAAACAGCCGCGCCTCCGCAGGGGTCCGGTAGCGCATCGCCGCGAACTCGAAAAATTCCCGGCCGAGCAGGTAGCCGTTGACCAGGAAGAAGGCGACGAGATTGACGCCGGGAATGAACAGCAGGAACAGTGCGATGAGGTTGCCGAGGATGACGACGCCGAGGAACTTGATCGAGCCTGCAATCGCCTGGCCGAGCGGCAATGCCGTGCCCGGTGTTTCCGTCGGGTAATCGCGCTTCTCGATGACCTCGGCGACGTCGTCGAGGAAGAAGCCGGCGATGATGGCCGTCACGGGCGCCAGCAGCAACGCGAGGCCAAGCGCCAGGCCAAGGCTTGCGATGATGCCGAAGACGAAGGTGAGCCAGCCGGCCCATTCCGGCAGGTCGGGCATGACAGCCCCTTGCAGCCATGGCCAGGCGAAGGCGACAAAACTCTCCCGCAGGCCGAACCAGATGACGACGAGGGCGAGAAGCGTGAGCCCGATGACCTTCCAGAAGACGCCGCGCGTCTCGGGAGCGAAGAGATTGCTAAGCGAGAGCCGGGCAGCGTTGAAGATCATCGGAAACTCCTGTTCGCCTACAGCGACCTTTGCGCGCCATTCATGATGCGCAAAGGCCGCTGTCGTGCTTTTTACTGCGTGCAGACCCCCGTAAATCGTTTCCGGTTTCCGGGGGTCTGCGGCAGGCATGTAGGGTGTGGAAAAGCGCCCGGCAAGGCAGGAGGTTATGGCCGCCTATTAAGCCTGCGTTAAATGACCCAACCTAGACTTTCGCGTACACGCACGACGCCGTGCGACCCAAGAAAATCAGGGAACTGTCATGCGTAATGTCCGGATCAGCAGGCTCCTGCCCGCGCTCTTCGTCCTCATGGTCGTGTTGGGTGCCCTGCAAGGCGCCGTCGCCTTCCGCTCGCTGTCGACGATGACCGGCCATATCGAGCGTATCGGCGCGGAACGCATGCCGCAGATGAGCAGCATCCTGCAGCTGAGCCACGCCTTCTCCGAGCTCAACGCGACCTATTCCGAACACCTGCTGTCGATGGACCCGGACGAGATTGGCCGCATCGAGGCGCGCATCAAGGAACGCGCCGATGCCTTTGCCGGTATGGTCGACAGCTATGGTGCCGCCAACAGCGGCGATGCGGCGACGGTAACGGAAGTCGACAGCATCAAGGCGACGCTGAAGACCTATATCGACGAGTCGGCAAAGCTCATCCAGTTTTCCGCCATCGCCGCCAAGGGGCCGGCACTGGAAGTCTACAAGGGGCCGATGCAGGCGAGTGCCGACGCGATCACCGCCTCGCTCAACGATCTCGTCGCCCGCACGCAGAAGGTCACCGAAGAGACGATCCTTGCCGCCCATAGCGAGGAAGGCTCTGCCTTCGCCCTGACCTGGGCGTCGCTTGCCGTCGCGATGGGCATCGCGATCGCCGCCATCTTCCTGGTCAACCGCCGCGTTGTGAAGCCGCTGAATGGCCTCGGGGCCGCGATGAAGCGCTTGGCCGGCGGCGATACGACCGTTACGATCCCGCACGCCGACCGCACGGACGAAATCGGCGAGATGGCCGGCACCGTTGCCATCTTCCGCGACAATGCCGCCGAGCGCCAGCGCCTGGAACGCCAGAGCGAGGACGACCGCCGCCGGGCGGACGGCGAACGCCAGGCCCGCGAGGCCGAGCGCACCCGCGACAGCGGCCGCGTGCAGGAAGCCGTCGCAAGCCTCGCCGACGCGCTCGGCAAGCTTGCTGCCGGCGACATGACGTGCCGCATCGAACAGCCGTTCGATGGTGATCTCGACCGGCTGCGCGAGGATTTCAACGCCTCGGTCTCTCGCCTCAGCGATGCGCTGCGCGAAGTCGGCGAAAATGCCCGGGCGATCGATGCCGGTGCCAGCCAGATCCGCGCCGCTGCCGATGACCTGTCGCGCCGCACCGAGCAGCAGGCCGCCTCCGTCGAGGAGACGGCCGCAGCACTCGAACAGATCACGACGACAGTCCGGGATTCGACCAAGCGGGCGGAAGAGGCGGGCGCGCTCGTCGGCCGCACCCGCTCGGGCGCCGAAAAATCCGGCGAGATCGTGCGCCGTGCCGTTGCTGCGATGCAGGAAATTGAAAAGTCCTCGAGCGAAATCACCAGCATCATCGGCGTCATCGACGACATCGCCTTCCAGACCAATCTGCTCGCCCTGAACGCGGGCGTCGAAGCGGCCCGCGCGGGCGAGGCCGGCAAGGGTTTTGCCGTCGTGGCGCAGGAAGTCCGCGAGCTTGCCCAGCGCTCGGCCAAGGCCGCCAAGGAAATCAAGACGCTGATCAACACGTCCGGCGAGCAGGTGCGCACCGGCGTGTCGCTCGTCGGCGATACGGGCCGCTCGCTCCAGACCATCGTCACCGAGGTGCAGGAGATCAACAGCCACGTGCAGGCGATCGTCGAGGCTGCGCGCGAACAATCGACCGGCCTTCAGGAAATCAACACCGCCGTCAACGCGATGGATCAGGGCACGCAGAAGAATGCCGCGATGGTCGAGGAAACGACAGCGGCAAGCCACGGCCTCGCCTCGGAAGTGCAGGCGCTGAACGCGCTGATCGGCCGCTTCAACGTCGGCGGCAGCACGGCGGCGGGCCACAGCAGGCAGGCCCCCCATCTCCACGTTGTGCCGTCCACTCCGGCGGCACCACCCATTGCCCCGGCGCCCACGCTCGTCCGCAAGTCGCCCGGCCAGTGGAACGTCAAGCCGGCCGGCAGCGGTGCGCGCCCGGTCAGTTCGCCGGCGCTCGCGCTCAGTGAAAAGCTGGCCGGAGCACTCGGCGTCCGCCAGGACAAGGGGCCGGATGGCGATTGGGAAGAGTTTTGATAAATCGGCAGGCTAAGCGCTACGCCCCGCCGTCTTCTGGCGGATAGGCGTGCGTCTCGCCGCGGAAATCGCGCACGCGGAAACAGCCGTCATCCGCCTCTTCGACGGCAAGCGAATCCGCCCTTACCTTGCCGTGTCCGCCGGGAATGTCGAGGATGTAGGTCGGCTGGCAGAGGCCGGAGACGCGGCCGCGCAGGCTTTCCACCAGTGCCCGGCCTTCGGCGAGCGTCAGGCGGAAATGCGACGTGCCGGGCGCAAGGTCGGGGTGGTGCAGGTAGTAGGGTTTGACGCGGTTCTCGACGAAGGTGCGCATCAACTCCGCCAGCACCGCCGCGTCGTCGTTGATGCCCTTCAAAAGCACCGTCTGGCTGATCATAACGATGCCGGCATCGACGATACGGGCGATGGCGTCGCGGGCATCCGGCGTGAATTCACGCGGATGGTTGGCGTGGAGCGCGACATAGGTCGTCTTGCCGGAGGCTTTCAGCGCCTCAATGAGGGCGGCATCGATGCGCGCGGGATCGACAACGGGCACGCGGGTATGGAAACGCACGATCTTCACATGCGGGATCGTCGCCAGGCGCTCCATGATGGCATGCAAGCGGCGCGGGGAGAGCACGAACGGATCGCCGCCGGTCAGGATCACCTCCCAGATTTCCGGCCGTTCGGCGATATAGGCGATGGCCGTATCGAGCGCCTTGGCGGACAGGGTGCCGAGGCCATCCGGCCCGACCATTTCGCGACGGAAGCAGAAGCGGCAATAGACCGGGCAGACATGCACCGCCTTCAGCAGCACGCGGTCGGGATAGCGGTGCACGATGCCCTCGACGGGGCTGTGCGCGAGGTCGCCGATCGGGTCGGCGCGCTCCTCCGGCAGCGTCACGAGTTCGGCGGCATCGGGGATGAATTGCCGGGCGATCGGGTCGAGCGGATCGGTGGCATCCATCAGCGAGACGAGCGGCGGCGTGACGGCGACGGCATAACGCTCGGCAACGGCGGTGGCATCGGCACGCTTCGCCTCGGCAATGAGGCCGGCGTCAACGAGTTCGGCGACCGTCGTCAGGCTGCGCGCCGCCGTCATGGCGCCGTCTCCGCAACGGGCGCCCAGATCACCTGGTCGATGCGCGCTGCCCCCGTCGCCAGCATGACCAGCCGGTCGAAGCCGAGCGCGATGCCGCTCGCCTCCGGCATGATGGCAAGGGCGGCCAAAAAGTCCTCGTCGAGCGGATAGGTTTCGCCGTAGACACGCGCCTTCTCCGCCATTTCCAGCTCGAAGCGGCGACGCTGTTCGGCGGCGTCCGTCAGTTCGCCGAAGGCGTTGGCCAGTTCGACGCCGCAGGCATAGAGTTCGAACCGTTCGGCAACGCGGCGGTCATGCGGCGCGGGGCGGGCAAGGGCGGCTTCCGCAACCGGATATTCGCACAGGATGGTGGCGCGGCCGAAGCCGAGTTCCGGCTCCACCTTCTCCACCAGCACGCGGCTGAACAGGTCCGCCCAGATGTCGTCGTCCGCAACGCGCAGGCCGGCTACCTGCATGGCCGTGGCGAGGCGCTGCCGGTCCGTCGAACCATCGGGATCGATCGAGGCGAGCAGGTCGATGCCGGCATGGCGTTGGAAGGCGTCCGCCACGGTCAGCCGCTCCGGGGTCAGGGTAGGGTCGCAGGTCGCGCCGCGGTATGTCAGCAACACAGCCCCCGCGATATCGGCGGCAAGCGCCAGCATCTCCGCGCAATCCGCCATCAGCGCGTCATAGGTTTCGCCCGCCCGGTACCATTCCAGCATGGCGAATTCCGGGTGGTGCAGCGGCCCGCGCTCGCGGTTGCGGTAGACATGGGCGAAGCAGGCGATGCGCGGCTCGCCGGCCGCCAGAATCTTCTTGCAGGCGAATTCCGGCGAGGTGTGCAGGTAGAGCGGCGTTTCGGCACCGGAATGACCGATCGCGGCGGTCTGGAAGGCGTGCAGATGCGCCTCATTGCCGGGCGAGACCTGCAGCGTCGCGGTATCCACCTCGACAAAATCGTGGCTGGCAAACCAGCCGCGCAACGCCGCCTGGATGCGGTTTCGCGCCATCAGGAACGGCCGGCGATCGGCATGGACGTCGGGCGTCCACCAGGGCGAGGGTTTTTGGCTTGTGGCGCGCATGTGACAGGTTTCTTCGGCCATACCGGCGGACAGACTGGTCTTTTGCCGGAATATAGGATAGTTGCGGCCCCGAATACGCTTTTTCAGCGTCCGGGAAGGCGTCTCAAGACGGTCCTCTACGACGCGATCCATCCACTTACAAGGAAGACTTATGGTAAAGATCATCGCCTCTTCCGTCCGCAAGGGCAATGTCCTCGAGGTCGAAGGCAAGCTCTATGTCGTGCTGACGGCGCAGAACTTCCACCCGGGCAAGGGCACGCCGGTCACCCAGGTCGACATGCGCCGCATTTCCGACGGCGTGAAGGTTTCCGAACGCTACCGCACGACCGAGCAGGTCGAGCGCGCTTTCGTCGAGGACAGCGAGCACAACTTCCTCTACCAGGACGGCGACGGCTTCCATTTCATGAACCCGCAGAGCTACGATCAGCTCACCATGTCCGTCGAGGATATCGGCGACCTGAAGGCCTATCTGCAGGAAGGCATGACGGTCGTGCTGTCGGTTTACGAAGGCGTGGCGATCGCCATCGACCTGCCGCGCCACGTCACGCTCGAGATCATGGAGACCGAGCCGGTCGTCAAGGGCCAGACCGCATCGTCCTCCTACAAGCCGGCGATCCTGTCGAACGGCATCCGCACGCTGGTACCGCCGCACATCTCGGCCGGCACGCGCGTCGTCATCGCGACGGAAGACGGTTCCTACGTGGAACGCGCCAAGGATTGATTTGCCGAACGGCAAATTTTCAAGCCGCCTGCCGGAAACGGTGAGGCGGCTTTTTTCTTTCAACTTGCGGAAAATCCGTTAAGACCAAACCCCGGCTCTTACTAACGGATACGGGAATCCCGCATGACCAAATTCGACGTGCTGACGGTTGGCAACGCCATCGTCGACATCATTGCGCGCTGCGACGAAAACTTCATCACGGACAATGGCATCATCAAGGGCGCGATTAACCTCATCGACGCCGAGCGCGCCGAACTGCTCTATTCCCGCATGGGCCCGGCGCTCGAAGCCTCCGGCGGCAGCGCCGGCAACACCGCTTCCGGTGTCGCGAGCTTCGGTGGCCGCGCCGCCTATTTCGGCAAGATCGCCAAGGATCAGCTCGGCGATATCTTCATCCACGACATCCGCGCCCAGGGCGTGCATTTCGAAACGAAGCCGCTGGCCGGCCCGCCGCCGACCGCCCGCTCGATGATTTTCGTCACGCCCGACGGCGAGCGCTCGATGAACACCTATCTCGGCGCCTGCGTCGAGCTCGGCCCGGAAGACGTCGAAGAAGATGTCGTGGCCGAAGCCAAGGTCACCTATTTCGAGGGTTATCTGTGGGATCCGCCGCGTGCCAAGGATGCGATCCGTGAATGCGCCCGCATCGCGCATGCCCATGGCCGCGAAGTCTCGATGACGCTCTCCGACAGTTTCTGCGTGCACCGCTACCGCAGCGAATTCCTGGATCTCATGCGCTCCGGCACGATCGACATCGTGTTCGCCAACAAGGCGGAAGCCTTGGCGCTCTATGAGACCGAGGATTTCGAGGAGGCGCTGACGCGCATCGCTCAGGATTGCCGCCTGGCCGCCGTGACGATGAGCGAGGAAGGTTCGGTCATCCTGACGAAGGGCGAGCGCACCAAGGTGGAGGCGATCAGCATTCCGAGCGTCGTCGATACGACGGGTGCTGGCGATCTCTATGCCGCCGGCTTCCTCTACGGCTACACGGCCGGGCGCACGCTTGCCGATTGCGGCAAGCTCGGCAGCCTTGCCGCCGGCCTGGTCATCCAGCAGGTCGGACCCCGTCCGCTGCTGTCGCTGGCGGACGAGGCGAAGAAGGTCGGCCTTATTTAAAGGCCTCGCCCGGATAGGCGCCCCAGATCTCGTTCTGCGAGACCCAGCCCGCCGTGCCGTCCACTTCGGCACGGCACCAGTCGCCGTTGCATTCGCCGACCTTGACGACGACGCCAGGCTGGATTTTGGCGATGAGCGTCGAGTTCGGCATGCCTTCGCGGCGCATGTTCACATAGATGTCTTCGCCCTTGCCGCGCATCCATGGCGCGGTCACGGCGGTGCGCTCGCCGGAGAGCAGCGCCTGGTTGACCCAGCCCTCCGTGCCGTCGGCATCGCGAATGCGGCGCCAATTGTCATATTCCTGGATGATTTCGACCGGCACGCCGGACTTGAGATAACGCCAGGCCACGGCATAATCGACGCTCGGGCCGACGCGCAGGTTGACGCTCTTTGCCTTGAGGCTGACGAAGCGCGGCAGCGGCAGGCCGCTTGGCCCCTTGGCTGCCTGGGCATGGGCGGACTGCAGGCCCGCGACCGAAACGAGGATGCCCGCAAGGGCGACAAGACTGAGACGAACGACAAGGTTACGCATGGAGAACCCGCACAAACTGAAGAGGGCATCGGGCTGCCGAACCGGTGCGGAGTGGCAAATCGCGGGAACCGCTGTTTGGGCGGATTGTCTTCGCGACCGGGTCTGGTAGAAAATGCCCCTGATGAAGCAATCCTTGCCCAACTTGGTTAAGGACCCGTCAACAGGACGCCGGAACATCCCATGACCCAGAAGAAAAAACCGAAGGTCTATATCACCCGCCGCCTGCCCGAGGTCGTGGAGACCCGGATGCGCGAACTGTTCGACGCGGAACTCAACATCGACGACACGCCGCGCAGCCAGCCCGAGCTCGTCGCCGCGGTCAAATCGGCGGACGTCCTGGTGCCGACGCTGACCGACCGGATCGACGCCGCGCTCATCGAGCAGGCCGGGCCGCAGCTGAAACTGATCGCCTGCTTTTCCAACGGCGTCGACAATGTCGACGTGGAGGCGGCCGCCCGGCGCGGCATTACCGTCACCAACACGCCGAACGTCCTGACCGAAGACACGGCCGACATGACGATGGCGCTCATCCTCGCAGCCCCCCGCAGGCTTGCGGAAGGTGCGCGCATCCTGACGGACCGCAAGGGCGAATGGGCCGGCTGGTCGCCGACCTGGATGCTCGGCCGGCGCATCTGGGGCAAGCGTCTCGGCATCGTCGGCATGGGCCGTATCGGCACCGCGGTCGCCAAGCGCGCCAAGGCCTTCGGCCTGTCCATCCACTACCACAACCGCCACCGCGTGCGTCCGGACACCGAAGATGCGCTGGAAGCGACCTATTGGGACAGCCTCGACCAGATGCTCGCCCGTGTCGATATCGTCTCGGTCAATTGCCCCTCGACGCCGGCGACCTACCACCTGCTCTCCGCCCGCCGGCTCGAACTGATGCAACCGTCGAGCTACATCGTCAACACGGCGCGCGGCGGGATCATCGACGAGACGGCGCTGATCAAGTGCCTGCGCGAGGGCAAGATTGCCGGCGCCGGCCTCGACGTGTTCGAGAACGAGCCGGCGGTCAATCCGAAGCTCTTGAAGCTCGCCACCGAGGGCAAGGTCGTGCTGTTGCCGCATATGAGCTCGGCGACGCTCGAAGGCCGCATCGATATGGGCGAGAAGGTGGTGATCAACATCCGTACCTTCTTCGACGGTCACCGCCCGCCGGATCGCGTGCTGCCGAGCCGCGTTTAAGCGACTGTCTTGCGCATCTCGATCGAGGTGGGCCGGGTAAAACCGGGATGGGCATTTTCAGCCGTCCTGACGAAGCCCCACCGCGCAAAGGCGGCATGATTTTCGACAAGTTCGATGCGCGTCTCCAGGCGAAGCACCGGCAGATGCCGTTCGCGGGCGAGCGCCTCCGCTGTTTCCAGCAACAGCCGCCCGACGCCCGTGCCTTGAAAGGCCGGCCTGACCGCAAGCTTGCCGATGTAGAGCGATCCGGCCTCCGGACGACGAAGATGCAGCCGAGCAGCGTTTCGCCCTGCAGAGCCACGGAGGCGATTTCCGCGCGCTTTGGCGGCGAGCGAGGCTGCTGTCATCCGGTGTGCGGAAGACGGCGGATCGATGATGCCATCCATGTAGGCGAAGGCGTCAAGGACGAGCGACAGCAGATCATCCCAGCGGCCGAAATCAGGATCGATCGGGATGACGTCCGTCATGTGCCGGTGGTTCGCCGCCGGGCATATTTCAGCGTCTCGAACCTTGCTGCCAGCCCGTCATAGAGCATCAGGCGGCCGACCAGCGGCTCTCCGGCGCCGGTGACGAGCTTGATCACCTCCATTGCCATCAGCGTGCCGATGACGCCCGTCAGCGCGCCGACGATGCCGGCTTCCGCGCAGGCCGGCACGACGCCCGGCGGCGGGGCGGACGGGAAAAGATCGCGGTAACCGGGGTTAAGGCGGCCATCCGCGGATTGTTCATAGGGTTTCAGCACGGTCAGCGAGCCATCGAACCGGCCGACGGCGCCGGTGACGAGCGGAATGCGCGCGGCTTCGGCCGCGTCGGCGGAGGCATAGCGCGTGTCGAAATTGTCCGAACCGTCGACAAGGATGTCGTATCCGGCAAGCAGCGAGGCAGCGTTGTCCGCCGTCAGGCGCTCGGCGATACCGCTAAAGCGCACATGCGGATTGAGGCGGGTGACGGCGGTCTCGGCGCTGGCAATCTTCGCCATGCCGATGCCGGCGGTGTCGTGGATGATCTGGCGCTGGAGATTGGAGAGCGACACCGTATCGTCGTCGAGCACGCCGATATGGCCGATGCCGGCGGCGGCGAGGTACTGGATGACGGGTGCGCCGAGACCGCCGGCGCCGATGATCAGCACGTTCGCCTGCTTGAGCTTCTGCTGGCCGGCGCCGCCGATTTCGGCGAGTACGATATGGCGGCGGTAGCGGTCGATCTCTGCCGCACTCAGGGGATCGGTCATGTCACAATGCCTCCATTCGAGACGGTGAGAAACTGCGCGCGCTCGCCGAGCGCATCGAACATCGACCGGTCGGTGCCGGTCATGAAGGCCTGGCCGCCGAGTGCGTCGACCCGGTCGAACAGGGCGGCGCGCCGGCCCTCGTCGAGATGGGCGGCGATCTCGTCGAGCAGCAGCACCGGGGCATGGCCGGTCATGCCGCCGACGAGGCCGGCATGGGCGAGGATGAGGCCGACGAGCAGCGCCTTCTGCTCGCCCGTTGAGCAGCGCTCGGCCTCCATGTCTTTCTCGCGGTGGCGGATGAGGAGGTCGGCGCGGTGCGGGCCGTCCAGCGTGCGGCCGGCGGCGGCATCGCGGTAGCGCCCGCTTCGCAGCATGTCGAGATAGATGTCTTCGATCTCGTAGGCCGGCCGCTGCCATTCTTCGTCGAGAAAGCCGGAAAGCCGCATCGTTGCGGAAGGGAATGGCCCGTCGTCGCGCGCCGCCTCCACCAGACCGGACAGCAGGCCGACGAGTTCGTAGCGGGCATGCGCCATGGCGATGCCGAGTTCGGCCATCTGCTTTTCCAGCGCCGTCAGCCAGGCAGGGTCGGGCCGTGGCTCGGAGAGCAGCCGGTTGCGGCCGCGCATGGCCTTTTCGAAATCCGCCGCGCGCCGGCCGTGTTCGGGATCGAGCGACAGCACGAGCCGGTCGAGGAAGCGGCGGCGGTCGGCGGAGGGGCCGGTGAACAGGCCGTCCATGGAGGGCGTCAGCCACAGGACGCGCAGATGATCGAGCAACTCGTCGACGGTGCGGGCCGGCGTGCCGTTCAGCCGGAGTTTTCGCGCCTGCCCCTCGTCGCCGCCTTCCGTGCCCGTGCCGATATCCACCTCGTCCATCATGCCGTCGAGCGTCGCGAAGATGGAGAAGCCGGCCTCGGCACCAGCACGCACGACATCGCCATAGGCGGCGCGCCGCAGGCCGCGACCGGGGGAGAGCAGCGAGACCGCTTCCATCAGGTTGGTCTTGCCGGCACCGTTCTGCCCGGTCAGCACGACATGCCGGCCGTCGAGCGGCAGCGACAGGCCCGCATAATTGCGGAAATCCGTGAGCTTGAGGCGGGAGAGCGAAACCTTGTGCGGCATGGGGCCAGAGCTAGAGCATTTTTCCGCCAAGGGGAATCACCTCCCGGCGCATAAATCGGGCAACACAGAAAGATGCGGCAACCTGTCGAGCCGCGTCAGGGCCATAGATGGGTGTTGTGCACGGCGAAGGCAAATGCCGGTCGACGGACACGATGGCGTGAGAGCGGTTGCCTGTGCGGCCGGGAGGGGGTAATCGAAAGATCCCGCCCGCGCGTTCCGCATCCTCCCCTTCCAGTTCGCAGGTCATCCCTTGTCTTCTTCCGCTCGCCCCGTTTTCGACCGCACCTTCTCCGCCTTCCTTTTCGACATGGACGGCACGATCATCAACTCCATTCCGGCAACGGAGCGGGTGTGGAGCAACTGGGCGCGCAAGCACGGTCTCGACGTCGCGACCTTCCTGCCGACCATGCACGGCGTGCGCGGCATCGACACGATCACGCGGCTTGGCCTGCCGGGCGTCGACCCGGTCGCGGAAGCAAAGGAGGTCGAGCAGCAGGAGATGGACGACGTCGAGGGTATTGTGCCGATTTCCGGCGCGATCGATTTTCTGAAATCGCTTCCGGCCGGCCGCTGGGGCATCGTCACCTCCGCGCCGGTGGCGCTCGCCCGCCGCCGCCTCACGGCAACCGGCATCCCGTTGCCCGAGGTCATCGTGACGGCGGACGATGTGACGAAGGGCAAGCCGGCGCCGGATGGCTACCGGCTTGGCGCACAAAAGCTCGGATTTGATTCGGCCGATTGCCTGGTTTTCGAAGACGTGCCGGCCGGGATTCTTGCGGGCGAAGGGGCCGGCGCCCATGTCGTCGTCATGACGGCGACGCACCATCACCCGATCGAAACGGGCCATCCGCTGCTGCAAAACTACGATGGCGTGAGCGTCGAGCAGGACGCCGACGGCAAGCTCAGGCTGCTGCGCGCCGCAGGCTGAGCCACGGCGCGCGAGGTTTGAAGGTTTAGTGCGCGCCCGACATGTCGCCGAGCACGTCCTTCGATGCGACGGTGGAGTCGGCATTCAGCGTGTAGACCATCGGCACGCCGGTCGCGAGGTTGAGCTTCAGGATCTCTTCCTTCGTCAGCTTGTCGAGCACCATGACGAGCGAACGCAGCGAGTTGCCGTGCGCGGCAACGAGCACCTTTTCGCCGCGCAGTACGCGGGGCAGGATTTCCGTGAGATAGTAGGGCCAGACGCGGGCGCCGGTGTCGCGCAGGCTCTCGCCGCCCGGCGGCGGTACGTCGTAGGAACGGCGCCAGATATGGACCTGCTCCTCACCCCACTTTTCGCGGGCATCGTCCTTGTTCAGGCCGGAAAGGTCGCCGTAGTCGCGCTCGTTCAGCGCCTGGTCGCGGATCGTCTCCAGGCCCTGCTGGCCGATCTCGTCGAGAATGAGCGTCAGCGTCTTCTGGGCGCGGGAGAGGTCCGACGTGAATGCGATATCGAACTTGATGCCGGTCTCGGCGATCGCCTTGCCGCCGGTCTTGGCCTCTTCGACGCCGAGCGCCGTCAGGTCCGGATCACGCCAGCCGGTGAAGAGATTTTTCAGGTTCCATTCGCTCTGGCCGTGGCGAACGAGGACGAGGGTTCCGCTCATATGGTCTGTCTCCCGAGTGTTGGATTTCAGTTGAGCCCGAGCACGTCGAGCATGGAATAGAGGCCGGGTTTCCTGTCGCGCGCCCAGAGGGCCGCCTGCACCGCGCCGCGCGCAAAAATCGAGCGGTCGGTCGCGCTGTGCGACAGCGTCACCATCTCGCCTTCGCCGGCTATCATCACCGAGTGGTCGCCGATGACCGAGCCGCCGCGCAGCGTCGCAAAGCCGATCGTGCCGGCAGGGCGCGGGCCGGTATGGCCGTCGCGCACGCGCACGGAATTCTCGGCAAGCGAAATGCCGCGGCCCTTGGCGGCGGCATTGCCGAGCAGCAGGGCGGTGCCGGAGGGTGCATCGACCTTGTACTTGTGGTGCATTTCCAGCACTTCGATGTCCCAGTCGGTGGGGCCAAGCGCCCGTGCGGCGGTTTCCGTCAGCACGCCGAGCAGGTTGACGCCGAGGCTCATATTGCCGGATTTGACGATGCGGGCATGGCGGGCGGCGGCCTTGATCTTCTCGTCATCCGCGGCCGAGCAGCCGGTGGTGCCGATCACATGCACGATGCGCGCCTGGGCGGCGAGACCGGAAAATTCGATGGATGCAGCCGGTGCAGTGAAGTCGAGCACGCCTTCTGCCGCGACGAAGGCTTCCAGCGGCTTGTCGGTGATCTTGACGCCGATCGGGCCGAGGCCGGCGAGTTCGCCGGCATCACGGCCGATGAAGGGCGATCCCTCGCGTTCGATCGCGGCAAACACCTCCGCGCCCTCGATGGCGTGGATCGTCCGGATCAGCGTCTGGCCCATGCGGCCCGCAGCGCCCACGACGACCAGCTTCATTGCGTTGCCGCTCATTGTCCCGTCCCTACTGTCTGGAGCGCTTACACGCTCCTTACTTTTGTTTTCACGCAATCCCGAACGCAAAACCGCGCAACGCTTTTGCTGGAACTGCTCTACTTGCCGGTGATGCCCGCCGGTGCCTGGAGGCTGTTGAGGCGAGCGTAGAGGCCGTTGTCGCGGCCTGCAAGCGCCTCATGCGAGCCCTCTTCGGCGACCTTGCCGTCCTGCATCACGATGATCTTGTCGGCGCGCACGACCGTCGACAGCCGGTGCGCGATGACGACGACAGTGCGCCCGCTCATCGCTTCGTCCAGCGCCTTCTGCACGGCCTGTTCCGATTCGGTGTCGAGCGCCGAGGTTGCCTCGTCGAGCAGCAGGATCGGCGCATTGCGCACCAGCGCGCGGGCGATCGACAGCCGCTGGCGCTGGCCGCCGGAAAGCGTCACGCCATTTTCGCCGACGGGCGTCTCGTAGCCGAGCGGCTGGGCGAGAATGAAATCGTGCGCATAGGCGTGGCGCGCGGCTTCCTCGATGTCCGCATCCGTCGCGTCCGGGCGGCCGTAGCGGATGTTGTCGCGGATCGTGCCTTCGAACAGATAGGGCTGCTGCGAAACGTAGGCGATGGCGTTCCTGAGCGACTGCTTGGTGACATGGGCGATGTCCTGGCCGTCGATTAGGATCTCGCCCTCTACCGGATCGTAGAAGCGCGGAATGAGGCTGATCACCGTCGACTTGCCGGCGCCGGACGGGCCGACGAGCGCGGTCGTCTTGCCGCCCTCGGCGGTGAAGGTCACGCCCTTCAGGATCGTCTCGGTCTCCGAATAGCCGAAGCGCACATTCTGGAAGGTGATCGTGGCGTCGGAGATGTCGAGCGGCTTGGCATCCGGCCGGTCGGCCTGGCGCGGTTGCAGATCGAGGATCTCGTAGATCATCCGGGCGTTCACGACTGCGCGCTCCATCGAGACCTGCAGGCGGGCAAGGCGCTTGGCCGGGTCATAGGCCATCAGCAGGGCCGTCACGAAGGAGAAGAAGGCACCCGGCAGCACGCCGCCATAGATCGAGCGGTAGGCCGCATAGGCGAGCACGCCGGAAATGGCAAAGCCGGCGAAGGTTTCGGTCATCGGCGCGGTGCGCTCGGTCAGCCGCGCGATGCGGTTGGAGCGGCTCTCGGCCCGGTCGATGATGCCCTCGACCTTCGTCCTGAGCTGGCCCTCCATGGTGAAGGCCTTGACGATGGCGATGCCCTGGATGGTTTCCTGCATGGCGCCGAGAACGTGGCTGTTGAGCTCGACGGATTCGCGTGTCGCGCTGCGCAGGCGCCTGGAAACATAACGCAGGCCGAGGATCAGCGGCGGCGCGATGACGAAGACGATCAGCGTCAGCAGCCAGTCCTTGGAGATCATCACGCCGATGAGGGCGACGAGGGTCAGGAAATCGCGGGCGACGGAGGTCACCGTCATATTGAGCACGTCGCGGATGCCCGTGACGTTCTGGCTGATCTGGGCGGCAAGGTAGGCCGAGCGCGACTCGTTGAAAAAGCCGACGCTGAGCGCCATCAGATGCGAATAGAGGCGTCGCTGGTAACGCGCGACGATGTTGTTGCCGATCTTCGACAGGATGACGGCCTGGAAATAGGTGGCAAAGCCGCGCAGCACGAAGGCAATGAAGATCGAGACGCAGATGATGGCGACGAGGTCGGCGCGCTTGTTGGCGAAGGCCTCGTTGACCACCGCTTCCATGATCCAGGCGGTAAAGCCGGTCGTACCGGCCACCACGGCCAGGCAAAGAATGGCGATCACATAGCCGCGGACGTGCTCGCGGCCATTTTCGGCGATGATGCGCTTGAGCACGGTGGCGACGGTGTCGGAGCTGACATGGGGGCGCTCGGTTCGACTCTTATCGGCCAATAATCTGACTTTCCTGCACGGTCTCGACCGGCCTGAGCCGATCTGTTGGCCGCTCTATAGGACGCCGGCCCCCCTTTGGCGAGTCCGCGACGCCTCGAAGCGCCGTCCGGTGCCTCACCTTTTCCAGTGGCGTCCCTCGGTTGCAACACCAAAACGGTCCGGCATGCGCGCGAAAGCGGCAAGACCGGCAAGGGCCGCGACCGGGTGGGTGACCACATAGGTCGGGATCGATTTCAAGAGCGCGCTGTGCGGTGCTTTGTCCTCGAAAGCGGCGCGGAACTCCGGTCCGCGCAATGCGGGCAGGATTTTTTGCGAGATGCCGCCGGCGAGGAACACGCCGCCTTTCGCCATGAAGATCATCGCCATGTCGCCGGCGACGCGGCCGAGATAGGTCGAAAACAGCGAGACGGTCTCGATCGCCGCGCGGCCCTCTTGTGCCAGCGCCTTGGATGTCACGTCGGCAGGCGTGGCGAGCGGCGCGTCGACGCCGTCGGCGGCGGAGATGGCGCGGTAGATGTTCATGATGCCACGGCCGCACAGCAGTTGTTCGGCGGAGATGCGGCCCTCGATCGGCTCCAGGAACGGCCAGATCTGGTAGTCGCGCTCGCTGCGCGGGCCGACATCGACATGGCCGCCTTCGCCGGGAACCGGGAACCAGGTGTGGCGGGCGTGGACGAGGCCGGCAACGCCGAGCCCGGTGCCGGGGCCGAGCACGGCGCGCGAGGCGGCGTTGCGCTCGATCCCGGGGCCGATTTTTTCGCGGTCGCCCTCGCCGAGCGAGGCAGTAGCGAGCGCCTGCGCCTCGAAATCGTTGACGAGCAACACATCCTCGAAGCCGAGATTGGCGATCATGTCACGCGGCCGCACCACCCAGGGGCAGTTGGTCAAGGGCACTTCGTCGCCCTCGATCGGGCCGGCGAGCGCCAGGATCGCCGAGCGCGGCTGGACCGAGCTCTTGTCGAGGATGCACTGCTGGAGCGCATCGTCGATATTGGCAAAGTCGGCAGTCTGGACGATCGGAAACTGTTTCGGCTCGGCGAAGACGTCGACCAGCAGCGCGAAACGCGCATTGGTGCCGCCGATATCGCCGACGAGGATGGGGAAGGGGAGGTTCGTTTCGTTGTCGCTCGGCCTTGCCATCAAGCTGTCCCGTTCTTTTCGCGTGGATGTGCTGCTTTTCGCCTATCTGCGGCAGAGGTTGCCGTCAATCGCCGGCAAAGTCGAGCAGGTGTTCGGCCGTCGCCCGGTTCAGCGCCATCGGAATGTCGTAGACGATGGCAAGCCGCATCAACGCCTTGACGTCCACGTCATGCGGCATGGGGGTGAGCGGATCGACGAAGAAGATCAGGAGATCGACCTCGCCGGTCGCAATCAGTGCGCCGATCTGCTGGTCGCCACCGAGCGGGCCGCTCTTCAGCCGGGTCACGTCGAGGCTGGGGCAGGCTTCCAGCACCCGGCCGCCGGTCGTGCCGGTGGCGACGATTCTTGCCTGCGCCAGCACCTTTTCGTTCTGCAGCGCGAAGGCCGCCATGTCGTCCTTCTTTTCATCATGGGCGATGAGCGCGATGCATTTCTGGCGCGACATGGGCGTTCCCCGAAGGTTTTAAATCGATTTGAACGCCTTATACAAAAGCGGCGGAGCCTTGAAAAGCCCCACCGCCGGATCGCCTATTGAAGCGGGCGCGGAATCGGGATCGGCACGATGGCGGGCAGCGCGGTGTCGGCGGCAATGACCGATTCGATCGTGCGGCCTGCACTTCCGCCGCCGCTCGAGAAGGCGAGCGCCGTCGAGTTGCCGCCATTGCCCTGATAGGTCACCTCCTGCTCGGAGGCCGGCGAGGCGCCGGCGAGCACCGTGCCGCACGCCTTCGGCAGGTCCGAGAGCTTGAGGTACCAGGGCTTGACGGGCTTGGCGTCCTTCTTCGGTTTGGGCTTTGCCCATGGCTCCTTGGTGAACCACCAGTCAAGCGAGGCATCGCAGCCGTCGCCGGCTGCCACCTTCGCCTGCGGCTTGCAGCCCGCGACCCCTTCCGGGCACTTGATACGGATGTGGAAGTGCTCGTCATGGCCGTAGATCGGCCGCACCTTGCCGAGCAGCGAACGGTCGCCCTGCCAGGTGTCGCAGAGCTTCTTCTTGATCGCCGGATTGACGAAGACGCGCTCGACCTGTGGATAGCTCGCCGCCTTCATGACGAGACGGGCATGGGTGGAGGTCCAGCGCCGCGAATCGACCGTCAGGAACTTGCTCTTGTCGAGCATGGAGGTGAAGGGCAGTTCGTCGCGCTCCTGTGCGGACAGTCGCCGGTCAGGCATCGGCGTGAACCAGATGTCGGCATCGAGACCGACCTGATGCGAGGCATGGCCCGACAGCATCGGTCCGCCGCGCGGCTGCGAAATATCGCCGAGCAAAAGCCCCGGCCAGCCGAGTTGCTGGGCGTCCTGGGAGAACTCTTCCAGAAGCGCGATCATCTGCGGATGGCCCCAGCGCCGGTTGCGCGACAGGCGCATCGCCTGCCAGGCCGGGCCGTCCGTCGGGATCGCCACCGCGCCGGCAATGCAGCCCTTGGCATAGGAGCCATAGGAGGCCGTCGCCATCTTGGCCGGCAGCCGTTTTGATCCGAAAAGCTCCTTGGCGGGGCGTTCTTCGGCAGCCAGTGGCTGGGCAAGTGCGGTCAGCGCAAGGCCGGCGGCGATCAGGCAGGTGGTCAGGCGGGAAATCAGGGTATGCACGGGCATTGTCCGGTCTCGAAGTCGCAATCGTTGCGAAAGGTTAAAGGATCATCCTTTCGCGGAAGTGAATCGGTGCCCCGAATAGGCGCGGCAAAAACAGCCGCTTTGATGGCAGGCCTGTCATTTGCCCGGATTTTGCCTATTCTCTGCTGCAAGCTCCGGCGAAATCACGGAAAGGGAATTGGCATGCACTCAGCCTTCGGGAGAACCTTGTTCACAGCGGCGCTGGCTTTGTCACTGGCGGTCGCGACCGGCGCGAAGGCCCAGGAAACGAAAGAACCGGTCTGGCGCAGCGGCATCTCGACGATCGGCGAGCTGAAGCACCCGAACGGTTTTGAGCGCTTCGATTACGTCAATCCCGATGCGCCGAAGGGCGGCGAACTGAAACTCTCCGAAAGCGGCACCTACGACACGTTCAACCCGGTCCTTTCGAAGGGCGAACCGGCGACTGCTGTTACATCACTCGTCTTCGATACGCTGCTAAAATCCGCCGAGGACGAGATCACCGCCTCCTACGGCCTGCTGGCCGAGGGCGTTTCTTATCCGGACGACATTTCGTCTGCCACCTTTCGGCTTCGCGCGGAGGCGAAGTGGGCGGACGGCAAGCCGGTGGCGCCGGAGGATGTGGTCTATTCCTTCGACATGGTGAAGGAGCACCATCCGCTGTTCGCCAACTACTATCGCCATGTAGTGTCAGCCGAAAAAACCGGCGAGCGTGATATTACCTTCCACTTCGACGAGAAGAACAACCGCGAACTGCCGAACATTCTTGGCCAGTTTCCGATCATTCCCAAGCATTGGTGGGAAGGTCAGGACGGCAAGGGCAACAAGCGTGATATCAGCAAGACAACGCTGGAGCCGGTTATGGGCTCCGGGCCGTACAAGATAGCGTCATTTCAGGCCGGCGGTTCCATCCGCTTCGAGCGACGAGACGATTACTGGGGCAAGGACCTCAACGTGAATGTCGGTCAGCACAATTTCGGCACGATCACCTACACGTTCTTCAACGACAAGACCGTTGAGTTCGAGGCTTTCCGCGGCGGCAACGTCGACTTCTACCGAGACAACAGCGCTAGCAATTGGGCGACTCGCTATGATTTTCCGGCCGTGAAGGATGGCCGCGTGGTGCGCGAGGCGATCGAGAATCCGCTACGTGCCACCGGCATCATGCAGGCCTTCGTGCCGAACCTGCGCCGCGACAAATTCAAGGACCAGAGGGTGCGTGAGGCACTGAACTACGCCTTCGACTTCGAAGATCTGAACCGCAACCTCGCCCACAATGCCTACCAGCGCGTCGACAGCTACTTCTGGAACACCGAGCTTGCCTCCTCCGGCCTGCCCGAGGGCCGCGAGAAGGAGATTCTGGACGAACTGAAGGACAAGGTTCCCGCCGCCGTCTTCACCACGCCCTACACCAACCCCGTCAATGGCGATACGCAGAAGGTGCGCGAAAACCTGCGCAAGGCACTCGCCCTCTTTAAGGAGGCCGGCTACGAGCTGAAGGGAAATAAGCTGGTGAATTCGAAGACCAGCGAGCCTTTCGGCTTCGAGATTCTTCTTTCCAACCCCTCCTTCGAGCGCACGGTTTCGCCCTTCGTCAACAGCGTAAAGAAGATCGGCATCGATGCCCGCATGCGCACCGTCGACGCCTCGCAATACACCAACCGCGTTCGAAGCTTCGATTATGACATGATCTATGGCATCTGGGCGCAGACCCTGGTGCCGGGCAACGAGCAAAGCGACTACTGGGGTTCGGCCTCGGTCGACCAGCCGGGCTCGAAGAACTATGCCGGCATTGCTGATCCGGCGATCGACGACCTGATCAAGAAAATCATCTTCGCGTCTGACCGGGACGAGCTGATCGCGACGACCCGTGCGCTAGACCGCGTGCTGCTGGCGCATCACTACGTCATACCGCTTTTCTACTCCAAGGCGCAGCGCGTCGCCTACTGGAACCACCTGACCCATCCGCAAGAACTGCCCTACTACGGCATTGGCTTCCCGGATGTGTGGTGGTCGAAAAATGCCGCGAAATGAGCCGGGGCTTGCGCCGCAAGGCCGGCTGGGCTCCATATAGCGACGACGAATCACCCTCGCCGCGCGTCGGCGGGGCCTGCCGGTCTGCGGAACATGCAACGGCGAAACGGGAAGGGTTGGGCTTGACCGACTGGACATCCACGCGGCGTGCGAAAGCACATCCGACACGAGTGCGAAGCGGTTTTGCGCCCGAGATTGCACGAGGCCGGCGACAGATGCTGGCGGGGATCCGCTGATGGGTGCCTATATCCTACGTCGCCTCCTGCTGATGATCCCGACGATCCTCGGCATCATGGCGATTTCCTTCGCCATCGTGCAGTTCGCGCCGGGTGGCCCGGTTGAGCAGGTGATCTCCGACCTGACCAGCCAGAGCTCTGGCGACCGGCTTTCCGGCGGCGGCGAAATGCTGCAGAGTACCGGCCAGGATGGTGCCTACCGCGGCTCTCAGGGGCTTGATCCGGAATTCATCGCCAAGCTGGAAAAGCAGTTCGGTTTCGACAAGCCGCCGCTCGAACGCTTCGTCACGATGATGTGGGATTATCTCCGCTTCGATTTCGGCGAGAGCTTCTTCCGCAACACCTCCGTGATCGACCTTATCGCCCAGAAGATGCCGGTCTCCATCTCGCTCGGCATCTGGATCCTCATCCTGTCCTACGCGATTTCCATTCCGCTCGGCATCCACAAGGCGGTGAAGGACGGGTCGGCCTTTGACGTGTGGACGTCCGGCATCATCATCGTCGGCTATGCGGTGCCGAGCTTCCTCTTCGGCATCCTGCTGATCGTGCTTTTTGCCGGCGGCTCGTTCTTCGACTGGTTTCCGCTGCGCGGCATTGTCTCTGACAATTTCGACAGCCTGGCCTGGTGGCAGAAGCCGCTCGACTATTTGTGGCACATGACCCTGCCGCTGATCACGCTGCTGCTCTCGGCCTTCGCCACGACGACGCTTCTGACGAAAAACTCCTTCATCGACGAGATCAAGAAGCAGTACGTCACGACAGCGCGCGCCAAGGGCCTGACCGAGAACCAGGTGCTCTATGGTCACGTCTTTCGCAACGCCATGCTGATCATCATCGCCGGTTTCCCCGGCGCCTTCATCTCGGCCTTCTTCACCGGATCGCTGCTCATCGAATACATCTTCTCGCTCGATGGCCTTGGCCGCCTCGGCTATGAATCCATCATGAAGCGGGACTATCCCATCGTCTTCGCCACGCTCTTCATCTTTTCGCTGATGGGCCTCGTCGTCAGTCTCATTTCCGACCTTCTCTATACCTGGGTCGATCCGCGCATCGATTTCGAGCGGAGGGATGTGTGATGAGTGCCGTTACCGATGCAAAACCCGTAGCACCGTCGCACAAGGGCTTGCTTAATCCGACCAATCTGCGTCGCTGGGAAAACTTCAAGGCGAACCGCCGCGGCTACTGGTCGCTCTGGATCTTCCTGATCATCTTCGTGCTCAGCCTGTTTGCCGAGTTCATCGCCAATGACCGGCCGATCATGGCGTCCTATAAGGGCGAACTGCTCTTCCCCGTGGTCATCGACTATCCGGAGGAAAAGTTCGGCGGCTTCCTGGCGGAAACGGACTACTCCTCGGATTTCATCAAGGAAGAAATCAATGCGAACGGCTGGATGATTTGGCCGCCGATCCGCTATTCTTACAGCACGACCAATTCCAACATTCCCCGTTCCGCGCCGACCAAGCCCTTCTGGCTGATGGACGAGACAGAGCGTTGCTCGGGTTATCCGGGCGGCGCAGCGGACCCGAACTGCACCTGGAACAGCCTCAACTGGCTCGGCACCGATGATCAGGCGCGCGACGTGCTCGCCCGCGCGATCTACGGGTTTCGCATCTCGGTGCTGTTCGGCTTGGCGCTCACCATTGCCTCGGCCATTGTCGGGGTCACGGCCGGCGCCGTACAAGGCTATTTCGGCGGCTGGACCGATCTCCTGCTGCAGCGCGTCATCGAAATCTGGTCTTCGATGCCTGTGCTCTACATCCTGCTGATCATCGCCTCGATCCTGCCGCCCGGCTTCTGGATCCTGCTCGGCATCATGCTGCTGTTTTCCTGGGTCGGCTTCGTCGGCGTGGTGCGCGCGGAATTCCTGCGCGCCCGTAATTTCGAGTATGTGCGCGCTGCGCGTGCGCTTGGTGTCGGCAACATCACGATCATGGTCCGGCATCTCCTGCCAAACGCGATGGTCGCGACGCTGACCTTCCTGCCGTTCATCCTCTCCGGCTCGATCACCACGCTCACCTCGCTCGACTTCCTGGGCCTTGGCATGCCGCCTGGCGCGCCGTCGCTGGGTGAACTGATCGCGCAGGGTAAGAACAATCTCCAGGCCCCGTGGCTCGGCTTCACCGCTTTCGCCGTCATGTCCATCATGCTGTCGCTGTTGATCTTCGTCGGCGAAGCGACGCGTGACGCCTTTGATCCGAGGAAGACCTTCCGGTGAGCGCTCCCGAAACCATCCTCTCCGTCCGCGATCTCTCGGTCGCCTTCCACCAGGGCGGCAACACTTCGACCGCCGTCGACCATGTCTCCTTCGACATCCGTCGCGGCGAGGTCGTGGCACTGGTCGGCGAATCCGGCTCGGGCAAGTCGGTGACGGCCAATTCCATCCTGCGGCTGCTGCCCTATCCCGCAGCCAGCCACCCGTCCGGCGAGATCGTCTTCAACGGCAAGGACCTGCTGAAGGCGTCGGATGCCGAACTGCGCAACGTGCGCGGCAACGACGTCACGATGATCTTCCAGGAGCCGATGACCTCGCTCAACCCGCTGCATTCGATCGAGCGGCAGATCGGCGAGATCCTCGAACTGCACCAGGGCATCGAGGGCGCCGCCGCCCGCACCCGCATTCTCGAACTGCTCAATCAGGTCGGCATCCGCGAGCCGGAAAAGCGGCTGGCCGCCTATCCGCACGAGCTGTCCGGCGGCCAGCGCCAGCGCGTCATGATCGCCATGGCGCTCGCCAACCGCCCGGAACTGCTGATCGCCGACGAGCCGACCACGGCGCTCGACGTCACCGTGCAGGCGCAGATCCTGGCGCTCTTGAAAAACCTCAAGGAAGAGCACGGCATGTCCATGCTCTTCATCACCCACGATCTCGGCATCGTCAAAAAATTTGCCGACCGGGTCTGCGTGATGACCAAGGGCAAGATTGTCGAGACCGGTCCGGTGGAGGAAATCTTCTCCAACCCGCAGCATGCCTATACGCGCCACCTGCTCGCCTCCGAGCCGAAGGGCCTGCCGAGGCCGGGCGATGACAGCCAGCCGATCATCATGGAAGCGGAGGACGTCAAGGTCTGGTTCCCGATCAAGGCCGGCTTCCTGCGCCGCGTCGTGGACCATGTGAAGGCGGTGGATGGCATCGATCTCAAGTTGCGTGCCGGCCATACGCTCGGCGTGGTCGGCGAATCCGGCTCCGGCAAGACGACGCTCGGCCTCGCGCTGACCCGCCTTATAGCATCGAAGGGCCGCATCGCTTTCGTCGGCCAGGATATAGCGAGCCATTCCTTCGGCGAGATGCGGCCGCTGCGGCGGCGCATGCAGATCGTCTTCCAGGATCCCTTCGGCTCGCTGTCGCCGCGCATGTCGGTCGCCGATATAGTGGCGGAAGGCTTGAAGATCCACGAGCCCTCGCTGTCGGAGGCTGAGCGCGACCATCGCGTCGCCTCCGCGCTGGAAGAAACCGGGCTCGACCCGACGACCCGCTGGCGCTACCCGCATGAATTTTCCGGCGGCCAGCGCCAGCGCATCGCGATCGCCCGCGCCATGGTGCTGAAGCCGGAATTCGTCATGCTCGACGAACCGACCTCGGCACTCGATATGAGCGTGCAAGCGCAGGTCGTCGAGCTGCTGCGCGATCTCCAGGTGAAGCACAATCTCGCTTATCTCTTCATCAGCCACGACCTGAAGGTCGTGCGCGCACTTGCCAATGACATCATCGTCATGCGCGGCGGGCGCGTGGTCGAGAAGGGGTCGGCGAAGGACGTCATCGAACGGCCGAGCGAGGCCTATACCAAGGCGCTGATGGCCGCTGCCTTCAATCTCGAGGCCGTCAGAAGCGAGACAATCAGCCAATAATCGGCAGCCAGTAGCAGGAACCAGCATGCAGACGAAAAGCCCGGTCATCATCGATCTAAAATTCGATCAGGAGCAGGTTGCGGCAGCGCTCAAAGGCGCCTTTCCCGATCGCGAGGTGATCAACCTGTTGCATCCGGCAAGCCGCAAGCGCGGTCTCTCCGGCATCGACTATGCCGTGGTGTGGAAGCCGGGCGCCGATCTCTTTTCGCGTGCAAAGGACCTCAAGGTCGTCTTCTCCGGCGGCGCAGGCGTCGATCATGTGCTGACGCTGCCCGGCCTGCCGGACGTTCCGCTCGTCCGTTTCGTCGACGAGACGCTGACGACGCGCATGAGCGAATGGATCGTCATGCAGTGCCTGCTGCATCTGCGCCAGCACCAGGCCTACGAGGCGCAGCGCCAGAAGCGCGTGTGGCGCGAACTCGTTCAGCCGGAGGCGAAGGAACTCACCGTCGGCGTCATGGGGTTCGGCGTGCTCGGGCAGGATGCGGCGGCGAAGCTGAAGGCGCTCGGCTTCAACGTCATCGGCTGGTCGCGCAGCCGCAAGCAGGTCGACGGTTTCGAGACCTTCGATGCGAGCGGCCTCGACGCATTCCTTGCGAAAACGGACATCCTCGTCGGCCTGTTGCCGCTGACGCCCGACACCAAGGGCATCTTCAACACCGGCCTCTTCACCCGTCTCAGCCGCAAGGGGCCGTTCGGTGCTCCGGTCTTCATCAATGCCGGCCGTGGCGGCAGCCAGGTGGAAGCGGATATCGTCGCCAGCCTTAATGACGGCACGCTGCGCGGCGCCTCGCTCGATGTCTTCGAACAGGAACCGCTGCCGCTCGAAAGCCCGCTCTGGTCGATGGACAAGGTTTTCATCACGCCGCATGCGGCGGCCGCCTCGGACGTTGTAGCACTCTTCCGCCACGTCGCCGGCCAGATCGAACGGCTCGAAAGCGGCAAGCCGCTGGAGTATCTCGTGGATCGCAGCGCCGGCTATTAATACTTCGACTTTTCTCCCGCCTTGCCGGATCACGTCCAGCACGACGGAATAGAGATGCTGCGGGAATCAGGGCCGCCGGTAACCCGTCGGCTGCTGATAGAGCCAGCCGATACGCTCGATGGCCGCATCCAGGCCCTCGCGTGCCACGCTCATCGTGTGGCCGTTGGCGTGGAGGATGGTTTTTTCGTCTTCCATGATCGCCACATGGCCCTTCCAGAAGACCAGGTCGCCGCGACGCAGCGCATCGCGTTCGATCGGCGTGCCGAGGCCGGCAGCCTGCATGTCGGAATCGCGCGGTGCCGTCCGGCCTGTCATCATCATCGACAGCTGTACGAGAGCCGAGCAATCGAGGCCGAAGCCGGAGCGCCCGCCCCAGAGATAGGGCGTTTCGAGGAAACGGGAAGCGATGGCGACATAGTCGTCGCCTGCCGTCTCGCCGATGGCCAGGCAATGGCCGGCCACCAAGGACTGCCCACCCGCCAATGTGAGATATCGCGTGCCGCGCGTTTCGCTCTCGCCGATGATCGTTAGCCGGCTTCCAATCGACAGGGCAAAGGCGGCGGGCGTTTTGAGGTCGGGGCCGGAATAGGCGAAGGTGCGCGGCACCGCGACGACGTGGGTCGCGGCGGCGTTGCCTGCATCGAGTGCCGTGTCCGGCAGATAGCCGACATAGCCGTCGAAATCGGACTTTACCCAGGCCCAGCCCTCTGCCCGGTCGAGGACACGCACGACTTCGCCGAACAGCAGTTCCGTATCGATGCCGGCGCTGCTCTCCGGCCGGGGCCGAAGGGCGGCGATGGGCAGGACCACGCGTGCCGGCGTGCCCGTCACGTAGCGGTCTGCCGTGACGGTGCCGCGCAGGGCCTCGTCGGCGAGATCCGGACGGTAGGCGTTGAGGCGGCGGTCGGGCAGGGCGTTCATCGGTCTGGTCCTACGGTTTGGCTCAAGCGGTCTGGGCGCGGCCCCGGGCGATGATGAGATCGCCCAGGCGTTCGAGATAGAGCGCGCCATCCACGGTGCGCTTGATGATGACATTGCGGCGGTCGCGGTCGTCGCGCATGCGGGTGACGAGGCCGAGGTCCCCCATCGTGTCCAGCGCGCGGGTGATGACCGGCTTGGTGACGCCGAGTTTGGACGCCAGCCCGCGCACCGTATGCGGCGGCGGCACGAGGTAGATTTCGAGCAGGATGGCGAGTTGGCGCAGCGTCAGGTCACGACCATCCTGCTGCACCTGCTGCGACGTCACCTCGTGCCAGAGGCCGAGCGCCTGCGATGGGGTCAGATCGAGCGGCACGGCGCCTCCGGGCCTGAAAAGCCTGTCCGCCTTCCACGAAGGCGGTCCAGACCAGTTGTCCCGCATTTGCGTTAGCGTTTCGTTACGCTACCGTATCGTTTCCCCGAAGGGAAGCGGCTCGTATCAGGCGGTCCCCTTGCGCAGGTGGTGGTAGAGCGCGCGGATCGCCTGCGCCTCGCCGCCGATCGGCGAATGCGGCCGCTCGGCCTGCGCCCAGCCATAGATGTCGAAATGCGCCCAATGCTTGTTGCGCGTGACGAACCGCTTCAGGAAGAGCGCTGCCGTGATCGAGCCCGCCATGCCGCCCGAAGGGGCGTTGGTGAGGTCGGCGATACGGGCGGACACGTCCTTGTCGTAGCCCATATAGAGCGGCATGCGCCACATCGGATCGTCGACGGTCAGGCTCGCCTCGGTGAGATCATGGGCAAGGTCGTCGTCGTCGGTGAAGAACGGCGGCAGGTCTGGCCCGAGCGCCACGCGGGCAGCCCCGGTCAGTGTCGCCATGTCGATGATGAGATCGGCATCCTCCTCGTCGGCATAGGCGAGCGCGTCGGCAAGGATCAGGCGGCCTTCGGCGTCGGTGTTGTCGATCTGTACCGTCAGGCCCTTGCGGCTCCTGTAGATGTCACCGGGGCGGAAGGCGTTGGCGGAGATCGAGTTCTCGACGACGGGAACCAGCAAGCGCAGGTCCACCTTCAGCTTGGCGTCCATGATCATCAAGGCAAGGCCCATGACGTTGGCCGCACCGCCCATGTCCTTCTTCATGAGAAGCATGGAGGAGGCAGGCTTGATGTCGAGGCCGCCGGTATCGAAGGTGACACCCTTGCCGACGAGCGTCACGCGCTTGTGGCCCTTCTTGCCCCAGCGCAGTTCGAGCAGGCGCGGCGCCTGCGCCGAGGCGCGGCCGACCGTGTGGACGAGCGGGAAGTTCTGCTTGAGCAGGTCGTCGCCGGTGATGACGGAGACCTTCGCCTTGTAGTGTTCGCCGAGCGCGCGGAAAACGTCCTCCATCGCTTCCGGGCCCATGTCGTTGGTCGGCGTGTTGATGAGGTCGCGGGCAAGGAAGACACCGGCAAGCTGGCGCTTGATGTCGGTGGCATCCGCGTCACTCGGGATGAGCAGCGTCGGCGCTTCCGAGGTCGAGGCCTTGTAGCGCTCGAAGCGGTAGCTGCCGAGGCCGTAGCCGAGCGCCAGGCGGTTTGCCGTCAGCGGCGCGGTCTCGATATGCCAGTCGCCGGCCGGCAGCGCACGGGCGAGCTTGCCGCTCAGGAAGGGGGCGTCGGACGGGTTCTTGCCAAGCCCGAACAGGGCGCCGCCGAGATGCCCATCCGCCGTGGGCACCATCAGGAGCGCACCGGAATCGGCCTTGAAACCGGCCTTCTTGGCCCAGTCGAGCGCGATCGGGTCGATCGTCCCGGTCTCGATATGGGCGGGCGTGATGGCGAAGATCGGCAGCGTCTTGCCGTTCTTCGTATTGAAGGGAGAGGGCCGGTCGATGAACTGGAAGGGGGCCATGTCGGAACCTTTGGGCAAGCGTTGGAGCAAAATCAGCGGAAGTGCTCTCGAATCGGGCAATTAACACTCTGTTAGGGTTAACAGATTATTGCTTGAGCGGAGATTGCGGCGTGATTCCTAACCGCCGCGGCACGCGGAAATCGCTTCGGGGACTGATCATGGCTGCTTCCGTCACACATTCATCGCTTCGTTCGCGGTTTTTGCGCGGTGCTGCCCTTGTTGCGGTTGCCGTTGCGGTGGCGGGCTGTGCGGGCAAGAGCAACCTTACCACCGGCTCCATCCCGAAACTGTCGAAGCCGGTCGGCGAGATGAACGCGACGGAACTGCGCGGTGCCGCGGAGACGATCGGCCGCGCCTATGAAAAGAACCCGAAGGACCGCGCCGTCGGCATGAACTATGCCAACGTGCTGCGCATGAACGGTCGCAACGACCAGGCGCTCGCCGTCATGCAGCAGGTGGCCATCAACAATCCGAACGACCGCACCGTGCTTGCGGCCTATGGTAAGGCACAGGCCGCTGCCGGCCAGCTCGAGCAGGCGTTGAACACCATCCTGCGCGCCCAGACGCCGGACCGGCCGGACTGGAGGCTGAAATCGGCGGAAGGCGCGATCCTCGATCAGCTTGGCCGCGCCGGCGATGCCCGGGAGCGCTACCGCGAAGCGCTCGATATCAACCCGAACGAATCCTCGGTTCTCTCCAATCTCGGCATGTCCTACCTGCTGGCCAGGGATCTGAAGACCGCCGAGACCTATCTGCGCAACGCGGCAGCCCAGCCCGGCGCCGACAGCAGCGTGCGCCAGAACCTCGCGCTTGCGATCGGCCTGCAGGGTCGTTTCCAGGAAGCGGAAACCATTGCCCGGCAGGAACTGACCGCCGAACAGGCCGAGGCGAACGTCACTTATCTGCGCTCCATGCTGACGCAGCAGAATTCCTGGAAGAAGCTCGCCGCCGACGACAGCGGCAACACGAACTGAACCCGAAGTGCCTCCCAAGCACAAACTTAGCCCCGGCCGATAGTCTCGACCGGGGCTTTTTCTTGAGCACTGGTTCGATCAGAACCGGTCGGAGACCTGGATGCCGGCGGGGCCGAGAATGACGGCGACCAGTACGGGCAGGAAGAACAGGATCATCGGCACGGTGAGTTTCGGCGGAAGGGCGGCCGCCTTCTTTTCCGCCTCGTTCATGCGCTGGTCGCGGCATTCCTGCGCAAGCACCCGCAGCGCCTGGGCGAGCGGTGTGCCGTAGCGCTCCGCCTGGATAAGCGCCTGCGTGACGGACTTCACCGTGTCGAGGCCGGTGCGTGTGCCGAGGTTTTCATAGGCTGCGCGCCGCTCCTGAAGAAAGGAGAGTTCCGCCGTCGTCAGCACCAGTTCTTCGGCAAGCTCCGGCGATGCCATGGCGATTTCGTCGGCCACGCGTTTGAAGGCGACTTCGATGGAAATACCCGATTCCACGCAGATCAGCATGAGGTCGAGCGCATCGGGCCAGGCCCGGCGGATCGATTTCTGCCGCTTGCCCACCTGGTTGGAGACGAAGATGTTCGGCGCGTAAAAGCCGATATAGGCGATCACCACCGTCGCCAGGACTCGCATCGGGAAGGGTTTGTCGCCGAGAAAGCCGAGGTAGAAGATGTAGAAGGCGCCGACGGCGAGAAAGACGAAGGGCAGCACGAAACGCGCGAAAAGGAAGACGTTGAGTGCGTTCTGGGAGCGATAGCCGGCCTGGCGCAACCGGTTCATCGTGTTTGCATCGACCAGCGCGCCACGCAGGTTGAGCCGGTCGACGACGCGGCGCACCGAGACGTTATGCTGCGCGCGTAGCGATGCCTTGCTTTGTACGCCCTCGGCATTCAGGCGCGCCCGTTCGCGCGCCCGCATCTGGTCGCGTTCGAGCGAGACGGATTTCATGCGCTTTTCGAGGTCGCTGCGGTCGAAATAGGGGGCCGCCAGCGTGTAGAAGGTCGCGAGAACCGCGACCATCACGAAGGCCGGCAGCAGGACGGCGGGGTCTGTAAGCGTTGCGACGAGATCGGACACGCGTGCCCCCTTAGATGTCGAAATTGATCATGTTGCGCATGACCATGATGCCGATGGACATCCAGAAGGCCGAAAGGCCGAGGATGAGGTGGCCGCGCGAATCCGTGAACAGGATCATGATGTAGTCGGGCGAGGTGAGGTAAACGAGTGTGGCGACGATGAAGGGCAGTGCCCCGATGATCGCGGCCGAGGCCTTTGCTTCCATCGACAGCGCGGCGACCTTGGAGCGCATCTTGCGCCGCTCGCGCAGCACGCGGGAAAGATTGCCGAGCGCTTCGGAGAGGTTGCCGCCGGCCTGGCTCTGGATGGCGATGACGATGGCGAAGAAATTCACCTCCTGCAGCGGAATGCTGGTGAACATGCGCGCGCAGGCCTCCGGCACGCTGAGGCCGACCTGCTGGGATTCCACGATCCGTCGGAACTCGGTCTTCACCGGCTCCTGGCCTTCCGCGGCGATCAGGCGCAGCGCATCCGTCAGCGGCAGGCCGGACTTGATGGAGCGGACCATCACGTCCAGCGAGTTGGGGAATTCCTCCAGGAACTTGTTCAGTCGCCGCTTGACCAGGAAGCCCACGACCCAGCGCGGAAAGCCGGCCGCAGCAATGAAGGCGATGCCCAGGCAGACGAGGATGTCGGCACCGGCGAGAAAACTGAGCACGAGGGTAAAGAGGCCGAACAGGGCGCTGAACAGGTAGAATTGCGTGACGCTGATGGAATGACCGGTCTGGCCGAGTTTCCCTTTCAGTGATGTGGCTGCCCGCTTCGTCTGGTCCTGCTGCTTCTTTTCGAGGTCCTTCAGCGAATCCTGCACCGATTTGCGGCGCTTCGACATTTCCTGCATGCGGTCGCGGGCGGCCTTCGCCTTGGACTGGTCGGTTTCCGCCGACTGTACTCGCCGCACACGGCTTTCGGTCTTCTTCGCCGCCTCTATGCGCGAGAAGAGAATGCCATAGGCAAGGCCAGCGGTGGAGAGCGCCGCCAACGCGAAGATCGCCACGATGGTGATATCCAGTCCGAACATCCGCGCCCCGCCTGCCCCTTACGGCTTTTCCATTGCGTCGAGCGTGGCCGCCAGGCGCTTGTCCTCGTTGAAATATCGCGCGCGGTCCCAGAAATGCGGCTTGCCGATGCCCGTGCCCGAATGTTTGCCGAGAATGCGGCCGTTCGCATCCTCGCCGTCCATTTCGAAGCGCATCAGGTCCTGGGTGACGATGACGTCGCCTTCCATGCCGACCACTTCGGTGATGTGGGTGATGCGGCGCGACCCGTCGCGCAGGCGCGAGGCCTGGATGATGACGTCGATGGAGCCGGCAATGATTTCGCGCACGGTCTTGGCCGGCAGCGTATAGCCGCCCATGGCGATCATCGATTCCATACGGGAAAGGCATTCGCGCGGCGTGTTGGCGTGGATCGTGCCCATCGAGCCGTCGTGGCCGGTGTTCATCGCCTGGAGCAGGTCGAACACTTCCGGTCCACGCACTTCCCCGACGATGATGCGTTCGGGGCGCATACGCAGGCAGTTCTTGATGAGATCGCGCATGGTGATCTCGCCTTCGCCTTCGATGTTCGGCGGGCGGGTTTCGAGACGCACGACATGCGGCTGCTGCAGCTGGAGTTCGGCCGAGTCTTCGCAGGTGATGACGCGCTCGTCGCGGTCGATATAGTTGGTCAGGCAGTTGAGCAGCGTCGTCTTGCCCGAGCCGGTACCGCCGGAAATGACGAGGTTGCAGCGCACCCGGCCGATGATCTGGAGCAGCGTCGCGCCTTCCGGCGTGATCGAGCCGAACCGGACCAACTGATCGAGCGTCAGCTTGTCCTTCTTGAACTTACGAATGGTGAGCGCGGTGCCGTCGATGGCGAGCGGCGGAGCGATGACGTTGACGCGCGAGCCGTCCGGCAGGCGCGCGTCGCAGATCGGGCTCGATTCGTCGACGCGACGGCCGACCTGGCTGACGATGCGCTGGCAGATCGAGAGGAGCTGCGCATTGTCGCGGAAGCGGATTTCCGATTCCTGCACCTTGCCGGCCACTTCGATATAGGTCTTGCCCGCACCATTCACCATGATGTCGGCAATATCGTCGCGCGCCAGCAACGGCTCCAGCGGGCCGTAGCCGAGAACGTCGTTGCAGATGTCGTCGAGCAGCTCTTCCTGCTCGGAGATCGACATCGCGAAGCTCTTGATCGTGATGATGTCGTTGACGATGTCGCGGATTTCTTCACGTGCGCTCTCGGTGTCGAGCTTGGCGAGTTGCGACAGGTCGATCGTGTCGATGAGCGCGGAGAAGACCTGGCTCTTCGTATCGTAATAGTCTTCCGTGCGGGGCGTGCGCCGCCGGGCCTGGGCCGCCGGTGCCGCTGATGGCGGCGGGGCCGGCTCGAAAACGGGTTGCGCGGCCGGCGCCGTGGTGACCGGCCGTTCTGCCGTCAAGGTCGAGGCGACCGCATGCACGGCCGGGATCGCCTGACCCAAGCCGCTCTTGCCGGAACCTTCATTGCCGCGTTTGCCGAACATGCCACTTCATCCAGTCTGTTGCATCGCTTACTTGCGTCCGAGCAGCCCGAGCATCTTGCCGAGGCCGGCCTTCTTGGGTTTCTTGATCGTTGCGCGGCCCGTCACGATATGGGCGAGCTGCGCGAAGGTTTCCGCCGTTGGCGACTTTCGGTCCATCTCTGCGATCATGCGGCCGCTGTTGGCGGCGGTGCCGAAGAGCTGCGCGTCGAAGGGAATGATCGCGACCGGCTCGATGCCGAGCGGCTCGCAGAAGTCGTTGGGCGAGATTTCCGGCCGCTTCGGCAGGCCGACCTGGTTGAGCACCAGATGCGGCGGCTTGTCGTTCGGTCGAAGCTTCTTCAGCGCGTCGAGCATGTTTTTCGCGTTGCGCAGGTTGGCGAGATCAGGCGTGGCCGTGATGACCAGCTCGTCCACCTCGGACAGCAGCGTGCGCGTCCATTCCGACCAGGCATGCGGCACGTCGAGCACCGACACCGGCGCGCTGCGCTGCAGCACTTCCATGATCGGCTGGAACGAGCCGCGCTCGAGATCGTAGGCCCGGTCGAGCATCGAGGGGGCCGCAAGCAGCGAGAGATGGTCGGAGCACTTCGTCAGCAGGCGGTCGAGAAACACCTCATCGAGCCGCTCCGGCGCATAGATCGCCTCGGAAATGCCCTGCGGCGGGTCCTGGTCGAAATCGATATTGGCGGTGCCGTAGGGCAGGTCGAGGTCGGCGAGGATGACTTCGGTCTGGAACAGGTTGGAAATGTCGAAGGCGCAATTGTGCGCGATCGTCGAGGAGCCGCAGCCGCCCTTGGCGCCGATGAAGGCGACGGTACGGCCAAGCGGCTCGGCATCCGGATCGATGAAGATCGCGGCCATGGCATTCAACACCTCGGCCATGCCGACGGGACCGACCATGTATTCGGAGATGCCGTTTCGGATGAGATCGCGGTAGAGCGGGATGTCGTTGTAGCGGCCGATGATGACGACCTTGGTGCTCGGATCGCAGACCTCGGCAAGCGGGGCCAGCTCCTCCATGATGCCATGCGGCTCCGTCGAGGTTTCGAGAATCAGCAGGTTCGGCGTCGGCGCCGAGGCGAACATATTGGCTGCTGCCGTGATGCTCGCGCTCGAGATGCGAAGGCTCGCCTTGGACATGCGGCGATCCTGGCTGCAGCGTTCCATGGTGCGCAGCATCGCCTCGCTTTCGCAGAAGGCGTGCACGGAGATACGCGGCAGCGGGCGCACCGCCTCGAGCTCGGTCGGCAGGACGGCCTCGTCCGGGTGCTCTTCGGCGGGCCGCTCAATGGTGTAGTTGATCGTGCTCATCGTCATGTCCGTTGCTGGTGCCCGGCGGACCGGATGGATAGCTGCTTTCCAATGTCGTTCATCGCAGTAGCGGCTGCCCGTTCTCGCGGTAGTCCTGAATCACGACTGTGCGTTGCTCCGCATCGATCGGCGACATGCCGCGCGGCTGAACGAGATCCATCGGGTTTGCGACCTGCGCGGCCAGGTTGGCCTGCGTGGCGCAGCCGAAATTGTGATAGTTCCGGTTTTCCATCGTGTTCGAGATCAGGTCTTCCGGCCAGGTGCCGCAGGGACCGGCCTTCGCCGTGATCGCGAAGAAGACGAGGCGTACCGGTGCGGCATCGCCGTAGCTGCTCGCATCATAGCTCGTCTCGATCAATCGGTCGCGTTTTATGCCGGCGGCCGTCAGCGTCGCGCGAATGTCCTTGCGCAGGTAGTGTGCGGTCGCGGCATTGGACGAACCGCGCGGCAGCATGATCTGCACCGCGCCGGTCGACTTGGCGGCGCGATCACCGGCGAAGCCACGGATGTTGTCACGCATCGCAAAGGTCAGCTGCCGGTCGCCCGTGGCGATGGGAAGGTCCATCGTCTGCGCGGTTTCCGTCAACACGATCGGATGGCGTGTGCGATAATCGTCCGGAATCGAGCCGGTGGCATTCTTGTCGGGATTGGTGCCGCAGCCCGAAAGTGCTGCAGTGGAGAGGGCGAGCATTGCGGCGAGTGCTGCGCGCGCCGGCAGGGTCTTGTGCATGAAGCGCATCCTTGCGGGGAGGGGCGTGTGGCTGTTCGTGTCGCGCATCTCTCTCCCCGTCATTTGTAGATGAAGCCGATGGAGCCGTGGTAATTGCCTGAGGGCATTGCCTCTTCCTTGCGGCCGTAGATCTTGTTCACCTTGCCGAGGAAGAAGCTCGCGGCATCGTTGGTCGCATTGAAATTGTCGTCCGGGCGGGAAATTGCGCTACGTGCAACCGGGCGCACCAGATAGGGCGTCGCGATGATGACCATTTCGGTCTCGTTGCGTATGAAATCCTTCGAGCGGAAGAGCGTGCCGAAGATCGGGATCTTCGAGAGGCCCGGCAGGCCGGACATCGCCTGGCGGATATCGTCCTTGACGAGACCGGCGATCACGATGGAGCCACCCGAAGGCAGTTCGACACTGGTCGTCGCTTCACGGCGACGGATACCAAGCACGGTCAAGCCCGGGATGTCGTTGTGCGCGATGGAGGTCGTGGAGCCCTCGAAGGTCGGCTCTGAAACCTCTGTCTCGATCCGCAGACTGATTCGACCCGGCGACAGGACAACCGGCCGGAAATTCAGCCGGATGCCGTATTCGACTTCGGAAATCTCCCTATCGATGGTTCTCTGTTTCGTTTCTTCGTCGACGTCGATCGATTGTTGGGTTGGCATGCGGAATTCACCACCAACATAGAAGCGGGCTTCTTCGCCGGAAATGGCTGTCAGGCTCGGTTCGGCAAGCGTGCGCATGACGCCGGCCTGCTCCATCGCACTCATACTGCTAGCGAGGCTCAAGCCGCCCACGGTTCCGCCCAGGGCTCCATTTGAAAGCCAGTCGGCCGCACCGCCGAGATTGGTTGGATTTCGGAAGGAAATGCCTCCATCCGATCCTTGGATAGAGCCATTGAAACCCAGCTGCTTCAGCACCTGGCGGCTGACCTCGGCGACCGTGACCTTCAGCGTGACCTGATCTTCGCCGTCGATCTTCAGCATGTTGACGACCTGCGAGCGCTGGCGCGCTTCGCCGAAGATGGCTGAATCGCCGTTATTGCCCTGGGAAACCACCGTCCGGGTCGTCGCTTCACCGCCCCGTAGGAAGATTTCCGCCAGCCGAACGGCCTGGGCGGAATCCTGCGGGGTGCGCACGGTGCCGTTCAGCACGATGTTGTCGGAGATGATTTCGACCTGGATGTCGGAATCGGCAATGAAGCGCCGCAGATTGGCCTGCAGGCCGTCGATGTCGCGCTCGACGGTGAGGTCGATACTGATGATCTCTTCGCCATTCGGCCCAAAGACGAAGATGTTGGTCTGGCCCACTTCCTTGCCGAACAGATAGATGCGCCGCGACGTCCGCGTCACGGCATCCGCCTTGCCCGGGTCGGCGACGAGAATGTCATGCGCGTCGGTCGGCAGGTCGACGACGATCGCCTTGTTGAGGCCGAGCTTGACGGCCTTGCGCGCACCCGGACCACTGTCATCGATGCGGATGATCGTGGCGGTCGCTGCTTCGGCGGGCGCGATGGCGGTGCCGCCGACAAGGGCTACGGGCATGCCCGAAAACGCCAGGCAGAAGCTCAATCCGCCGGCGACAGAGGCCCGAAAAGTTCTGTTCATTCCAAACACGGTCAGCTCCTGGTCACTTCTGGGCTGCGGATGTGCCGCCGTTAACGATTTCACCGGTCTTGATCACCTGGACCAGAGGCATGCCGTCGCTGCCGCTCAACAGGTAGTCGGCCGCACCGGTATCGGCTTCCTGGGCATCCGCCACACTGCGCAGCGCCAGCGAGAGCCGCTCGGCCATCTGCTGCGCGACGGTGATCACCTTGGTCTGGTCCGGTGTCAGTTCGAGCGTGGCGGTGGTGCCGACGGCCGATTTGGACCCATCCGGATTTTCCTGGATCTGCTGGTCTATCGCCAGCACACGAACATTGGTGAGCACGGTTTCGGTGAGATAGGTGTCGGTCTCGTTCTTGCGCACCATGATCACGTCGACACGGTCGTTCGGCAGAATGAAGCCGCCGGCGCCCGTCGCGACGGAGATTTCCGTTGCGACTGCACGTTTGCCGGATGGAAGAAGCGAGGACATAATGCGGTTGCTCGAATCGGCGATCTTTTCCTGGCGGATCGGTTCGCCGTTGAAGATCGGCATGCGGGCGATCGCACCGTCGAGGCTTTCCAGCGCGTCCGGCCGGTTTTGGTCCGTGATGAAGCCTTCGACGACCGACCCCTCCGGCCAGGCGGCCCAAGCCATGATGTCTGGATTGAGCCGTGCGCCGACCGGTAGGCTTTCCTTGGCAACCAACACGTTGATGGAGGGCTCGCGCTCCACCACGGGCTCCGACTGGATGATCGTGGGGCCACCGCTGGCGAGCTGCAGGGCGAGCAGGCCCGCAACACCAGCCGAGACGACGGCCACTGCCAGAATAATGATTCGCGCCGGTTTCATGTGGGTTCCCTGGACTGCGGACTCTTCTATCCGCCCACATTGACCGGCAATGGTGTAATTATGGTTAATAACCACCTTACGGCTATGGTTAACACCAGGTTTCGAGGCGCTTGCGAAACGCAAGATGGCGCCGGACGCGATCTCACGCCAGCGGGCGTTTTACGTGGAACTTCAGCGAAAGGCGACGTGGCGTCAGCCCAGCTTGCCGAGAGCGGCTATCATGAGGGGGGAGGAGGCATAGGTGGCGAAGGCGGCTGCGCCGATCGCGATGCCGTAGGGCACCTTCCTGCCTTCCAGCAGGTGGTTCGGCACGGGCAGGCGTGAGGCGAGGATGGCGTTTGCGTTCGAACGCAGCACGAGGATGCCGAGCGTCAGCACACCGCCGAAGAACGAGACGCAGACGAGAAATTCGAGCAGCGACATCGACAGGCCGAACCAGACGGCACTTGCGGTCAACAGCTTGGCATCACCCCCGCCCATGATGTTGAAGGCGAAGAGTGTAAAGCAGGCGGCGAAGACGAGGAGGCCCGCGGCCAGATGCATCGCGATATCGGTCAAGCCGAGGCCGGCAAGCGGGGCAACGATGACAAAGGCGGCGAGAAGGATCGCCGGCACACGGTTCGGTATCGTCATTGTGAAAAGATCGGAAAAGGCGGCAAGCGCCAGGCACAGCGGGAAAACCACGAAAATCAGAGCCTGCGTCATGTCGATTCCCTCCGCTGGTTGTTCTGGCGGTGTCCCGGAATGATGAAGCCGCCTTCCGAGGGATGGCGGCTTCATTGTCAGGAAACGATGTCCCGGGATTTACGGCTTCTGCGTGTTCGCGAGCTTGCCTTGCAGGAAGTGGAACTGATCGTTCAGGCTCGTGCCGAGGGCGGTTGCACCGCTGATCAGGGCAACGGAAATCAGGGCAGCGATCAGGCCGTATTCGATGGCGGTTGCGCCAGATTCGTCCTTCATAAGGCGAGCGAAAATCTTGGTCATGGTATTCTCCTAGCTCCACGATGTTGGTTCAGCACGTCCGCCAACTGTTTCCGTTGTTCGGATGAATGCAACCTACAGGCAGTCGATTTCCATCGGCTTAAGGAAATGGGTTAATGCGACCCTAACGCCAGCCTACCGGATATATGGTCAACAATAGGTAAAACGCCTTACGCGCGCGCGTTTCGCGCGTACTTTCTCGTGTTCTGGCCCGTTTCCGAAGGGATGGACCTGCCTGGGGCGTTGCGGCGGCTGCGGATAAAACTGCAATGTGAGTGAGTGGCTTAAAGCTTCGTTCACCATTCACGGCGATGCTGTTGGAGATTGATTGCCGGGATGAATGTTTATGGGACGCGACTGGACCTTCGTTAAGGGTGCGCTGAGGTTTACCACTGCCGCATTCGTGGTGGGTGCGACGGCCGCCGGCGCCATGGCCGAAGAACCGCTGATGCGCGTCTACATGGATCATGCCCGTGTGCTGCGGCTCGATCGTCCGGTCAGCAAGGTGATCATCGGCAATGCCGAGGTCGCCGATGCGACTGTGGCCGACGCGCGCACCATCGTCCTGACGGGCCGCAGTTTCGGAACGACCAATCTGGTTCTTCTCGACGCCGACGGAAACGCGATCATCGACGAGCGTATTCTCGTGTCGATCGATGAAGGCAACACGGTGCGTGTCTTCCGGCAGACCGATAGATCCGTGCTGTCCTGTACGCCAAACTGCGAGGAACACTCGACCCGCGCCGCGACGGGCGGCTGAGGACCTGTTTCGCTTCGGGCGTCCGAATATGGGAAGCCGTTCAATTCTTCGGCCTCGCACACACGAAAAATAAACAGTCTGCCGTCTACTCTCGCCGTGTCCAGCATTTGGGAACGGATCGCGATGTCGCTCGATCAAGACACAACAGTTCGCCGACGGCCGATGAAGGGTCTGATCGGTCGCTTCTTCGCTCGCCGCGACGGCGCGACGGCGATTGAATTCACCATCCTCACGCTGCCTTTCTTCCTTATTGTCTTCGCCTCGGTCGAAACGTTCGTCGCCTTTTCCGCCGAGCAGCTTCTTGCCAGCGCGACCGATACAATGGCGCGCAAGATCCGCACCGGCGAGATCACCTACAATCTTGGAAAAAAAGACACGGACAAGACCAAGGAAGAGTTCCGCGCGGCCTTCTGCGAAGAAATCGCCATCATGCTGAAGTGCTCGGCGGATGAGCTGAAGGCGCCCAACAAGCTCTGGCTGGATGTGCGCAGTTTCAAGACTTTCGCGGAAATTCCGAAATCGGTTCCGCTGACGGGCAAGGATCTCGATACGACCGCGTTCCAATTTGCCCCGGGCGGCAAGAAGTCGATCAATATTGTGCGTGCCTACTATCGCTGGGATACCGTCACCGACATCATCCGCCCCTATCTCTCCACCATCAGGTCTGCTGACGGTAGCAAGCAGAACTACCTGATGGTCTCGACAGCCGTTATCCAGAACGAGGACTATCCGTGATGCGTACGGTCTTTTCACCTGTGCTCGTCGGCAAGAGGGTGACCTTGCAAGGACGGAGCCTGCTGCGCCGCTTCGGTCTGGACCGGCAGGGAGCGGGCGCCATCGAATTCGCAATCGTCGCGCCGCTTCTGATCATGGCCTATGTCAGTGCATTCGAGATTTCCGTCGGCATCAACATGTCGAGCAAGGTCAGCCGAGCGGCCAGCACCGTCTCCGACCTGTTGACGCAGGAGTCTGCAACAACGGCGGACACGTTGGATACGATGAAAGAGGTCACAAAACGCGTCATTGCACCCTTCCAGCAGGCTGACGGATACACGCTGAAGATCACCGGCGTCGCCGTCGATGCGGATGGCAAGGCGACCGTCGCATGGTCGCGCGATCAGGCCAAGGGGGAGCCCTATACCAAGGGAACGGCCGTCGTCTTGCCGAGCAACATTCAGGGTGCCAAGAGCCTGTTCTTCGTGCGCACGGAGCTGTCCGTGCCCTATACCATATTGCTCATGGCGCCCAATCTCTCGTCCAGGCTCAGCTCCTTCCCACTTGCCAAGACGAGCTACTTCGGCCTGCGCAAAGGCAAGACGATCGCTTGCTCGGGTTGCTGAGCCAGGCACGCACATCTGCCGATTTCGCTTGAACCTCTCGCCGCGCCTGTGTCATGTCACGCAGTCCATCCGCCGTTTCGGCGACATGCGATAGGTGATCCATGGCGCGAGCCTTCCTCTTCGTTCTCGACTCCTTCGGTATCGGCGGCGGGCCGGATGCGGACACGTTCGGCGACCTCGGCGCAGACACGCTCGGCCACATTGCGGAATTCTGCGCAGCCGGTGCGGCCGACAGACCGGGTCTCCGGCAAGGGCCGCTGAAACTTCCCAACATGTCGGCGCTTGGCCTTCTGCACGCTGCCCGCGCCGCCACCGGCCGTTTCCCAGATGGCATGGACGTGCCACAGCGCGTCTTCGGCTACCATGGTGCGGCGAGCGAAGTCTCGAACGGCAAGGACACGCCATCAGGCCATTGGGAGATCGCCGGCACGCCCGTGACCTTCGACTGGGGCTACTTCCCGGCGGAAGGCGATGCCTTCGAGCCGGAGCTGGTCGACGCGATCTGCACGGCCGGCAATGTGCCGGGCATCCTTGGCAATTGCCATGCGTCCGGCACGGATATCATCGCCCGATACGGCCTGGAGCATCGGCGCACCGGCAAGCCGATCTGCTACACGTCCTCCGATTCCGTCTTCCAGATCGCCGCGCATGAAGGCTCCTTCGGCCTCGACCGGCTTCTCGCTTTCTGCCAGGCCGTGCGAAAAATCCTCGACGAGCGGCCGGGCGGGCGCATCGGCCGGGTCATCGCGCGGCCCTTCGTCGGTGAGGCGCCGGAGACCTTCGAGCGCACCGGAAATCGCCGGGACTATTCCGTGCTGCCCCCGGAGCAGACGCTGCTCGACCGGCTAGCGGAAGCCGGCCGCACGGTGCACGCCGTCGGCAAGATCGGCGACATTTTTGCCCATCAGGGCATCGGCACGCTCACCAAGGCGAACGGCAACATGGCGCTGTTCGACGCGACGCTCAGCGTCATGGATGAAGCCAAGGATGGCGATCTCGTTTTCACCAATTTTGTCGATTTCGACATGCTCTACGGCCATCGGCGTGATGTGCCTGGCTATGCTGCCGCGCTCGAAGCCTTCGACCGGCGCCTGCCGGAAGTGGACCGCAAGCTGAAGCCCGGCGATGTCGTCATCCTCACCGCCGACCACGGCTGCGACCCGACCTGGCGCGGCACGGACCACACGCGCGAACGCGTGCCGATCCTGAGTTTCGGCCCCGGTATCCGTTCGCGGCTTATCGAAACCCGTAAGACCTTCGCCGATATCGGTGAAAGCATCGCCCGCCATCTCGGCATCCCGCCAGGCCCGCACGGAAGGAGCTTTTTGTGACGAAAATCATGCCAAAGGCGGAGCTGCACTGCCATATCGAGGGCGCGACACCGCCGGCGCTGGCCTTGGCGCAGGCTACGCGCTACGGCATCGACACCTCCGCCTTCATCCGCGACGGCGCTTATGCCTGGCAGGATTTCACCAGTTTCGTGCAAAGCTATGATGCGACGGCCAATCTCTTCCGCACGGAGGAGGATTACGCGCTGCTCGCCGAAACCTATCTCACCGAGATCGCTGAAGCCGGCGCCATCTATAGTGAGTTGATCGTCTCGCCTGATCAGGGCGACGCCGTCCGCATCGGGGCGGACGCCTACGTTCGCGGCCTCGCTGAAGGCGCCGAGCGGGCAAAGGCGAAGACCGGCATCGAGACACGCCTTCTCATTGTCGGCATCCGCCATTTCGGCCCAGAACGCGTGGTCAAGGCGGCGGAATATGCTGCGCGCCGGCCGCATCCACTTATCACCGGCTTCAATCTTGCCGGCGAGGAACGTATGCACCGCGTCGCCGACTTCACCCGCGCCTTCGACATCGCCCGCGACGCCGGCCTCGGTATCACCATCCACGCCGGCGAACTCTCCGGCGCTTTCAGCGTGCGCGACGCGCTGGATCACGTCCGTCCCTCGCGCATCAGCCATGGTGTGCGGGCGATCGAGGATGCGGATCTGGTGAAGCGGCTGGCGGACGAAGGGGTGGTGCTCGAAGTCTGCCCCGGCTCGAATGTCGCGCTGAGCGTCTTTCCGGATTTCGAAAGCCATCCGCTGCGCGCCCTCCACCAGGCCGGCGTGCGCGTCACGCTCAATTCCGACGATCCGCCGTTCTTCCACACCTCGCTCGCCCGCGAATACGAGGTCGCCTCAACCGTCATGGGCTTCAGCGACGCGGACATTCTCGGCATGACGCGCACCGCCATCGAAGCGGCTTTCGTCGACGAACCGACGCGGCAGAAGCTGCTTTCGGCGCTATAACGGGCAAGCCGGCTGGGGATGTTGCCTGCGGCCGGCTGTCTTCTCTTGCAGGCCTCTGCCGTTCCGTGGAAAAAGGAACGTTCACTTTATTCGGAAGGTTGGCCATGGACGGCGTCACAGTCATCGATCACCCGCTCGTGCAGCACAAGCTGACCATCATGCGCAAGAAGGAAACGTCGACCGGCAGTTTTCGCCGCCTGCTGCGCGAGATCTCCACGCTGCTCTGTTACGAGGTCACGCGCGACCTGGAACTGACGACCGCGCGCATCCAGACGCCGCTCGAAGAGATCGACGCGCCGGTACTGGAAGGCAAGAAGCTCGTCTTCGCCTCCATCCTGCGCGCCGGCAACGGCCTGCTCGAAGGCATGCTGGAACTGGTGCCGTCGGCCCGCGTCTCGCATATAGGCGTCTATCGCGATCACGAGACGCTCGAGGCGGTCGAATATTTCTTCAAGGCGCCGGACAGCATCGACGAACGTCTGGTCATCGTCGTCGATCCGATGCTGGCCACCGGCAATTCGGCGATTGCCGCCATCGACACGCTGAAGAGCCGTGGTGCGACGAACATCCGCTTCCTCTGCCTGCTTGCCGCCCCGGAAGGCATCAAGAGTTTTCGCGCGCACCATCCGGACGTGCCGGTCTACACCGCCTCCATCGACCGTCAGCTCAATGAGAAGGGCTATATCGTGCCCGGTCTCGGCGATGCCGGCGACCGGATGTATGGCACCAAGTAATTTAGTACCTCTCCTCCGTCATGGTCGGGCTTGACCCGACCATCCATTCACGCCCACCTCGCGGAGGGTGGGTGACGGTGGTGGCCAGTTAACTGCTTGTTCACCAAGCGAAAAGAAGATCGTGGAGAGGGGCGCCGTCGAGCGCCCCTTTTGCCGTCCGTTAGCCGGATGCGTGTTATTTCGGGACAGATCTTTTCGGAGACCCGTTCATGTCCGTCCGCAGCCTTGCTTTTCTTGCCGGTGCCGTCCTCGCCACCGCCGCCTTCGTACCCGACGTTGCGAAGCGCTATCTCGAATCGGCCGGCGACCAACCCGCCGCGAAGGTCGAGACGGTTTCCGTACCGGTGGGGCAGGGCGGTGCGCGCTATACCGGCAATCGCAGCGCGGTGATCGATGCGGATCCGAGCGGTCATTTCACCGGCGTCTTCACCCTCAACGGCCGCAAGGAACAGGGGCTCGTTGATACGGGCGCCAGCATGGTTGCCATCAACGTCTCGACGGCACAGCGTATCGGCATCGATCGCGCCGACCTCGATTTCCGGTATGCCGTGGACACCGCAAACGGCAAGGCGCGTGCCGCCTATATCCGTCTCGACAGGATCGAGATCGGCCCGGTGCGGCTGGAAAACATCGGCGCCATGGTGCTGGATGACAAGGCGCTTTCCAGCACGCTGATCGGCATGAGCTTTTTGAAGAGCTTGTCGTCCTACAAGGTCGAAGACGGCAAGCTGCATCTCACCCGCTGATGCGCGTCAGGATATCGGGTGCCGGAGATGGGGTCTCCGGCGCAATCCGGTAGATTTCGGCAAGCCGCGCTGAAGCACGGGCCGCATCCGCCGCGTTTGCCGCATGCACCCGGCCGATTTCGCCGCCCTTTTCCACCTTCGTGCCGAGAGGCAACAAGCGGTCGAAGCCGACGCGATGGTCGATCGCATCGTCAGGTCTGCTGCGTCCGCCGCCAAGCTCTATGACGGCGAGGCCGACGCCACGCGTGTCGCAAGACACCAGATAGCCGGCTTTGGAAGCCGTCACGGCAAGAATGACCGGCGCCGGCTGCAAATAGGCTCCGGCCTTCTCCATGAGGTCGGCAGGGCCGCCCAGCGCGTGCACCATGCGGCCAAAGGTTTCCGCCGCAGCGCCGCTGGCAAGCGCCTGCGCCGCCTTTGCTTCGGCCGCCGTCGCGTCTTTTTCCAACCCGGACAGAACCAGCATCTCCGCCGCGAAGGCAAGCACGATGCGCTCCAGCCGCGTGCCGGTCTTCTCGCTCTTCAGGAAGGCAATGCAGTTGGCGATCTCGACCGCGTTACCGGCGGCGTCGGCCAGCGGCTGGTTCATGTCGGTGATGAGTGCGGAGGTTTTGACGCCGGCACCATTCGCCACCTCGACCAGCGAGCGGGCGAGTGTTTCGGCTTCGGAGATTTCCGTCATGAAGGCGCCGTTGCCGACCTTCACGTCGAGCACCAGCGATTGCAGGCCGGCGGCAAGTTTCTTCGAGAGAATGGAGGCGGTGATCAGCGGCACGGAATCGACCGTCGCCGTCACGTCGCGGATCGCGTAAATACGCTTGTCGGCGGGCGCAAGGGCCGTCGTCTGCCCTATGATGGCGCATCCGATGTCCTTCACCGTACGGCGGAAGAGATCGGCGGACGGCATGATCGTATAGCCGGGGATCGATTCCAGCTTATCGAGCGTGCCGCCGGTATGGCCAAGCCCGCGGCCGGAGATCATCGGCACGGCAAGCCCGCAGGCCGCTGCGATCGGCGCCAGCACCAGCGAGACGTTGTCGCCGACGCCGCCGGTGGAATGTTTGTCGGCGATCGGCCGGTCGATATGCGACCAGTCGAGCACGTCGCCCGAATCGCGCATGGCAAGCGTCAGCGCCACCGTCTCGTCGCGGGCCATGCCGTTGAACCAAACGGCCATGGCGAAGGCCGCCACCTGCCCCTCGGAGACGCTGCCATCGGTCACACCGGCGACGAAGCGCGCGATTTCCTCACGGCTGAGAGGCTCGCCACTGCGCTTGCGGCGGATCGTCTCCTGCGGGAGCATTTAGTAGCTCGCCGGTGCCGACGGCGCGGCCTGACCGCCGAGCACGGACAGAATGTCGCCGAGCAGGCCGGAGGCACCGAAGCGGAAGGTCTTGGGCGTCGCCCAGCCTTCGCCGAGGATGGAGGCCGCAAGTGCCAGATATTCGCCCGCATCCGTCACGGTGCGCACGCCACCCGCCGGCTTGAAGCCGACCGGCTTGCCGCTGGTCTTGATGGCATTCAGCATGATCTCGGCGGCCTGCAACGTCGCGTTGACGGAAACCTTGCCGGTCGAGGTCTTGATGAAGTCGGCGCCGGCGGCAATCGCGAGGTCGGACGACTCGCGGATCAGCGCCGGGTCCTTGAGTTCGCCGGTTTCCAGAATGGTCTTGAGGATGACGGGCGGCGTGCAGGCCGCCTTTACGGCTTTCACCATGTCCGTGACGGCCCCTTCGTCGCCGGCAATGAAGTCGCGATAGGGGATGACGAGGTCGATCTCGTCTGCGCCATCGGCGATCGCCTGTTTCGTCTCCGCCAGCACATCAGAAACCACCAGATTGCCGGAAGGGAAGTTGACGACGGTCGCGATCTTCACCGCATGGCCCTTGCCGAGAATGCCGCGCGCCTGCGCGACGAAGCGCGGCCAGATGCAGATGGCAGCCGTCGTGCCAAAGGGTGTCTGCGCCTGCGCGCAAAGCTTTTCGATCGCGGCAGCATCGCAATCGTCCGTAAGATCCGTCAGGTCGAGCAGCGAGAGTGCCCTTTTCGCCGTGTCATGCATGGTCGTTGCCTCCGCCCGCGATCATTTCGGCGAGAATGGCGGCAAGCCGCTTTCCGCCGATCGGGGCCATGTCCTTGGTTTCGTGATGGCTGAGTTCGCCGCCCGTCATGCCGGCGCCGAAATTGGTGATGACCGAGGCGGCCGCGACCTTGAGGCCGAGATGGCGGGCGATCAGCACTTCCGGCACGGTCGACATGCCGACGGCATCTGCGCCGAAGACGCGCGCCATGCGGATTTCCGCCGGGGTCTCGAAGTTCGGACCGGAGAACCACATGTAGACGCCGGATGACAGCGGGATATCGAGTGTCTTTGCCGCTGCATCCATGCGGGCGGCGAGATCCGCGTCATAGGCATTGGTCATGCCGACGAAACGGTCGTCGCTGTCGAGGCCGATCAGCGGATTGGTGCCGGAAAAGTTGATGTGGTCGGAAATCCGCATCACCGAGCCTGGCGGCATGTCCTCGCGCACGGAGCCTGCCGAATTGGTGAGGATCAGCGAGGTGACGCCGAGCCCCTTCAGCACTTCGATCGGCGGACGCATGGCATTGGCATCGCCGCTTTCATAGTAGTGCACGCGTCCGGAAAGCATGATGACCGGTTCGGTGCCGAGATAGCCGATGACCAGCTCGCCGGCATGGCCGGACACGGAGCTGACCGGAAAACTCGGCAGGTCGGCATAGGGGATGCGGAGCGCGTTCTGCACGGCACCGACCAGCGAGCCGAGGCCGGAACCGAGCACGATGCCGTAGCGTGGCAGCACGCCGCCGAGGCGGGCGCGCAGCAGTTCTGTCGTTGCCGCGCTCATCCGAGCACATCCGTCGCAAAGCTGTGCGGCAGCAGTTCTTCCATGGTCATGGTCTTCTTCACGCCGATCTCGTCGCACAGATAGATCGGCGTTTTCGCCGTGGCGAACTCGGCGATCTTCTGCCGGCAGCCGCCGCAGGGCGGGCAGAGCGGCAGCTTTTCCGCGATGACGGCCATCTCGACGATCTTCTTGTTGCCGGCCATGATCATGTGGCTGATCGCTGTCGGCTCGGCGCACCAGCCCTGCGGGAACGACAGGTTCTCGATGTTGGCGCCGGCATAGATTTTTCCGTCCTCGGCGCGGATCGCCGCACCCACGGGGAACTTGGAATAGGGCGCATGCGCGAAGGCCATCGCCGCGCGCGCCGCCTCGAAGAGGTCATGGGACATGTTATCGCTCCTTGACGTAGGGCACGCCGCCGGCCTTCGGCGGAATGGCCTTGCCGATGAAGCCTGCAAGCAGGATCACGGTCAGGATATAGGGCAGCGCCTGCATGAATTGTACCGGCACCTTGCCGATCAGCGGGAAGGCGTAGCCCTGGTAGCGGATGGCGAAGGCATCGAGGAAGCCGAAGAGCAGGCAGGCGAAGAGAATGTTCTTCGGCCGCCATTTGGCGAAGATGAGGGCGGCGAGCGCAATATAGCCCTTGCCCGCCGTCATGCCCTTGGTGAAACCGGCATTCGCCGCAAGCGAGAGGTAGGCGCCGGCAATGCCGCAGAGGATGCCGCAGCAGATGACGGCGCGGTAGCGCAGCCAGATGACCGAGATGCCGGCGGTGTCGACGGCGCCCGGATTTTCGCCGACGGCGCGAAGACGCAGGCCGAAGCGCGTGCGGTAGAGGATCCACCAGCTTGCCGGCACCATGAGGAAGGCGAAATAGGTCAGCGGCGAGTGGCCGGAGAGCAGACCGGAATAGAGCGGACCGAGGATCGGCACCTCACGCAGCGCATCGGCAAAGGGGAGCTTGATCGTGCCGAAGCGGCCGCTTTCCATCAGTGCGGGCGTGCGCCCGCCCTGGCGGAACCAGGCTTCGCCGAGGATGACGGTGGAGCCGGCCACGACGAAGTTGATGGCGACGCCCGAGACGATCTGGCTGCCGCGCTGGGTGATCGAGGCATAGCCGTGCACCAGCGAGAGCAACACGGAGACGAGGATGGCGGCCCCGAGGCCCATCGCCACGGACTGCGTGATGTAGGCGACGGTGCCGGCGGCAAAGGCCGCCCCCAGCATCTTGCCCTCGAGCCCGATGTCGAAGACGCCGGCGCGTTCGGTGAAGAGGCCGGCAAGGGCGGCAAGGATCAGCGGCGTCGAGACGCGGACGGTGGACTGCGCAAGTTCGATGAAGACCTGAAAGAAATCCATGGCTCAGGCTCCCTTCGTTGCGGCGGCTTGGCGGCCCTTGGGCGACAGCCCGAAGATGATCCGCGTGATGGCCGGGCGGAACATATGTTCGAGCGCGCCGGCAAAGAGGATGACGAGACCCTGGATGATGACGATCATGTCGCGCGAGATGGAGGGCATCTCGAAGGAGATTTCCGCCCCGCCCTGGTAGAGCATGCCGAAGAGCAGCGCAGCGGGGATGATGCCCGCCGGATGCGAGCGGCCAATCAGCGCAACGGCGATGCCGACGAAGCCCGCGCCCTGCACGAAATCGAGCTGCATGCGGAACTGCTCGCCCATGATCGGGTTCAGCGCCATCATGCCGGCAAGACCGCCGGAGATCATCATCGTGATGACGATGATCTTGGCTTCCTTGATGCCGGCGTAGCGTGCGGCGGCCGGGCTGTGGCCCATCGTGCGCATCTCGTAGCCGAGCCGGGTGCGCCAGATCAGCACCCACACGCCGAAGGCCGCAAGAAGCGCCAGCAGGAAGGAGATGTTGAAGGGGGCATTGCCGACGGAAAGGCCGAAGATCGACATCAGCCAGTCGAGTTTGGGCAACTGGCCACCGGTCTCGAAGGTACGGGTTTCGAGCGACATGGAGCCGAGCGGCTTGAACACCCGGTTGAGCAGGTAGTTCATCAGGCTGGCGGCGATGAAGTTGAACATGATCGTCGTGATGACGATATGGCTGCCGCGCTTGGCCTGCAACCAGCCGGGGATCATCGCCCAGAGCGCGCCGAAGAAGGCAGCACCGATGACGGCGATCGGGAAGAGCAGGTACCAGGGCAGCACGCGGTCGAAGGAAAGACAGGCGAGTGCCACCCCGATGCCGCCGATATAGGCCTGGCCTTCGCCACCGATATTGAACAGGCCGCAATGGAAGGCGACGGCGACGGCAAGACCGGTGAAGATGAAGGTCGTCGTATAGTAGAGCGTGAAGCCGATATATTCGCCGCGCCCGAAGGCGCCGTTGATCATGTGATAGGCGGCCTCCAGCGGGCTTTCGCCGACGATGAGCACCACGAGACCGGAAATGAGGAAGGCGGCGGCGAGGTTGACCAGCGGGATCAGGCCATATTCGGCCCAGCCCGGCAGTTTCGCGTGAGGAACACTCATTCCGCGGCCTCCTTCCGGCCTTCAACACCGGCCATCAAGAGGCCCAGTTCTCCTTCGGTGGCGTCCGGCGTGCGCTCGCCGACGACGCGGCCGGCAAACATCACGAGAATCCGATCCGACAGCGCGCGGATCTCGTCGAGTTCCACGGACACGAGCAGCACCGCCTTACCCTGATCGCGCATCTCGATGATGCGCTTGTGAATGAACTCGATGGCGCCGACATCCACACCGCGCGTCGGTTGGCCGATGATCAGCACGTCCGGCCCGCGTTCCATCTCGCGCGCCAAAACGATCTTCTGCTGGTTGCCGCCGGAGAAATTGGCGGTCTTCAGCCTTGGGTTCGGCGGGCGGATATCGTAGGCGGCGATCTTCTCCTCAGCATCGGCGCGGATCGCGTCGATGTCGAGCAGCAGGCCTTTGCGGTATTTCGGGTCGTCGTGATAGCCGAGGATGGCGTTCTCGCTTTCCTCGAATTTCAGCACCAGCCCGACATGGTGGCGATCTTCCGGCACATGGGCGAGGCCGCGCTTGCGCAGCTCCGCCGGGTCGACATGGCCGGTGACGTCGATGGCGCTGCCATTGAGCGACACGGTGCCGGATTTCGCCCGACGGATGCCGGAAATCGCCTCCAGCAGTTCCGACTGGCCGTTGCCGGCCACACCCGCAATGCCGACGATCTCGCCGGCCCGGATGTCGAAGGACACGTCGTCCACCATGGTCACGCCGCGGCTGTCGCGCACCGTGAGATTCTTGACCGAGAGCTTGACGTCGGCAGGCTTCGCCTCGCCCTTTTCGACGCGCAGCAGCACGCGGCGGCCGACCATCAGTTCGGCGAGTTCTTCGACCGAGGTGTCCTTCGTCGTGCGCGTCGCCACCATTTCGCCGCGGCGCATGACGGAGACCTCGTCGGTGATCGCCATGATCTCGCGCAGCTTGTGGGTGATGAGCAGCACCGTCTTGCCCTCGGCCTTCAGCTGCTCGAGGATGCGGAACAGGTGGTCGGCTTCGGCCGGCGTCAGCACGCCCGTCGGCTCGTCGAGAATGAGGATGTCGGCCCGGCGATAGAGCGCCTTGAGGATTTCCACGCGCTGCTGGAGACCGACCGGCAGTTCCTCGATGATCGCGTCCGGATTGACCTCCAGCGCATATTCCTTTTCGAGCCGCTTGAGCTCGGCACGCGCCTTGGTGATGCCGGCGTTCAGAATCTGGCTTTCTTCCGCGCCGAGCATGATGTTTTCCAGCACGGTGAAGTTTTCGACCAGCATGAAGTGCTGGTGCACCATGCCGATGCCGGCGGCAATAGCCGCATTGGGATCGCGGATCTTGATCGTCTTGCCGTCGATGACGATGTCGCCGTGATCGGCCTGGTAGAAGCCGTAGAGGATCGACATGAGGGTGGATTTGCCGGCGCCGTTTTCGCCGATGATACCGTGAATGGTGCCCTTGCGGACCTTCAGGTTGATGTTCCGGTTGGCGTGGACGAGGCCGAAGCTCTTGTCGATGCCCTTCAATTCGATTGCCAGTTCGCTCATGACGATCCACTCTTACGGGGATTTAGGGCCGACAGGCCGTTCTCCTCGGCCGGTCGGTGGTAGTCTTGTTGCTTCCGCCGCACTTGTCCAGCCCGATTGCGGGCGCCGTTCCCGGCGGCTATAGCTCCAACCGCCCGGCCTATGACCGACAAGGACAGCCAATGACCACGCCAGACGTTCCTGCCGATATCCAGGCCGCGCGCATCGCAAGCCTTGAAGAACACGCCGCCCACCAGGCGAAGATGATCGATGAACTCTCCGAGCAGCTCGCCGATCAATGGCGTGTGGTCGAACAGCTCCGGACGAAGCTGGATCGGCTGACGGAACGGTTCCTCGTGCTGGAAGAGGGCTCTCTCGATGCCCCTGCGATCACCCGCCCGCCGCACTACTGAAGCAATTCCAGCAAAGTGTGCAGCGGTCTTGCGTGCCGAAAATTGCGCAAGGCAAAAGATCCGGCCGGGGCTGGGACAAGACGGAATCGGCCCGTCTGCTTTAGCAAACGGGCCGTTTATGCCGCTTAGTAGGGGCAGGTCTCGTCCGACATGTAGTCGTGCACCTTGACCGCGCCGCTGTTGATGTCGGCGCGCGCCTTGTCGATTGCGGCCTTCATTTCTGCGGTGATGAGCGGTGCGTTGTTATCGTCCATCGCGACATCGACGCCGCTTTCCTTGAGGCCGAGCACGTTGACGCCCGGCTTGAACGTGTCGTTCTTGGCGGTGATGAAGGCGTCATAGACGGCAACGTCGACGCGCTTAACCATCGAGGTCAGGATCTTGCCAGGCTGCAGGCCGTTCTGGTTGGCATCGACGCCGATGCCGAGCTTGCCGGCATCAGCCGCAGCCTGGAGAACGCCGACGCCCGTGCCGCCGGCCGCGTGGTAGACCACGTCAGACCCCTGGTCGAACTGGGATTTTGCGATTTCGCCGCCCTTGACCGGGTCGTTCCAGGCATCCGGCGTCGTGCCGGTATAGGCTTCGAGAACCTTGATATCCGGGCCGAGCGACTTGGCGCCGCCGATATAGCCACAGGCGAACTTGTGGATCAGCGGGATGTCCATGCCGCCGACGAACGAGACGGTCTTCGTCTTGGAGGCCATGCCGGCCAGGATGCCGGCGAGCCAGCCGCCTTCTTCTTCCTTGAAGACGACCGAGCGCACGTTCGGCTTGTCGACGACCATGTCGATGATGGCGAACTTGGTGTCCGGATATTCCACGGCGACCTTCTCAAGCGCTGCGGACCAGGAGAAACCGGCCATCACGATCGGGTTGTTGCCGTCGCCGGCAAAGCGGCGGAGCGCCTGCTCGCGCTGCGCATCATTGGCGATTTCGAAGTCGCGGTATTCGATGCCGGTCTCGGCCTTGAACTTTTCCGCGCCATTGTAGGCTGCTTCGTTGAACGACTTGTCGAACTTGCCGCCCAGGTCATAGATGATCGCCGGCTTGATGTCCGCGGCGAATGCAGTGGCCGACATGGCAGCCGTGGCAAGAAGGGTGAGAAGGGTTTTTTTCATTGTGCAGCCCTGTTCGCTATTGATCTTATAGGGACCTTCCGTCTGGGCGCTGCAGGAGCGCGCAACGGAGCCACCGACCCTTTCCCTTGGGTCAGGCTGGCGGCATCCTTGCACGCCTCCGGGAAAAATTCACCAGAAATTTTTCAGTTGGTAAAAAAATAGAAGCCGTTGCGAAGGAGGGCGGAGAACCTCATTCGCAACGGCTCGAAAGACAAGAATTTTGCCGTGCCGTCAGCCGATCGCGCAGGCGACGCCGGTGCCGCGCAGGTTGCAGTAGCCGCCCGGATTCTTGGCGAGATACTGCTGGTGAACCTCCTCGGCGAAGTACAACGGACCTGCCTTGGCGATTTCCGTCGTGATGCGGTCGGTGCGCCCGGCCGCCGTCAGCGCCGCCTGGTAGACATCACGGGCGTGCTGCGCCGCGGCAAGGTCCGCCTCGTCGTCGAGATAGATCGCCGAGCGGTAGGTCGTGCCGATATCGTTGCCCTGGCGCATGCCCTGCGTCGGGTCGTGCGCCTCGAAGAAGGCCTTCAGCAGGGTCTCGAGCGCGACCACCGTGGGATCATAGACGACGAGCACGACTTCGGTATGGCCGGTCAGCCCCGTCGTGGTCTCGTGATAGGTCGGGTTGGGCGTGATGCCGCCGGAATAACCGGCCGCCGTCACCCACACGCCGGGAATCTTCCAGAGCAGCCGCTCGGCACCCCAGAAGCAGCCCATGCCGAGCAGCACGGTCTTGAAGCCCTCGGGATAGGGGCCCTGCAAGGCGCGACCATTGACGAAATGGGTGGTGGATGTGGGAATGGGCTGGTCGCGGCCGGGCAGGGCTGCGTCGGGCGCGGGCATGGTGGTCTTCTTGTTGAACATGTCGATCAAGAACATCGTGGCCTCCTGGCCGGGCCGCAAGCATAGGCGGCGGTTTGGGTTCAGGCCGTGAAGCGGCCTGCAACGGGTCGACGCTTGTAGGCGATCACCCAGAAGAACAGCGAGACGCCGAGCAGTACGGCAAAGGCCGGCTGGGACAGCACCCACATCGCCGCGGGATCCCAGGCATAGGGATGGAGGTTGCGCATGATGCCGTCGGCCACGAGTGCGATCGTCTCGGGGCTCGCCGTGCTCCAGGCAACCGCCAGCGGCGTCAGCACCGGCTCGGAGGCCGAGACGGACTGGATCGCGTCGATCGTTCCCGCCATCACGGCGATGACCAGCGCAATCAGACTGATCGCCTTCAGGATGAACCGTATCATCGCGCACCCTTCCGGTATCGCCGCCGGAGCCTCGGTTTCGCTCCGCTTTCCTCCGCCTATAAATAGGAAGACGGCCAACCTTCTGCAATCCTTCACAGTGCCGGGCGAAAGAACCTTCAAAAAACTGTCAGAAAGCGGTTGATCCCGCGTGAAACCTCGGTATATATCGCGCCGTCTCGCCGGAATGGAAACAGGAAAGCGACCCGCGCCGGATTGACCACCGGCAGCGTGCGGACGGACAGGTGGCCGAGTGGTTGAAGGCGCACGCCTGGAAAGTGTGTATAGGGGAGACTCTATCGCGGGTTCGAATCCCGCTCTGTCCGCCATCCTCCTTTCCCACCCGTTGCCAATCCCTATGAACCGTTGCCGTGCGCGTCTTGCTGTGCAGCCTTCAGCTTGTGTCCGACATCGACAATCGCGCTCAGGGCGGGCACCAGTTCCTGTCCCAGGCCTGTGAGAGCGTATTCGACCGATGGTGGCGTTGTTGGTTGGATCGTGCGCGTGAGCACGCCGCGGCTTTCCAGTTCGCGCAGGCGCTGCGAGAGCACCTTTGCCGATACGGGTGGAATATCGATACGCAGTTCGCTGAACCGGCGGGGGCCGGCGCGCAGGTGCCAGATGACGTTCGGTGCCCAGGCTCCGGCGATGATCGCCATGCACTCGGTCAGCAGGCAGGGTTCGGGCGGGGGCGTGCTGCGGTTCTTTCGGATCTTGAGGCTCATGATGCGCACCGGTTACCACGGAGAAACGAGGATATGAAGTAACTGATAGAAACCTGGTTGGCAATAGAAACCGAAGCCCCTAGCTTCGCGCCCTTGTCAAGGAAAGGTTTCCCCATGTTGCTTTATTTCAAACCCGGTGCCTGCTCGCTCGCCTCCCGTATCGTGCTCATCGAACTCGACCTCCCCTTCGAAGCGATGGCGGTCGATACGCAGGCCGGCACGACGAAGGCCGGCGCCGACTATCGCCGCATCAATCCCAAGGGCTATGTGCCCGCGCTCGAGGTCGCGCCCGGCGTCATCGTCACGGAAAATCCGGCCGTCCTGCAATATCTGGCCGATCACGTGCCCGAGGCTGGGCTTGCGCCTGCCGCAGGAACGCTCGACCGTGTCCGCCTGCAGGAATGGCTGAACTTCATCTCTGCGGAACTGCACAAGGCGTTCGGCCCCTATTTTCACGGCGACGTATTGGAGGGGCCTGAAAAAGCGCGGGTGGAGGCGACGCTGCTGCGCCGTATCGACGACGTGGAAGCCGGCCTTTCCGACGGCCGGCCGTTCCTGCTCGGCACGGTTTTCTCCGTCGCCGATGCCTATCTGTTCGTCGTGCTCCACTGGACCAGTTTCATCGGCGTCGATCTCGCGCGCTGGCCCTGCATCAGCGCCTTCATGACGCGGATGCTGGCGCGACCGGCCGTGCGCAAGGCCCTCGCCGCGGAAGGCCTCCTGCAGGACGAGGCGGCCTGATGAGCACAGCGTTCCAGGACATTTATGCGCTTCTGCAGGACTATTTCGACGCGCTTTATTTTTGCGACGTCGAAAAATTGCAGCGTGTGTTCCATCCGAGTGCAATCTACGCGACGGCGGACGAGACACCGCTTCTCTACCGCACCATGGCGGAATACGTGCCCATCGTCGCCGCCCGGCAATCGCCGGCGTCCCGCAACGAAGCCCGTCGCGATCATGTCGACGCGATCGACATCGCCGGCGAAAACACCGCCGTGGCACGCGTGCGCTGCTCGATCGGTGCGCGGGATTTCGTCGATTTCCTCACGCTCGTGCGCACGGACGGGCAATGGCGGATCATCGCCAAGGTCTTCCAGATTCTGGAACGGCAGATACAGGAGTAATGCAATGCCTTACGTCAACATCAAGATCACCCGGGAGGGCGCGAGCCCCGCGCAGAAGGCCGAACTGATCCGCGGCGTGACCGATCTTCTCGTGCGGGTGCTCGACAAGAACCCCGCCACCACCTTCGTCGTCATCGACGAGGTGGCGATCGAGGATTGGGGCGTCGGAGGGCTTCCCGTCGAGGCCTACCGCAAATCGCTCACGACACCCTCGTAACAGCCCATACCGGCGTGCAAGGACGCCGGTATGGCACCTTTTTTCAGGCAAGCCATGCCGGCAAACGCGGCGGGACGCGGCCGGTTAGAGCGGCTTCGATGCAGTCGGCGAGATTGCTGAAGCGCACGGTGCGGCCGGACAGGCCCGGGCCGTAATGGGCGTATTTTCCGGAATTGGTGATGAGGGCACGCGTCGCCGTCGGGAAGACGGGTTCGGAGATCGAGCACCAGCAGAGGTCCGGCAGCACCTGCACGCCGCTTGCCCTTAGCCGGGTCAGCACGTCGCCGGCTTCCGCCATGATATCGCGGCCGGCGGTGACGATCACCGCGACATCCTTGTGCCGCTTGCGGTCGCCAAGCGCATCCGCGAGCGCGCGGCACTCGGAGAGCGATGCATGCGGGCTGCCGATGGCCACGAGTTCGACCGCTTCCGGGCCGTCGTTGAACATGGTCCAGACGTCGATCATATCGGCGCGGGTGATGGTCATCGTGTCGGCCTGCGCTGCGGCCGCGCCGTCGGCCTCGGGCGTCACGCCCTCGATATGCAGCATGGGCGCGGCGGAGGTGGTGCCGAAGGCGGCGCAGAGGGCCTTGAGGTCGTCGCGCGTCGGCCTGGCGGCGGCAAGGCCGCGCAGCATCGGGATACGGTCGGGTGCGGCACGGCCGGCGAGATAGCCGACGAGCGGCCAGAAGGCGTCGTCGATATTTTCCGGCAGATCGACGTCGATGATGCGGCGCGCCTTGCGGTGTTCATCGAGATAGACGCCGGACAGCGGCGCGCGGCCGGTCAGGGCGATGCAGAGGTCGAGGAAATCGGGGTGTTTTGCCGTGCGGGCGCCGAGCACGGTATTGGCGAAGATCACCGCATTGGATTCCGCCCAGGCGATCGCCTCGCCGGTTTTTGGCGCGCTGTCGAGCAGATAGGGCGAACAGGTAAAGGTCGGGCGGCAGCCCATGCGGACATAGGCGTCGGCAAGGCGTGCGGCCGGGTCGCCGAAATCGTGCGGCACGCCCTGCGCCTGCCAGTTGGCGCGGTCGACGGAAATGGCGTTCATCGTGGTGGGGATGCGCACCTTCGCACCCATCTCGGCCATCTTTTCCGCGAAGGTAAGGTTGGCCGGGCTGGCATAGATGCAGCCGTCGATATGACCCTGCACCACGTCGATGAGTTTTTCCGCGCCCTGCTGCGCGGCCATGGCGACGGTGATGCGCAGGGCGAGCTGCACGGCGACGCCGTCGCGGCCTTCCAGCATGGCACGGTCATCGGCAGTCAGGTCGAGCGCGGCCGTCGCGGGCGGCGCGACGGGGATCATCAGGCCATCGGCCTCGATCACTGTCTCACTGATCCGTGCGCTCTTCGCCCGACAGAGTGCGGCATAGGCGTCATGGGAAACGCGCAACACCGGAAGCGACTTGCCGAACATTTCCGCGGCGATCAGCGCGCCGAGCGTCAGCACGTCCTCCGCCTCGCTGAACACCAGCGCTGCCGGTGCACGGCCGGTGAGGGCGAGATCGAGCAGAACGCCCGATCCGGTGCAGGAGCCGCGGCTGGACGGCATCATCAGGATGCCGCCGGTGATGGGGACGCCGTGCAGCGGGTGGTGCACGTCGATGACCTTGCCGGTGGCCGGATCGACGCCGCCCCAGAAACTCAGCGCCTCGCCGGCCGCGATGACCGGGCCGGAGGCGGTGCCTGCGAGAATGCTGCGGGCGGAGAGATCGGCCATGGGGCGGCTCCTGTGCGGTTGGACCTTGTCAGAAACGTTGCGGCGAGAAGGCGGCGATGTCGATGGCTGTCCGGTCGTTCGTCAGCAGGTCGGCGACGAGCCGTGCCGTGCCCGCCGACTGGGTGAGGCCGAGATGGCCGTGGCCGAAGGCATAGACGACCCGCGGCGTCGCGCGGGCGCGGCCGATGGCGGGCAGGCTGTCGGGTAGCGACGGGCGAAAACCCATCCACTGTACGCCGCCCGCAGGCTTCAGGCCCGGCAGGAAGGCGCGCGCTTTTTCCAGCGTGGCTTCAGACCGGCGGAAGTTCGGCGGTAGCTTCAGTCCGCCAAGCTCCACCGCGCCGCCAACGCGGATGCCGGTCGAAAGCCGGGTAACGACAAAGCCGTGGCCGCCGAAGGTCACCTGCGTGCGCAGGTCGAAGGCGTCGGCCGGCAGTGTCGTGTTGTAGCCGCGCTCGGTTTCGAGCGGGATGGTTTCACCAAGCGAGCGAGCGACCTGATGGGAGAAGGCACCGGCCGCGAGCACGACATTTTGCGCCCGCAGTGTCCGGCCGTCAGCCGTGCGGATTTCCACGCCGCCCTCGATCGGGTGCAGGCTGGAAACCTCGGCGCGTTCGATTGTGCCGCCCTTGGCACGAAAATGGTCGGCGAGCGCCAGCGTATAGAGTTTCGGATCGGCGATCGAATACCAGCCAGGCGTGAACGTGCCGTGCGTGAAGCGGGGCGCAAGGCCGGGCTGGATGTCCGCCATGGCACGCGCATCCATGTGGCGGAATTCGACGCCATGCGCTTCGCGCGCCGTCCAGCCGGGCAGCGAGGCGTTCAGTTCGGCCTGGCTTTCATAGACCTGGAGGTTGCCTTCCTTGCGCAGCATCGCGATGGTGCCGGTCTCGGTGAGGAAGGGCTCCAGCGCCGCCTTGGAGAGGTCCATCAGCGCGGTCTGTGCCGCAGTGGAATGGGCGACGTGCCTGGCCGAGCAGGCGCGCCAGAAGCGGAACATCCACGGCGCGATCTGCAAGGCGTAGGACGGCGGGATGCTGAGCGGCCCGAGCGGATCGAGCAGCCATTTCGGCGCCTTCTTCAGGATGCCGGGCGAGGCGAGCGGCAGGATGTCGGTAAAGGCGAAAGCGCCTGCATTTCCGGCAGAAGCACCGGCGGCCGGGGCCTCGCGTTCCAGCACGGTGACGGAAAGGCCGCGCGCCTGCGCGGCAATGGCCGCCGAAAGGCCGACCACGCCGGCGCCGATGACGACGACGCCGGGCTCGATATCTGTCTTCATGATGCTCTCAATGCGTGGCGGCGAGGAAGGTCTGCAGCTCGGGATCCTTCGGCGCGCCGAACAGCTGTTCCGGCGGTGCGATCTCGGCCATCACGCCCTTGTGGAAGAAGGCGACGCGGTCGGAGACTTCGCGGGCGAACTTCATTTCATGCGTGACGCAGATCATCGTCATGCCTTCGGAGGCGAGCATGCGCAGCGTGTCGAGCACTTCGCCGACGAGCTGCGGGTCGAGCGCCGAGGTCACCTCGTCGAACAGCATGTAGGCCGGCGACATGGCAAGTGCGCGGGCAATCGCCATGCGCTGCTGCTGACCGCCGGACATGCGGTTCGGATAGACCTTCAGCTTGTCGCCGAGGCCGACATGGGTGAGCTGCTTGACGGCCATGGCCTCGGCTTCGGCCTTCGACTGGCCGAGCACCTTGACCGGCGCCAGCATGACGTTTTCCAGCACGGTGAGGTGCGGGAAGGCGTTGAACTGCTGGAAGACGATGCCGAGCTTGCGGCGCAGCTTGTTGAGGTCCGTCGCCTTGGCATGAACATCGGTGCCGTCGACCACGATGCGGCCGGCATCGATCGTCTCGAGGCCGTTGATGCAGGTGAGCAGCGTCGACTTGCCCGAGCCCGAGCCTCCGATGATGGTCAGCACCTCGCCCTTCTGGACGGTAAGGTTGATCCCCTTCAGGACTTCCAGCTGGCCGAAGGATTTGCGGACGTTTTCGATCTCAATCATTGGGGGACCACCGTTTTTCGAGATAGCCGCCAAGTCGGGCTATGGGGAAGCTGATGATGAAGTAGATGGCGCCGCAGATCAGCAGGATGAACAGCGGCTCCTGCAGGCGCGTGACGAGGATCTGCGAGGCGCGCAGGAGCTCGATCAGGCCGAGCCACAGAACCAGCGCCGAATCCTTCATGACGCCAAGTGTCAACCCGATCCAGGCGGGCAGCGAGACGCGGGTGGCGAGTGGCGCCACGATGTAGCGCATGTCCTGCCACCAGGTCATGCCGAGCGAGCGGGCCGCGCGGCGCGTGGTCATCGGCACGGAGGAGATGCCGCCGCGCACGATCTCGGTGCAATAGGCGGCGGTATAGAGCGACAGCACCACGCAGGAGGTGGTGAAGGGCGCCCAGCCGAGCTTCATGATCGATTGCGCCGCGTTGCCGAGCACGAGTTGTATGAGCAGCGGCACGGAGCGGAAGACATCGAGCAGGAAGGTGATCGGCATCGACCAGTAGGGGCCGAGCTGGTTGCGCAGCACGCCGAAGAAGATGCCGAGAATGGTGCCGGCGAGGACGGAGACGGCGGTGACGGCAAGCGTCATCGCCGCGCCCTTGGCGAGGAAGCCGAGATCGGCAAGCGTGAGAGCGGTATCGAACATGGGTTACCCTCTCAGTAGCGGAACATGCGCGTGGCAGCGAGGCGCGCTGCCAGCGTCACGGCCTTGGCGATCAGGTAATAGATGACCGCCGCGAGCGCGAAGAATTCGAAGGTACGGAAGGACACCGCATTCAGCGCCTGCGTGACGCCGGCAAGGTCCGTGTTCATGCCGACCGTGACACCGAGCGAGGTCATCAGGATTGCCCAGACCATCTGGTTGGTGGCCGGCAGGAAGGCGATGCGCAGCATCTGCGGCATGACGATATAGCGGAAAGCCTGCAGCGGCGTCATGCCGAGCGAGCGGCCCGCACGCGTCTGCGTGTCGGGGATCGCCTTCAGCGCGCCGCGGAAGTTTTCTGCAAGATAGCCGGCATTGTTGAAGGCGATCCCCACGAGCAGCGCCGTATAAGGGCTCAGGTGGATGCCGAAATTGCCGAGGCCGAAATGGGCCATGTAGATCTGGAAGAGGGCCGGCGTGTTGCGCGCGACCTCGACCCAGGCCGTGGCGAAGCCGTTCAAGATGCGGTTGCCGGACAGCCGGAAGAGCGTCAGCGCGAGCGCGACGGCAAGGCCGATGGCCATGGACAGCAGCGCGATCTGGAGCGTGACGAGCGCGCCCTCCAGCATCTGCGGCAGGGCCTTGAAGGCCTGGTTCCAATGGAAATTGTAACTGAACATTGCCGTCTCACCCTTCGGAAACGATCAGCGGCGCGGAAGTGGCTCCCGCGCCGCCTTTAAAACGGCAGATTAGCGATAAACGCCGTTGATCGAAAGGGACGGCACTTCGCCGCCGACCCACTTTTCGTAGAGTTCGTTGTAACGGCCGGTGCGAACCTGCTGGTTGATGAAGAGGTTCAGGTAGTTGATCAGGCCGTATTCTTCGCGGTTGGTGAAGAGCGCGACATAGTCGATGTCGTAGGGCGCGTTGCCGACGACCGAGATGCCAGCGAACTTGCCGCTCTTGACGTTGGACTGGGCGACCGTCGAGGTCGAGACGGTGGCGTCGATCTGGCCCTGGCTCAGCGCGAGGAAGACGTCAGCCTGGGTCTGGTACGGGCGGAATTCGCCAGCGCCCCATTCCTTGACCGACTTTTCCAGCGCGATGGCTTCGAACGTGCCGGCAGTGGCGCCGACGACCTTGCCCTTCATGTCTTCGAAGGATTTTACGCCCGACTTGTCGTTGGCCGTGACGGCCATCTGGAAGGCGAAGTAGGGAACGGTCATGCCGACCGTCTTGGCGCGTTCCAGCGTGTCGGAGGTCGAGGCGACGCCGACATCGACGCGGCCGGACATCAGGGCCGGGATGCGCTCCGGGAAGGGCGTTTCAACGATTTCGGCGGTGACGCCGAGCGCCTTGGCGAGATCGTTGCAATAGTCGACGTCGAAACCGATCGGGTTGTTGCTCTCGTCGCGCGCGCCCATGGGCGGGAAGTCGAGAACGACGGCGCAGCGCAGCGTGCCGGACGAGATGATGTCGTCCAGCTTGTCGGCCTTGGCCGGGCTGGTCAGAGCGGTGGCGGCCACGAGGCCGAAGGCGAGGACCGAAGTCTTCTTCATAACTCTCTCCCTGGATTGGTCTGTCGATTCAGCCGGCGAGGTCCGTCCTGCGCCATTGGCGTAAACCGGCCTTAAAATACAACTAATATACAAAAAGTATATACCCAGGCGCAGAAAATATGAGAGCGGCGCCTTGCTCTCGCAAGACGCCGCTCCTGGCAAGCCAGAGGCTTGAATCAGTTGAGGAAATCCTCGGGCAGCAGGCCTTCCGGCATGTTCTGGTACGAAACCGGACGCAGGAATCGGCGGATCGACATCGTGCCGACGCTCGTCGCGCCGAAATTCGTCGAGGCCGGGTAGGGGCCGCCATGCACCATGGAATCCACCACTTCCACGCCGGTCGGGAAGCCATTGACCAGCACGCGGCCGGCCTTGCGCTCGAGGACCGGGCGAAGCTTCCTGGCGTCGTTGAGGTCGCCGGCATCCATATGGATCGTCGTCGTCAACTGGCCTTCGAACTTGCGGGCAAGCGCTTCCATCTCATCGACCGAACCGACACGCACGACGAGGCCGAGCGGGCCGAAGACTTCTTCGGAGAGCGCGTGGTCGGCGAGGAACTGTTCGCCGGAGATTTCGAAGAGGTTCGGCAGCGCGTTGCGGCCGGAGGATTCGGTGGTGAGGAGCGGCTTCACCGTGTTGCGGCTTTCGAAGCGCGCCTGGCCGTCATGATAGGCCTTGGCGATGCCATCGGTCAGCATGGTCTGCGGGCCGACCTTGCCGAGCGCCTCGACGGCAGCAGCGGTAAAGCGATCGGCATCCGCGCCATCAGCCACGATGGCGATGCCCGGATTGGTGCAGAACTGGCCGGCACCCATGGTGAGCGAGCCTGCCCAGCCCTGGCCGAGCGATTCCGCGCGGGCCTTCAGTGCTTCCGGCAGCAGGAACATCGGGTTGACCGAGCCGAGTTCGCCGAAGAACGGGATCGGCTCCGGGCGTGCGGCGCAGAGGTTGAACAGCGCGCGGCCACCGGCAAGCGAGCCGGTGAAGCCGACAGCCTTGATCAGCGGATGCTGCACCAGCGCCTCGCCGACCTGGCGGTTGCCGCCCTGGATTAGCGAGAAGACGCCCGGATGTATGCCGGTCTTGCGGATTGCGGCCTCGACGGCTTCGGCGATAATCTCGCCCGTGCCCGGATGGGCGGAGTGCCCCTTCACCACGACGGGGCAACCGGCGGCGAGTGCTGCGGCCGTGTCACCGCCGGCCGTCGAGAAGGCAAGCGGGAAGTTGGAGGCGCCGAACACGGCGACCGGGCCGATCGGCCGCTGGATCAGGCGGATTTCGGTGCGCGGCAGCGGCTGGCGGTCAGGCTGGGCGGCGTCGAGGCGGCGGTCGAGATAGTCGCCCTTCTCGATATGGTCGGCGAAAAGGCGCAGCTGGCCGGTCGTGCGGCCGCGCTCGCCCTGCAGGCGGGCGACGGGCAGGCCGGTTTCCTGCGTGCCGATCTCGGTGATGGCGTCGGCGCGCGCTTCGATCTCGTCTGCGATGGCGCGGAGAAACGCGGCGCGTGTCGCACGCGAGGAATAACCGTAGCTCAGGAAGGCGTCTTCGGCGGCTTCCGCGGCGCGATTGACGAGCGCGACCGTGCCGACGGCGAAGGCGTGAGCCGGGCCGTGTGCCGGCGACGAGGCGAACGTGCCGTTGCCATCGAGCCATTCGCCGGCGACGAGGTGTTTACCGTTTGGAGTGAAAGCCATTTGACGTACCTTTCTGGCGGAAGAGGGATTCGCCCCTGACATAGGATGGGATGGGACGAATTGCACTTGTCGAAATCTTGTATACTCTATGTATGCAAATGTTCAATCGCCAACCTGCCGCGGTCGGCACCAGCCTGAAGAGACCAACGATGACGCAAACCACCACCTTGACCATTGCCGCCCTTCACGAGCGTGTCGAAGCGATCTTCCGCAATGCCGGCCTCAACGCGGTGCAGGCCGGCGCACTCGGCCGGGTCATCGTTGCCGGTGAGCGCGACGCCTGTAAATCGCACGGCATCTTCCGCATCGAAGGCGCGCTGCGCACCGTCAAGGCCGGCAAGGTCAAGCCGGACGCGGTGCCGGAACTCGACCTCAACGAGGGTTCCGCGATCGTCAAGGTCAATGCGAATGGCGGCTTCGCCAACCCTGCCTTCGAGCTCGGTGTGCCGGCATTGGCCGAGCGCGCCCGCAAGCTCGGTATCGCCGCACTGGTTATCAACGACTGCACGCATTTCTCCGCGCTGTGGCCGGAAGTCGAGGCCGTGACGAACGAAGGCCTTGCCGCCCTCGTCATGTGCCCGAGCTACGCCACCGTGGCGCCGACCGGCGGCAACAAGCCGCTGCTCGGCACCAACCCCTTCGCCTTCGGCTGGCCGCGTCCGGACCAGTCGCCCTACGTCTTCGACTTCGCGACCTCGGTCGCCGCCCGCGGCGAGATCGAACTGCACCGCCGCGCCGGTAAACAGCTCCCGGAGGGTTGGGCGATCGATGCCGACGGCAACCCGACGACCGACCCGGAGGCGGCGCTGGCCGGCGCCATGCTGCCCTTCGGCGGCCACAAGGGGTCCGCCATCGGCACGATGATCGAACTTCTCGCCGGCATCATGATCGGCGACCTGACGAGCCCCGAAGTGCTCGACTATCTCGGCACGACGACGCTTGCGCCCTTCCACGGCGAACTGATCATCGCCCTGTCGCCGGAAGCCTTCGCCAAGGGCCGCCCCGGCGACCCCTTCGCCCGCGCCGAAGTGCTGTTCGACGCGATCGTCGGCCAGGGCGCGCGCCTGCCCTCGCAGCGCCGCTTCGTGGCCCGCAAAAAATCTGAAACGGACGGTGTTACGCTGACGGCCGCCGAGACGGAACAGCTCGACCGCCTGCTGGCCCTCGGCCTCGACGCGATCGCCTGACGGGTATTTAACCTGCACGGAACCGCGGCGGCGCCGTTGCCGCGGTTTTCAGCCCTTCTGCAGGGCGAGATGGGCACCAAGCCCGATGAGCACTGTCCCGCCCGCCTTGCGCACGAGGGACTGCACGCCGCTCGACCGTTTCAGCCGCGCGAGAATGACGTCCGCCAGCAGGACGCTGACGACATCGGCGAAGGTGAAGATCAGGTTGACCATCGTGCCGAGAATGGCGAGCTGGGCCCAGATCGGCAGGCCGGCGGCGCTGTCGACGAATTGCGGCAGGAAGGCGAGGAAGAAGATCGCCGTCTTGGGGTTCAGGATCTCGACGGTGACGCTTTGCGCGAAAGCCCGTCGCCCGCCCTTCGGCGCAGCACCTGCCGCATCGTCCTCCGCCGCATCCGTCGCGCGGAGGAGCGAAATGCCAAGCCAGATCAGATAGGCGGCACCCGCGAGCTTGACGCAGGTATAGGCGACCGGAACGGCATGAAACAGCGCCGAAAGCCCGGCTGCCGCCGCGATGATGTGGGCGTAGGCGCCCAGATGAATGCCGAGCACCGCCATCAGCCCTGCTGCGCGACCGCCCGCCATCGTCCGGGCGGCGGCGTAAAGCATCGCGGGGCCGGGAATGAAGGCGAAGATCGCCGTGGTGACGGCAAAGGCAAGCAGGACGTCCAGGGAAGGCATTCGCAGGTCCTCTCGTTTGTCCTGCGACCGTCGCAGAACCGAGCGCCTGCGGCAAACGAAAACCGCCCGCAGCGTCGGCTGCGGGCGGCGTTCATGTCGCGGAAAAGAGAGGAGGGCTGATCAGGCCTTGTAGGTCTGCACGGCGCCGGGGAGCTTGCTCCATTCGGCATACCAGGTGTCGAACAGCTTCAGCTGGCTCTCGACATAGCCGCGCTGGCTGTCGGAGAGCGCGTCGGTTTCGTTGAAGTGCAGCGTGTATTCCTTGTCGCCCTTCAGCACCATCATGTGCTTGAAGTAGAGAACGAGGTCCGGGCCTTCGTCGAAGGAGGAGAGCACGGCGAGGGCCGATTCCAGCTCCAGCGCACGGGCCCGGGCATCCGGATCGCCCTTGGCAGCAGCCTGGGCCAGTGCGCACATATGCAGCACTTCCTTCGGCAGCACGCAGCCGATGCCGGTGATCGCGCCGACCGCGCCGCAATCGACGAAGCCGGTGAAGACGCAGGTGTCGACGCCGATCATCAGCGAGACGTCATCGTCACGGCTGGTGATGTTTTCAGCCGCATAACGCATGTCGGCAGCGCCGCCGAATTCCTTGAAGCCGACGAGGTTCTTGTGGTCCTGGCGCAGCGCGAAGAACAGATCGGCGCGGGTGGCGAAACCGTAGTACGGGCTGTTGTAGATGACGGCAGGCAGGTCCGGGGCGGCGGACAGGATCGCCTTGAAGTGGTTCTTCTGGGCAGCAACGACGGTGCCGCGGGACAGGACGCGCGGGATGACCATCAGGCCTTGGGCGCCGACCTTCTGGGCGTGCGCGGCGTGGGCTGCGGCGGAAGCGGTGTTGACAGCGCCCGTGCCAACGATCAGCGGAATGCCGGCCTTCACCAGGCGTTCGACGCCTTCCATGCGCTCAGCGTCGGTGAGCAGCGGCCAGTCACCCATCGAGCCGCAATAGACCACGGCGGACATGCCCTTTGCGATGAGTTCCTTGCCCTTGCGCACCAGCGCATCGAAGTCCGGCGTGCGGTCGTCCTTGCAGGGGGTCATCAGGGCGGGAATTACGCCGGAAAAAATCTTGGCCTTCATGTCGATCTCCTATGGGCGGTTGGTCGGGAGTCTCCCGCACATACGCAAGGCCTCCCCTCTCTCGATGGTGGATATAGCATCTTGTATTTTATTTGTCGACAAGAAAAATACAGCTGCTCAGAGCGCGATGTCGAGCCGATCGTTGCGGCTGAACAGCCGCTGCACCTGGGCAACGATCTGCTCGGCATGGGCCTTTCCGAGGCGGTCGGCCTCCTCGATATCGCGCGCCTCGATCGCCGCGATGATGGCGGCATGCTCGTCGACGAACAGCTGCGGGAACTGCTCTTCATAGGACTGGTAGTAGAGACGGAGAATGCGCCGCCCCTCATCGAGCAGCCGGCGGAACAGGCTGGTGAAGTAGGGGTTGCGGCCGGCCTCCGCGATGGCGGCATGGAAGGCCACGTTGGTCGCGATCATCGCAAGCGTATCGCGTGCCTCCACCGCCGCGGCATAGTCCTCGTGGAAACCACGGATAATGGGAAGGTCGTCCGCCCGGTGGTTCTGCGCGGCGAGCCGCGTCGTCACGCGGTACATCAGCACCATCGCGTCGAACAGGGTGTGCAGGTTCAGGAAGTCGATGTTCGCCACCATGGTGGAGCGGTTCGGCAGGGTCTCGATCAGCCCTTCGCCGGCGAGCCGCACCAGGGCCTCGCGGATCGGCGTGCGCGACATCTTGAACCGCTCGGCCAGCTGTACCTCGTCCACCGGGCTGCCGGGGGCGATCTTCAGGTCGAGGATTTCGTCGCGCAAAAGGTCGTAGACCATTTTGACGCCGGAGCCTCGCTTGCGTTCCGGCAGGGAATTGGAATCGGTATCGGTCATCGAAAATCCTCTTGTCGACAAAAGAAATACAATTCTCTGCGGACGCTATCAATCGTTTAAAATGGGCATTTTGACGAAAGCGTCGTCAAGCCTCCAAAAGAAAGGATTTCGGCAATTTATGAGGTCGCGATGCGAAAAATGAAAAGGCGGGGAAGTCAGCACCTGCCACGCAGGAAAAATACGGAGAGGCGCACTGGCCCTCAGGCCCGGTGCTCGCGCAAAAACGTCATCAGCGACCGTCCGGCATCGAGGATGTGGTCGCGTGTCAGACGCGAGGCGAGGTCGGCATCGCCGCGCTCGCAGGCCGTAAGGATCGCTTCATGCTCGCGCCCGGCGCGCGGTACGCCGTTGGTGAAGATGAGTTGGGCGCGCAGATACCGGTCGATGCGATCGAGGGAGGAGCGCACGTTCTGGAGATAATAGGGGCGGCGGGAGGCTTCGTAGAGCGTGTAGTGGAAATTGCGGTTGATTTCGCCCCAGCGGTGCGGATCGGTCTCCCGGTCGAACGCGCTGCAGTAGCGCCGCGCCTTTTCCAGCGTCTCGCGGTCGAGATCGGGGACGGCGAGGCGGATGACCTCGGCCTCGATCAGCGCGCGGAACTCGAAAGTTTCCTCTATCTCCTCGATGGAAAGTCCGGCGACGACGGCGCCCTTGTAGCGCTGGGTGGTGATAAGGCCATGCTGTTCCAGCCGGGACAGCGCCTCGCGCACGGGAATGCGGCTGGTATTAAACATCTGCGCAATCTCTTCCTGCCGAAGGTTTGCGCCCTCAGCGAGGTTTCCCTCGATGATCGCCTTGCGCAGGGCCTCATAGACGATGTCGGCGGCCGAGGCGGCCTGCCTGACATCGACAGCAGCAAATTTCATCACGTCGAACCCCGGTAGAGTGAAGCTATGCTCATAGGTGGAATCCGGCGAAGGGGCAACCGAACGAGCGCCCGTCGCCGGCACATAAAAGCCGATTGTATATTGGATCCAATCTATCTATGAAAGGTCAACCGCGTCGTCGGGATCCGCCCGCAACGTGAAGAACAGCCTGAAATCGGAGAAAGTGCCATGCGCAGCAGCAAGGTCATCCACATCGTCTCCTGCCACGCCGAGGGCGAGGTGGGCGATGTTATCATCGGCGGCGTTGCGCCCCCGCCCGGAAACACGCTGTGGGAGCAGCGCAATTTCATCGCCGAAGACAAGACCCTGCGCAATTTCGTGCTGAACGAACCGCGCGGCGGCGTCTTCCGCCACATCAATCTCCTCGTGCCGCCGAAGGACCCGCGCGCCACCATGGGCTTCATCATCATGGAGCCGGAAGATACGCCGCCGATGTCCGGCTCCAACTCGATCTGCGTCTCCACCGTGCTGCTCGATAGCGGCATCGTGCCGATGGTCGAGCCGGAAACCCACATGATACTGGAAGCGCCGGGTGGGCTGGTCAATGTCGTCGCGTCATGCCGAAACGGCAAGGCCGAGCGCATCACCGTCACCAACGTGCCGTCCTTCGCCGACAAGCTGGATGCCAAGCTGGAAGTCGAAGGCCTCGGCACCCTCACCGTCGACACCGCCTATGGCGGCGACAGTTTTGTGTTCGCCGATGCCCGTGCCCTTGGTTTCTCGGTAACGCCGGACGAGGCGCGTGAGCTTGCCGAAACCGGCATCCGCATCACCAAGGCCGCCAATGAACAGCTCGGCTTCACCCATCCGGAAAACCCGGAATGGAACCACATCTCCTTCTGCCAGCTGACGCTGCCGGTCGAGGAGCGTGACGGCGCGCTGCACGGCCGCAACACGGTCGTCATCCAGCCCGCAAAGCTCGATCGTTCGCCGACCGGCACCGGCTGCTCGGCGCGCATGGCGGTGCTGCATGCCCGCGGCCAGATCAAGGTCGGCCAGTCCTTCTCCGGCTATTCGATCCTCGATTCGCGCTTCGACTGCCGCATCGTCGGCGAAACCACGGTCGGCGGCCGCCCGGCCATCGTGCCGGAAATCTCCGGCCGCGCCTGGATCACCGGCACCAGCCAGGTCATGCTCGATCCGCAAGATCCATGGCCGGCCGGCTATCGCCTTGCCGATACCTGGCCGCGCAAGCAGTAGTCGGTTTCGCCAATCGGCCGGTGCCTCAGGCGCCGGCCCACGTCCTTGACGCCAGCCGTGGAGATCGCTACTCATAAAGTCATCTGATGACTTTATGAGTTTGCCATGTTTTCCCTCAGCAAGACCAATCTCGCCGACACCGCCGTCGAGGCGATCCGCGATGAAATCCTCAAGCGCCGCTGGGCGGTGGGCGAAAAACTGCCGAACGAGGCGACCTTGTCCGCCATGCTGTCCGTCAGTCGCGGCACGGTGCGCGAGGCGGTGCGCGTGCTCGCTTCACAGGGTTATCTCGAAACCCGGCAGGGCTCCGGGACCTATGTGCTCTCGGCAGCCGATAGCACCCGCCCGCTCACCATGGCCCGCCGGGCGGGCCTGCGCGACCAGTTCGAGGCGCGTCTTGCGCTGGATGCGGAGGCCGCGCGGCTTGCGGCGCTGCGCCACACACCGGCCGTGATCGCCGGGCTGCGCGCGCTGCTTGCCGAGCGTGGCAACCACGACGACGGCGACAAGGCGGGGTTCGTTGCCCGCGACTTCGCCTTCCATCAGGCAGTGATCGCCGCCTCACAAAACAGCGTGCTGATCGGCATGTACGAATTCTTTTCCACGCTGATTTCCGAAACCATCGAGGCGACGCTGGGTGAAGACCTTCCGGAACCGGACATGGCCGCCCATGCCGCAATCATCGATGCCATCGAAAGCGGCGATCCGGAGGCGGCCGATGCCGCGGTGCGCCGTTTCATGGCGCCCATGCTGTCGGCTCTCGATCGGTTGCTGCTGTCATGACCGTTCTCAATGATCCCGGCGCCATCGATCTGATCGACGCCGAAGCCGACAGCGTGCCGGCGCCCGCAGCACACCGGCCGAAAAGCACTGTGGCGCGCGTCCTGCTCGGCGTCAGCCTCGTGCTCATCGCCTTCAATCTGCGGCCGGTGTTTTCCAGCGCCTCGGCGCTGCTGCCGGAGATCCGCGACCTGCTCGGCCTTTCCGCCACCGGCGCCAGCCTGCTGACGACGCTGCCCGTCGTCTGCCTCGGCCTGTTCTCGCCGCTCGCCCCACGCCTCGCGCAACGCATCGGCACGGAGCGAACCCTGCTGGTCGTCATCCTCGTGGTGGCGCTCGGCACCGCGCTGCGCGGCCTGTCCTCCGTTCCGCTGCTCTTTCTGGGCACGGCACTTGCGGGGGCCGCGATTGCGGTCGGCAATGTGCTGCTGCCCGGCCTCGTCAAGCGGGACTTTCCCGACAAGGCGGCGCTGATGACGGGGTGCTACACGATGGCGCTTTGCGCAGGCGCTGCAAGTGCTGCCGGTCTGACCTTGCCCTTCGAACATGCCCTCGGCGGCTCGCTCGATGGGGCGCTGGCGATCTGGGCGCTGCCGGCCTTTCTGGTGGCGCTGCTCTGGCTGCCGCAGGTGCTTGGCACCCGCATGCAGGCCAAGCGCACCGGCTTTCGCGTGGAAGGGCTGTGGCGCGACAGGCTCGCCTGGCACGTCACGCTCTTCATGGGCCTGCAGTCGGCGCTCGCCTATTGCGTCTTCGGCTGGCTGGTGCCGATCCTGCGTGAACGCGGGCTGGATGGCGTGACGGCCGGGGCGATCGTGTCGATCTCCGTGATGGTGCAGGCCGGCGCCTGCCTTGTCGCGCCGCATATCGCCGTGCGCGGCAAGGACCAGCGGCTGATCAACGTCGTGCTCTGCGGCTTCGCCGTCGTGGCGCTTCTCGGCCTGCTCTTCGCGCCGCTTTGGTCCGTGTGGATCTGGGCCGTGCTGCAGGGCATCGGCCAGGGCGGACTGATCGCGGTGGCGATGACCGTCATCGTGCTGCGCACGCGTGACCCGCATGTGGCGGCGCATCTGTCCGGCATGGCGCAATGCGTCGGCTACCTGCTGGCGGCCATCGGCCCGCTGATCGTGGGCCTCATCCGCGGCTGGACGGGCAGTTTCGCCTGGAGCGCCGTGCTCTTCGTGCTGCTTGGCCTTGGCGCTGCCCTCAATGGCTGGTTCGCCGGCCGGGCGCTCTACGTCAACGCCCGCACGGTGGAAATGTAGGGGCGGATCGTGCCGGCTTCCGTGACGATAACGTCCATCGGAATGTCGTGTAGTTGCGGATAGATCGTCGCGAGTTTTGCGGCGCTGTAGCCGACGCCGATGACGCGTGGCTTCTTCGGCATGGCCGCCAAGGTCCTGTCGAAGAAACCGCCGCCATAACCGAGCCGGTAACACGCCGGGTCGTAGCCGACGACGGGTGCGATGACGATGTCGGGCAGGCAGGGTCGCTGCTCGGCCGGGATCGGAATGTTCCAGACGCCGCGCGACAGCGCCTCCCCCGTCTGCCAGAGATGGAATTCAAGCGGCCGCCCCTTCTCGACGACCACCGGCAGGGCCGTGCGCCCGCCGCGCTCCGCCACGGTTTGCAGGAATGGCCGCAGATCCGGCTCGCCGCGAAACGGCCAGTAGGCGCTGACGATGCGGCCCGTCAGATCTCCGATTTCCGCCAGCACGCCGGCCGCAATCGTGTCCCCATGGTGCGCCCGTGTTTCGGCCGGAACGGCGAGACGCTCGGCGATGAGGCGCTCGCGCTCGCTCTTGCGCCAGCGGTTGACGTCGGTCCAGGCTTGCAGGTCGAGCGGTCCCGGCAGCCCCGAATAGGCCGGATCGACCTCATGCAGGAAACAGGCCGGTGAGGCGAAGCTGGCAGGTTTGTCGTCGTCATCCATGAATTCGGCCTCTGCGGCGCGGGGAGTTCGAGGATTGCGCCTTTCTCCTTACCTGGCAAACGAATTCCGCTTGCTATGTCTCCAGCAGGAAATCGGCCAGCACCTTGGCGTGGTTGAATTCCCGGTTGCGCGATCCGTAGAGCAGGGTGATGGTTTCGGTTTTGGCGCGCTCGCGCAGCGTATCAACCAACGGGTTTTCCCGAAGCTCCTCCCGGTAGCGTGTCTGGAACTCCGCCCAGCGCTCCGGCCTGTGATCGAACCACTGGCGAAGGGCGGTTGTCGGCGCCAGCTCCTTCATCCATTCGGCAAAGGCGGCCTTGTCCTTCGAAATGCCGCGCGGCCAGAGCCGGTCGACGAGAATGCGCGCACCGTCCTGCGGTTCGGCTTCGTCGTAAACGCGCTTGATCCCTATCGGCATGTGAGCCTCCTCGTGGCCGGCTTGCCTATCTGAGGCCGGAACGGCCTGCACTTCAAGCGCGACGTTCCGGCGCGCCGGCTTGACTTTGCTACCTTGGTCATCCCATCATAGACGCATGACCACGATGCCATCCCTTGCCCGGTTTCTGAAACGGCTGTTTCCTCTCGCAGGACACTAGCCCCTCGGCTTGGTCGCGTCGTGCCCCAGCCGTGGGGCAAATGCGGTTCCGTGAAATGGGAACCGTGCCAGACCAGCGCGACACTCCAATCCCCGTTTTTCATTTTCGTGTGCCTGTGAGGCCGCGAGACATCGTGTCGTGAGGTTTCCATGACCAGCAAGACCAAGGGCAGCCGCCGGCCTGCCATCACCATCGCCCGTTCCGAACATGCTCGCCTGTCGAACCTTGCCGACATGCTGGCCGCGCGCGATCCGCACGCCGCAGAACAGCTCGCCGCCGAACTCGACCGGGCAAAGATCCTCGACGATGCGCGCATGGCGCCCGGCATCATGCGCATGGGCTCGATTGCCGAGTTCCGCATCGATGACGAGCCGGCGCAGATCGCCGAACTGGTTTTCCCGAAGGATGCCGATATTTCCCGCAAGCGCATCTCCGTGCTGACCCCGGTCGGGGCGGCCCTTCTCGGTCTTTCCGCCGGCCAGTCGATCGAATGGGCCGCGCGCGACGGCCGGGTGCGGCGCCTCACCGTTGTCTCGGTGCATGCCGCCGCGCCGGAAACGGCCAGCGCGTCCTGAGGCGCGCGCGGCGATGAAGTTCCTGTCCTTCTCCTCTTCCGGACGCATCGGAGGCTGCCTCGTCGCAGGATCGTGACCCCCTGTGCCGCATCCGCGGCCAGGGGGCTTCTCCACCATGGGTTTGTTTGCCGCGCCTCGAGGGGCGGGCAGGATGGAGAATGGCTATGGGACGCGATCCCGCAATGCTCACGGCAAGAGACGTCTATGTGCTGGAAAAGCTGCGAAGCGACTGGCCGCCGCTGACCGAGGAATGGACAGCACTGCTCGACCGGAAACTGTCGGCTGGCCGCCTGACGGCAGAACGCCGCCCGCCCGCGGATCTGGCGATGATCGACGCGCGCGTGTCGTTCCGCTGCGCAAGCGGGCTCACCGATACCCGCACGCTTTGCCTTCCCGGCACCTATGCCCCGGGAAGCGCCTTCCTGCCGGTTACCACCTTCTATGGTCTGGCGCTGCTCGGGCTCAGCGTGGGGCAGGCCATGGCCTTCGCCCGGCCAGAGGGCCGGCGAGACTGGATCGTGCTGGAAAAGGTGCTTTTCCAGCCGGTGGCCGTGTCCGATCTCTCCTATGCAGCGATCCCGGTGGCGCGGCCGGCATTCCGGCTGATTGCCGGAGGGCTGGAAGAACGCGCCTTCACGCCGGCCAACGAAAACGGCCCCGGCACGGGTCCGGGACCATCGGCCGCCTGAAACGCGATCGGTTCAGATGCCCTGCCCGTGGCCGGCCATCAGGCTGGTCGGGCCGGCCTGGGAGAGGCTTTTTGCGAGCGTCGCCAAAAGGTCGGTCTGCGAAATGATGCCGACGACGTGGTGCTCGTCATCGAGGACCACGACCGCATGGATTGAGCCGTCCGTCAGGCGCGGCAAGAGACCGATCGCCGGGTCGGACGGCTTGGCGATCGCGGCCTGCGAAACGGGAAGCGGCGTGCCGGGCGCCATGGCGGCGAGTTCCCGGAGGCCGAGGGTGCCGCGAAGATGTCCCGCAGCATCGAGCACGGGCAGCGTGCGGATATCGTGGTCGAGCAGCAGACTGCGCGCCTCATCCGCCGTCGCGTTCTCGGCGACCGTCACCACGTCGCGCGACATGATGTCGGCGGCGCTAAGCTCGCCGCGCTGGCGCAGCAGCGCCTGGAGCTCGACCTGGCGCAGCAGCGCGTCGATGTCGGCGCGGCTGACGTCGAGCGTCTCGTTGAGGCTGGCAATGGCGACGTCGATGTCCTCGCTGTTGAACCCGACGCGAAAGGCCGCTGGCGGGTCGGCGGTCTTGTGCGTGTTGACGGGCACGATCGCCTGGCGATGCGGATATTGCCGTCCGGCAAGCCGGTGAAACACCATGCCGACGGCCACAAGGATCAGCGAGTTGATCGCGATCGGCACCAGCGGAAACCAGAAGCCGGCCCGCGCCACGGCGGCACCGCCGACGACGGCCGTCAGCGCGGCGGCCCCGCCCGGCGGGTGCAGCGAGCGGGTCAGCGACATGACGAGGATGGCAAGGGCCACGGCAAGACCGATGGCGAGCGACGGATTGGTCACGAGCGTGGCGACGCTGACGCCGACAAAGGCGGAAATCGTGTTGCCGCCGACGATCGACCAGGGCTGGGCTAGCGGGCTTGCCGGCACGGCGAAGAGCAGGACGGCGGAGGCGCCGATGGGCGCGACGATCAGCGGCAGGTTCGGATCCTGCCCCATGACGAGCGCGCAGACGAGGCTGGTCAGGCAGATGCCGATGAGCGCGCCGACGCAACCGATCAGCCGCTCCTTGAGCGTGGCACCGGCGAGAATCGGTGCAAAAAACCTGAACCTGGATGAAGTGCCCGGTTTCTGGGCATCGTGCGGAGGAATGGCCACGATGATCCTGATCGCAGAAGCGGATGACTGATTTTCAGGCTTATCTGCCTATCGCGGCCGGGACGCAAGGCGCAATCGGAAGATTCTGCGCTACGGCGAGCAGGGTTGCCGTCGGCAACAAAAAAGCCCGGCAGAGCCGGGCTTTTTTAGTGTTTCGGAAAACCGAAACGGGAATTTGGTGCCCAGAAGAGGAATCGAACCTCCACACCCTTTCGAGTACCAGCACCTGAAGCTGGCGCGTCTACCAATTCCGCCATCTGGGCGACGGAGAGCGATGTAGAAGGAGCGCCGCCCGGTGTCAACAGGCTTTTTGAAGTTTTTGCAACAGCTTGGCGAAAACCTTGTGGCGGGCAAAAGTCTTCACCGGCCGAGCGCCCATTCGCGAATGCGCGCAAGCCCGGCCGCCAGCAGCCGGAGAGCGGCGGCCTCGTCGCGGGCCTCCACGTAGCAGCGCATTTCCGGCGCATTGCCGGACGGACGAAAATGCACGACGTCGCCGGTCTCCAGCGTCACGCGCAATCCGTCGATGTCGCTGACCGTCGACGGCACGCCGATCGGCGCGAGGAACGCAGCAAGCGCGCCGGCGCCGGAGCGCAGCTCGGCCATCAGCGCAGCGCTCGTTTCAACGGGGAAGTTTTCGAGGCGGTCGCTTGCTGCGGCCGGCAGGGCAAAGCCGGCGGCGATGGTGGAGAGCGGACGCTTTTGTGCGGCGGCAAGCACCAGCACGGCAAGCACCGGCATCAGGCTGTCGCGCGTCGGTAGCGGCGCGAGCATGTGGCCGTTCACGGTGAAGGGCGTGGCGGTCAGCGTGCCGCCATTGGCCTCGAAACCGGCCACGGCCTTTTCGCCGGCCGCCACCGCGTCGTTCATGGCCGCGATGACGAAGGGAGAGCCGACCTTGGTGCGCAGCACGGTGCCGTCGACCGCGGCTTCGATGCCGGAATTGGACGTCACGGGCGTGGCGATGGCAGTGGCGCCGAGGAATCGGCTGGCGATGAGCCCGACCAGGTCGCCGCGGATCGGCATGCCGGTCTCGTCGGTGACGAGCGGCCGGTCGCCGTCGCCATCGGCGGAAATGATGGCGTCGAGCCCGTGCTGCACGGCCCAGCCCTGCAGCAGCGCGATAGTCTCGCTGGAGACCGCCTCCGTATCCACCGGAATGAAGGTTTCCGACCGGCCGAGTGCAACGGCATCCGCGCCGTAATGGGCGAGCACGGAGACGAACAGATCGCGTGCGACCGTCGAGTGCTGGTAGACGCCAACCCGCAGGCCGGTGAGGCTACCGGCCGGCAGAAGCAGGCGGTTGCGCGCGTCGTACAGCGCCATCGCGGCATCATGCAGGTCGTCGGCCGTTTCCTGTTCGGCGCCAGGGACGGTGCCCTCGGCGCGGATCGCATCGGCCGCCGCGGTGATGGCGGCTTCATCCGCCTTGTCGATCTCGCCGTCCGGCCGGTAGAATTTGATGCCGTTGCGGTCGGCGGGAATATGCGAGCCGGTGACCATCAGGCACGCCGCCTTGCGGGCGAGGCCGGTGAGCGCGAGGGCCGGCGTCGGCAGCGCGCCGCAATCGTGCGGGGCAAATCCGGCCTTGCGCAAAGCGGCGATCGCAATGGCCGAAATGGCCGGGCTGGAGGCGCGAAAATCGCGGCCGACCAGCACGAGGTCGCCCGGTTGCGCGATGCCGGCCGCCAGCAGATGGCGGGCGAAAGCCGTGGCATAGAGCGCGGTCGCCGGTCCCTCAAGATCGACCGAGAGACCCCGCAGGCCGCTGGTTCCAAATTTCAGGCTCATCTCGTCCCCTCATGCCTCTTGCGGATCGCAAATCCGGCGGTAAATCCCATGCTTATGCGGATGCGCGATCATGAATAAAACAAAATGCGTGAACGTAATGCAAAGCAGGGACGAGACAGGGAGAAATCCCGCCAGAACAGTGAGGATCAACATGTCGAAGATTCGAAATCTCGTTTTCGGTTGCGCTATGAGCATTGCCTCCGCAATCGCGCCCATGGGCGTGGCTGAGGCCGTTCCACTGGCCGTGCCGAAGGTCGAGACAAAAAGCGACGTCACCAGGGCCCAGGTGGAGTTCTGCTACGGCTATGGTTGCGAACGCCGCCAATATCGCCGCTACAATCGCCCGTATTACGGCGGTTATGAGCGTCGCTACGAGCGGCCACGCTACTATCGCCCGCGCTACGAGCGGCCGCGCTACTACGGTGGCGGCGGGAACGCCCATGTCCGGTGGTGCTCCAACCGCTACCGCACCTATGACCCCTATACCAACCGCTACCATGCGGGCGGTGGTGTCTATCGCATGTGCTATTCGCCCTACCGTTAAGCGCGGTCGGGTGACGAATAGGAACGGCGGGCTTCGGCCCGCCGTTTTCGTTTCATCCGGGATTGCTGTCGGCAACGCGGTCCGTGTGGCCGAGATCGCGGCCGGGTTCGATGACATCGCGCACGCGCTGTTTCAGTTCCTTTGGCCCTGGAAAACCGCCGTCGCGCTTGCGCTCCCAGACCAGCGCCGCGCCGACCCGGATTTCGAAATTGCCGCCGCTTCCAGGAATGAGCGCCACCTCGCCAAGCGAATCGGAAAAGGTCGACAACAGCTCCTGTGCCATCCAGCCGGCGCGCAGCAGCCAGTTGCACTGGGTACAATAGAGTATGGAAACGCGCAGCTTTTCCCCGGTCATGGCTACCTCCTGATGACCGGGAAAGCATATAGCAGCGCACGCGACTTGGCACCTATTTGCGCGCGATCCCTTCACGGAAATGTCAACTCAATTTATCATGTTTTGTTGTTGGACATCTTGTCGCAGGCCGGTTCATGAGAGAGACGTGGTGCACTGCAACATCCTACCAGGAGACCCCATGACCGACTTCACCACCAGCCGTCCCCGCCTCATCATTCCGTCGCTCGGCGGCATCTATGCGGCGCTCGGCGAAAGCGCGGAAACGATCCTGCGCGTCGCCGCCGGCCTGCTGCTTGTCACCCATGGTTACGGCAAGATCATCAACCCCTTCGGCGCAAGCGGCATGGTCGAAAGCCTCGGCTTCTATCCCGGCGCCTTCTGGTCGCCGCTGCTCGCCGCCACCGAATTCTTCGGCGGCATCCTGATCGCCATCGGCCTCTTCACGCGGCCGGCCGCTTTCGCGGCGATGATCGTGCTCGCCGTCACCGTCTATTTTCACGGCATCGTGCAGGCCGAAGGCCTGATGGGCGCGGAAAAGTCCATCCTCTGGGCGCTGATCATGTTCTACTTCGTCATCCGTGGCGCAAACAGCCATTCGGTCGACGCGAAGCTCGGTCGTCAGTTCTGATCGATCGCTTCCGGTGGTTGCGGCATCTGCCGCAGCCGCCCTTTGATGAGGGTCATGATCGCCTCGCCGTCATAGGGTTTTTTCGCGACGGGGATCACCTCGAAGCCTTCGACGCCGCTGACATCGATGCCGCCGACCGTCGTGAAAAGCAGCGGCACCCGCGCGTCGATCAGGCGCTCAATACGGGCTCTTACATGGCTCGCGTCGAGCGGCACGTCGAACAGGCAGAGATCGATACCCGAAAGCGCCGCCTCGTCCCACTGGTCGAGCTGCTCCGGCCGCAGCAGCGTTATGCGGCAGTCGAGCGCCCTCTTGATCAGAAATTCCGCATCGAGCGCGATCAGGAATTCGTGTTCTGCGATCACGATGTGCGGAAGAAAAGGTTCCATGGTGCCGCACTCCTCAGTCCATGCGCAACCGCCGGATCGGCCGGCGGTTCAGGACGCGGACTGTGGAGCCGGACCCATGGGGTGTCATTTAAAAAAGACATAGCAAATCGCCTTATGGAACAACGCGCGATGTTCCACGTTCAGCAAGCCAGTCCGGTGCTCAGGGCTGTGAACGGAAGGGGCAAGCATGGCCAGCAGCACGGCGGGCAACCATCATTCCAAATGGCGCACGCCCTGCCAGCAATGTCCCTTGCGGGAGCTCTCGGGCTTCCGCGATTTCACCGCCAAGGAAATCGACTTCGTCTCGCATTTCAAGAGCGGCGAACTGTCGAGCGAGCGCGGTGCGACCATCCTCGTCGAGGGCATGCACAGCGCCCATCTCTTCACCGTGCTCTCCGGCTGGGCCTTCCGCTACAAGCTTCTGCCGGATGGCCGGCGCCAGATCATGAACTATGTGCTGCCCGGCGATCTTCTCGGCCTGCAAGGCAGCCTGATGGGCGAGATGAATCATTCCGTCGAGGCGCTGACGCCCGTCACGCTCTGCGTCTTCGAGCGCTCCAAGCTGGAACGGCTGTTTGAGCGCCACCCCTCGCTCGGCTATGATCTCACCTGGATCGCCGCCCAAGAGGAGCGCATCCTCGATGAACACCTGTTGAGTGTCGGCCGGCGTTCGGCGCTGGAGCGCACGGCCTATCTCCTGTCCTTCATCCATCAGCGCGCCCATTCGGCGGGCGTCAATGGCGGTCGGCGCGTCATTCCGATCACCCAGCAGCATGTCGCCGATACGCTCGGCCTGTCGCTCGTCCATACCAACAAGACGCTGCGCAAGCTTTCGGATCGCAAGCTGATGCGCTGGCAGGACAGGGGCTGCGAAATCCTCGATGCGGACGGCCTGCTTGCGCTGGCCGGATGGGAGGGCCTGAAGAAGGAGGCCCGCCCCTTCATCTAGCCTTTTACGCGACGTCCCAGTGCAGCGGGAACATCGGGTCGAACACGGTCACCGGTCCGGCCCCCGTCTCTATCCTGGCCGGGAAGCTTACCGGTTCCGTACGCTTGACCAGGCGTATGGTCTCCTCGTTTGCCGGCAGGCCATACCAGGCCGGGCCGTTCAGCGAGGCGAAGGCCTCCAGCTTGTCGAGCGCGCCATCCTGTTCGAACACATGGGCAAGGCAGCTCATCGTGTTGATCGAGGTGTAGATGCCGGCGCAGCCGCAGGCGCATTCCTTCAGCGGATCGACATGCGGCGCGGAATCGGTGCCGAGGAAGAAGCGGGCGTCGCCGGACGTTGCCACGGCGCGCAGCGCCAGCCGATGCTCCTCGCGCTTGGCGACGGGCAGGCAGTAATAATGCGGCTTGATGCCGCCGACGAGGATGGCGTTGCGGTTGATGATCAGGTGATGTGTGGTGATCGAGCCGGCAAGGTTCGCCTTCGACGCCTTGATATAGTCGACGCCGTTCTTCGTCGTGACATGCTCCATGGTCACGCGCAGTTCCGGCAGGCGCTGGCGCAACGGATCGAGCACCGTTTCGATGAACACGGCCTCGCGGTCGAAGATATCGACTTCCGGCGTCGTCACCTCGCCATGCACGCAGAGCGTCAGGCCGATCTTCGCCATGCGCTCCAGCACCGGCATCGCCTTGTCCATGTCGCGCACGCCGCCATGGGAATTGGTCGTCGCACCGGCCGGATAGAGTTTGACCGCACGGATAAGGCCACTCTTATAGCCGGCTTCCACGTCGTCGGGGTTGGTGTGCTCGGTGAGATAGAGCGTCATCAGCGGTTCGAACCGGTCGCCGGCGGGCAACGCGGCGAGGATGCGATCACGATAGGCCGTGGCGTCCGCGGTGGTGACGACCGGCGGCACGAGGTTCGGCATGATGATCGCGCGGGCGAAATGGCGGCTGGTGTCGCCGATCACGCCTTCCAGCATGGCACCGTCGCGCAGGTGCAGGTGCCAGTCGTCCGGCCGGCGGATGGTGATTTCTGTGGTCATCGGCGTCGCTCCCGTGTTTGGCGCTGCGATAGCATCCATGGGCCGTGACGACAATCGCCTCAGAACATGTCGATATGCAGATCCGCGGGCCGGGAGTTTTCCAGGATGCGCTTTCCGTTCGGCAGATCATTGCCGTAGAGCTTCCAGCCGATCTGGTCCTCCGGCAGCGCATAGCCCATCCAGCGCTGACGCAGCCGCTCCTCCAACACGGGGTAGGGTGGGCCGACGAAGATGGTGAAATCGAACACGCCGTCCAGCCTGTCCCAGGGCGCATCCTTGAAGAGCAGGTAGTTGCCTTCGGCAAGGATGAAGCGTGTTTCGACCGGAATGGCGCGGGCGGCATTGATGGCAAGCTCGCGCGACCGGTCGAACACCGGCACCAGCACTTCGCCGTCAGCCTGTTTCAGGGCCTGCACGATATCGACGAAACCGCGCCCGTCAAAAGACTCCGGCACGCCCTTGCGCTGCAGCAATCCGCGCTCGGCGAGAATGCCGTTGTCCATGTGGAAGCCGTCCATCGGCAGGATTTCGGCGCTCTCGCCCCGGGCAACGAGCCCGTCGCGCAACGCTTCGGCCAAGGTCGACTTGCCGGCAGCCGGCGGTCCGGCAAGGCCGACGAGGAAGCGGCGCGCGTCCCCCGCGCGCCGTTGGAGTGCATCGACGATCGTGGTCGGCGATATCATGCCGCAATGGCCTCCGCAGGTACCTTGGCGCCGGTCATGAAGGCGACGGCGTCTGACATGGTGTAGTCCTTCGGATTGATGACGGTCAACCGACGGCCGAGCCTGTGGATGTGGATGCGGTCGGCCACCTCGAAGACATGCGGCATGTTGTGCGAGATGAGCACGATAGGAATGCCGCGCCGGCGCACATCGAGGATGAGTTCCAGCACGCGCCGGCTCTCTTTGACGCCAAGCGCCGCCGTCGGCTCGTCGAGGATGATGACCTTCGACCCGAAGGCCGCAGCGCGGGCCACGGCCACGCCCTGGCGCTGGCCACCCGACAGCGTCTCCACCGCCTGGTTGATGTTCTGGATCGTCATCAGGCCGAGTTCGGAGAGCTTGTCGCGGGCGAACTTTTCCATCGCGCCCCGATCGAGCGTGCGGAACAGATTGCCCATGATGCCGGGTTTGCGGATCTCGCGGCCGAGGAACATGTTGTCGGCAATCGACAGCGCCGGCGAGAGCGCGAGGTTCTGGTAGACCGTCTCGATGCCGGCCTTGCGGGCCTCGATCGGCGAGCGGAAGTTGATCACCTCGCCCTGCAGGCGGATTTCGCCTTCGTCCGGCGTGATGGCGCCCGAGATCGCCTTGATCATCGAGGATTTGCCAGCACCATTGTCGCCGATCACGGCGAGGATTTCGCCGGGATAGAGGTCGAAGTCGGCGTGGTCGAGGGCGGTGACGCGGCCATAGCGTTTTACGAGACCGCGGGCGGTGAGAATGGGTTCGAGAGCCATCAGCCTGCTACCTTTCTGATCCACTGGTCGATTGCGACTGCCGAGATGATGAGGACGCCGATCAGGAGATAGGTCCATTGCGGGTCCGTGCCGATGAGGCGCAGGCCGAGCGAGAAGACGCCAACGATGAGTGCGCCGAAGATCATGCCGAGGATCGAGCCGCGTCCGCCGAACAGCGAGATGCCGCCGATCACCACGGCGGTGATCGATTCGATGTTGGCGAACTGGCCGGCGGTCGGGGAAACCGAGCCGATGCGGCCGATGAGCGCCCAGCCGGCCAGCGCGCAGATGAGGCCGGACAGCGTATAGACCGAGACCAGCATGCGCTTGACGTTGACGCCGGCAAGCTCCGCCGCGTCCGGGTCGTCGCCGACCGCATAGACATGGCGACCCCAGGCGGTGTGGTTCAGCACGTACCAGAGCAGCGCGACCAGCAGCACCATGGCGATGACGCCGTAGGTGAAGACCGCGCTGCCAAGTTTGAGGTTGTTGCCGAAGAATTGCAGGATGGGCGCTTGCGTCGAAATATCCTGCGAACGGATCGTCTCGTTGGCCGAATAGAGGAAGTTCGAGGCGAGAATGATCTGCCACATGCCGAGCGTGACGATGAAGGGTGGCAGTTTCATGCGGGCGACGAGCAGGCCGTTGATGTAGCCGCAGATCGCACCGCAGGCGAGGCCGCACAGCACGGCAAGCGCCGGCGGCAGGCCGTAGCGGAAGGTGAACTGGCCCATCACGACGGACGAGAGCACCATGATGGCGCCGACCGACAGGTCGATGCCGGCCGTCATGATGACCAGCGTCTGTGCCGCGCCGACAATGCCGACGATCGCCACCTGTTGCAGGATGAGCGTCAGCGTGAAGGCGGAGAAGAACTTTCCGCCGAGGACGATGCCGAAGATCGCCACCGACAGCACGAGCACGATGAGCGGCACGGCAGAGGGACTGCCGTGCAGGAAGTGCTGGAACTTCTGGATGGGCGTCTTGTCATGCGTATCGAAGGATGCGACCTGCGTTGCGCTGCCGGTCAGCACCTTCTCGAATTCCTGTGAGGGTTGTGAGCCCTGCAAGGGCTGCGTGCCCGTCGTTGTCTCAGTCATGATGCTGTTCCTCCCCTTCCGGTGCCGACCGTCGCGGCTCCCCCGGATGAAATGGTGCACGGACGCATCGGTGCAGACGCTTTCGCGCACCTGCCGCCTTCTTCGGGCGGCCTCTTGCGAACGGTCTCGGCTTTCGCCGCCGCTCGTCAGAAGAAAGGTGCCCACGTCTGTTCGCGATTGTCAAAGCGGGTGCGTCGTCGCGCGCCCATCCGTCCGTAGCGGAATGCCGGCCCGGTCAAACCGGGCCGGCCTGGCAGGGCATCAGCCCCAGCACTTGTCCTTGCCGGCCTTGGTGTCGATGGACTCGACGCCGGCTGCCGGCTTGTCGGTTACGAGCGTGACGCCCGTGTCGAAGAAGTCCTTGCCTTCGGTTGCCTTCGGCTTTTCACCGGTATCGGCGAACTTCTTGATGGCCTCGACGCCGAGCGCCGCCATCATCAGCGGGTACTGCTGCGAGGTCGCGCCGATGACGCCGTCTGCGACGTTCTGCACGCCCGGGCAACCGCCGTCGACGGACACGATCAGCACATCGCCTTCCTTGCCGACAGCCTTCAGCGCTTCATAGGCGCCGGCGGCAGCCGGTTCGTTGATGGTGTGCACCACGTTGATCGACGGGTCCTTCTGCAGGAGGTTTTCCATGGCGGTGCGGCCGCCTTCCTCGTTGCCGTTGGTCACGTCATGGCCGACGATGCGCGCATCGTCCTCATCACCGATCTTGGTGATGTCCTTAACGTCGATGCCAAAACCCTTCATGAAGCCCTGGTTGCGCAGCACGTCGACCGACGGCTGGGAGGGCGTCAGGTTCAGGAAGGCGATCTTGGCATCCTTGGCAGCGTCGCCGAGGGTGGCGGCGGCCCACTTGCCGATCAGTTCGCCGGCGAGCAGGTTGTCGGTGGCAAAGGTCATGTCGGCGCTGTCGAGCGGCTCCAGCGGCGTGTCGAGTGCGATGACGAGCAGGCCGGCGTCACGCGCCTTCTGAACCGAGGGAACGATGCCCTTGGTGTCGGAAGCGGCAATCAGGATGCCCTTCGCGCCGTCGGCAATGCAGGTCTCGATCGCGGCGACCTGGCTTTCCGAGTCACCGTCGACCTTGCCGGCATAGGCCTTCAAGGTTACGCCGAGTTCGGTGGCCTTGGCGGTCGCGCCTTCCTTCATCTTGACGAAGAAGGGGTTGGTGTCGGTCTTGGTGATCAGGCAGGCGGTGGTGTCGGCGGCAGCGGCCGGCGACGAAAAGGCAACGCCGAGCGCAAGTGCGCCGAGAGCGGCGGAAACGATCGTCTTCTTCATATCATCAATCCTCCCAAGGACGAAACGGGATGCGCCCTTGTCCGGGCCATCCGGTCACACGGGCCAGGGGCTCCTCCGCCGGCCTTCCGTGTTTCCGGGGGTGAAAAGACCACCAAAAGAAATGCCTGTCAATAAATAAATCGAATTGAATTATTAATTCGATGTGGCATGCTGGTGGAAAGAATGGGTGAAAGCCCCGGCTGCATCGTTTCCGATGGAAGAGCGGAACCGCAGCCGATAAGAGGACCGGAAAGGGCGCGCCGCGTCGTGACCGGCACGGGAGGAGACGATGAGCAAACATGCCGCGACGGCACCCGCCGCGCCGGCCGAAATCCTCGACCCGAGCGGGGGCGCCAACCAGGTGCGCGTGCGCGCCTATAACGAGCGGCTGGTCATGTCGCTGGTGCGTCGGCACGGCAGCCTGTCGAAGGCCGATATCGCCCGGCGCAGCGGCCTGTCCGCCCAGACCGTCACCGTCATCATGCGCGTGCTGGAGGCCGAGGGCCTGTTGATGCGCGGCGAGCCGATGCGCGGCAAGGTCGGCCAGCCCTCCGTGCCGATGCGGCTCAATCCCGATGCCGTCTATTCCTTCGGCCTGAAGATCGGCCGCCGCAGCGCCGACATCGTGCTCATGGACTTCGTCGGCGGCATTCGCCGGCAGGTCCGCCGCACCCATGCCTATCCGATGCCTGGCCCGCTGCTCGCCTTCGTCGAGGAGGGGCTTGCCGAACTGGACGCGGCGATCACGCCGGAGGAACGCGCCCGCATCGCCGGCTTCGGCGTTGCAGCCCCCTTCGAGCTGTGGAGCTGGGCGGGCGAGGTGGGGGCGCCGCAGGCCGACATGGACCAGTGGCGGGGCGTCGATCTGGAAGCGGAGATCGCGAGGCGCGTGCCCTATCCGGTCGCGCTGCAGAACGACGCGACCAGCGCCTGCGCCGCCGAACTCGTCTTCGGCCTCGGCCCGCAATATCCGGACTTTCTCTATCTGTTCATCGGCTCCTTCATCGGTGGCGGCGTGGTGCTGAATTCCGCGCTGTTTACCGGCCGCACCGGCACGGCCGGCGCCATCGGCCCGCTGCCCGTGCAGGGTCGCGACGGCGAGACGGTGCAGCTCCTGAAGATCGCCTCGATCTACCGCCTCGAAAATCTTCTGCGCGAACATGGCATCGACCCGAAGCCGCTGTGGTATTCGCCGGATGGCTGGATCGATTTCGGCCCCCCGCTGGAAATCTGGATCGACGACATGGCGGCAGCGCTTGCCCAGGCGGTCGTCGCCTCCGCCTCGGTCATCGACTTTTCCGCCGTCGTCATCGATGGCGGTTTTCCGGCCTGGGTGCGCGAACGGGTCGTGGTCGCGACGAAGGCCGCCGTCGCCCGGCTCGACCTCCAGGGCGTGACCTTGCCCGAGATCGTCGAAGGCGCCGTCGGCAGCCACGCCCGCTCGGTCGGCGGCGCCAGCCTGCCGCTGTTCTCGCGGTATCTTCCCGACCACAATGTCCTCTTCAAGGAGCTTGCCTGAATGCTGAAAGGTATCGACCCCATCCTGAGCCCGGAATTGCTCGCCACGCTGCGCGCCATGGGCCACGGCGACGAGATCGCCATCGTCGATGGCAACTATCCGGGCGTCGAACATGCCCGCCGGCTGATCCGCCTCGATGGCGTGCCGCTCATCCCGGCGCTCAACGCCGTGCTCTCGGTGATGCCGATCGACGATTTCGTCGAGGACGCGATCTTCCGCTCGACCTTCCGCCAGGAGCGCGACACGCTGGAGCCGGTGCACCACGAGATCATCGCCTGCTGCGCAGGCCACGAACCGGCCCGCACGGTCGTGCCCCTCGTCGGCGCCGATTTTTACAATCGCGTCCGCGCCGCCCACACGCTGGTGCAGACCGGCGAGCCGCGGCTCTATGCCAATGTCATCCTGCGCAAGGGTGTGATTTATCCGTAGGGCTTTTTGTCCTGTTCCATCCGGAACAGCGCGGGGCGGGGCGATATGGGACAGTCCGGTCACTGGATGAGAGAGGCTCATCCCCAACCAGAGATCAGGAGAGACCCCATGCGCAAGTTCATCCTTTCCGCCACCGTCGCCGTCGTTGCAGCCGTGTCCTTCGCAGCGCCCTCGCAGGCCGGTTATTACAGCTATGGCTACGAGCACGATTGCTCCTCAAGCCGGTAAAACCCTGCGATCGCTACGGCAATGTCTTCGTCAAGAAGATCCGCATCTGCCGCCGATTTTCCCCTTCGCCGATCCTCCCCGCCTCGCCCGGCTCGAAAGAGCCGGGTTCTTTCTGTTCGAAGTCCTTGAACGAAGCACAAGGGCATGATTGTCTCGCGCGATATCGATGAGCAGGAGTATCGCATGCGGGTGTTGGTGGTGGAAAACGACAAGGTGACGTTGCTGGGCCAGATCGGCGTGGCGCTCAAGGAGGCAGGCGCCGAGATCGACATCTGCCGGCCGCATGCCGGCGACGCCATCCCCGCGGACGAGACCGGCCACGACGCCATCGTCGTCATGGGCGGCCCGCAGAATGCCCGCGACGACGAGCGGCACGGCTATCTGCCGACACTCGCCGCCCTGATGCGCCGCTTCGGCGACGCCGGAAAATCGGTGCTCGGCGTGTGTCTCGGCAGCCAGCTGCTTGCCCGGGCCTATGGGGCGGAGAACCGCATCGGCGCGGCGCCGGAATTCGGCTGGTGCACCGTGGCGCTGACGGCAGACGGGGCCGGCGATCCGGTGCTCTCCGCTGCCAGCGGTTCGTTCCCGATCTTCCAGTGGCACAGCGATACGTTTACGCTGCCGGAAGGGGCGGTGCGGCTTGCCACCAATGGCGCTGCCGAAAACCAGGCGTTTCGCATCGGCCGCGCCGTCTACGGCACGCAGTTCCATTTCGAGGCGAGCCGCGCGGTGGTGGATGGCTGGGCGGAGACCTTCCCGCAGCTGATCGAGACGCTGCAGCCCGGCTGGCTTGCGAAACGGGCGGCCCTTGCCGCCGAAAACGGCCCCAGCGCCGACGCCACGGGCCTCGCGATCGCCCGTGCCTGGGTGGCGACGATCACCGCCGCCGAGGCCCGCCGCGTCGCCTAAAATCCCGACAGCGCCGCTGCAAATCGTGTTGCGGCGGCGTGCAGGACCGCGGGCGCAAAGCCGGAAAAGCCGATGACCAGGCCCTGCTTCGGCGGGTTGGTGACGGCCATGGACGAAAGCGCCCGCACGCCGAGCCCGGCATGACGCGCGATCTCCACCGCATCCGTATCGATGAGTGACGCGGGCAGGCCGGCGACGAGGTGCAGGCCCTGGTCCGGCACGTCGAGCGAGAGATTTTCTGCCGCCGAAAGCCCTGTCACCAGAGCATCGCGCGCCGCCTGTGCCTGGCGCCGGGCGCGGCGAAGATGGGCGGCGAAATGGCCCTCGCGCAGGAGGTCGGTCAGGGCGGCTTCTGCCAGCGTCGGCGGGCTGCGGTCGGTGCGGCTGCGCAGGGTCATGACGGTGTCGAGCAGCGGATCCGGGATGACGGCGTAGCCGAGGCGCAGGCCGGGAAACAGCACCTTGGAGAAAGTGCCGAGATAGATCACGCGGCCGCTGTCATCCATGCCCTGCATGGCGGCGAGCGGCGGGCCGGCATAGCGGAATTCGCTGTCGTAGTCGTCCTCGATGATCCAGCCACCCGTCTCGCGTGCCCAGTCGATGAGGGCAAGGCGGCGGCGCATGCTCATGGTCACGCCGAGCGGGAACTGGTGCGACGGCGTGACATAGACCGCGCGGGCGCCGGGGGCTGCAAGCGCGATGTCGGCGCCCTCCGCATCGACGGCGAGGCCGGAGAGATCGAACCCGTTTCCGGCAAAGGCGGCCCGGGCGCTGGGATAGCAGGGGTCCTCGATCATCACCCGGTCGCCCGGCGAGAGCGCGGCGCGGATGACGAGGTCGATGCCCTGCTGCGTGCCGGTGGTGATGACGATCGAGCGGGCCTCGCAGCGCACGCCGCGTGCCTGCCGCAAATAGGCGGCGACGGCTTGGCGCAACGCTTCGCCGCCGCGTGGATCGCCATAATAGAAGTGCTCCGGGCCGGGGCGGGTGAGATGGCGCGACAGAAGCGTGCGGAAGATTTTTAGCGTGCGGGCATCCGCCATGGCGACGCCGAGCGTGCCGGGCAACGGCATTTTCGGATCGGCGCTTTTTGTTTCTAGGGCGACCACCGGCTTCACCGTCGGCACCCGATCGGCGACGAAGGTGCCGGCACCGGTGCGCGCCACGGCGTAGCCTTCGGCGATCAGCGTCTCGAAGGCGGCGACGACGCTGCCGCGCGCCGTCTTCAGCCGCTGCGCCAGATCGCGCGACGGCGGCAGCTTGCTGCCGGCCGGAATGGCACCCGCCTCGATCAGCCGGCGCAGCTCGCGATACAGTGCGGGTGTGCGCTTTCCGGTCGCCGGCAGGACGGGAATGAGCGACGACCAGTCCGGCAGATTGGCCTGATTTTTTTGCATAGGATTGGTACTTTTTCGATCCAATGGCATGGCGCACCATGGCGGCATCATTCCTGAAAGGCAAGATGCATGACCGCTGAGACCGAGACTGCCACCTATCCCGTCACCCCGCGCAACCGCGTCAAGCGTCTGCACGAACGCGGCAGCTACGACCGCGCCGCCGTGCACGCCATTCTCGATGCGGCCATGCTCTGTCACGTCGCCTATGTCATCGACGGCCAGCCCTATACGACGCCGACGCTGTTCTGGCGCAAGGGCGACACGCTCTACTGGCACGGCTCGTCGGCGAGCCGCATGCTGCGCCACCTCAAGACCGGCACGCCCGCCTGCCTCACCGTCGCCCATCTCGACGGGCTGGTGCTGGCGCGCTCCGGCTTCAACCATTCGGCCAATTACCGCTCCGCCATGTGTTTCGGCACCGCCCGCCTCGTCGAGGACCCGGAGGAGAAGATCGAGGCGATGCGCGACGTCGTCGACCGCTTCTATCCCGAGCGCAGCGCGCTGCTCCGCCCCATCACCACCCAGGAGGCCAAGGCCACGACGATCATCGCCATGCCGATCGACGAGGCGGCTGCCAAGGTGCGCGCCAAGGGCGTCGGCGACGACGAAGAGGATTTTGCGCTGCCCATCTGGGCGGGCGTCATCCCCGTGACGACGGTGCTCGGTCAAGCGCAGACCTGTCCCCGGCTGGTGGCGGGCGTCGACAAGCCCGAGGCGCTGTCGATCTTCCCCGAGGGCGGCCGGCTGGATGAGGCGCTGAAGACCGGGCAGCGGATCTACGAGGACGGCTGACCGGTCCGCCGTGCACGCCCAATGCCGACATCCACGCGGCGGAATCTTCGCCCGTGGGGTTTCAAGGAGCATCGGACGGGGCGCTGGAAGCTGCCTCGTAAAAGTGAGTGTATGTGGCACCTTTCAGCGCCCCGTTCAGCGGTTTTTGCCTGCGACCCCGATCCCTCTGCAAAGGCCGGTGCCGGTGGATGTCTGCCGCCGGTTTCCGGGATGGGCCGTTCCGATTTTTCGTCGCGCAAGACCTCGCCTTGAGGACATTGTGGACGGAAAGGGGTTTGCCCCTTCCGGACTGCTGCCATCCCGGCGGACGATGCCGACGCATCCGCCAGACCCAACCTCCTTGCGTGCCGCACAGGCACATCCGGCGCGCCGTTCGCGGCGTGAAACGACAGGGTCGGTCCGATGCCCTGCCGTTTCCCCCGTGTCGCCGGAGGGAGACCATTTTCCGCAGGCCCTTCCGGTGAAGGTTCACGTCCTTCCCGCACCGCAAGCACCGACCCCGCCTGACTGCCACGCCTGGCAGCGTATCCTCTAGCGGGATGCACAGAGTATGGCGCGTCCGGCGACAGCGGGGAAAATTGAGTCGCGCGCAAGAACAATTGCGGGCGCCTCCGGCTTGATTCTTCAGGGGTCGTGACGAATGGTGCGTCGATGGAAGATCTCGCCGACGTCCTCTCGTCTCTGCTGTCCGGTTCCGCCGTCGTTGTGGCGACGGTCGTGCTGGTGCTGGGGTCCTATTTCCTGGCGCGCCGGCTGATCCATCCGGGGCAGGAGGGCGACAGGACGCTGGAGGTGGCGGGAAACGTCGCCGTGCGCGTGGCCACGCTGCACAGCCTTATCCTCGGGCTCGTCTATGCGCAGGAACTGGACGACTACAAGGGCGTGCGCGCGACGCTGGTCGACGAGGCCATTGCGATCTCCGACGTCTTCAACGATGCGGGCCGCTATGGCGGGGCGATTGCGCTGCCGATCCAGCAGGGGCTGGCGCGCTATGTCGTCATCGTCGTCGACGAGGAGTGGGAGCGGCTCGGCCATCGCGAGGGGCTGTCGCCCCGTGCCTGGGAGGAGTGGAATGCCGTTTACACGCGGGTGCTGGATCTTGCACCGACCACCGAGCGCGAGCGCTATCTGAGCGGCCACATGAAGGAGAAGACCGCGGCGATCGCAAGGTTCCGCCAGTTGCGCGAGGCGGCCTCGGCCGGCCGCTTCTCCGGCCTGTTCTGGGGACCGGCGATCATCGGCCTCATCATCATTTCGGCGGCCTTCTACGTCTACCGGCCGACCAAGACGGATCTCGTCCTGCTGTCGTTCTTCGGCGCCTATTCCGGCGTCATCCTGTTTTTCATCTTCGCCTTCTCCAATCCCTATGCCAATCCCGGAAAGCTGCCGCCGCGGCCGTTCCAGCACCTGCTGAGCGGCGACGTCGGCAAGATGCTTCCGCCTCCCTGACCGCAGCACCATGAACGACATTCTGGACGGCTATGCCGCCGCCGCGACGCCAGAGCTGATCGAGCGCTACGAGGCCTTCGATCCGGCGGCGCTCTACGCGCCCGTGCTCGACCTGCTGCCGCAGACACCCGGCCGCGTCGCCGATATCGGCACCGGCACGGGACGGGATGCGGCGTGGTTTGCCGGCCAAGGGCACCGGGTTCTGGCGGTCGAGCCGGTCCGGGCGCTGCGCGAGGCCGGGATGGCGCGGCATGGCGACAAGGGCCTCACCTGGCTAAACGACACCCTGCCGGAGCTCGCGGCAACGCGACAGCACGGACCGTTCGATCTCGTGACGCTGAACGGCGTGTGGCAGCATATCGACGAGGCGGCACGCGCCATCGCCTTGCCGGTGCTGGCGGGGATGCTCGCACCGGGCGGACGCCTTGTTCTTGCGCTGCGCCACGGTCCCGGGGCTGCCGGCCGGCCCGCCTTCCCGATTTGCGACGACGACACGATTGCGGCCGCCGTCGGCTGCGGCCTCATTTTGCTGCGGTGCCGGGAGGCGGGATCGCACCAGGCGGCGAACCGGGCGCTCGGTGTCCGCTGGAGCTGGATGGTGTTCGAGCGGCCATCGGCGTGATCTGCTGCTGGGCGGGCCGGCCTGCGCCGAATTGAGGGGTGCGGTTGCTTTCGATGGTCCTTGCCATCGGCCGATGCAGCGGCTAAACAGCCTTCGCGCTGGACGACCAGCGCCTTGTTCGTTCCGGGGACGGCCCCTCATCTCGCAATCGAGAGAGAATGCCGCGACCGATGAACCCTTCACTCCCGTTCGTTCTAAAATCTGCCGCGCGGCCCGCGCGTGCCCTGCATCGCCGCGTCGCGATCACGGCGCGCTCCCTTGTCGTGCGCCTTGCCTTTCCGAGGATATCCGATGGCCGGACCCATTGAGCAATTCGAGATCAAGCCGCTAGTCCCGTTCGAAATCGGCGGACTGGACCTCAGCTTCACCAATTCCTCCGCCTATATGGTGGCGACCGTCGTGCTCGCGAGCGCCTTCCTGCTTCTGGCGACGGGCCGGCGCGGCCTGGTGCCCGGCCGCTGGCAATCGGGCGCGGAAATCGTCTACGAATTTGTCGCGACGACGCTCAGGGCCAATGCCGGCGAACAGGGCATGCGCTTCTTCCCGCTGGTGTTCTCGCTCTTCATGTTCATTCTGGTGGCAAACCTGGTCGGCATGTTTCCCTATGCCTTCACGGTGACGAGCCATCTCATCGTCACCTTCGCGCTCGCCATGCTGGTCTTCGCGACCGTGACGCTCTACGGCCTGTTCCGGCATGGCGCCGGTTTCCTGAAACTCTTCGTGCCGGACGGCGTGCCGCTGATCCTGACGCCGATCATCGTGCCGATCGAGGTGATCTCCTATCTCTCCCGCCCCGTCAGCCATTCCGTGCGTCTCTTCGCCGTCATGCTGGCTGGGCATATCACGCTCAAGGTCTTTGCCGGCTTCGTCGTCTCGATGGGCGAACTCGGCACGCTCGGCCTTCTGGGCGCGGTGCTGCCGCTCGCCATGACGGTGGCGCTGACGGCGCTGGAATTGCTGATGGCGATCATCCAGGCCTACGTCTTCACCATGCTGACCTGCATGTATCTGAACGACGCGCTGCATCCGGGCCATTGACGGCCTCCGGTCCTGTGCCGATTCCGCACAGGACCGGGCATCCGGCCGGCTTTGCCGTTCACGCGATGGAAAGTGCCGTCGCGTAGAACGTCAAGGGATCAACGAGGCCACCGCAATGCAGATAGCCGGCATCCTGAACACGGCCCTCCAGGGCATGGCGAGCGAGACGGCGCGGGCCGAGAAAATCGCCCGCAGCATCGCCGGCGGGGCATCACCCACGAGCGATCCGGCCATGGACATGCTGGACCTCATCTCCGCCGAAACCGGCTTCCGCGCCAACGCCGCCGTGTTCGAGACCGGTGCGGACCTCTGGGAGGTTCTGGCGAGTATCAAGCGGGATTGATTGGGCAAAAAAAGGCGGCGCGAGCGCCGCCCTTTCATGTCAGCCTTTCGGCGGGTAGGGATCGCTGCCGTAAGAGTTGCGTTCACGAATGCGACCGTTTTCCCCGTGGATTAGCATTTCGCTGCCCTGATTCTGTGCGATACCACGCGCGATGCCAATTGCTTCGCGCTGGGTTTCGACGACCTTGGTCGCGCGCTCGGAATTAGCGCCTTTGACAGCCCATCCGTTGGCATGGGGCACGACGTGTTGATTGCGTCCTTTGGACATGATCTGAATCCTTTTCAGAATGAGAAAGGCCGGCGCTTGGCGCCGGCCGATTGTTACGCACTACGCTTGGTAAGCGCCGCATCGCGGCTGCCGACGAACTTCCGTTCCTTGAGAACGTCGTTCACGCGCGCCGGGTTGACGTCAAAACTGGCGGCAATCCTGTTCTGAAATTCGCCGTTCCAGTGGCGGAGCCAAACCTCGACGGCGTCATCGAAGGTGAGCGTATAGCTCGGCATGTTGTCGTTGGTCATCATGACTTCCTGACTTCAAAAGGTAACGCCCTCTTGAAACGGAGACCAGGAAATGCGATTCTGAAGATGCAAACGGTTCAGATATCGGCATTCCCAGCTACTCCGTCCAACGGATTCGGGCTTGTCCGCTGACACCATGGGTCACATTTCAGGTCGGGTACCAGCCTTCCTGTTTTGTGGCCCTTATTGTTACCGCCAACCGCGACGGTGCTCGATGGTGCGGTTGGCTAATGCTCTTCTTGTGGGCTGTTGCATGTGTGGACTCCGCTACATGAGCTTCCGTGCCCATGAGGTTTTTACGGATGCACGTCCAAGTTCGGTCAGAACGTAACATCCCCGAGTGAGCGCCTCACCCTTTCTATAAGTCGCCAACCCGCGTTTTTCTAAAGTGCGATGGCTGACGAGGTTTCGTATCACTTGGCTTAACCGATCATCTTTTCTTCCCTTTAACTGCGCCAAATCCGCTGGTTTCGGGCGAATGATCTCGCGAAGCTTTTTTGCAAGAACGGAAATCTCCAAGCCATTCTCGATGTCACCATATCTCGATATGAGAGCAATTGCCGGATCCACCAGATCGGCCTCCAATGTGCGCTCGTTAACCATGTATTTCTCTGTATTTAAGCGTATTTTAGCACATGATACGAATCCGAATCCATTTGTCAATGATTCGTTAACTATATTTTGATCTGCATTTGTACGCCGTGGGATAAAAAAAGGGAGGCAAAGCCCCCCAATTTTACGTCGCATGAATCTGTGGCCTACTCGTCGCCCATCTTGAGCGCTGCGATGAACGCTTCCTGCGGGATTTCGACCTTGCCGAACTGGCGCATGCGCTTCTTGCCGGCCTTCTGCTTGTCGAGAAGCTTGCGCTTGCGGGTCGCGTCGCCGCCGTAGCACTTGGCGGTCACGTCCTTGCGCAGCGCCGAGATGGTCTCGCGGGCGATCACGTTACCGCCGATGGCGGCCTGGATCGGGATCTTGAACATGTGCTTCGGGATCAGCTCCTTGAGCTTCTCGCACATGTCGCGGCCGCGCTTTTCGGCGGCCATGCGGTGCACCATCATGGAGAGCGCATCGACCGGCTCGCCGTTGACGAGGATCGACATCTTTACCAGATGGCCTTCCTGGTGGTTGGTGATCTGGTAGTCGAAGGAGGCGTAGCCCTTGGAAATTGACTTCAGGCGGTCGTAGAAATCGAAGACCACTTCGTTGAGCGGCAGATCGTAGGTCAGCATCGCGCGGGTGCCGACATAGGTGAGTTCCACCTGGATGCCACGACGGTCCTGGCAGAGCTTGAGGATGCCGCCGAGATAGTCGTCCGGCGTCAGGATGGTGGCGCGGATCCACGGCTCGTGGATTTCCTTGATCCTCACGACATCCGGCATGTCGGCCGGGTTGTGCAGCTCGCGCTCCGTACCGTCGTTCATGAACAGCTTGTAGACGACCGAAGGTGCCGTCGCGATCAGGTCTAGGTCGAATTCGCGCTCCAGGCGTTCCTGGACGATTTCGAGATGCAGCAGCCCGAGGAAGCCGCAGCGGAAACCGAAGCCGAGTGCTGCAGACGATTCCATTTCGAAGGAGAAGGACGCGTCGTTGAGGCGCAGCTTGCCCATGGCGGCGCGCAGGTCCTCGAAGTCGGCGGCATCGACCGGGAACAGGCCGCAGAACACCACCGGCTGCGCCGGCTTGAAGCCCGGCAGCATGTGGGCTGTCGGGCGCTTGTCCTCGGTGATCGTATCGCCGACGCGGGTATCGGCCACTTCCTTGATGGAGGCGGTGATGAAACCGATCTCGCCGGGGCCTAGCGCCTCGACGGTGACCATCTTCGGCGTGATGACGCCGACGCGTTCCACCTGGTATTTCGCGTCCGTGCCCATCATGCGGATGGTCTGGCCCTTTTTCAGCACGCCATCGAGAATGCGCACGAGCACGATGACGCCGAGATAGGTGTCGTACCACGAATCGACGAGCAGCGCCTTCAGCGGCGCGGTCTCGCCGCCCTCGCTCTTCGGCGCGGGCAGCTGGTGGACGATGGCTTCCAGCACGTCGGGAATGCCAAGGCCGGTCTTGGCCGAAATCAGCACGGCCTGCGAGGCGTCGATGCCGATGACTTCCTCGATCTGCTCGCGGATGCGGTCGGGCTCGGCCGCCGGCAGGTCGATCTTGTTGAGGACGGTGACGATCTCGTGGTTGTTGTCGATCGCCTGGTAGACGTTGGCGAGCGTCTGGGCCTCGACGCCCTGCGACGCATCCACCACGAGCAGCGAGCCCTCGCAGGCCGACAGCGAGCGCGACACTTCGTAGGCGAAGTCGACGTGGCCGGGCGTGTCGATGAGGTTGAGGACGTAGGTCTCGCCATTGTTGGCGACATAGTGCAGGCGCACGGTCTGCGCCTTGATGGTGATGCCGCGCTCCTTCTCGATATCCATGTTATCGAGGACCTGTTCCGACATTTCGCGCGCGGCAAGGCCGCCGGTCGACTGGATCAGCCGGTCGGCGAGCGTCGACTTGCCGTGGTCGATATGGGCCACGATCGAGAAATTGCGGATATGGTCGAGGGGCGTCGAATTATTGGTGCTCATGCGCGCCATATAGCAGCGGGCGAGATTCCCGCAAAGCGGTAAATGAAGGGTTTCCTGCGCTCCGGCACCGCTATTCCGGGACGTTCTGGCCTTCGACGAGCGCGCCGGCATTTGGCACCTGGGCGCTGCGGATCTCAAAACTCTCCCGCGCCTCCATCGGCACGGTCTCGCGACGGCGCAGGCGATGGGTGACGAAGGCGGCGTAGAGCAGTGCGACCGCCATGGCGGCATAGATGAAGGTCTTGGGGCCGTAGATGGGCGTGAGCGCCGTGACCGCCAGCGGAACGAGCGTCGCGGAAGCCGACCAGGCGACGAGCAGCGTCGAGGCGAGCGGCACGAAATCCTCCGGATCCGTGCGGTCGTTGGCATGCGCATTGGCGATCGAATAGACGCTTTCGACCGCCCCCGCCCAGAGCGCGAAGACCAGAATGAGGATGGCGAAGGCCTGGAAGGAGACGAAGAGGGCGGCGACCGCTGTGCCGGATATCAGCAGGCAAGTGAAGATCAGCACGATGCGCCGGTCGATGCGGTCCGACAGCGTGCCGAGCGGATATTGCACGAAGAGCAGGCCGAACTGCATGACGAACATCAGCAGCGCCACGTCGGTCTGGCCGACATTGTTGGTGGCGGCGTAGATCGGCGTGAAACCCTGCACGACCATCGACAGGCCGCCGGCGGCGAGCACGCCGATGAGGGCGACGGGGGAATTGCGCCAGGCCATGGCGAAATCGACGCTGACGCGGGCGGGCGCGGGCGGCGTGGGCAACCGGGTCAGGCCGATCGGCAGAAGGGCGATGGTGGTGACGAAGATGGTGACGAGGGGCGCGAGGTTGCCGTCGGCCGGCATCTGCCCGAACAGCCAGGCGCCGACGCCCAGCCCCAGCACATAGGCCATGTAGAAGAACGACATGGCCTTGCCGCGCCAGCGGTTGTCGGCCGCGTGGTTCAGCCAGCTCTGGGCGATGATGAAATTGGAATTGCCCGCTGCGCCATAAATGCCGCGCGCCAAAATCCAGACAAGCGGGTTGACGCCGAGCGCCACGAGAAAGGCGGCGATGAGGACCAGCGCCATGGAGCAGGAGAAGGCGCGGGCATGGCCGACGCGGCGGATGACCGGGCCGGCGAGAATGCAGCCAAGCAGGCCGCCGAAGGCGATGGCGGTGACGGCAGCACCCGGCGTCCACGAGGGTGCATCAGCGCGCGACAGGACATAGGGCACATAGGCGAGCATGATGCCGTTGCCGATCGCCACGAAGGTCATCGAGACGACGATGGCGGTGATGGAAAAGAGCGAGGATGCCCGCTGCGTTTCACCTGTCATCCGTCCGCCCTCCCTGATTCTAGCGGCGTCACCATATCCGGGTGATCGATGTCGCATTGTCGCTGGAGCGGCATGGCGGAGAATTATTTTCAGATGGGTTGATGTCTGTTGACTCCATTATACGAGACAATTATTCCAGAATAATGGAAAACGAAATGGATCCCCTGGAAAGCGCGATTGGCGAGCGCGTGCGGCTGCTGCGCACTGCGAGGAACCAGACGCTCGACGACCTCGCAAGCGCGTCCGGCGTCAGCCGGGCGATGATCTCGCGCATCGAGCGCGGCGAGGCGAGCCCGACGGCGCAGCTTTTGTCGCGGCTCTGCGCGGCCCTCGACCTGACACTCTCGGCCTTCTTCGCCTTTTCGCAGGAGGACGGCGATCCGCTGTCGCGACGGGAAAAGCAGACGGTCTGGCGCGATCCGGAAACCGGCTACCAGCGCCGTGCCATCTCGGCGCCGAACACGGTTTCGCGTGTCGAGGTGATCGAGGTGGAGTTCCCGGTGGGCGCCCGCATGGCCTATCCGCCGGAAACGGCGAAGGCGGGCATGACGCAGCATGTCTGGCTGTTTTCCGGCGAGCTTCGCATGACGATCAAGGACGTCGTGTACGACCTTCGCCCCGGCGATTGTCTCTACATGAGCATCACCGAGGGCCATATTTTCGAAAACCCCGGCAGTGAACCGGCCCACTATGCCGTGGTGCTGGACCGCGGCCGCACCTGACCCTTGAGGAAGCGATGAGCGATATCAGACTGCTCGACCCTGCCGAAACCCGCGCCCGGCTGGGTGAACTTGCCGACGTGCTGGCCGATTGCGTGACCGGCGGCGCCTCCGTCGGCTTCATGGCGCCCTATGGGCCTGATGATGCGCTGCCCTTCTGGGAAGGGGTCGCAACGGCGGTCGGCGAGGATGCGACGCTGCTCTTTGCCGCCGAACGGGGAGGGCGCATCGTCGGCACGGTGCAGGTCGGCATTCGCCAGATGCCGAACCAGCCGCACCGGGCGGACGTCAAGAAGCTGCTGGTCATGGAAAGCGAGCGCGGCCGCGGCCTCGCCCGCGCGCTGATGGCGGCGGCGGAAGCAGAAGCCGCCCGGCGCGGCAAGACCGTGCTGGTGCTGGACACCGCCACTGGCAGCCCCGCCGAGACCGTCTACGAACGGCTCGGCTGGCAGCGCGCCGGCGTCATTCCGGATTATGCGCTCTATCCGGATGGGCGCTATTGCGCGACAACGTTCTTCTACAAGCGCATCGGCGACGGGGCGTAGGCCGCCCGGTCATCAGGACGCATGCCCTGCCGCGTGGATCCTCGGGTCGAGCCCGAGGATGATGGGGGAGGAGGGGCTCTAATTCCTAGCTGACGACGCGGCAGGCGGTGCTGGCAATTTGGCTGACGAACATTCCTTCTGTCGTCATCCTCGGCCTTGAGCCGAGGATCCACCCTGCACGCTCCCTCTCTGGAGAGGGGCGGTTACACCGCTTCCCAGCCATCCTTCTCGCTGGCCCGGTAGATGGCGTCGATGAGCTTCTGGTTGTTGACCGAGCTTTCGAGCGTCACGATCTCCTCGTTTTCCCCGAGCGCTGCCCGCGTAAAAGCTTCGGCTTCGCGCTTGTACTGGCGGGCATCCTGGAAGCGGAAGAGCTGGCTTTCGGTGTGGCTCTGGTTGGTGAGTTCGAGTTCCTCCGCGCCGTAACGATCGGCGTTGAACGGCGATTTCACCTCGATGAAACCCTTGTCGCCGTGAAAGACCATGACCTGCCGCTGGGCGAGCTGGGTGGAGACGTAGAAGGACAGTTCGAAATCGCCGAAATCGGCACGCACGCTGGAATAGATGTCGGTGCCGAATTCCGGGTCGCGGTCGGTGGTGGCCTGGACGCGGAGCGCTTCCTTGCCGGTGGTGAAGCGCGTGGTGATCGTCGGGTAGACGCCGATATCCGGCAGGCCGCCGCCGCCGAGCGCCGGCACGTTGCGCATGTTGCCGGGATCGCGGTTGTAATAGGTGAAAGCGCCCTGCACATGACGCAACTTGCCGATCGCGCCTTCCGCCAGAAGCGAGCGGACCTTGCGCCAGACGGGGCTGTAGGTGACCATATAGGCTTCGGAAATCAGCACCTTGTTGCGGTCGCGTGCTTCGATCAGCGCCGCGATCTCGCCGGCGTTCAGCGCAATCGGCTTCTCGCACAGCACATGTTTGCCGGCATCCGCCGCCTTGATCGACCACTCGACGTGCTGCGCGGTCGGCAGCGGAATGTAGACGGCGTCGATCGTGTCGGAGGCGAGCATTTCCTCGTAGGAGCCGAAGGCGTGCGGCACGGAAAACCGGTCGGCCATGGCGCGGGCCTTCGCAAGGTCGCGGCTGGCAATGGCGGTGATGACGCAGTTTTCCGCATCCTGGATGGCGGGCACGACAAGTTCGCGGCCGATCTTGGCGGTCGACAGGATTCCGAAACGCAGCATGATGATCTCTCCCTGATTGCGGCGAGAGACTAGTCGCGAGGTACGTTCCTCGCAAGCCGCGAGGCGTTCAAAAAATCGCAGCGGTGCAGCGTGCAATAGGCGCCGCACCGTCCTATGTTCCCTTCGACACTTTTCAGCACGAACCCTTTGGAGGACCTCCATGCAGCATCGCACCCTCGGCAAGACCGGCCTTTCGATCGCGCCCCTCGTCTTCGGCGGCAATGTCTTCGGCTGGACGGCCGACGAAAAGACCTCCTTCGACCTGCTGGATGCCTTCACCGGCGCCGGCTTCAATGCCATCGACACGGCGGATGTCTATTCGCGCTGGGTGCCGGGCAATGAAGGCGGTGAATCGGAGACGATCATCGGCAAGTGGCTGAAGCGCTCCGGTCCTTCCCGCGACAAGGTCGTCGTCATCACCAAGGTCGGCTCCGACATGGGGCAGGGCCGGCGGGACCTGCGCAGGTCGTGGATCATCGAGGCCGTGGAGAAATCTCTGAAGCGGCTGCAGACCGATCATATCGACCTTTACCTTTCGCACTGGCCGGACCCGGAAACGCCCTATGCGGAAACGCTGGAGGCCCATGCCAGCCTCGTGAAAGCGGGCAAGGTGCGGGCCTTCGGCGCCTCGAACCTCGATGCCGGCCAGTTGCAGGCCTCGTTCGAGGCGGCCGACACCGCAGGCCTGCCGCGCTACGGCGCGCTTCAGCCGGAATACAATCTCTACGACCGCGCCGGCTTCGAGGGCGCACTGGCAGATCTCTGCCAGAGAGAGGAGATTGGCGTTATCACCTATTACAGCCTGGCCTCCGGCTTCCTGACCGGAAAATATCGCACGAAGGCCGATACCGAGGGCAGGGCGCGCGGCGAGGACGTGGCGCACTATTTGGACGACAAGGGCCTGCGCATTCTGGCAGTTCTCGATGAGGTCGCGGCACAAACCGGCGCGAAGCCGGCGGAAATCGCGCTGGCCTGGCTGATGGCAAAGCCGGCGGTGACAGCGCCGATTGCCAGCGCCACCAGCCTTGCCCAGCTAGCCAGCCTGACGAAGGCGGCCTCGCTTTCCCTCTCCGCCGAACAGGTTTCGGCACTCGACACGGCAGGAGCCGCATCATGACGCTGACCATCCGCGATCCGATTGAAAGCGACGAAGCGGCCTGGAGAAAACTCTGGGCCGGCTACCTCACCTTCTACAAGACAGAGGTGCCGGAGGAGGTGACCGCCTTTACCTGGGCACGCATTCTCGACGCGGGTTCCCGGGTCTCGATGCGCGTCGCCTTGGAGGACGGCGAGATGCTCGGTTTCGCCATCCATCACTATCACGATTCCACCTGGGACATCGCGCCGGAAGGTTATCTCGAGGACCTCTATGTCGACGAGACGACGCGCGGCAAGGGGGTCGGGCGGGCGCTGGTGGACGACCTCGTCACGATCTCCAAGCGCAACGGTTGGCGCGGCATCTACTGGCACACCAACGAGGACAATCTTCGCGCCCGCAAACTCTATGACAGCTACGTTAAATCGGACGGGCATATCCGCTATCGGCTGCGGACCTAACTCCTGTAGCGGAAGAAATCCACGAAGGCCCGGAGTGCCGGGCGCATCTGTCGGCGGGACGGGTAGTAGATCGAAAAGCCGTCGAAGGCCGGGCACCAGTCCTCCAGCACGGGGATGAGCCGGCCGGCGCGGATATCCTCGTCGACGCGCTGGTCGAAGACATAGGCGAGGCCCGCGCCATCCATCGCCGCGCCGCGCATCAGCCGCTGGTCGGAGACGATCAGCGGACCCGTGACGTCGACCGTCACCAGCCGTCCATCCTTTTCCAGCTCCCAGCGATAGAGCCGGCCGCTCGAAAAGCGCCGGCGGATGCAGCGGTGCTGCATGAGATCGCGCGGCTGTACGGGTTTCGGATGCGTTTCGAAATAGGCGGGTGCGCCGACGATCAGGCCGCGCCACGGGCCGCTCGCCCTGACGGCGATCATATCCGCCTCCAGATGCTCGCCGAGGCGCAGGCCGGCATCGAAACCCTTTTCGACGATGTCCTCGAAGCGGTCGTCGGTGCGCAAATCCAGTTCGATATCCGGATAGGCCGCGAGGAAGGCAGCGAGCCGCGGCATGACGATGTCTTCGGCGGCGATCAGCGGCATTGTGATGCGCAAGGGGCCGGCCGGGCGGCTTTGCCGGTCGGCAAGTCCCTCCATGACGGCGCCGATATCGGCCAGTGCCGGCGCCAGCGTCTCCAGCAGCAGGCGACCTTCCTCCGTCGGCGCCACGCTGCGGGTGGTGCGGGCGATGAGGCGCACGCCGAGGCTCGCCTCCAGCGCCGACACTGCGTGGCTGACGGCGGAGGGCGCGATGGCGAGTTCGGCCGCGGCCTTGCGGAAGGAGCGCGCTTCCGCGACGATGGCGAGCACGGCGAGTTGGGAAAGCTGGGTTCGGTTCATTGTTCCAACAGATAGAACAAGCCGTTGGCCTTTGCAGCAATTTTCAGATGAAGCGCCGCACCCTAGATTGGTGTTGTCCGGATGACGGCGGCCGGCCCAACGGCCTGCTTGCCGGTGCCACGAAAAGGATTTTGTCATGCATCACAGAAAACTCGGCCCCCTCGATGTTTCCGCCCTCGGCCTCGGCTGCATGGGCATGAGCCATGCCTATGGCCCTGCCCAGGATGAGACGGCGGCGATCGACACGCTGCATCGCGCCGTCGATCTCGGCGTCACGCTGTTTGATACTGCTGAGGTCTACGGCCCCTACAAGAACGAAATCCTTGTCGGCAAGGCGCTGAAGCCGGTGCGCGACAAGGTGGTGATCGCCACCAAGTTCGGCTTCAGCATCGATCCGAGCAAGCCGGCGGCGCAGATGATGACGGGCACCGACAGCCGGCCGGAAAACGTCAAGGCCGTCGCCGAGGCCTCGCTGAAGCGGCTCGGCATCGAGGTCATCGACCTGTTCTACCAGCACCGCGTCGATCCAGCCGTGCCGATCGAGGAGACGGTGGGCGCCATGGCGGAGTTGGTGCGCGAAGGCAAGGTGAGGGCGCTCGGGCTTTCCGAAGCCGGCGCCGAGACGATCCGCCGGGCGCATGCCGTGCATCCGATCGCAGCCCTTCAGAGCGAATACTCGTTGTGGACCCGCGATCCGGAGGAAAACGGCGTGCTGGAAACCTGCCGCGATCTCGGCATCGGCTTCGTGCCCTTCAGCCCGCTCGGCCGCGGTGTTCTGACCGGCGCGCTGAAGAAGCTCGACGGCCTGTCCGCCGATGATTTCCGCCGCTCTCTGCCGCGCTTCGAGGCGGAGAATTTCGATGCAAACCTGGCGCTGGTGGCAGCCCTTGAAGAGATGGCGACGGAGAAGGGCGTGGCGCCCGCACAGCTGGCGCTTGCCTGGGTGCTGGCGCAGGGCGACTTCATCGTGCCGATCCCCGGCGCCAGCAAGGTGCCGCACCTCGAGCAGAACGTCGCCGCCGCCGACGTGGTGCTGACGGCTGAAGAGGCGGCCCGCCTCGGCGACATGCTGTCGCCGGCAAAGGTGTCCGGCGGGCGCTATTCGCAGCGCATGGCCTCGATGGCCAATCGATAAAGGCGCTGGCAGCGCGGTCCCGACCTGCTCCACGCTGCTGTCCCTCCGTCGTCATGGTCGGGCCTGACCCGACCATCCACGCCTCACCCGCTGCATGGATCCTCGGGTCGAGCCCGAGGATGACGGAGGAGGGGCGGTATGGAGCAGGACGGTAGTGTGGAGGTGAGGCATCGCGCACTGGAAAACAAAAAGGCCGCGGATCGCTCCGCGGCCTTTTCAAATCCGGCCTGCGGCCTGCTTACTGGCCGACCGACGATACCATGACGGCGTCGCCGTTTTCGATCGAGACCCAGCGGCCGGCGTGGAACGAGGCCTGGCGCTTCAGGTAGCGGTAGGGCGTCGTCGTCCAGGGTTTTACTTCGTTGTTGAGGTTGTCGAGGATGAAATCGCCCTCGGTGGTGCGCACCGTCAGCACGGCATGACCTTCGCCGTCCGGCTTGCGCACGACGGTAATCAGCAGGTCGCCGGGGGCAAAACCCTTCTGCATCAGCTTCTTGCGCTTCAGGAGGACGAAATCCTCGCAGTCGCCGGCGCCGTCCGGATAGGACCAGTATTCGTCCTTGCCGTGCAGTTCCTTGTCGGTCATCGGCGTGATGTCGCGATTGACGCTGGCATTGATCTGGCGAATGGCCGACCAGCCGACCTTCGTTACCTTTGCCGGTGCCTGGTTGCGCACGCCGGCGCGGCATTCGGACTTGTAGGTCTGACAGAACTCGTAGTGGCCGATCGGCTGGGAGGTCACGCCGCCGGTCTTCATGGAAAGCGCCGATGCCGGAGCCGTGAAAGCCGAGGAAGAAGAAACGAGGAGCGCAAAAAACGCCGCAGCCCCAGCCTTCGCACCAATCATTCGTGCCATGAAACGTCCCCTAATCGTTAACAAAGAGTTAACGGTCAGGAGGGCATCTCGTCAATCATCAGAATTGGCGATCCGACAATATGGTTAAAATGCGACCGCCGGGATGTGCAAAGGCCTCATTCCGCGCGGGCGAGCGCCTCCGCCGCCTCGAGGATCTTGGCGATATCCTGCGGGCGCGACAGGCGGTGATCGCCGTCGCGGATCATCGTCAGCACCACATCGTCGCCGGAAAGGTGCTCCATCAGGCGCACGGCATGGGTATAGGGCACGTCCGGATCCGCCATGCCCTGCAAAATGTGCACCGGGCAGCCGGTCTCGATGACGCCGGTCAGAACACGGTTGTCGCGGCCGTCCTCGATGAGCTTCAGCGTGTAGATGTTCGGATCCGGGCCGTAAGGCGTCGGCTCCTCGAACTGGCCGCGCTCGGCGAGCGCCGTGCGCTCGGCATCCGTCAGGTTCGGCTCGATCAGTTCGGAAGTAAAATCGGGCGCGGGGGCGATGAGCACCAGACCGGCGACCGCGACATCCCGGCGCTTGGCCAGTTCGGCGACGGCGCGCAGCGCGATCCAGCCGCCCATGGAGGAGCCGACGAGGACGACGCGGCGCGTGCCGAGGGCCTTTGCGGCACGGTCGATCACGGCGAGCGATTCTTCCAGCCAGCGCGAGATCGTGCCGTCGACGAAGGCACCGCCCGAGGCGCCGTGGCCGGAATAGTCGAAGCGCACGCAGGCTGTGCCGAGGCGGGCGGCGAGCGCTGCAAGCTCGATAGCCTTGGTGCCGGTCATGTCCGAGCGGTAGCCGCCGAGCCAGACGACATGGGCGAGCGCATTGCCGGCGGCGGCCGGCTGGAGCGCGATCGCGATCTGCCGGGCATCGTCACCCTTGCCGACCGTGAGGAAGTCTGCCCCGTTGTCCTTCGTCGCCGTCATACCTATCTCCTGTCTGCATCCCGGCCCCGAAAAGCCGGTCTTTTGCCGAAACCTAGACCAGATTCGCGCGTGCAAGGACAGGTGGTGATTTTTTCCACGGGCCATGCTATTGACTTCGCAAGCGTGATCAACACATTGCCGAAAAACGCCGAAAGGCGGGCAAACGGCCCGGTTGACGCACCCTAATTCATACCTGTCGAAACAGTTCGAGGAGAACACGACCATTCGCAGACCTTTTAAAGCGGAAGCTCCCGTCAAGGACGGCCCGCGCTCCAACAAGGAAATCCGGATTCCCCGGGTTCAGCTTATTGACGCCGACGGCAACAACCACGGCACCGTCCCCACCGATCAGGCGCTCCGCATGGCGGAAGAAGCAGGCCTCGATCTCGTGGAGATTTCGCCGAACTCCGAACCGCCCGTCTGCAAGATTCTTGACCTCGGCAAGCTGAAATACGCCAACCAGAAGAAGGCGGCCGAAGCGCGCAAGAAGCAGAAGATCGTCGAAATCAAAGAAATCAAGATGCGCCCGAACATCGACACCCATGACTATGAGGTGAAGATGAAGGCGATGAACCGCTTCTTTGAAGAGGGCGACAAGGTCAAGGTGACGCTGAAGTTCCGTGGTCGCGAAATGGCCCACCAGGAACTCGGCATGAAGCTCCTGATGCAGGTCAAGGAAGACACGCTGACCATCGCCAAGGTCGAAGCCGAGCCGAAGCTCGAAGGCCGCCAGATGATGATGGTGCTCGCTCCGAAGTGAGCCCCTCTCTCGCGCGTCTACGGACCGCACGGATCGAAGCCGCCTTACGGGGCGGCTTTTCCTTTTTGCACCGGGAACACCAAAACAAGGATTCCGGTTGCGCTTTCGAAGGACTTCGGTTACAAGCCGCCGTCCGAACGGTCCGGCAGGGCATGCCGTGGCCGTTCTTTTCGCTGGAGCCGTGCATCGTCACGCGGTTCAATTCAAGAAGAATGGAGTAGCAAAATGCCCAAGATGAAGACGAAATCGTCCGCCAAGAAGCGGTTCAAGATCACCGCGACCGGCAAGGTCGTCGCGGCTGCCGCCGGCAAGCGCCACGGCATGATCAAGCGTAGCAACAAGTTCATTCGCGACGCGCGCGGCACCATGGTGCTGGCCGAAGCCGATGGCAAGAAAGTCATCAAGAACTACCTGCCCAACGGTCTCTGAGACTATCTGGCACTTTTGATACGTTTAAGGAGATCATGATATGGCACGTGTAAAACGCGGCGTAACGTCCCACGCCAAGCACAAGAAGACACTGAAGGCAGCCAAGGGTTTCTACGGCCGCCGCAAGAACACGATCCGCGCCGCCAAGGCCGCGGTTGACCGTTCGAAGCAGTTCGCCTACCGCGACCGCAAGGTCAACAAGCGCAATTTCCGCGCGCTCTGGATCCAGCGTATCAACGCTGCCGTCCGCGAGCATGGCCTGACCTATGGCCGCTTCATTGACGGCCTCAACAAGGCCGGCATCGAAGTGGACCGCAAGGTGCTGTCCGACATGGCGATCCATGAGACCGAAGCTTTCGGCGCGCTCGTCGCTGCCTCCAAGAAGGCTCTCGAATACCTCAAGGACGCTGGTACGAAGAACGAGTTTGAAGCCGCCGTAAACTAACCGGCGCTTCCACAACCAAACGTCTTTTCGTTGTGAAACCCGCGCCGGGAAACCGGTGCGGGTTTTTGCGTGATGGCCACCGCCGAAACGGGCCTGCACCGTTTCCATGCCTCGTCTTCCGGCGGCGGTCGTTGCCAAGTTTTTATGGCGCACCCGATTGATCGGGCGCGTGCACATGGGTAGTGATCTGCGGGCTTCCGCGCCGCAACCCGCTATCTGTCGCAGGTTCTCTTGGCCCTCCGCCCGGCCGACGCAAGCAAAGCAGGTAAAGATGACTGAACTCGACACACTGGAACATCAGCTCCTCGCCGACGTTGCCGCAGCCTCCGACGAAGCGGCGATCGAAGCCGTGCGCGTGGGCGCGCTTGGCAAGAAGGGCTCCGTCTCGGACCTCCTGAAGACGCTCGGCACCATGTCGCCGGAAGAGCGCCAGACGCGCGGTGCGGCGATCAACGCGCTGAAGACGCGCGTCACCGACGCGATCACCGAGCGCAAGACGGCGCTGCGCGATGCCGCGATCGACGCCCGCCTCAAGGCCGAGACCGTGGATGTCAGCCTGCCGGTCCGCCCCTCGCCGGCCGAGCGCGGCCGCATCCACCCGATCAGCCAGATCGTCGACGAAATCACCGCGATCTTCGCGGATATGGGTTTTTCCATCGCCGAAGGCCCCGATGTCGAGACCGACTACTATAACTTCACGGCGCTGAATTTCCCGGAAGGCCACCCGGCCCGCGAGATGCACGACACGTTCTTCTTCCCGCCGGACGAGAATGGTGGACGCAAGGTGCTGCGCACGCACACCTCGCCCGTGCAGATCCGCACCATGGAAGCGCAAAAGCCGCCGATCCGCATCATCATCCCCGGCAAGACCTATCGCCAGGACAGTGACGCCACCCATTCGCCGATGTTCCACCAGGTCGAAGGCCTCGTGGTCGACAAGAAGGCGAATGTCGCCAACATGCGCTGGGTGCTGGAAGAGTTCTGCAAGGCGTTCTTCGAGGTCGACAGCGTCACCATGCGCTTCCGCCCGTCCTTCTTCCCGTTCACCGAGCCGTCCTTCGAGGTCGATATCCAGTGCGACCGCTCGTCGGGCCCGATCGTCAAGTTCGGCGAAGGCACGGACTGGATGGAAATCCTGGGCTGCGGCATGGTTCACCCGAACGTGCTGCGCGCCGGCGGGCTCGATCCCGACGAGTACCAGGGTTTTGCCTGGGGCATGGGCCTCGACCGCATCGCCATGCTGAAATACGGCATGCCGGACCTGCGCGACTTCTTCAACGCCGACGTCCGCTGGCTCAGCCACTACGGCTTCCGCCCGCTCGACATGCCGACCCTGTTCGGCGGCCTCAGCGCGTAACCGGCATCCAAGGAGAAACATCATGAAATTCACGCTCTCCTGGCTGAAGGACCATCTCGAGACCGACGCCTCGCTGGACGACATCTGCGCGAAGCTGACGGCGATCGGGCTTGAGGTGGAAGAGGTCGACGACAAGGCGGCGTTCAAGCCCTTCGTCATCGCCAAGGTCGTTTCCGCCGAACAGCACCCGAATGCCGACAAGCTGCGCGTGCTGATGGTCGACACCGGCAAGGGCGACCCGATCCAGGTCGTCTGCGGCGCGCCGAATGCCCGCACCGGCCTCGTCGGCGCCTTTGCTGCGCCCGGCACCTATGTGCCCGGCATCGACGTGACGCTTGCCGTCGGCACCATTCGCGGCGTCGAAAGCCGCGGCATGATGTGCTCGGAGAAGGAACTGGAAATCTCCGACAACCATGACGGTATCATCGATCTGCCGGCCGATGCGCCGGTCGGTGAGAGCTATGCCGCCTATGCCGGCCTTGACGATCCGGTCATCGAGATCAACCTGACGCCGAACCGTCCGGACTGCACGAGCATTTTCGGCATCGCCCGTGATCTTGCCGCCTCCGGCCTCGGCACGCTCAAGACCCCGAAGGCGCCGTCCTTCGCGGTCGAAGGCGAGACGCCGGTCAAGGTTAAGCTCGATCTCGGTGGCGACGATCATCTCTGCCCGGGCTTTGCGCTCCGCCTCGTGCGTGGCGTCAAGAACGGCCCGAGCCCGCGCTGGATGCAGCAGCGGTTGCTGGCGATCGGCCTCCGCCCGATCAACGCGCTCGTCGACATTACCAACTACATGACCTTCGACCAGGGCCGCCCGCTGCACGTCTTCGATGCGGCCAAGGTGAAGGGCAATCTCGTCGTGCGCCGGGCAGTGGACGGCGAAAAGGTACTGGCGCTCGATACGCGCGAATACACGCTGAACCCGTCGAACGTCGTGATAGCCGATGACAACGGCGTCGAATCGATCGGCGGCATCATGGGCGGCGAGCATTCGGGCTGCGACGCGGACACCACGGACGTGCTGATCGAATCGGCGCTGTGGGACCCGATGAACATTGCCAAGACCGGCCGCGCGCAAGGCATCATCACCGATGCGCGCTATCGCTTCGAGCGGGGCGTCGACCCGGAATACATGGTGCCGGGCCTCGAGCGCGCCACCGAACTGGTGCTGGAACTGTGCGGCGGCACGGCGGCCAAAACCGACGTCGTCGGCTACAAGGGCTATGATGCCAGGATCATCGATTTCCCGTTCACGGAAGTGAAGCGCCTGACGGGGCTCGACATTTCGTCGGACGAGAGCGTCGACATCCTGACCCGCCTCGGCTTCAAGGTTTCGGGCTCCGGCGAGCGCGTCTCCGTTGCGGTTCCTTCCTGGCGCCCTGACGTCGATGGCAAGGCTGACCTCGTCGAAGAGGTCATGCGCATCCACGGCGTCGACAATATCAAGCCGGCGCCGCTGGAAAGCCATGGCGCGGTGAACGGCCGCATCCTGACCACGCTGCAGATCCGCTCGCGGCTGGCCAAGCGGGCGCTCGCCGCGCGCGGCATGATGGAGGCCGTCACCTGGTCGTTCATCCCGAAGGCCCATGCCGAACTCTTCGGTGGTGGGGCGGCTTCGCTTGCGCTCTCGAACCCGATTGCGGCTGACATGTCCGACATGCGGCCCTCACTGCTGCCCGGCCTGCTGGCGGCAGCCCAGCGCAATGCCGACAAGGGGCATGGTGACGTCGCGATCTTCGAAGTCTCCGGCACCTATGAGAACGACAGGCCGGAAGGCCAGCGTCGCGTCGCCGGCGGTATCCGTCGCGGCACGGCCTCGCTTGCCGGCGCCGGTCGCCTCTGGTCGAATGCGGCCAAGGGCGGCGGCAAGGCGGTCGATATCTATGACGCCAAGGCCGATGCGCTCGCCGTGATCGAGGCCTGCGGACTGCCGATGGGCAATGTGCAGATCGAGGCCGGTGCGCCCGCCTGGTATCACCCGGGCCGCTCCGGCACGATCAAGATGGGGCCGAAGGTCGTGCTCGGCTACTTCGGCGAATTCCACCCGAAGGCGCTCGGTGCGCTCGACGTGTCTGGTGCGCTCGCCGGCTTCGAGATCTATGTCGATGCCATGCCGGAGCCGAAGAAGAAGGCGACCCGCACCAAGCCGGCGCTCGACCTTTCGCCGTTCCAGGCGGTGAAGCGCGACTTCGCCTTCGTCGTCGACAAGACGGTGGATGCGGGTGCGATCGTGCGCGCGGCGACGGGTGCCGACCGCAAGCTGATTTCGACCGTCAGCGTCTTCGACGTGTTCGAGGGCGCCTCCGTTGGCGAAGGCAAGAAGTCGATCGCCATCGAGGTCGTCATCCAGCCGACCGACAAGACCCTGACCGACGAGGATTTCGAGGCGCTGACCGCCAAGATCGTCGGCAATGTGCTGAAGACCACGGGCGGCACGCTGCGCGCCTGAGCGATTAGGGAGCGGGGCGTCAACGCCCCGCTCTCGTTTCCGTGTGCGACGGTCGCATTTTGTGAACACAGCGTAACAGGTTTCGCGATTGCGGATTGGTTAGCAAGACCTTAACTGTTCCCTCAAGGGGACAACGAGGTCGACATGGATTCTATTGCCAATCTTCTACCCCTCGCCATCATGGGCGGCGGTATCTACCTTTTCTTCCGCTGGGTCGTGCGCGACATGAACCGCCCGACCGGGCGCTAGCCCTCACGCATTGCCGATCAGCACGCCCGCGGCCAAAACGAGGCTGCCGCCGAGCACGACCTGCATGGCAGCACGCAGGAACGGCGTTTCCATGTAGCGGTTCTGGATGAAGGCGATCGCCCACAATTCCACGAAGACGACGAAGACGGCGATGGTCGTCGCCAGCATGAAATTCGGGATCAGGTAGGGCAGGGCGTGGCCGAGGCCGCCGAGCGCCGTCATGATGCCGGAGGCGAGGCCGCGTTTGACCGGCGAGCCGCGGCCGGACAGCTTGCCGTCGTCGTGTGCGGCTTCCGTGAAGCCCATGGAGATGCCGGCGCCCACCGAGGCGGACAGGCCGACCAGAAACGTCTGCCAGGTATCCTGCGTGGCGAAGGCGGCGGCGAAGATCGGCGCGAGCGTCGAGACCGAGCCGTCCATCAGGCCGGCAAGGCCCGGCTGCACATAGGTCAAAACGAACTGCCGCCGGGACGTCTGGTCCTCCTCGGCCTTCACATCCACGGGGGTGTGCTCCTCGCCGAGCCGGCGGGCGAGCGATTCATGCGATTTTTCCGCCAGCGCCAGATCGCCAAGCAGTTTGCGCGTCGCGGCATCCTGCGTGCGGGCGGCGGCTTCGAGATAGAAGCGGTGCGCGGCCTCTTCCATCGCCTCGGCCTGCGCGCGGATTTTTTCGATCGGCATGTTGTGGATCAGCCAGTCGGGCTTGCGCTCCGGGAAATCGCGCACAAACTCCCGCCGTACCAGCGGAATGCGATCGCCGAAGCGCGCGATGTGCCGGTCGATCAGCATCTGGCGGTGATGGCTTTCCTCCGCTGCCATCTCCTCGAAGACGCGGGCGGAGTAGGGATAGGCATCACGCAGCGCATCCGCATAGGCAAGGTAGATGCGGCCGTCGTCCTCTTCGGAGGAAATCGCGAGCGCCAGGATTTCCTGTTCGCTCAAGGACTCGAGGCTGCGTTTGCCGGGGCGGAGAAGGCGGGAGAACATCTGCAAATATCCAGTTTAGAATAATTCTAAATATAGGGCGTGGAGCCTTTTGGTCAAGCTCGACAGGATGTCGCGGCTAGGGTTAGAGTGGCGCGATGTGAGACTGTGAAGGACGAGCCGTGACTGCTGCCTTGAAGCCGCTTTCCCTAGGCCGCGACACGCTGCTCGACCGCCTCGGGCGTCGCGTCGCGGATCGGCTGCAAAGCCAGACCTCCGGCTACGAACCCTACACGCCTTCCGACCCGGAAACGCTGGCGCGCACGCTGAGGCCCGGCGACATCCTGCTCGTCGAGGGCAACCAGAAGGTCTCGGCAGTGATCAAGTATCTGACGCAATCCACCTGGTCGCATGCGGCGCTCTTCGTCGGCGACGAGACCCCGCTGACGCTCGACCAGGCGACCTTGACCTCGGTGGAGCGCCCGCAGCTCATCGAGGTCAATCTCGGCGAAGGCTGCGTTGCCGTGCCGCTCACGAAGTACCGCACCTACAACACGCGCATCTGCCGCCCGGTCGGGCTGACGCCGGAGGACCGCAATGCGCTGGTCTCCTTCATGGTCTCGCGCCTCGGCCTCAAATACGACCTGAAGAACATCACTGACATGCTGCGCTACTTCCTGCCGGCACCGCCCGTGCCGGTGCGCTGGCGCCGCCGCATGCTGGCCTTCGGCTCGGGCGATCCGACGCGGGCGATCTGCTCGACGCTGATTGCCGAGGCTTTCGAGCGGATCCGCTACCCGATCCTGCCGGAAATCGCCCGCGCGCCCGGCCATGCGGCCGCGACCTCCACCTATTCGCGCGAGGAAATCCTGCATATCCGGCATTATTCGCTCTACACGCCGCGCGACTTCGACCTCTCGCCCTACTTCGAAATCATCAAGCCGACGCTGGAATACGGGTTCGATTACAAGCGGCTGGAATGGGCGCCGGGGCGGGAAGGGCCTTGATTTCGTCCTGTCCCGTCCTGCGGCGATCGGCCGGATTGTACCGACACGGAAAGCTCCCTATCTTCCGGCCATGAGCGAAACCGATCCAGACCGTCTTTCCCACTTCGCCGCCATGCGCGTCCGCGCACAGTCCGACATGCAGGCGATCGGCGTCACCGCCGATTTCATTCCGCTGCTGGTGGAGACGTTTTACGGCCGGGTGCGGGCGCATCCAGAGCTTGGCCCGGTCTTCGACGGCCGGCTGAACGGCCGCTGGCCCGAGCATATGGAAAAGATGAACCGCTTCTGGTCCGCCGTCGCCTTCAAGGACGGCAGCTATGGCGGCAAGCCAGTCATGGCGCATCAGGGCGTTCAGGGCATGAACCCGCCGCTGTTTCAGACCTGGCTCGGCCTGTTCTCCGCCACGCTCGATGATATTGCGCCCTCGCCGGAAGCAAAGGCGTGGTTCATGGCGACGGCCGAGCGGATCGCGAAGAGCCTGGTGCTCTCGCTCTTCTACAATCCGGCCGACGACGACCCGCGGCTCAAGCAGGCCTGAACCCCGCTTCAAGCACGTTTGCTGGACTGTTCCAGCAGGCTTACTCTTGCTGACCGCCTATATCGAGCCAGCCAGTTTTCTGAAGAATGATCCCTGCCAGTTCCGCAGGTCTTTTGCCGTCCGTAGGCAGCAAGATGATGCCGTCCGCGTCTTCGCCTGCCATGCGCCTTGCCTGCCGAAGCGAGCGCTGTGCTTGTTCGTCTGCTCCAGAACCGATCTCCCGCTGCGCAAGCCGCGCCAACAGTGTCGGCTCGGCAGCCACCATGCGGACGACCGTAATTCGCGCTTCGGGTATAGCGGAAAGGATCCACCGCTTGTCAAAATTCAGGTGCATCATGACGCCCGACATGATCAAGCGCGTGTGCCCCAAGGCCTGGTATGTCGACCAGAGCGCAGCCAGGTTGATGCTGCTGACGTCAATCGCGCCGGGCTGAATTCTGCCAAGCTCATCGGCATCGGGACGCGGGAACACCCTATCGAGTTCATCGCTTTCGATAACGGCGTGAGCGACCTGAGCTGCGGCGAGTTGAGCACTCATTTCCCAGCTCAGCGTTGATTTGCCCACGCCGGCGGGTCCGGTAATCAGCAACAGCTGCATGCCACCTCGGCTTCCCATTCGATCTCGGGCTTTCTGGTGCGCCGGACGGCCCGGCACACCCCAACACCGGTCATTTCGAATTTACGCGTTCGCGGCCTAGCTCTTGAGCGGCGAGATCGCGATTTCGACGCGGCGGTTCTGCGCGCGGCCGGCTTCCGTCGCGTTGGAGGCGATCGGGCGCTCCAGACCGTAACCCATTGCCGACATGCGGCGCGGATCGACACCGCGCGACGCCAGATAGTTGGCGACCGAGTTGGCGCGGCGGTTGGAGAGATCCTGGTTGTAGCCGGCATTGCCGACCGAATCGGTATGGCCGTCGACGTCGATGAGCGTCTTGTCGAACTTGCGCAGCACGATCGCGACGGAATCGAGCGTCGGGTAGAACGGCGGGATCACCTGGTCCTGGTCGGTCGAGAACGTGACGTTCGACGGCATGTTGAGGATGATGCGGTCGCCGTTGCGGGTGACCGAGACGCCGGTGCCCTCAAGCTGTGCGCGCAGCTCGGATTCCTGCGTGTCCATGTAGTTGCCGATGGCGCCGCCGGCCAGTGCGCCGATGCCCGCGCCGATCAGCGCGGCATTGCGGCGCTGCTTCGGGTTGTTGCCGATGAGAAGGCCGGCGACCGCGCCCATGCCGGCACCGATCGCGGCGCCGCCTGCGGTGTTGGAAACCTTCTGCTCGCCCGTATAGGGATCGGTGGTCGTGCAGCCGGTGAGGTAGACCGCGGCAAGCGCGACGACAGCGTATTTCTTGTACATTGAGGCGTCCCCGAGAATTCGATGATTCTGCTTGAACCTACCGATTGCGGCAGGAACATGAAAGGGGGCGGTCCTTTTGACTAGGTTTCACCGCCGCCGCTCGAGGTCACACCGGCGCTGGCGGCGACCACAAGTGCCGTGCCGAGCATCTGGAAGGGCGTCATCGGCTGGCTGAGCACGAGGAAGCCGGCGAGCGCGCCGAGCGCCGGCTCGAGGCTCATCAGGATGCCGAAGGCCGCCATCGGCATGCGCCGCAGCGCCGTCATTTCCAGCGCGTAGGGGATCAGCGGCACGAGAAGGGCAAGGCCGAGCATCATGCCGAGCCCTTCCGGGTTCATCGCCTCATGCGCCCGCGGCAGGCCGAAGGGTGCTGCGACCATGGCGGCGACGATCAGCGACATGGACAGCCCTTCGAGCCCCTTGAAGAGCTTACCGGACTTTTTCATCAGGATGATGTAGGTGCCCCAGCCAACGCCCGCACCACAGGCGAAGAGCATGCCGACGGGATCACCGACCCAGCCGCTGCCATCATGCGAGAGCAGCACGACGCCGATGAAGGCCGCCAGCGGCCAGATCAGCCGCCATCCGCCGCCAAGCCCCCATGTCGCAACGGCAAGCGGCCCGAGAAACTCGATCGCCACGGCAAGCCCGAGCGGAATGCGCCCGATCGCCGCGAAGAAGCAGAGCGTCATCGCGGCCATGGTGGCGCCGAGCGCCAGTGCGCTCTTCCACTGCTGGCGGCTGTAGGAGCGCATCGGCGGGCGCACGATGACGGCAAGAATCGCCGCCGCCATGACGAGGCGCAGGAAGGTCGTGGCGAACGGCCCGAAATCGGCAATCGCCGTCGCGGAAAAGGCCGCGCCGAACTGGATGCACGACATGGAGGCGAAACAGAGCAGGATGCCCGTGAAGAGCCCCGCATTTCCCGAGCCCGAAAGCCCGCCGCCTGCCGCTACCTGTTGATCTGCCATGTTGAAGCCCTCCCGGCATCGCCGCCATCATAGGAAAGCCCCCTCATCCGACCCTTCGGGCCACCTTCTCCCCGAGGGGAGAAGGGAAACGAGGCGCCATATATCTTCCCCTTCTCCCCAGCGGGGAGAAGGTGCCGGTAGGCGGATGAGGGGGCTCTAATGAACCGCGTCGCAGTCCTAGACGAGGGCGCGTCCTGCGACAAATGGATAATCGTGACGTCTTGCTTCAGGAAAATTGATGCTGGTCTCAGCCGGCAATGCCCTTCAGCGTGTTGGCGACGTTGAGGCCGATTTCCGGCACGCCGTAACCGCCTTCCATGACGACGAGTACCGGCACGCCGCTGGCGGCGACTGCCTGGCCCATCGTGATGTAGTCCGCCGAGACGAGCTTGAAGAAGGAAATCGGGTCCTTCTCGAACGTGTCGACGCCGAGCGACAGCACGATCGCTTCCGCGCCGAAGGCGGCGATGCGCTTCAGTGCGTCGTGAAGGGCGGCTTCCCAGACGGAGTAGGGCGTGCCGGGCGGCATCGGATAGTTTTGCGTCGTACCAACACCTGCGCCCTTGCCGGTCTCTTCCGCATAGCCGAGGAAGTGCGGGAAGGCTTCGGCCGGGTCGCCGTGCAGCGAGGCGAAATAGACGTCGCCGCGTTCGTAGAAAATGTCCTGCGTGCCGTTGCCGTGGTGGAAATCGACGTCGAGCACGGCAACCTTCTTCGCGCCCTTGTCGAGGAGGCGCTGGGCGGCGACGGCGGCGTTGTTGATGAAGCAGTAGCCGCCGAAACTGTCGATGCCGGCATGGTGGCCGGGTGGACGGCAGAGCGCGAAGGCGGCCTTTTCACCGCCCGCCACGATATCGGTCGCCGTCAGCGCGGTCTGCATGGAGGAGACGGCCGCCTCCCAGGTACCGGGCGAGATCGCCGTCTCGGCGGCATTGCAATAGTAGCCGAGCAGGCCGTCGATCTGGGTCGGGATGCGCGGCGAGGTGCGGCGCACGGGAAACGAGGTGGCGATCGCCTCGCCGTTATAGCCCGCCGCCTTCCAATGGTCCCAGGCGGTTTCGAGGAAGGAAAGGTAGCCGGCATCGTGTACCTTCAGCGCGGTCTCGAGCCCGTGGCGTTCCGGTGCTGCAATGTCGGTGAAGCCGGCATCCTTGACCGCGGCCAGAATCCATTCCGCCCGGAACGGCGCCTCGAAGGGCGGCACGAGTTCGCCGCCGTGCAGCTCGCTGCGGGCGTTCCTGAGCTTGTGGTCCTCGGAAAAGATAACGCGCATGAAAGGCTCCCATTGTCATTCGGGCGCGACGGTAGTGCATTTTGCGAGAGAGGGGAATCACTCCCGCGGGGTAGGTTTTTGCTTTGTTGCCGGGCCACAAAGGTCCTTCGCCCTCGCTTTTGGCGAGGGCAATCCTACCGGGTTGAAGAGCGGTTCCTTCCTCCCCTTCTCCCCGCTGGGGAGAAGAGGTGTGTGGCTGCCGTGTAGACACATGGCTCCGTCAGGCGAGGACGGCGCGCTGTTGCCGGCCGAGGCCGATTTGCTTGAGAAGCAGGATATCGGCGACGGCGACGGCGGCGACGGCGATGAGGCCGATGCCGGTCAGCGTCAGGCCGTCGCGGGCGACGAGCAGAACGGCGATGCTGCCGAGTATCCACAGCGCGTCACCGGTGATGGCGAAGCGCACCGCGGCGGGTGAGGGTCGCTCCTGCCGGCCGACAGCGAGATGGAAGGCGCCCCAGAGCAGGAAGAAGGCAGCGAAGCCGTTGACGATGGCAGGCGTCGCATGGGGGCCGACAAGGGCACTGACCGGGCCGGAAAAGGCGAAGAGGCCGGCGGCGGTGACGATAGAGAACACGCCGTCGAAGAGCATGATGGACTTCAGCAGATTGCGGTTGAGGGTGGCGAACATGATGGGGCTCCTTTCGTTTCGATGGGCCAATCCTGCCGGGAGCCGTGCGGCAAACCAATTACCTTGGAGGTAATGGAAATCATGCCGTGCCTCATGTTTAGTGCGCGGGACATGAGAGGAGTGAAGCATGGAATTCGGAGACCATCTTAAGGAGTGGCGCGGCCACCGGCGCATGAGCCAGCTGGAGCTGGCGACCGAGGCCGGCATTTCGTCGCGCCACCTGTCCTTTCTGGAGACCGGCCGCTCGCGTCCGTCCGAGGGCATGATCCTCAGGCTTTCCGCCGTGCTCGACATTCCGGCGCGCGACCGGGGCATGCTGTTTTCCGCCGCCGGATTTCGCCCGCGCTTCGCAACCGCGCCGGCCGCCAGCCTTGCGGCCTTCCCGCCGGCGGTGGCGGAAGCGATCGGCCTCATCCTGGGCCGGCACGATCCCTATCCCGGCGTCGTCTTCGACCACGAATATAACGTGCTGACAGCAAACCCGGCATTTCTCGGCCTTGCCGGCATGGCGGGCATTGCGGTGTCACCCGGCGACAATTTTCTCGATGCCTATCTCGGCGCAACGCCGCTGCGCTCCATCGTCGTCAACTGGGCGCAGTCGGCGGCCGATCTGGTGCATCGCATCAGGGCGGAAGCCTGGCTGCAGGGGCCGCGCAGCCCCCTCTCCAAGCGCATCGAGCGACTGTCGGCGGCGGCGGATATTCAGGCGGCGCTGGAGGCGTTCCCGGAAACCGACCGGCTGCCCATCCTGCCGATCGAGATGAAGATCGGCGCCAAGCGCTTCAACTGGATCACCACGCTCACCTCTTTCGGTTCGGCGCAGGATGCACTGGTGCAGGGCGTGCTGATCGAGAGCTTTTTCCCGGCGGACGCCGAGACGCGGGCTCACTTCGAGGGCGAGGACGCGCCGAAGACGAAGCGGGAATAGCCGAGGAACGACCAGACCATCGCGACGAGCGAGGCGATGGCGACGGCAAGAACCGGCCAGAGCGCCGGGAAGGCAAGTATGAGTGCCGAATAGACGGCGTAGTTCAGCACCGCCGCACTGATGCCGACGCCGCCATAGCGCGCGCCTTCCGCGGCGAGGCTGCGTTCGCTGCGACCGAAGGTGAAGGTGCGGTTCAGCCAGAAGGTGAAGAGCATGGCGGCCGCGATGGCGAATAGCCGCGCGACGAGCGGCCCGAGCGGCGTTGCCCAGAGGAGGAGCGCAAGGATGCCCGCATCGACGAGGAAGCCGGCGGCGCCGGCAACCGCGAAGAGCAGGACGCGTTTCATGCGGCGCGGGACCGCGTTGCCGGTGCCTCCGCCGGCCGGGCGCGGCGGCGGTGACCGCTCTGGATGGCGGGCAGGCCCATATAGTGGATGCGCAATTGCTCGGCGCGGGCGCGGGCGAGCGAATCGAGGATCATGCCGGCTGAAAAGACCAGGAAGGACATCATCATCAGCACCAGCGAGAACACCCAGGTCGGCATGCGGTCGACGAGGCCGGTGCGGAAATAATCGGCCAGGACCGGCGCCATGAAGGTGAGGCTTGCCAGCATGAACAGGCCGCTGATCGCGCCGAAGAAGGCAAAGGGCCGCGTCTCCTTCATCAGCATGGCGAACATCCAGAGGATCTTTGCGCCGTCGCGGAAGGTCGAGAGTTTCGAATGCGAGCCTTCCGGCCGGCGACCGTAATCGAGTTCCAGTTCGGCGATCGGCAGGCGCAGGCGCGAGGCATGCACCGACATTTCCGTCTCGATCTCGAAACCGCCGGAGACGGCGGGAAAACTCTTGGCGAAGCGGCGCGAGAAGGCGCGGTAGCCGGAGAAGATATCGGAGAAATCGTTGCCGAACAGCGAGCGGAACAGCGTGTTGAAGATGCGGTTGCCGAAGGCGTGGCCCTGGCGTCCGGCATCGGCGCGCACGTTGCGGCGCGTGCCGACGACCATGTCGGCGCCCTCGGTGATCAGCGTGCGGACGAGCTCCGGCGCATCGCCGGCGGCATAGGTGCCGTCGCCGTCGGCCATGAGGTAGATGTCCGCGTCGATATCGGAGAACATGCGGCGCACCACATTGCCCTTGCCCTGGCGGCGCTCGCGCACGACGGTGGCACCAGCAAGGGCTGCGCGCAGCGCCGTCGCGTCGGTGGAATTGTTGTCGTAGACATAGACGCGGGCGGATGGCAGGGCGGCCCGGAAGGCCGTCACGACGTCGCCGATGGTCTGCGCCTCGTTGTAGCAGGGCAGCAATACGGCAATTTCGAGGTCTTCCAGCAAGGCTTCCGTCATGACGACGCGTTCTCCCATCCGGCCGCCTCATGCGACCGCTGGTTTTACTATTTCTTGAGAAGGTTAAGGCTAGGTTTCGCACACGGTTCCAATGGTGGACGAAGGGGCGAAACGTGCTGAAAAACCTGCCTGCGGCCCTGTCGCTCGCAAACTCTGAGGCGCCATCGCGCCGCGAAGGCATGACGCTGGGCGTGCTCGCGGCCTATTCCCTCGTCACGATCATCCTGTTACTGGCAATGACGCTGCCCTTCGTGACCGACTATGTCGGTCCCGACAATGACGACACGATGCGGCTCGTGATGGTGCGCGATCTGATCGCCGGCCAGAACTGGTTCGACACGACCCAGTATCGCCTCGGCCTCGACGGCGGCACCACGATGCACTGGTCGCGGTTCGTCGACCTGCCGATCGCCAACCTCATCGGTTTCTTCTCATTGTTCACCGGGCAGGAGCGGGCGGAGGCGCTGGCGCTCGCCGTGTGGCCGGCGCTCCTCGTCGTGCCGACCTTCTTCGGCATGGGGCTCGCGGCCTACCGGCTGGGTGGCACCGCTGCCATGCATGCGACGCTGGTGCTGACGACGATCCTCATCCTCTCGGTCAACCGCTTCCAGCCGGGCGCGATCGACCATCACAATCTCCAGATCGCGCTCGTTGCCTGCATCGCCGCCATGCTGCTCGATCCCGCAAAACGGGCTCGCGATCATGCCATTGCCGGTGCGCTTTCCGGTTTTGCCATTGCCATCGGCGCGGAAACGACACCGCTGATCGGCGCCGTCTGCATCGTGGTGGCGCTGCGCTGGGTCTGGCACGGGCAGGCTTTTCGCGAGGCCGCGGCCGCTTTCGGCCTCGCCTTGGCCCTGACGGTGACCATCGCCTTCTTTTCGACCGTCGCGCCGTCGCACTATGGGCAGGTCACCTGCGACAGCCTTTCCTACGGCTTCTACGCGCTCGCCACCTTCGGCGGCGGCATACTTTTCCTGACCGTGTCGCTCACCAGCCCCTGGTCACTCGCCGGACGGGTCGGCGCGCTCGCCGGTGCCGGGGTGGTGGTGGCCGCCGCGGTCCTGCTGATTGCGCCCGGCTGCCTTGCCAACCCGCTGGACACGCTCGATCCGCTGCTGAAAACCTTCTGGCTTTCCGGCGTCATCGAAGCGCAATCGCTGTTCGCCCAGTTCCGCCTCGATCCGGGCTCCATTGGCGGCTTTTACGCGGTGGGCCTTTTCGCGATCCTGGTCTGCCTGTGGCGGATCCGGCGCGGTGACCGGGTGGAAGCCCATCTGGTGCTGCTCACGCTGCTTGTCGTTGCCTATGCCGTGACGCTCATCCAGATCCGCGGCTCGATCTTCTCCAACCTGCTGTCCGCCTTGCCGCTTGGCCTGCTGATTGCCGATCTGCGCCACGCCTCCCATGCCGATCCGAAGAACCTGAAGCGCGGGCTTGTCTTCGTCGCTGCGACGCTTGCCGCCGTGCCGGCGAGCTGGGCGCTGGCGGGCGCACTGCTGCCCGGCCGGTCGCAGGACATCCTGGCGGCCGAAATCTCCGACGATGCGGCGCCGCGGCAAGCCTGCAACGACCAGGCGGCGATGGCGCCGCTTGCCGGCGAGCCGACCGGCGTGGTCGCGGCGGCGTCCGATCTTGGCGCATCGACCCTGCGCTTTACGCGCCACCGCGTTCTGTCGGCGCCCTATCACCGCAACCAGGGCGGCATGCTGACGGAACTGCATATCGGCCTATCCAATCCGCACCAGGCCGAGGCCTTTCTGCGCGGTGCGAAGGTGACGCTCGTCGCCTTCTGTGAAACCGACACGCAGACCCACAACATCGCCGGCGCCGAACCCGAAGGCCTCTATGCCGATCTTCTGAAGGGTCGGGTGCCGGCCTATCTGGAGCCGGTCGCGGGCACGGAGACGGCGGCGCTGCGGCTCTACCGGGTGCGGCCGGAATAGAGGGCTGGCCCGTTCCGGGATGGGACGCTTGACAACCAAGTGTGCTGGGGATGCGGCCTTTGCGGGCCTGTCATCGGCAAGCAAACGCACTACACTTCTGCCATGAGCTTCTTTTCGGACACTGATTCGCCCAGCAACCTTGCCGAATACTCGGTGTCGGAACTCTCCGGCTCCATCAAGCGCACCGTCGAGCAGGCCTTTGACCAGGTGCGCGTGCGCGGCGAGATTTCCGGCTATCGCGGGCCGCATTCCTCCGGCCACGCCTATTTCTCGCTGAAGGACGACCGGGCGCGCATCGACGCGGTGATCTGGAAGGGCAGTTTTTCAAAGCTGCGTTTCAAGCCGGAAGAGGGCATGGAGGTGATCGCCACCGGCAAGATCACCACCTTCCCTGGCTCGTCGAAATACCAGATCGTCATCGAAACTTTGGAGCCGGCCGGGGCAGGGGCGCTGATGGCGCTGCTCGAGGAGCGCCGGCGCAAGCTTGCCGCCGAGGGGCTGTTCGACCAGGAGCGAAAGAAGCCGCTGCCCTTCCTGCCGAAGGTGATCGGCGTCGTCACCTCGCCGACCGGCGCGGTCATCCGTGACATCCTTCACCGTATCGCCGATCGCTTTCCGGTGCATGTCATCATCTGGCCGGTCAAGGTGCAGGGGGACGGCTCTGGGCAGGAGGTGGCCGCCGCGATCGAGGGGTTTAACGCCTTCGAGCCCGGTGGCGCCATGCCACGGCCGGATGTGCTGATCGTCGCACGCGGCGGCGGCAGCCTCGAAGACCTGTGGAGTTTCAACGACGAGATCGTGGTGCGGGCCGCCGCCGCGTCAAAAATCCCGCTCATCTCCGCCGTCGGCCACGAGACGGACTGGACGCTGATCGACCACGCGGCCGACCGGCGCGCACCGACGCCGACGGGGGCCGCGGAAATGGCCGTGCCGGTGAAGGCCGATCTCGACGCGGAGGCCGCCTCGCTCGGCGCGCGGCTCAGCGGCGCCGTGCTGCGCCAGATGGACAACCGCCGCCAGGGGGTTCGCGCGCTCGCCCGCGCGCTTCCGTCGCTCGACCAGCTTCTCGCCTTGCCGCGTCGCCGTTTCGATGAAGCGGCCGCCGGCCTTGGCCGCGGCTTGCAGATGAACACGGTGAACAAGCGCCGCGCCTTCGAGCGTACGGCGGCGCATCTGAGGCCCGACGTGCTTCTCACCCGCATCGCCGAGCGCCGCCAGCGTGTCGCCGATCGAGTGCAACGGGCCGAACGCATTGTCGAGCGCAGGCTCGACCAGTTTCGCGCTCGGCTTTCGGCCTTCGATGTCTCGCTGCGGGCGACGCCGGCGCGGATCGCCGCCCATACGGGGCGGGCGCGCGATCGGCTTACCGGCCTTGCGCTGCGCGGTGAAAGTGCGCTTGCCGGCGACCTCGCCCGCCGTCGGGCCCTGCTTCAGGCGCAGGACCGGATGCTGCAATCGCTGTCCTATCGTAACGTGCTGAAGCGCGGTTATGCGCTGGTGCGCGACGAGGAGGGCGCGCCGGTGAATGGGGCAGCCAACCTCGGCCCCGGCCGTGCGATCGCCATCGAGTTTGCCGACGGCACGGTGGATGCCGTCACCGGCTCGGGTGGCGGGACGCCGCCGCGCAGGAAGGCGAAGGTAGACGCGGAGGCGGAAAAACCCGCAGCCCGCCAAGGCTCGCTGTTCTGAGGCCGCCATGCGCATCCTGCTCGTGCTCGCCCATCCGCTGGAGGAAAGTTTTGCCGCAAGCGTCGCCGAGACGGTGCGGCAGAAGCTGACGGCGAACGGCCATACGGTCGACCTGCTCGATCTCTACAGCGAAGGGTTTGACCCGCGACTGACGCCAGACGAAAGGGCGCGTTATTTTGAGCCGGCTTACGATCCGTCTTCCGCCGAACCCTTCATCTCCCGGCTGAAGCAGGCGGATGGGCTGGTGCTGGTCTTTCCGCAATGGTGGTTCAATTTTCCGGCCATCCTGAAAGGTTTCTTCGACCGGGTCTTTGCACCCGGCGTCGCCTTCGAGAACGACCCGGCCGGTGGGCGCATCCAGCCGCGGCTCGGCAATATCCACCTGTTCTGGGCGTTTACGACAACCGGTTCGCCCTGGTGGGTGGTCAATCTCTATATGGGAAACCCGGTGAAGCGGCTTTTGAAGCGCGGCATCGCCGCCTTCTGCGCCAAGGGGCTCGATTTCAGGCTCACCAATCTCTACGACATGGACCGGGTGAGCGCGGAAAAGCGCAAGGCGCACATTGCGCGGGTCGAAAAGCTGGTCGACCGGATCTGACTATTCGAAGTCGACGAGAAATTTTCGAAGCAGGTCATCCAGTGCCACGCGCTCGTCCGTGCTCAGGTTTTCCAGCAGCCGGTGCTGGTTGGCGACATGCGATGTCACGGCCTCGTCCACCAGCGCAAAACCCTTCGGCGTCAGCGCGATGATGACGCTCCGGCGGTCGTCCGGATTGTGCGAGCGTTCGATGAGGCCGGCCTTTTCCAGTTGATCGAGCCGGTTGGTCATCGTGCCGGAGCTGACCATTGTCGTCGCGATGAGATCGCCCGGCGACAGCCGGTAGGGCGGGCCGGAACGGCGCAGCGTCGCCAGCACGTCGAAGCTCGCCGAATTTAACCCGTGACCGGCGAGCGCCTTTTCGATCTCCCTGGCAAGATGCGTGCGAAGCCGCGCCAGGCGGCCGAGCAGGCCCATCGGCTCGACATCGAGGTCGGGCCGTTCGCGGTTCCATTGGGCGAGAATTCTATCGACGTGATCCATGCTCCGACTTAACGAGGAGATTCTCTTGACGTCAAGATAAAATGAGGTATCTTGATGTCAAGATTCTTTGAGTGGAGATAATCATGTCCCGCGCCACCGATGTCCTTCTCACCGCCGCTGCACCCGCCATCTGGGGCAGCACCTATATCGTCACGACCGAGCTGCTGCCGGCCGGTTATCCGCTGACCGTCGCCATGCTGCGCGCACTTCCCGCGGGGCTGCTCCTGCTGCTCCTCGTCCGGCAATTGCCGCAGGGCATCTGGTGGGGTCGGACCTTTCTGCTCGGCGCGCTGAACTTCTCGTTCTTCTGGGCGATGCTGTTCGTCTCGGCCTATCGCCTGCCGGGCGGTGTGGCGGCGACGGTCGGCGCCATCCAGCCGCTGATTGTGCTGGGGCTGTCCCGCGCGGTGATGGGAACGACGGTGCAGCCGCTGTCGATCGTCGCGGGTCTTGCCGGCATAGGAGGCGTCGCCCTCCTCGTGCTGACGCCGTCCGCCAGCCTCGACCCGATCGGCATTGCCGCCGGTCTTGCCGGTGCGGTCTCCATGGCGTTCGGCACGGTGCTCTCGCGCCACTGGCAGCCGCCGGTGCCGCCGCTGACCTTCACCGCCTGGCAGTTGACGGCGGGCGGCCTGCTGCTCGTGCCCGTCGCGCTGTTCTTCGAACCGGCCCTGCCCATGCCGACGGCACAGAACCTCGTCGGCTTCCTCTATCTCGGCCTGATCGGCGCAGCGCTCACCTATATCGTCTGGTTCCGTGGCCTCGCGAAGCTCGGTCCGGCGGCGATCTCGCCGCTCGGTTTCCTCAGCCCGCTCGTTGCCGTCGTGCTCGGCTGGGCGATGCTCGGGCAGGATTTGAGCTGGCTACAGATCGCGGGCATGGTCGTCGTGCTGGCGAGCGTCTGGCTCAGCCAATGGGCGCAGGCATCGCGGCCGGCGCCGGTCAGCTCCCGCTCTGCGCCGCCTTTCGCCGCGCCGCGGTCAGGCCGTTGAAGATGGCGTGTTCGATATTGGCTTCCATCATGGCGGAAAGGCCCGCGGCCGTGGTGCCGCGGTACTCCATGAAGAGCTCCACGATGTCGGCCGGCGTGTCGGAAACCCGTGCCATCTGCGTGGCGGCGCCGAGAAAGAGCTGGCGAACCGCGAGGTCCGCCGTATCGGGATCGATGCCGGCCTCGACGGCGTGCCGGATCATCGCATCCGCCATGAGTGCCGGGAAGGCGGCGCCCGAGCCGGTTAGCGCGGTGAAATAGTCGAGGTCCTGCTCGTTAGTGATGAGATGCGCCTGGCCGGATGCGGAGAAGAAGCGCTGCGCGAAGGCCGTTTCCGAGCGGCGCACGTCGTCCGTCGCAAACCACGGCGTGAACGAGAGGCGCTGTTCGGCGCAGGCATTCGGCATTGCCCGCACGATGCGACGGGCGCCGTAACGCTCGCCGATTTCCTCGACCGTCACCCCCGCCATGACGGAGATGACGAAGCGCCCGCGAAGATCGAGTTCTATGGCGTCGAGATCCTCCGGCCGAACGGAAAAGAAGATGACGTCGGAGGCGTCGACAAGGATCGCATTGTCCGTCGTCATATGCACGCTCGGCCAGGATTCGAAACCGGAAATCTGGCCGGAGCGCGAGGAAAGAACAAGGTCGGCGGGCCGGATGACGCGGTCGGCAAGTGCCGGCCGGAGCAGCGCCCCGGCCAGCCATCCGCCGCCACCGATCACGCCGAGATTGGTCATGCCCACTCGCCGGCGCGCATGACGGGCGTGCGGCTTCCGTCATTGCGGATGCCGTCGATATCGACCTTGTCGGAGCCGATCATCCAGTCGATATGGATGAGGCTTTCATTGCCGCCCTGGGCGCGGATCTGCTCCGGCGTCAGGCTCGCGCCATCGAGGAAGCACTTGGAATAGCACTGGCCGAGCGCGATGTGGCAGGAGGCGTTCTCATCGAACAGCGTGTTGTAGAACAGGATGCCGCTCGCCGAAATCGGCGAGGAATGCGGCACCAGCGCCACTTCGCCGAGCCGGCGCGCGCCCTCGTCCGTGTCCAGCACCTTGTTCAGCACCGCTTCGCCCTTCGAAGCTTTCGCCTCGACGATGCGGCCACCCTCAAAGCGCACCTGGATATCGTCGATCAGCGTGCCCTGGTGGGAGAGCGGCTTGGTCGACGAGACGTGGCCTTCGACGCGCAGCGCGTGCGGCGTGGTGAAGACTTCCTCCGTCGGGATGTTCGGATTGCAGGTGATGCCGTTCTTGGCGGTGGATGCACCGCCGTGCCATTCGTGGCCGTCGGCGAGGCCTACCGTCAGGTCCGTGCCCGGTCCCTTGAAGTGAAGGGCTGCAAAGCGTTCGCCATTGAGCCACGCGGAACGCTTGGCAAGAGCCGCATTGTGTTCTTTCCAGGCGGCGACCGGATCGGCAACATCGACGCGCGAAGCGGCGAAGATGGCGTTGGCGAGCTTTTCGACCGCTACGTCTTCCGGGTCGTTCGGAAACACCTGCTTGGCCCAGGACGGGTTCGGATAGGAGATGATGTTCCAGTTGATGTCAAAATTGGCGATCTTTTCCAGCGCCGGCTTGTAGGCGGTGGAATTGGCCTTGTTGGCGCGGGCGACTTTGGCGGGGTCTTCGGCCGACAGCAACATCGGGTTGTCGCCGGCAATGGCGAGACGTGCCGCGCCATTGGCATAGGCCTTGGCCATGCCTTCGTAGAGCCAGTCGCTTGCGCGATCGAAACTTTCGTCCGGCGCGTGGTGGTAACGGGCAAGCGTTGCCTCTTCGTCGGCATAGAAGGTGCTGACGAGGCCGGCGCCGGCCATATAGGCGTGTTTGGTGATCAGGCGGGCGAGCGGCAGTGCGGCAATGGGCGCCGTCATCACGAGGTCCTGCCCCCTCTGCAGCTGCAGGCCGATGCGCACGGCGACTTCGGCGAGCTTGTCGAGCTTTGTCGCATCGACGGCAGGGGCGGAATTGGCGGGAGTGGTCATGGCATGCCTGTCTGTTTCTGAAAGGGACGGAAGAAACTTAGTGTGCTTGTTGCCGGATGAGAAGGCGCAATCAGGCGATGACCGGCGCCGAAATCGCTTTCAGCGCGACAAGCACGTCGCTCGGCGCCAGCCGGACCTGAAGTCCACGCTGCCCGCCATTGATGTAAACCGCCGCGTGTACCAGCGCTGCCTCCTCGATTGCCGTGGGGACCTGCTTCTTCTGGCCGAACGGGCTGATGCCGCCGACGACATAACCCGTCAGCCGCTCGGCATCTGCCGGCTTCATCATGCTCGCCGACTTGCCCTTGAAGGCGCTTGCCAGCTTTTTCATGCTGACCTCGCAGTCTGACGGGACGATGACACAGACCGGCTTGCCATCCACCTCCGCCATCAGTGTCTTCAGCACGCGCGACGGGTCTTCCCCCAGCGCCTCGGCCGCCTGCATGCCGACGCGCTCGGCGGTCGGGTCGTAGACGTAGGTATGGACGGTGAAGGAAATACCGGCCTTGGCAAGGGCCTGGGTGGCGCGGGTGGTCTTAGACATGGTGGTCGTCATCGAAGCGAGGATATCGGACCGCATGGGTGCCGGAGGGCAGGGCGGGTGTCAATGTGCTTGGTGAAAGCTGCCCCTCATCCGGCTGCCGCCACCTTCTCCCCGCAAGCGGGGCGAAGGGATATGCCGCTCCGGTTCGCCACACTCTATAACTTCGTTGGGCACGTTCCCTCTCCCGCTTGCGGGGAGAGGGTTAGGGTGAGGGGCTAAACGTCAAGCCCGCTCCAGCGCCACCGCGATGCCCTGGCCGACGCCGATGCACATGGTGGAGAGCGAGCGCTTCTTGCCGGTGAACTGCAGTTCCAGCGCGGCCGTGCCGGTAATGCGTGCACCGGACATGCCGAGCGGATGGCCGAGCGCGATGGCGCCGCCGTTCGGGTTGACGTGATCGGCATCGTCGGCAATGCCGAGTTCGCGCAGCGTCGCGAGGCCCTGGGAGGCGAAGGCCTCGTTCAATTCGATGACATCGAAGTCGGACGGTTTCAGGCCGAGCCGTGCGCAGAGGCGCTGCGTGGCATAGACCGGGCCGATGCCCATGATACGCGGCGGAACGCCGGCCATGGCGCCGCCCAAAATGCGGGCGATCGGCGTCAGGCCGTATTTCTTGATGGCCGCTTCCGAGGCGATGATCAGGGCTGCTGCCCCATCATTGACGCCGGAGGCATTGCCGGCGGTCACGGTGCCGCCCTCTTTCTTGAACGGTGTGCCGAGCTTTGCGAGCGCTTCCAGCGTGGTTGCGCGCGGATGCTCATCCGTGTCGACGACAATGGGATCGCCCTTCCTCTGCGGGATGGTGACGGGCGTGATTTCCTTGGCCAGGCGGCCGTTTGCCTGCGCCTCAGCGGCTTTCGCCTGCGAGCGCACGGCGAAGGCGTCCTGGTCCGCGCGCGACACCTTGAAGTCCTCGGCGACATTCTCGCCGGTCTCCGGCATGGAATCGACGCCGTACTGCTTCTTCATCAGGGGGTTGATAAAGCGCCAGCCGATGGTCGTGTCGTAGATTTCCGCATTGCGTGAAAAGGCGCTGTCCGCCTTGGGCAGCACGAAAGGTGCGCGGCTCATGCTTTCGACGCCGCCGGCGACGATCAGTTCCGCCTCGCCGGCCTTGATGGCGCGGGCGGCGGCGATGACGGCATCCATGCCGGAACCGCAGAGCCGGTTGATCGTGGTGCCGGAGACAGAAACGGGCAGGCCGGCCAGCAGCGAGGACATGCGCGCGACGTTGCGGTTGTCCTCGCCCGCCTGGTTGGCGCAGCCGAAGATAACGTCGTCGACGGCTTCCCAGTCGATGCCGGTGTTTTTCGCCATCAGCGCCTTCAGCGGGATGGCGCCGAGATCATCGGCGCGCACGGCGGAAAGCGAGCCGCCGAAGCGGCCGATGGGCGTGCGGATATAGTCGCAGATATAGGCGTCAGACATGGCTTTTCCTTTCAAGCAATTCCAGCAAAAGTGCGCAGCGGTTTTGCGTGCGGAATTGCGTAAACAACGTTCTAGAGTTCCGGCACGACGAGATCGGCAACGGGGCCGTCGACATGAAGTTTCGCGCCTGTCATAGCCTGCAATTCCTCGATCGTCATGCCGGCCAGTTTTTCACGCAGCACGAAGCGGCCACCGGATACGTCGATCACCGCATGGCTGGTATAGATGCGGGTGATGCAGCCGACACCGGTGAGCGGGAAGGTGCAGGCTTCGACGAGCTTCGGCTCGCCGTTCTTGGTGACATGCTCGGTGATCACGACGACCTGCTTGGCGCCGTGCACGAGGTCCATCGCCCCACCCACTGCCGGCACACCCTTGGAGCCGACGCGCCAGTTGGCGAGGTCACCGTTCTCCGCCACCTGGTAGGCGCCGAGAATGGCGACGTCGAGATGGCCGCCGCGCACCATGGCAAAACTGTCGGCATGGTGGAAGAAGGCGGAGCCGGGCTTCAGCGTCACGGCCTTCTTGCCGGCATTGATCAGGTCCCAGTCCTCCTCGCCAGCCGGCGGCGCCTCGCCGAAATCCAGAATGCCGTTTTCCGTATGGAAGATCGCTTCGCGGCCTTCCGGCTGGTAGCGGGCGACCATTTCGGGAAAGCCGATGCCGAGATTGACATAGGCGCCGTCCTCGATGTCCTGCGCCGCGCGCCAGGCGATCTGCGCGTTGGAGAGTTTTATGTCTTCGCGTGTATCGATTTCGCTCGTAACGGGGCTCATGCGTAAACCACTCCTGCGCGGATGAGATCTTCTTCCTGTCTGGGCGCGGAAACTTCCACGACGCCATCGACGAAGATGCCGGGGGTGACGACCTGTTCCGGGTCGATGCCGCCCGGCTTCACCAGTTTCGAGACCTGCACGATGGTCTTTGCCGCCGCCATGCACATCAGCGGGCTGAAGTTGCGGGCGGCCTTGTTGTAGGTGAGGTTGCCGTGCGTGTCGCCGACATGCGCCTTGATCAGCGCGACATCCGCCTTGAGCCAGCGTTCCTGCACATACATGCGGCCGTCGAATTCGGCGGTGGGCTTGCCCTTCGCCAGCTCCGTGCCAAAGCTTGTGGGCGTGTAGAAAGCCGGAATACCGGCGCCGCCGGCGCGGATGCGCTCGGCAAGCGTGCCCTGCGGCACCAGCTCCAGTTCGATCTTGCCGGCGAGATAGCTGTCGGTGAAGGCGCGTGGATCGCTCGAGCGCGGGAACGAGCAGATCATCTTGCGGATCAGCCCCGCATCGATCATCGCCGCAATGCCGATGCGGCCGTTGCCGGCATTGTTGTTGACGACGGTGAGGTCCCTGGCACCCGTATCGATGAGCGCGTGGATCAGCTCGATCGGGGCGCCTGAACCGCCGAAGCCGCCGATCATCACCGTCGTGCCATCACCGATACCCGCCACGGCCTCCGCCAGACTTCCGATGGTCTTGTCCATGCAAAATCTCCCGTTGTGGCCCTAGAGGTAAATCCGAAGGGGGAAACGGGCAATCCATTTTGTGCGATAATTGACTTTTGTTCAATTATCGCACAAACTATAGCGAGATGCTGTTCGCGGGGAATGGCGACGCTCACTCCACTCTCGTCGTCATCCTAGGCCTCGAGCCGAGGATCCATGCGGCAACCCGAGCCTGGATGCTCGGGTCAAGCCCGAGCATGACGACGGAGGGCAGGGAGGGATGGAGGCGACGCGATGGCGGACGGCCAAACCGACCGCCCGAAAAGGAGACGCCATGCGGGAAACGGATTTCATCGGCGGGTTTGCCAAGGGCCTGAAGGTCATCGAAGCCTTCGACGAGGCAAAGCCGCGGCTCACCATCAGCGATGTGTCGAAGGAAACCGGTCTCGACCGGGCGACGGCGCGGCGCTGCCTGCTGACGCTCGCCGAACTTGGCTATGCGGCCTATGACGGGAAGTTCTTCCAGCTGACGCCCAAAATCCTGCGGCTCGGCCATGCCTATCTGTCGGCAACACCGCTGCCGCGGCTGGTGCAGCCCTATCTCGACCAGCTTTCGGACAAGGTCGGGCAAAGCGCCTCCGCCTCCGTGCTCGACGGGACGGAAATCGTCTATGTGGCACGCGCCGCACAGAAGCGGGTTATGTCGATCAACCTCATGCCCGGCTCGCGCCTGCCGGCCTATTGCGCCTCGATGGGCCGGGTGCTGCTTGCCGCCCTTCCCGAAGCGGAGGCGCGCGCCATTCTGGAGGCCTCGGACCGCAGGGCGAACACCCCCTTCACCAAGACCGATCCCGATGTGCTGATGGAAGAGTTCGCCCGCGTGCGCCGGCAGGGTTTTGCGGTGATCGACCAGGAGCTGGAAATCGGCCTCTGCTCCATCGCGCTGCCGCTGGAAAATGCCCGCGGCCGGGTGGTGGCGGCGCTCAATATCGGCGCACCGGCGGCCCATGCGGCGGCAGGCGAGATGGTCGAGCGCTACCTGCCGGCGATGCGCGAGGTGCAGGCGGCACTCCGGCAGGTGCTGGCTTGAGCCGACCTTGACAGACGACAGGCGGCGATCCCACCTATTGCACTGCAGCAGGAGACCGCCATGCGCGACGACGACAGCAAGCTTACCCGCACGAAACGCCAATGGGCGGACCAGGGAAAATTCCTGACGGGCCGCATGTCGAGGCCGGAGACCGACCGCCTGCCGCCCGGCCAGCACCTCGTCAAGAACTGGCCGGTGCTCGATCTCGGCCAGCAGCCGGTGATCCGTCCGGAAAACTGGCGGCTCGACGTGAAGGGCGGTGCGGAAAACCCGATGTCCTTCGGCTGGGCGGATTTTCTTGCGCTGCCGCAAAGCCAAAAGCTGTCCGATATTCATTGCGTAACGACCTGGTCGCGCTACGACAACCGCTGGGAGGGCGTTGCCACCCGCGATCTGCTCGATCTCGTCATACCGCGGCCGCAAGCGAATTTCGTGATGCTGACGAGCTATGACGGCTATACGACGAACCTGCCGCTCGCCGATTTCGCCGTCGAGGACGCCATTCTCGCCACCCATTGGGAAGGCCAGCCGCTGACCGCCGAGCATGGCGGCCCGATGCGCCTCGTCGTGCCGCATCTGTATTTCTGGAAGAGCGCCAAGTGGCTGACACGCATCGATTTCCTACCCGGCGACCAGGCCGGCTTCTGGGAGCGCAACGGCTATCACATGCGCGGCGATCCCTGGATGGAAGAGCGTTACGCCGACGACTGAGCGGCGAGCCGCGCCCGTTCGGCGAGCCGCCAGGCGCGCGGTGTCTCGCCGGTCTCGCGCAGAAAGAACCGCGAAAAATACGCCGGGTCGGCAAAACCGAGGCGCAGACCGATCTCCTGCGCCGGCCTTTCGGTGAAGACGAGCTCGCGTTTCGCCTCGTCGACCAGTTTCCGGCCGATATAGGCGTGCGCCGTCAGGCCCGTCGCGGCCTTGACGATGCGGTTGAGATGCGTCGACGACACGCCAAGCTGCTGGGCGTAGAAATTCGCCGGCTTCTGGCTGCGGAAATGCTGCTGGATCAGGCCGTTGAGACGTTCCATGCGGCGCACCGTCTCACCGATGCCTTCGGTCGGATTGTCGCGGGCCCACAGCCGCGCCGTCAGCGTCAGCGTCGAAACGAGATAGGCCTCCATCAGATCCGTGCGCCCGCTGCGCCGGCTCGCCCATTCCGCCGCCAGCCGCTCGAGCGTCGCGATCAGGAAGGCGCCCTCCGGATCGGCGGCGTCGAGCGCGGTGACGCGTGGTTCCGCCGCAAAACGCGCCGCCTCGCCGGCAAGCCGCCCGTGTGAGGCGAGCATGGTGAAGACATAGCCATCGATATCGGGAGAAAAGCGGAACCCGTGGTTGACGGCCGGCGGCACGGAGACGATGGCCGGCGGGCGCAATGTCAGCCGCCTGGCCCCGAACAGCGCATCGCCCGATCCGGCGGAAATGTACAGGATCTGGAAAAAACTCTCGTGCCGGTGCAGGCCGATTTCGTAGCGATGCAGGCTGCTGCGCGACGGGATCGTTTCGCAGTGCAACCAGAAATCCGACGGATTTCCCGTTCTTTCGCCGTAGAGATCATAGGTCGGAACGGGCCTGTTCATGTCGGTGCCGCCGGTTTGCAATGTTTGATTTGTACAAGTCGAGGGCTGATCCGTCCATTGCCCGGAGCCACCCATCTCGCCGACACTTTGCGAAATGCCAGTTTCGGAGGACAGCATGCGCGTTCAGGTCGTCATCATCGGTTCGGGGCCGTCGGGCCTGCTGCTAGGCCAGCTGCTCGGCAATGCCGGCATCGAGACCGTCATCCTCGATCGGTCGAGCCGCACGCATATTCTCGGCCGCGTGCGGGCCGGCGTGCTGGAGGCGGGCACGGTGGGTCTGATGGACAGTGCGGGCGTCGGCGCGCGCATGCATGCCGAGGGCCTGCCGCATGACGGCTTTTCGCTCGCCTTCGATGGCCGCGATCATCGCATCGACCTCTTCGATCTCACCGGCGGCAAACGCGTGATGGTCTATGGCCAGACCGAGCTGACCCGTGACCTCATGGAGCAGCGCCAAGCCAACAGCCGGCTAACGATCTTCGAGGCTGCAAACGTGACGCCGCACGGCTTCGATGGCGCAACACCTTATGTCACCTACGACAAGGACGGTGTGACGCACCGCATCGACTGCGATTTCATCGCCGGCTGCGACGGCTTTCACGGCGCAAGCCGCAAGGCGGTGCCGGATGGCGCGATCCGCACCTTCGAAAAGATCTATCCCTTCGGCTGGCTTGGCCTTCTCTGCGAGGTGCCGCCGGTCAGCGACGAACTGATCTACGCCAACCATCCGCGCGGTTTCGCGCTCTGTTCCATGCGCTCGCCGACCCGCAGCCGCTACTACATCCAGTGCGCGCTGGACGAGAAGATCGAGGACTGGTCCGACGAGCGCTTCTGGGACGAGTTGCGTCGCCGGCTTCCCGCCCACCATGCGCAGGCGATGGTGACCGGGCCGAGCTTCGAGAAGTCGATAGCACCGCTGCGTTCCTTCGTCGCCGAGCCGATGCGCTTCGGCCGGCTGTTCCTCGTCGGCGATGCCGCCCATATCGTGCCGCCGACCGGGGCCAAGGGGCTCAATCTGGCGGCAAGCGACGTGCATTACCTGTTCTCCGGCCTGCTAGAGCACTATCAGGACCGCTCGAATGGCGGCCTCGACGGCTATTCGGCAAAGGCGCTCGCCCGTGTCTGGAAGGCGGTGCGTTTCTCCTGGTGGATGACGAGCATGCTGCACCGGTTTCCGCAGACCAATGATTTCGACCAGAAGATCCAGGAAGCCGAACTCGACTATCTTACCCATTCGCGCGCCGCGGAAACGGTGCTGGCGGAAAATTACGTCGGCCTGCCCTACTGACGGCGGGCCCAGGCGGCGATCGAATCAATCATCGTCGCGTGATGCTCCGGTGCTTCGGCCAACGCCGCGAGTTCCCACAGGCGATGCACGCCGGTCAGCAGATGGATGCGGGTGCGGTCGAGCGTTCGACCAGTGATGCGCTCGTAGCCGTCGGCGATCCGTGCGGTCAGGTCCGGGCTGATGAAGTTGGAATATATGAAATCCTGGTGCAGCGGCCCGAAGCCGGAATCGGCGAAATCATAGATGCCGTTAAGCTGCCCGGCGGCATGATCGAAGGCCATGTTCCAGCCGTGGCCGTCGAAGAAACCGTAGGTCTCGCCATGGGGCTCCGGCGACAGGACGCGCCAGCCGGCAAGGGTTTCCTCCGCGAAGGCATGCAGGTCCCGCGGCAGAAGCGGCAGGGCCTTGGCCGCAATCGTATCGGCATCGAGCCAATGCTCGATGGGCCTGGCACCGGCAGTGGCCATGGTGGCGCGGTCGAGCGCGTGCAACTCGGCATAGAAGCGGACGAGATTTGTACCTAGCGCCAGCCGTGCCGGCTCCGGCAGGGCCTCGTAGTGCGCCGTTTCCAGATGCTCCCCGGGGATGATCCGGTGTTCGGAGAAGAGGGGCGTCCCCTCGTGCAGGCGAAGGTTGGGGACAGTCATGGTGACGTGCGGGCGCACAGCGGCGAGGATCGACGCCTCGCGCCGCAACGCGCTTTCCGCCTGTTCTCCCTGCGGGAACTTGAAGACGAGGCGCCCATCGACCTCGAAAGCCTTTGAATGCCACCCGCCGGGCAGTGGCCGGATGTGCGCATCGGCGAGGTCGGAGGCGGCGTGGGCGATGATGGCGCGGTATGAATCGAGATCGGACATGCGCAAAAACTACCCGCCCTGCGGAGCCGGTTCAACGGGGCTTTGGACCTGCGGGCTGTCCGTCTTAAAGTGGCGCAGGATTGTTTGCCCATGGAGGGGGATATGGTCGCTGTTGCGGTGGAATTGCGCAATGTCGAAGGAACCGAAGCCGCGATGGGTTGGGCTGGCGGCCACACGATCGTTGTCGACCGCCCGGAAGGCAAGGCCGGCGGTGCCGGGCTCGGCTTCAACGGCGCTCAGCTGCTTGCGCTGGCGCTCGGCGGCTGCTTTTGCAACGATCTGCGATACGCGTCCCACGAGATCGGCGTGCCGCTCGGGCGTATCGCGGTTACCGTGACAGTCGAACTTGGCGGCACGCCTCTTGTTGCAATGTCGGCGGCGATGCGCGTGGACTGCGAGACGCTGGATGGGTCGGACCCGCGGCCTGTCATCGAGCAGGCGAAGGCCGTCTGTACCGTTGCGCATTCGCTGCGAAACGGCCTGCCGGTATCCATCGACGGCTGATCAATGTCCCTGGGACACCGCCCCGGCCACTTCGCGGATCGTCTGCATGAGGATGGCGAGCGGCATGGAGGGAACGGCGTCGGTGCGCATGGTGAGGCCGACCGGGCCTTTCGTGCCGCTGGTATCGATCGGCAAGGCGGCCAGCTTGCCCTCCGCGATGTCGGCCGCGACGACCCCTTCGGAGATGATCCAGATCGCATCGCTTTCGCGCACGAAGGCGCGGCCGAAGGCGTCGGAGACGGTCTCGATCTGGTTCGGCAGCCCGGCAATGCCGTTGGTGATCAGGAAGCTCTCGACGAAGGGGCGGATGATCGAGGCGCGGGTCGGCATCAGCACCGGATAGGCATCCAGTCCGGCGAAGATCGCGTTGCCACTGGACAGCAACGGGTGGCCGGCGCGCACGCAAAAAACCACCTGTTCGGAATAGAGATGCTCGAAGGAAAACCCCGTCATTTTTTCCGGTGCCGTCAAGCGGCCGACGACGAGGTCCAGATCGCCGACGCGCAGCTGCTCGAGCAGCACGGCATTTTCGCCGGTGACGATCTTGATCCGCGCGCCTGTTCCCTCGGCGAGGAATAGCCGCATTGCTTTCGGCATGATGCGCGTCGAGACCGTCGGTAGCGCCCCGATGCGGATCGGTGTCGCATCGCCGGACAGCGCCTGCGAGACGGAATCGAAGCCTTGCCGCAGCGCCGTCAGCGCAGCACCTGCATGTTTGAGGAAAACCTCGCCGTAGCGGGTGATTTTTATGCCGCGGCCGTCGCGCTCGAAGACCGCGACGCCCAGAACCTCCTCCAGTTCGCGGATCGTCTTGGTCACGGCAGGCTGGCTGACATGCAGAAGGTCCGCCGCCTTCATCACGCTCTTCTGGCGCGCCACCTCGACAAAGGTTTGCAGATGACGGAACTTGATACGGCTGTCGACCATGGCTTTCATAACTCTGAAGTTAACGAAACGGCATGAAATATCATTTTACCTAACCAGATCAAGCGATCAATCTGGGAAGACGGGAGGAGAAAGCCGTGCAATTCGCAACCGTCAACGACGTCATCCTGCATCACCAGCTGATCGGCGGCCCGGCCGGGCGGCCGGTGATCGTCTTTTCCAATTCGCTCGGCACCGATTTCCGCATCTGGCGCGACGTCGTGGTCCGGCTTGCCGGTGATTTCCCGATCGTCACCTATGACAAGCGCGGCCATGGCCTGTCCGATCTCGGCCAGGTGCCCTATTCGATCGACGATCATGTGCTCGATCTCGCCGCCCTGCTCGACCGGCTCGACGTCAGGAACGCGATCATCTGTGGCCTCTCGGTCGGCGGCATGATCGCGCAGGGGCTTGCGGCCAAGCGGCCGGATCTCGTCAAGGCGCTCATCCTCTGCGACACGGCGCACAAGATCGGCACGGCCGAGATGTGGAACGCCCGCATCGAAAGCGTCGAGACGAAGGGCATCGAAAGCCTCGCTGATTCTGTCATGGAGCGCTGGTTCACGCCGGCCTTCCGCCGCCCGGAAAATGCCGCCTATCATGGCTACCGCACCATGCTGACCCGCCAGTCCGCGGTCGGCTACGCCGCGACCTGTGCCGCCCTGCGCGATGCCGACCTCACCCAGTCCACCAAGAACATTTCCGTGCCGACGCTGTGCGTCGTCGGCGACCAGGACGGCTCGACGCCGCCGGATGTCGTGCTGTCGATGGCAAAGCTCATTGCCGGTGCGCGCTACGAGGTCATCAAGGATGCCGGGCATATTCCCTGCGTCGAGCAGCCGGAAATCCTCACCGAGATGATCCGCGCCTTCATCGCCACCCTACCTGCCGGAGACGAGCCCCATGGCTGATGCCCATACCTTTTCCGATCGCTATCGCCAGGGCATGGTGACCCGTCGCGCGGTGCTCGGCGACAACCATGTCGACCGCGCCTCCTCCGCCGCGACGGACTTCGACCAGCCGTTTCAGGAGCTGATCACGGAAGGCGCCTGGGGCACGGTCTGGTCGCGGCCGGGCTGGACGAAGCGCGAGCGCTCCATGGTGACGATCGCGCTGCTCGCCGCACTCGGCCATGACGAGGAGGTGGCGATGCATGTGCGCGCGACGGTCAACACCGGGGCGAGCCGCGACGACATCGCCGAGGCGCTGCTGCATGTGGCGATCTATGCCGGCGTACCGGCCGCCAACCGGGCGATCAAGGTCGCCAAGCAGGTCTTCGAACAGTTGGACGCGGAAAAGGCGGCTTGAGGCAGAGATGACGGACCTTTCCAATCGCAAGCCCGAAACGGGCGCCTTCTTCTCGCGGGATCGGCTGTGGCATCCGCCCGGTCTCACCCCCGGCTACAAGACCTCCGTGCTGCGCTCGCCGCAGAAGGCACTGCTGTCGCTCGACGGCACGGTGTCGGAAATCACCGGGCCGGTCTTCGGCCATTCGATCCTCGGCGAACTGGACAACGACCTGATCCACAATTTCGCGAAAGCCGGCGAAAGCGCTATCGGCGAGCGCATCATCGTGCATGGACGGGTGCTCGACGAGCGGGCGCGGCCGGTGGCCGGCGCGCTCCTGGAATTCTGGCAGGCCAATGCCGGCGGACGCTACCGTCATAGACGAGAAAGTTATCTCGCACCACTCGACCCGAATTTCGGTGGCTGCGGCCGCACCATCACCGATGCGGACGGCTACTATGCTTTCCGCACCATCAAGCCCGGCCCCTATCCCTGGCCGAACGGCGTCAACGACTGGCGCCCGGCGCATATCCACTTCTCCGTCTTCGGCCATGGATTTGCCCAGCGGCTGATCACGCAGATGTATTTCGAAGGCGACCCGATGATCTGGAAATGTCCCATCGTGCAGACGATCCCGGACAAGGCGGCGATCGAGCAGCTGGTCGCGGCCCTCGACTGGGGCAACACGATCCCGATGGATGCGCGTGCTTACAAGTTCGACATCGTGCTGCGCGGTCGCCGCTCGACGCTCTTTGAAAACCGCATGGAGGGCAACTGATGGTCCAGCCGCTCGGGTATCTCAAGGAAAGCGCCTCGCAGACGGCGGGGCCTTACGTCCATATCGGCCTGACGCCCAATTTCTCGGGCATCGGCGGCGTCTATGAGAGCGATCTCGGCGCCACCATGGTGAACGACAAGACGCTCGGCCGGCGCATCACCATTACCGGTCGCGTGCTCGACGGCACCGGCACGCCACTGAAAGATGCACTGCTCGAAATCTGGCAGGCGGATGCCGCGGGCCTCTACAACAGCCCGTCGGAACTGCGCGGCAGCGCCGATCCGAATTTTTCCGGCTGGGGGCGCTCAGCGACCGACGGCGTGACGGGGGAATACCGTTTCGAGACGATCAAGCCCGGCCGCGTGCCGTTCAAGGACGGTCGTCCGATGGCGCCGCACATTTCGGTCTGGATCGTCGCGCGCGGCATCAATCTCGGCCTCAACACGCGCCTGTATTTTGGCGACGAGGAGGCGGCCAACGCCGAAGACCCAGTGCTGGCCCGCATCGAGCACCGCGTGCGCGTGCCGACCTTGATCGCCGTGGCGGATGGGGACGAGTACCGCTTCGACATCCATCTGCAGGGCGAGAAGGAAACGGTGTTCTTCGATATTTGAGGCAGCGTTTGCGCGGCAATCGCCTATAATGTGTTTTCCGCCGGGGCGTGGATCGTCGGGTCGAGCCCGAGGATGACGAAAGAAGGGAAGCCTGGGTACATCGAGCGATACGGCAGGCCGCGCCGCCCAGGAATCCGGCAAACTATCCTCCCCTCCGTCATCCTCGGGCTCGACCCGACGATCCACGCCCGCCCATCTTGCCAGAGGGACCCATGACCGTTTCATCCTTCGACCATCCCTACCTCTCGGGTCTTCTCGGCGACGAGGAGGTGGCGGCATTCTTCTCCATCGCGGCGGAGCTGGAAGCCATGCTCGCCTTCGAGGTGGCACTGGCCAAGGCCGAGGCGGCCGAAGGGCTTATCCCGACCGAAGCCGCGGATGTGATTGCGGATAGAGCGCATCGTTTCTCGCCGGATGTGGCGAGCCTGCGGGACGCCACGGCGCGCGACGGCGTCGTGGTGCCGGATCTCGTGCGCCAGCTACGCGTCGCCGTCGGCGAGCCGCATGGCAGGCATATGCATTTCGGCGCGACCAGCCAGGATGTCATCGACAGCGGCCTGATGCTGCGCCTTGCGCGGGTGGTGCCGATTTTCGAAACGCGGCTGGCTGCGCTCGCCGATATCCTCGACGGACTTGCAGTCACGTTCGGCGAACGCACGCTGATGGGACGCACGCGCATGCAGGCGGCGATCCCGATCACCGTGGCTGACCGCATCACCTCCTGGTGCGCGCCCTTGCAGCGCCATGCCGACCATTTGACGGCCTTCGCCCAGACGGGCCTCGCCATCCAGTTCGGCGGTGCCGCCGGCACGCTGGAGAAACTCGGCGAAAAGGCGCCGGCGGTGCGCGCCGCGCTGGCGGGCGAGCTTGGCCTTGCCGATGCTCCCCAGTGGCACAGCCAGCGCGACCGGATCGGCGCGCTTGCCGCATTGCTGGCGGCCATCACCGGCAGTCTCGGCAAGATCGGCCAGGACATTGCGCTGATGGCGGATCGTGGTGACGAGATCGCGCTTGCCGGCGGCGGTGGTTCGTCTGCCATGCCGCACAAGCAGAACCCGGTCGCCGCCGAAGGGCTTGTCACGCTTGCCCGCTTCAATGCCGCCCAACTCGGCGGGCTGGCCCAGGCGATGGTGCACGAGCAGGAACGCTCCGGTGCAGCCTGGACGCTGGAATGGCTGATCCTGCCGCAGATGGTGGTGGCTTGCGGCGCATCGCTTCGCCTTGCCGCCACGCTTCTTTCTTCCATTCGCCGGTTTGGCGCGGCCTAACGCATTTTCATAATTTATGAGTTATGAAAATGGCCGATTTTTTCATTTTACATCACCGTTTCATCTGGCAATCTGACAAAAAGCCATTCTGGGACTGGACCGCGTGTTGGCGGGAGGCCGGCTTTTCTGGGAGGAAAACATGAAGACGATTGCAATCGCCGCGCTGACGGCTGCACTTCTGGGCGGTGTCGCCAATGCCGATACGATCAAGGTCGGGGTGGTCGGGCCGTTCTCCGGTCCCTTCGCGCTGCAGGGCAAGAATTTCAAGGCGGGCATCGATGCCTATATGGCGCTGAACGGCGCGACCGTTGGCGACGACACGATCGAGATCATCTACCGCGACATCCCGACCGCCGATCCGGCGCAGTCGAAGGCCCTGTCGCAGGAGCTGGTGGTCAAGGAAGGCGTGCAGTACTTAGCCGGCTTCTACTTTACGCCGGATGCCATGGCCGCCACGCCGCTGCTCGAGCAGGCGAATGTGCCGATGGTGGTGATGAACGCCGCGACCTCGGCCATCGTCACGAAGAGCCCCTATGTGGTGCGCACCTCGTTTACCACCTGGCAGACCTCGACGCCGATCGCCAAGGTCGCCTTCGACGGCGGCACGAAGAAGGTGATTTCCGTCGTCAGCGACTACGGCCCGGGTGTCGACGCGGAAGCCGCCTTCAAGGCCGGCTTCGAGAAAGCCGGCGGTGCCGTCGTCGAGGCGATCCGCATCCCGCTCCAGACCAATGACTTCTCGCCGATCATGCAGCGCATCAAGGATTCGGGTGCCGAAGGCATCTTCGCCTTCCTGCCGTCCGGCCCGACGACGCTTGGTTTCGTGAAGGCCTTCAACGAGAACGGTCTGAAGGATGCCGGCGTCAAGTTCTTCGCGCCCGGCGACCTGACGCAGGAATCCGACCTGCCGGCGCTCGGCGAGGCCGCACTCGGCCTCCAGACCACCTTCCACTATGCCGTCTCGCATGACTCGGCGGAAAACAAGAAATTCGTGGAGGCCGCCGCCAAGGCGATCGGCAACCCCGCGGAACTGTCGTTTCCCTCGGTCGGCGCCTATGACGGCATGCATGTCATCTACAAGATGATCGAGGCGACGGGCGGCGAGCAGGATGCGGCCAAGGCCGTCGAAGCTGTAAAGGGCCTGTCCTGGGAAAGCCCGCGCGGGCCGGTGACCATCGATCCCGAAAGCCGCCATATCACGCAGAACATCTATCTGCGCGAGGTGGCGAAGGCAGAGGACGGGACCTACTACAACAAGGAAATCCAGACCTTCGAGAAGCAGGGCGATCCGGGTCTGGCGGCTGCGAAATAGCCGGACTACCCCGGCGACGTGCCTGGCGGGTGGATCCTCGGGTCAAGCCCGAGGATGACGGAGGGCAGGGAAGCGCTTCCCGTCCATCAGGCGGCGCGGCAAGCGTCGTCGTCGCTGTGGTACGTTGCCCTCGCTTCTTTCGTCATCCTCGGGCTTGACCCGAGGATCCACCGGCCTCCGACGAGTGACCGCCGACATCCCGGCGACAAGCAGGACAGGAACATGCAAACGGTCTTCAGCATCGGGGTCGATGCCCTTGCCTATGGCATGGTGCTCTTCGTCATCTCCATCGGCCTTTCGGTGACGATGGGGCTGATGCGGGTGGTCAATCTGGCGCATGGCGCCTTCGCGATGATCGGCGGCTACATCGCCTCCTATGCGGCACGTGATCTTGGCCTTGCCTATGCCGTTGCCGTCATGCTCGCGGTCGCCGGCACGATCCTCATCGCCATTCCCATCGAGCGCCTGCTCTATCGCCGCATCTACGGCCAGCCGGAGCTGACGCAGGTGCTGATGACCATCGGCATTACCTTCTGCATCATCGGCATCGCCAATTACGTCTTCGGCCCGACGCTGAAGACCATTCCGACGCCGGAAATGCTGCGCGAACCCGTCAGCCTCGGCTTCCGCACCGTCTCGGCCCACCGGCTCTTCGTCATCGGTTGCGGGGCCGCCGTTGCCGTCGGCCTCTGGTATTTCATCGAGCGCACCGCCTTCGGTGTGAAGCTGCGCGCCAGCGTCGACAATGCGGCGATGGCGGCAGCGCTCGGCGTGAAGACCGAGGTCGTCTATGCCGTGAGCTTCGCCGTCGCCGTCGGCCTTGCCGCCTTCGGCGGCGTGGTCGGCGCCGAGCTGCTACCGATCGAGCCCTATTATGCGCTGCGCTACATGGTGACCTTCCTCGTCGTCGTCTCGGTCGGCGGGGCGGGATCCATTCCCGGCGCGCTTGCCGCCTGCCTGCTGCTCGGCGCCATCGACACGACGGGGCGTTATCTCATGCCGGAATTCGGGGAATTCTTCTTCTATCTTGCGGTCATCGCCATCGTCTGGCTTTTCCCGCGCGGCCTTGCCGGAAGGGCTAAGTGATGGCGCTGCTGACGAATTCCGACACGCTCTCCGCCGCGGGTGACCGCCGCGCACGCCTGACGCGCGACGCCATCGGCGTGCTTGTCATCCTCGCCCTGGCCGTCGTGGGTTATGTCCTCTTCCCGAACAATCTCGCGCTGCTTACCCGCATCATCGCGATCGCGCTGCTGGTGCTCTCGCTCGATCTCGTCACTGGCTATTGCGGTGTCGCGACCCTTGGCCATGCGGCGCTGTTCGGCGCGGGAGCTTATGGCGCGGGCATCGCGGCGGCGCATTTCGGCATCACCGACCCGATCGCCATGCTCGCCGTCGGCATCCTCGCGGGCGCGCTTGCCGGCCTCCTGTCCGGCGCCGTCGTGCTTCGCGCCCATGGCCTGCCGCAGCTCGTGCTGTCCATCGCCATCGTTCACCTCGCCCATGAGGCCGCCAACAAGGCCTCCGGCTGGACCGGTGGCAGCGATGGGCTTGCCGGCATCATGCCGGACGCCGTCTTCGGCCTCTGGCAGTTCGATCTCTGGGGCCGCACGGCCTATGTCTTCGGCATCGTGCTGCTCGTCGTCGCCTTCGTCATCCTGCGCCAGATCGTGCGCTCGCCCTTCGGCATGCTGTGTCGCGGCATCCGGCAGGATCCGGTGCGCGTGCGCGCCATGGGTGGTTCGGTGCACGGCACGGTGATCCGGATGTACGCGATCTCCGGCGCCGTCGCCGGGGCAGGCGGCGCGCTCAATGCCATCTCGACCCAGGTCGTCGGCCTCGACAGCCTGTCCTTCACCCTGTCGGCGGAGGCGCTCGTCATGCTCGTGCTCGGCGGCACCGGCTCGCTGTACGGCGCCCTGATCGGCACCGTCGTCTTCATGTGGTTCGAGGATGTCGTCTCGGCGGCAAATCCCTTCCACTGGCTCACCATCGTCGGCGCGCTCCTGATCGCCGTCGTGCTGTTCGCGCCGAAAGGCCTTTACGGTTCGTTCGCCGCCTATCTCGAACGCCGCGGGAGGAAGGGCCGATGAGTGCGATCTTCGACGTCCGCAACCTGAAAAAGATGTTCGGCGGTCTCGCCGTCACCAACGACGTTTCGCTCTCGATGGCGCCGGGCGACCGCGTTGCGCTGATCGGCCCGAATGGTGCCGGCAAGACGACCTTCGTCAACCTCGTCACCGGCAACATCCTGCCGAATTCCGGAAGCGTTATGCTCGGCGGTCAGGACGTGACGCGGCTCGGCCCGACCGAGCGCGTGCGTCGCGGCCTCGTGCGTTCCTTCCAGGTGACGCGGCTGTTTTCCGAGATGACGCCGGAGGAACATGTAGCGCTCGCCATCCTGCAGCGCGAAGGCCGTTCGGGACACATGTTTGCAAGCCATCGCGCGATGCCGGACGTCATGGACGAAGCGCATGCCTTGCTGGCCAAACTCGGCATAGCGCATCTCGCCCGCCACCGCGTCAGCGAAATCGCCTATGGCCAGCAGCGCCTGCTGGAACTGGCGCTGGCGCTCGCCCTGAAGCCGAAGGTGCTGTTGCTCGACGAGCCCGCCGCCGGCGTGCCGCAGAGCGATACGGCGCGCATCGAGCAGGCGATCGCCGACCTGCCGGCCGATCTTGCCGTGCTGATGATCGAACACGACATGGATCTCGTCTTCCGCTTCGCCAAGCGCGTCATCGTGCTGGCGGCGGGCGAGATCATTTTCGACGGGTCGCCGGACGCCGTCACCAAGGACGCCCGCGTCCGCCAGGCCTATCTCGGGAGCTATGCCGATGCCCGCAGCGTCGCTTGAAATTTCAGGCCTGTCCGCCGGCTACGGCCCGACGCGGGTGCTGGAGGATATTTCCTTCTCCGCCGGCGCCGGCCGAAGGCTCGCGGTACTCGGTCGCAACGGCATGGGAAAATCGACGCTCTTTGCCACGCTCGCCGGCCAAACCAAGCGCTACGGCGGCGAAATCCGCCTCGGCGGCCAGCCGATCGAGGGTATCGACAGTTCGTCGCGTGCGCTGAAAGGGCTGGGCTACGTGCCGCAATCGCGCGACGTCTTCCCGACGCTGACCGTCGAGGAAAACCTCTTTGTCGGCCTGAAGGCCCGGCCGCGCTCGGCGATCGAGGAAGCCTATGCGATGTTTCCCCGCCTCAAGGAGCGGCGGAAGAACCTCGGCTCGCAACTGTCCGGCGGCGAGCAGCAGATGCTGACGACGGCGCGCACCATTCTCGGCCAGCCCTCCGTGCTGCTGCTCGACGAACCGCTGGAGGGCCTCGCGCCGGTCATCTGCGAGGAACTGATGGCTGCCTTCGGCACGCTCGCCGCCTCGGGCGAAATGACCATCCTGCTCGTCGAACAGCGCATCCAGAGCGCGCTTGATTTCGCCGACGAGGTGATCATCCTCGAGCGCGGCCGGATCGCCTGGACGGGCACGCCGCAGGCGCTGTCCGCCGATGCGCATACGGTCGAAACCCTGCTCGGCGTCGGTGGCCTGCACTGATGGGATTCATATGGCTTTCGTTATGAAACGGAGCCGGCATTTCATTTTACATCGCTGCCTCGCCTGTCAGAGTGCGGCCTGACAGTCGCGTCCCGGTTTGAGGAGACCGGACGCGACGACGGGTCCGGACGAAGGGGAGGTTCCGATGGGCAGGCACGAAAGCGATCCCGCCGCAACGCCGGTGATGACGGCGGGCGGCGCGCTGCTCGCCCGGCTGAAGGCCGTCGGGGTCGACTATATCTTTGCCAATTCCGGCACGGATTTTCCGCCGATCATCGAAGGGCTTGCCGAGGCCGAAGCCAAGGGTATCGCGCTGCCGCAGGCGCTCGTCATGCCGCACGAGGGGGCGGCCATGGGCATGGCGCACGGCTATTATCTGGCGACCGGCCGCGCCCAGGCGGTGATGGCGCACACCAATGTCGGCCTTGCCAATTGCGCGATCGGCGCGATCAACGCCGCCATGGAGCATATCCCGGTCCTGCTCTTCTCCGGCCGCACGCCCGTCACCGAACGCGGGCGCAAGGGGTCGCGCACCGTGCCGATCGGCTGGGGACAGGAAATGCGCGACCAGGCGGCGCTGGTGCGAGAGGCCTGCAAGTGGGACGACGAATTGCGCGTACCCGAGCATATCCCGCAGATGGTCGATCGCGCCTATGCCATCGCCTGCTCCACGCCGCGCGGGCCGGTCTATATGAGCCTGCCGCGCGAGGTGCTGTGCCAGCCTTGCCCGACGGAGGGGCTGGACGCGCCGGCCACGATGGCGCCGGCAATCTTCGTGCCGTCACCGAAGGACATCGAGACAGCGGCGCGGCTGCTGGCGGAAGCGGAAAACCCGGTGATCTTTGCGCAGCGCGGTGCGGGCTCGGCCGAAGGGTTTGCCGCGCTGGCAGCACTTGCCGAGGCGTGGGGCATTCCGGTCTGCCAGTACTGGGCGGTGCAGCTTGCTATCGCGACGGACCATCCGATGGCGGCGCAGGCCGATCCCAAGCCGCTGCTCGACAAGGCGGATGTGGTTCTGGTGCTCGACGCGCTCGCGCCCTGGTCGCCGGATGCACATCCGCTCAAACCCGGTTGCAAGGTCATCCAGCTCGCGCAGGACCCGCTCTACCAGCGCCAGCCGGTGCGCTATTTCCGCTCGGACGTAACACTTGCCTGCGATGTCGATGCGGGCCTTCTCGCGTTGAAGGCGGCGATGGATCTGCTGCTGCCCATCCATCGGGCGAAGGCCGAGCGGAACGCCCGGGAGGTCGCGGCGCGCAATCGGGCGGCTCGTGCCGGCGTGCTTGAAACGGCACGGCGCGGCAACGGCACACCGATGACGAAGGATTTTGTCTCGCTGACACTGTCGGAGGCTTTGGCCGGGCGGGATGCGACGGTGCTGTCGGAACTCGGCTGCCCCATGGCGCCGATGACACTCGCCCATCACCAGGCCTGGTATCAGGAGCCGCATTCCGGCGGACTCGGCTGGTGTTTTCCGGCAGCGCTCGGCATGCAGCTCGCGCGGCGCGACCGGCTCGTCGTCGCCACCATGGGCGACGGTTCCTACATGTTCGCCAATCCCGTCGCCTGCCACCAGATTGCCGAAGCCCTCGACCTGCCGATCCTCGTCCTCATCGTCAACAATGCGGAATGGGGGGCGGTGCGCCAGTCGGTGCTGGGCCTCTATCCGGACGGCTATGCGGCAAAGACCAACCGCATGCCGCTGACCGCACTGTCGCCGGTGCCGGATTTCGTCAAGGTCGCGGAGGCAAGCCGGGCCTATGCCCGCCGCGTGACCGACGGTGCGGCGCTGGCCGGCGCCATTGCGGAGGCGCTCGAGCATATCGAGACGAAACGGACGCTGGCGCTCATCGACGTGCAGGTCCGCGCCTGAACCAGACCCATGCAAGGAGGAAACCATGCCCGAACTGGCGACCCATGAATTCTGGAAGGACCTGAAGCCGATCGACAAGGTGTTTCAGCCGGATGCCCTGCCGGAAGTCTACCTGCAGAACGCGCCGACCGAAGACGAGCGCTATTACGTGCCCTTCACCGAAACCGTCTCGTCGCGCCCGCTGTGGATTTCGCCGACGCAAAACAAGTGGTGCGACATCCTGATGGCCAAGAAGGCCGGGCTGGTGAACCGCCACTACCATCCGCACGAGGTCTTCGCCTACACGATCTCCGGCAAGTGGGGTTACCTGGAGCACGACTGGACGGCAACGGCCGGCGATTTCGTCTACGAGACGCCGGGCGAGGGCCACACGCTCGTCGCCTATGAGCATGAGCAGCCGATGAAGGTGTTCTTCCAGGTGACGGGGCCGCTGATCTGGCTCGACGAGAGGGGCGAGCCGGACGGTTTCTTCGACGTGCACAACTACATCGCGCTCTGTCGCGACCACTACGAGAAGGTCGGGCTCGGGCGGGACTATGTGGAGCGGCTGTTCCGATAGTTTTTCGCGTGTTCCATGCGGAACAGCGCGTTGCGGGGCAATGTGGGAAAGTCTGATCACTGGATGAGAGAGGCTCATCCCCAACCAGAGATCAGGAGAGACCCCATGCGCAAGTTCATCGTTTCCGCCACCGTTGCCCTCGTCGCCGCCGTGTCCTTCGCCGCTCCCTCGCAGGCCGGCTATTACAGCTACGGCTACGAGCCGTACTGCTTCATCAAGAAGGTCAAGGCCTACGACTACTATGGCAATGTCGTCATCAAGCGGATCAAGGTCTGCAAATAAGCCGTATCGTCGCTGACCTCCCCAAAAGCCCGGATGTCCCCTGCATCCGGGCCTTTTGACGTGGTGATAACCGGCCCGGTTGCAAATGCCGCCGCCCGATGGTACCCGTTGTCTCGTTCGCAACACGAAAGAGAGGGGCTGCGCGTGAAGACCGACTTCCTGCCACATCGTACGCATGGCCCTGATTTTGCCCTGCAAATGCGTTTGCAGGGCTGATCGGAACGAACGCTTTCTTCTGGTCTGCCCTTCCCGGCGATGCGCTGACGTGCCTTCAGGTGTGCTGCCGCATCAGATTTCATCGGGCCTTTTCGCGTGACTGACGGCTGATGCCGCGCCGCGGGGGTCCTGAAAGACCAGAGAATTCCCATGTCGCTTCTCAATATCCGCGCGCTCGGCGTCACGCTGTCCACCACCCTCTTTGCCAATCTCAGCCTCTCCGTCGCTGCCGGCGACCGGATCGGTCTCGTTGCTGCCAACGGGCGTGGCAAGTCGACCCTGCTGAAATGCATCACCGGCGAGTTCGAGCCGACGACCGGCGAGATTACCCGCGCGCGCGGCCTCACCGTCGGTCATATGGAGCAGAACCTGCCTGCCGGGCTCGAAACGCTCACCTTCCGCGACGCCGTGCTGGGCGCGCTTTCGCCCGAGCAGCAGGAGAGCGAGGGCTGGCGCGCCGATGTGACGCTGGAGGAGCTGGAGGTGCCGGAAGCGCTGCGGGAGCGCCGGCTCGATGCCTTGAGCGGCGGCTGGCAGCGCATCGCCCTTGTTGCCCGCGTGCGCGTCGGCGAACCGGACCTGCTGCTGCTCGACGAGCCGACGAACCATCTCGACCTCTCGAAGATCGCCCTGCTGGAGACCTGGCTCGCGACGCTGCCGCGCGACATGCCGGTCATCATCTCCAGCCATGACCGCGCCTTCCTCGATGCCGTGACCAACCGCACGCTGTTCCTGCGTCCCGAGCGGTCGCCGCTGTTTGCTCTGCCCTATTCCGAGGCCCGGGCGGCGCTGGACGAGATGGATGCGGCCGAGGGGCGGCGCTACGAGCGCGACATGAAGACGGCGCAGCAGCTTCGCCAGCAGGCGGCAAAGCTCAACAATATCGGCATCAATTCCGGCAGCGACCTGCTGGTGGTGAAGACCAAGCAGCTGAAGCAGCGGGCGGAGAAGATCGAGGATGGGGCAAAGCCGGCCCATCTGGAGCGTTCCGCCGGTGCGATCCGTCTCGTCAACCGCGGCACCCATGCCAAGGTGCTGCTGACGCTGGAGGATGCGGCGGTCGAAACGCCGGATGGCACGCCTCTCTTCCGCACGGGCCAGAAATTCATCTGCCAGGGCGACCGCATCGTGCTGCTCGGGCTGAACGGCGCCGGCAAGACACGGCTGGTCGGCCAGTTGCGTCGGGCGATCGAGGCGGCGGGGGCAAGCCTTCAGGGCATCAAGGCGACGCCATCGCTGGTGCTCGGCTATGGCGACCAGGCGCTTTCCGATCTCTCCGACACGGAGACGCCGCACGGCACGATCATCCACCGCTTCGACGTGGGCGACCAGCGGGCGCGCAGCCTGCTGGCGGGCGCCGGCCTGTCGATCGAGATGCAGGCGCGACCCGTGGGGCAGCTCTCCGGCGGGCAGAAGGCGCGGCTCGGCATGCTGGTGCTGCGGCTCACCAACCCGAATTTCTACCTGCTCGACGAGCCGACCAACCATCTCGACATCGAGGGGCAGGAAGCGCTGGAACGGGAACTGACGGGAAGCGAGGCAAGCTGCCTCTTCGTCTCGCACGACCGTGCCTTCGTGCGGGCGGTGGCAAACCGCTTCTGGGTGATCGAGAAGCGGCGGCTTGTCGAGGTGGACGGCCCGGAGGACTTTTTCGCCGAAGCTGCTTTATCCGCGTGAGAGGATGCGCGGATCGGCGCGAAAATCCTCACGGGAAAAGCCGATGCGGCGCGGCGGGTGGTCGCACAAAGCCTGCACGCCGAGCGCCGACAGCCGGATGCGCCAGGTCTGGCGCTCCACCGGTTTGGGGGCGGCAAAGGCCGTCGCGGTCAACAGCGCCATGTTCGTGCCGGCACCCGGGTCACGCACCGAGCGGTAGAGGATGGCGGAGACATCCGCCGTCCTTGCGCCATCGGCCAATGACTGACAGGCGGCGTAATCGGTCGGGTGCGTCCAGAGGGTGAGGTCGCGGTCGAGTGGCGGGACGGTCAGGTCGATTGCCGCGTCCGTGCGAATGGCGACGGAGAAGGCGGTGTAGTCGGCGGCATTGCCCGGCAGCGGCGTTGCGGGCGATTCGGCGAAGAACAGCAGCCGGTAAAAGGCCATTTCGGCGAGCGCCGTCTCCACCGACAGGGCGGCATAGTAGACACCGAGCGTGCGCCCGGCGCGGCGGAAGCGCGAGCCGTGCGGATAGACCGCGCCGTAGCGGAAGGGTGTGGCGAGCAGATAGTCGAGGCCGGCACATTCCGGCGGCAGCACCGGCTTGCTCTCCTCCAGAATGTCTTCCAGCAGTGCCTGCTCGTCCAGCGTATCGACGAGTTTCAGCGTCGAGACGCGGTGCTGTGCCTCGACGAACCGCCAGACGTGGCCCGCAAAGGGCCGCGCCTCAGACGAGAGCGCGGCGGGCGTCCAGGTAGGCAAGGACATCGATGAGGCCTGAAATGGAGACGATACGGTCGACGGGGCGCGCGCCGAGCGCGGTGTTCTCTGCCGTCATCCAGGCGCGGGCGACGGTCTCGTCGCCGCCGGTAATGGCGTCGAGCGAGCGGAAGAGGCGCACCAGCAGCACGGCGAGTTCGAAGGGTTTCGTACCGCGCTCCAGCAGCACATCCTGCCGCTTCAGCCGCGACACCGTCGCCTCCGAAACGCCGATGACGCCGGAGAGGATGCGCGCGGTCAGCCCCAGCCGATCCGCCGCACCGACAGCCGCCTTGGTGAGCACCGAGCCTTCTGCATTGGTCTGTGGAATGGGGTTGCGTTGCATGGTCGAAATCCTTTCACTGGAAAGAATGTAGCATATATTTTTCCAATGACAAGGTTTCGTGTCCTAGATGCTCATGCCGCCGTCGACCATCAGCATCGTGCCGGTGACGAAACTCGCCTGATCGGAGGCGAGGTAGAGCACCGCGCGGGCGACTTCGTCGGGGCTGGCATGGCGGTCCATGGGGATGAGCCTGTTGAAGAACTCCGTTCCATCCGCGCCGATCGCGGCTCCCAGGCCCTGTTCCACGGCAAGCTGGAAACCGTTGTCAACGGGGCCGGGATTGACGGTGTTGACGCGGATGCCGCGCGGCGCGAGTTCCTTGGCAAGGCAGCGCATCAGGCCGGTCTGGGCGTGCTTGGCGGTGATATAGGCATAGACGCCCGCATCGCCGCGCGTCGCCGCCACGCTGGACGTGATGACGATGCTGCCGCCGCTTCGCATGTGGGGGACGGCGCACTGGGCGGCAAGAAACGCGCCACGGACATGCACGGCCTGCACCTTGTCGAAGAGTTCGAGCGGATAGTCGGCGATGGGCGCCACGATGCCGAAGATGCCGGCATTGGAAAACAGCACGTCGATGCCGCCGAACCGGGCAACGGCAAGGTCGACATAGGTCCTGGTGGAGGCCGCGTCCGTGACATCCGCCACGGCAAGCGCTACCCGGTCCTGCGGCAGGGTGGCCGCGGCGCGTTCCAGGCCGGCACGGTCCTGGTCGACGAGCACGACATTGGCGCCCTCGGCGAGGAAGAGCCGGGCGGTGGCGAGGCCGATACTGCCGGCGCCGCCCGTGATGATGCAGGTCTTTTTGTGAAGAAGCGCCATGGCTCAGATCGGGTAATGGATCGGGCCGTCCTGCACGGTAATCCAGCGCAATTCGGTGAATTCGGCAATGCCGGCCTTGCCGCCGAAGCGTCCATAGCCGGATTCCTTGACGCCGCCGAAGGGCATCTGCGCTTCGTCATGCACGGTCGGGCCGTTGATGTGGCAGATGCCGGATTCGATGCGCCGGGCGACCTGCATGGCGCGGTTGACATCCCGGCCGAAGACGGCGGCCGAGAGGCCGTATTCCGTGTCGTTGGCGACGCGAACCGCCTCGTCGATCGAGCCGACACGAATGACGCTGACGACGGGGCCGAAGCTTTCCTCGCCATAGATGCGCATGGCTGGCGTCACGCGATCGAGCAGGGTGGCATCGACGATGGTGCCTCGGACGCTGCCGCCGGCGGCAAGCACCGCACCCTTGCCGACCGCATCGCGGATGAGTTGCTCGAGGCGTTGCGCCGCGTGCGCATCGACCACCGAGCCGAGCGGCGTGTTGCCCTCGCGCGGATCAACGGCGACGAGGGTTTTTGCCTTTTCCGCCAGTGCCTCGACGAAGCGGTCGGCGATTGTCTCATCGACGACGATGCGCTCGGTCGACATGCAGATCTGGCCCTGGTTCATGTAGGCGCCGAAGGCGGCCGCCGCGACGGCGGCGTCGATATCGGCATCGTCCAGCACGACGAAGGGCGCCTTGCCGCCGAGTTCGAGCAGGGCGGGCTTGAGATAGCGCCCGGCCGTCTCGGCGATGATGCGGCCGACGCGGGTGGAGCCGGTAAAGTTGACACGGCGCACGGCGGGATGGGCGATCATCGTCTCGACGATGGCGGCGGCATCCTCCGGCGCGTTGGAGACGGCGTTGAGCACGCCCTCCGGCAGGCCCGCGTCATGCAGCGCATCGACGATCAGCCGGTGTGTGCGCGGGCAGATTTCCGAGGTCTTCATGACGACCGTGTTGCCGCAGGCAAGTGGGGTGGCGAGCGAGCGCACGCCGAGGATGACCGGCGCATTCCACGGCGCCATCGACAGCACCACGCCGGCCGGCTGGCGCAGGCCCATGGCCAGCGAACCGGGGCGGTTGGAAGGGATGATCTCGCCGGTGATCTGCGTGGTCAGCGATGCCGCCTCGCGCAGCATGTCGGCGGCAAGGCCGACATTGAACATTGCCCAGCCGGCCGTGGCGCCCGTCTCCGCGGCCATGGCGGCGACGAAATCCGGCGTCTTCGCCTGCAGCTTGTCGGCAGCGGCGTTGAGCAGCCTGCGCCGCTGGCCGGGGCCGGTCGCCGCCCAGGCGGGGAAGGCCTTGGCCGCGGCGTTGACGGCCTGGCGCGCATCGTCCAGCGAGGCGGCGGCGACTTCGGACGCGACCTCGCCGGAAATCGGGTTGATGCGGGAGAAGGTGCGCCCGTCGGAGGCCGCCTGGTCGAGGTTGTTGATCTTCAGTCCAAGGACAGACATGTTTGGCTCCCTGCTCAAAATTCAGACGGTTGCGCCGAGGAACGCACGCTTCACTGCGTCGTCGTTCATCAGCGCTGTTGCGGTGTTTTCGCCCACAATGCGCCCGGCCTCCATGAGGTAGCCGCGGTCGGCGAGGGAAAGGCTCAGTTTCACGTTCTGCTCGACGATGAGGAGGGCCAGCCCGCTTTCGCGCACGCGGCCGAGGGCTGCGAAAAGCTCGCCGACCACGACGGGGGCAAGGCCGAGGCTAGGCTCGTCGAGCATGAGGAGATCGGGCTTCGACATCAAGGCCCGGCCGATCGCCACCATCTGCTGCTCGCCGCCCGACATGGTGTTGACGAATTGCTTTCGCCGGTCGGCAAGCTTGGGAAAGAGCGCATAGACGAGGTCGCGGCTTGCCTTGCCGTGCGCACGGGCACGCCTGGCATAGGCACCGAGCGCGAGGTTTTCTTCCACCGTCAGGTCGCCGAAGACGCCGCGGCCTTCCGGCACCAGCGCGATGCCCGCTTCGAGCACGAGATGGGCGGGCCGGTTGACGATGTCGGTGCCGACAAAGCGGATGCCGGCGCCGGGATCGGGCTTGACGAGGCCTGCTGCCGCCTTGAGGAGCGAGGATTTGCCCGCCCCGTTCGCGCCGAGGATGACGACCGTTTCGCCCTTGCCGACCGTGACGGCAATCTGGTCGAGCGCGAGGTGCTGGCCGTAGTGCAGGGAGAGGTCGCGGATCTCAAACATGGCCGTCTCCGAGATAGGCCCGCACCACCTCCGGGTCCTTCAGCGTCTCCGCCGTCGGGCCATCGGCGATCTTGCGGCCGGCGTTCATGACGATCGAGCGGCCGCAGAGCGCGCGGATGGCATCCATCACATGCTCGACGAGCAGCACGGTGATGCCGCGATCCTTCAGCGACAGGATGAGGTCGATGCCGGTCTTGAGTTCCGTCGGGTTGAGGCCGGCGAGCCATTCGTCGAGCAGCAGCAGTTCCGGCTCGGCGGCGAGCGCCCGGGCAAGCTCCATGCGCTTCTGGTCGATATAGGTGAGAGAGCCGGCCGGCCGATCGGCCCGCCCGGCGAGGCCGACGGCGGAAAGGTGGTGGAGCGCCGCATCGCGGGCGGCTGCACCCCACAGCCGCTGTCGGCCGAAGGCAAGTGCTGCGATGACGTTTTCCGCCACCGTCAGCGAGGGCAGGGCGCGGACGAGCTGGAAGGTGCGGGCTACCCCCTTTTTCGCGATGCGGTTCGGGCCAAGCCCGGAGATCGCGTCGCCGTTGAGCGCGATCCGCCCGCCGGTCGGCGGCAGGAGGCCGGAGATCATGTTGAGCACGGTCGTCTTGCCGGACCCGTTCGGCCCGAGCAGGCCGACGACCTCGCCGCGTTCCAGCGAGAAGGAGACGGCGTTGACGGCGGTGAGACCGCCGAAGCGCTTGGTGAGGCCGGTGAGCGCCAGGAGTTCGCTCATTGCCCGCCTGCCTTTCTCGTCCGGCCTTCGATGGCGGCCAGAACGCCCTTCGGCAGCAGGAAGACGATGGCGATGAAGACGAGGCCGAGGATGATCGGATAGTGGTTCGGGAAATTGGCCGACAGCCACTCGAAGAGCAGGAAAAGCGGGATGGCGCCGAGCAGCGGCCCCCAGAGGCGGTCCGCGCCACCAAGCAGCGCCATGATCAGCGTCAGGAACGAGATGGTCGGGTTGAAGACGATGCTCGGCTCGATATAGGTCCAGCGCGGTGCCTGGATCGCGCCCACGAGGGTGATAATGACGGCGCTGGTGGCGAAGAGCGCGAGCTTCAGTCTGGTGATGTCGATGCCGCAATGGCTGGCCACCACCTCGTCGTCGCCGATGACCTTCAGGGCAAGGCCCCAGCGGGTCCGGCCGATTCCCCAGGAGATGAGGAAGGTGGCGGCGGCAAGCGCCAGCAATTGCCAGTAGATGCCTTCGGGCGTCACGGGCAGGAAGATGTAGCGGCCGAGCGTGCCGGTCACGTTGACCTCGTACCAGGTGACGACCTGGCGGATGAGTTCTGCAAGACCGAAGGTGAAGATGACGAAATAGACGCCGGCGAGCCTAAGCGTCGAGAGCCCGACGACGAGCGCCACCGCAAGGCCGATCAGGGCGGCGACGAGAAGGACAAGCGGGTAGGGCAGGGTCTCGCTGAGCACGCCCACCGTATAGGCGCCGATGCCGAAGAAGGCGACGGTGGCGAGCGAGACATACCGCGTCGGGCCGGAAAACAGGCCCCAGGCGGTGGCGAGCACCACATAGCCCGTCATGCCGATCATCAGCGTCACGGCATAGGGGCCAGCGAAGAAGGGCAGGGCTGCGAGCGCCGCGAGGGCGAGGCCGGCGACACCAAGGCCGAGGAGGGTACGGACGGTCATCGCGCAGCCCTCCCGAACAGGCCCGCCGGGCGCCAGAGCAGGATGGCGAGGAAGATCAGGTAGGTGGCGGCAAGCGTCAGGCCGGGATCGACATAGGTGGCGACGAAGGTTTCCACGAGACCGAGGATGAGGCCGGAGAGCAAAGCGCCCAGGACGTTGCCGACGCCGCCCATGATGACGACGATCAGCGCCTTCATGGTGAAGACGACGCCGGCCGTCGCGGTGAATGTCTGGTACATGGAGATGACGACGCCGCCGGCGGCGGCGAGCGCCCCGCCGATCGCGAAGGCGAAGCGGGCCGCGCGGTCGACGTCGATGCCGACGAGCGGCGCGGAGGTGGGCGACACGGCAACGGCGCGCAAGGCAGTGCCCCAGAGGGTGCGGGTCAAAAGCAGATAGAGGCCGCCGCCGAGCACGATGGCGAGAAGGAAGGCGAGCAGGCGGTTGGCGGCGATATTGGTGCCGAGCACGTTCACGCCGACATTGAGATAGCTGTAGCTCGTATAGTTGCTGCCGAAGAGCACCAGCATGACACCCTGCAGGACGAACAGCAGGCCGAAGGTGGCGAGGATGGAATCGATCTCGAGGGTCTCGCGGTTTCTGGCCCGGCGCACCAGCGGGCGCATCATCAGGCCATAGACGAGATAGCCGAAGGCGAAGCCGAGCGGGACGGCGACGAGAAGGCCGAGCACCGGGTTGATGCTAGAGCCGCTAAACAGCACATAGGCGAGGAACGCCGCCGCGATGATCGTCTCGCCATAGGCAAGGTTCATGATGCGCGCGATGCCGTATTGAAGCGTCAGCCCCATGGCGAGCAGTGCGTAGGTTCCGCCGAGCACGAGCCCGGACAACACGGCCGTGACGAGCATGGCCACTCCTTACATTTGGGCCGGGCGAGCCGCCGGGCTTTTAATTTCTGACAGAATGCCCTTCATCCGCCCTGCCGGCCACCTTCTCCCCGCTTGCGGGGAGAGGTTTAGGGTGAGGGGCAATCTCGCCTATCCGGTTCGCATGGAAGGAAGGGATGGGCCGGTCCGCCGATGCCCGCTTCCCAAGCTTCCGCAACAACGGTGCCGCTACTTCTTCCAGGCCTGCCGTGGCAGGATCGGCGGGCTGGCACCGGCGCGGTCCACGGGCGCGATGCCGACGAACTGGCCGTTCTGCCACTGGCCGGTCCACCAGAGGGTACGAAGCTGGTTGTTCTCCATCTTCGTCTCGCCGAGCACGGTCTGGAACGTGCCGGTCGACAGTTCCGCCGACACGGCCTCTCGGTCGAGGCCCTTGCGCTTGATCGCCTCCTGCAGCATCTGCAGCGAGGCGTAGGTGATGACGCTGCCCCAGTAATCCGGACCTTGTCCTGTCACCTCTTCATGACGCTTGCGATAGGCGGCATTCTCCGCATTGGCCGGGTCGATGCCGCCGAGGCTCATGATGCCGGTGGCATTGTCGCCATTGTTCTTGCCGTAGATGGGGAAGCCGGTGCCGACGCCGAGATAGAGCAGTTTGGGATTGAAGTCCGCGACCTGGCTCTGCTGGGTCAGCGCGAAGGTGTCCGGCGGGTAGGAGAAGGCGACGAAACTGTCGGCGCCGCTCGCCTTCGCCTCGTTGATCATCGGCGTGAAGTCGGAGGTGCCGATCGGGTAGGTCTTGTCATAGACCACCTCGATGCCGGCCGCCTCGAAGGCCGGGCGGGCGGCGGTCACGAGGTCGATGCCGAAACCATCGGCGACCGAGACCATGGCGACCTTGTTGTTGAGCGTGCCGTCGGCGGCCGCCTTCTTGATGATGCCGGCGAGCGCGCCGGCATAGTCATGGCCGCCGCCGAGCATCCAGAAACTCTTCGTCCAGCGCTTGACGAAATCCGGCGCCTTGTCGGTGACGGAGGAGACGGCAAGCTGCGGATAACCGTAGCGGTCGAAGAGGGGGGCGGCAGCGAGGTTGAAGCCCGTGCCCCAGGGCGCGAGGATAAAGTCCGCCTCGTCCTGCGTGGCGAGGCGCTCGACGGCACGCACCAGTTCCTCGGAGGCGGAGCGATCGTCATATTCGATTACCTCGATCGGCAGCTTCTTGCCATCCGGCAGTTCGAGCCCGCCGGCGTCGTTCACGTCCTTCACCCAGAGCTGGTAGTTCGGCAGCGTCGTGATGCCGGCGCCGCCGGCATTGGGGCCGGTCTTGGAAATGGCGTAACCGATCTTCACGGATGTGCGGTCCTGGGCGAAAGCGCCCGGTGCAGCGCCTGCGGCCAGCAAGATCGAGGCAGCCGCCATCACGCGCAGGACATGCCTGCGTTGAACAGATTTCATTGTCGATTCCTCCCAAAAGGCCTGCTCTTCCGGCAGGCGGCGCGTCACGCGGGCAGCGGCCCCGTTCTCCTCCGGGCCTTCTGCCGCTTCCTGACAAATGGAAGGTTAGCCGCCGGCAAGGGTTTGCGGAATAGACTTTTACAAGAGATACTTGTACTTTTCACGGGTAAGGAGTTTTGGCCATGCCGTTCCAGGACAGTCTTGCACCGCAGCATCGCCCTCTCGCCAATGCGCCGCCCCTGCCGACGGAGGCGCGGCTTTTCCGCGGCGCCCTTTCCCAATCCGGCTGGACGTTTCGCGGCGGCCGCAACCGTGTCTTCCTGCTGCTGTCGGGAAGCGGGCGTGTGTCGCTCGGCGGCACCGATCTCGGCCTTTCCGGTCCCTCGCTCGTCTGGGCGCCGGCCGGCGCGCGGGGCTCCGTGACCTTCGATGCGGGGGCGGAGGGGGCAGCATTGGCCATCCCGGAACTGGCGCTCGGTCCCGCCATGCCGACGGGCGCCATTTTTGCCGAGGTGCGCGATGCCGTCGCCCGGCCGATCCTCGGCGCCCGGCTGGCGCTCCCCGATGCCAGAAAAATGTTGCAGACGGTGGAGACGATCGAGGCGGAACTGCGCGAGAACGCGGCGGGCATGCAGGAGGTGGTGCGTCATCACCTGGCGTTGCTGCTGATTGCCATCTGGCGCCGCGCCAACCCGTCGACGGAAAAGCCGAAACCTTCGCCGCGCGCCACGGTGCGCAGCTTCCTGCACCTGGTGGAGCTGCACATGCGCGAACAATGGTCGCTGGCTGACTATGCCAACGTTCTGGGTGTCACGCCGGACCGGCTCAACACAGCGGTGCGGCGCGCGACGGGCCGCTCGCCGATGGAACTGATCCATACCCGGCTGATGATGGAGGCGGAAATGCTGCTCGACGGATCGAGCCTGCAGATCGCCGAGGTGGCGGAAGCCCTCGGTTTTCGCGATGTCGCCTATTTCAGCCGGTTCTTCAAGCGGCTTGCCGGCGTGTCGCCGCGCGCCCGCCGGGCGGGCCTCGTCAGCCGCCAGGTGCGCGAGGAGACGTCCTATGCCGCCTGGCCCTGAGGCTCAGAACAGCGTTTCGTAGATATCCGGCTTGAAACCGGCGGTAAGCTGGCCATCGCGGTCGAGGATCGGGCGCTTGATCATCGAGGGCTGCGCGCGCATCAGGGCGATTGCCTTCTTTGCATCGAGGTCCTGCTTGTCGGCATCGGGAAGCGCGCGGAACGTGGTGCCGGCGCGGTTCAGCACGGTTTCCCAGCCAAGTGCGTCCACCCAGCGCTTGAGGCTCGCGTCGTCGATGCCTTCGGCCTTGTAGTCGTGGAAGTCATAGACCACGCCCTTGGCGTCGAGCCAGGTCCGCGCCTTCTTCATCGTGTCGCAGTTCTTGATGCCGTAGATCGTGACGGTCACGCGTCTCTCCCGATTGTGTCAGTCGCGCTTTCTTAGAGCGACGAGGCCGTCACGTCACCCCGAGATAACGCCCGGGGCGGTGATTGATCGCGAGCGTCATGTTGACGACGACGGCGGCCAGAACGGAAAGGGCGAGGCGATCGAGCGGAATGACGAAGAACGCGGCAGCGAGGATGGCAAGATCCACGATGAGCTGGAAATAGCCGGCGCGGATACCGAAACGGTCCTGAAGGTAGATCGCCAGCACGTTGATGCCGCCGAGCCCGGTGCGGTGGCGGAAGAGGATGAGCAGGCCGGCACCGGACAGTGCTCCGCCCATGACGGCCGCGTAGAGCGGGTCGAGATGGGCGAAGGAAACAAGTTCCGATGTTAGCCGGGTAAAGATCGATACAAGCGTGACGGCGGCAAAGGTGCGCAGCGTGAAGGCCCAGCCGAGCTTTTTGACGGCGAGGATGTAGAAGGGCAGGTTGATGGCGAAGAACAGCCACCAGAAGCTTATGCCGGTCGCATATTGCACAAGGAGTGCCAGGCCTGCGGTGCTGCCGGCAAGCAGCACCGCCTTGGTGTAGATCACCACGCCGAGCGCCATGAACAGCGTGCCGACGACGATGGCGATGGCATCCTCGTAGGCGGAATGACGCTCGGGCGTTGCGATCTCGACCGACATGGCGACCTCAGAGGCTCAGGAATTTCTCGATGACGGCATCGACTTCCGCCGACTTGAGACCGGCAATGTTGATCCGGCCGGAGGTCGGCATGTAGATGGCGTGCTCGGCACGTAGTTTCAGCACGTCCGCTTCTTCGAGCGGCAAAAGCGAGAACATGCCCTCCTGCTCGCGCACGGCCGTCAGCACCTGCCAGCGGCGGGACAGGCCGGCGGCCAGCCGCTCGCGGATCGAGGTGATGCGCAGCCGCATGGTTTCGATTTCCTCCATCCAGTCGGCTTTCAACGCCTCGTCGCCGAGGATCATGCTGACGATGGCGGCACCGTGGTCCGGCGGCATGGAATAGCTGGTGCGGGCGAGCGCAGCGAGGTTGGTGCGCACGGAAAGCGCGGTCTCGGGGTTGCTGCAGGCGGCATAGATCGCGCCGGTGCGCTCGCGGTAGAGGCCGAAGGATTTCGAGCAGGAGACGGCGACCAGTGCTTCGGGAACAGCGGCAAGCAGCGTGCGCAGACCGGCGGCATCCTCGTCGAGGCCGCGGCCATAGCCCTGATAGGCGATATCGACGAGCGGCAGCAGGCCACGCGCGGCGATAAGGTCGGAGACGGCGCGCCACTGGTCGGCGGAAAGGTTCGCGCCGGTCGGGTTATGGCAGCTGGCATGCAGCAGCACGGCATCACCGGCGGCAGCGCCCGACAGCGCCTCCATCATGCGGTCGAATTGCACGGCCTGGGAGGGAATGTCGAAGAACGGGTAGGTGATCACGTCGAGACCGGCAGCCTTGAAGATGCTGGCATGGTTCGGCCAGCTCGGCAGGCCGAGCCAGACGCCCTTGGTGCCCATGCGGGCCATCAGGTCGGCGGCAAGGCGCAGGGCCCCGGAGCCGCCCGGCGTCTGGAGGGCTGCGGTGGCGCGGCCGCGGCCTGCCTCGCCCGTCGTCAGCGCCCAGAGGCGTTCAAGGAAGAGCGCGTCGCCTTCCGGGCCGATATAGGCCTTGGTCGGCTGCGTTTCGACGAGGCGGCGTTCGGCCTCCTTCACGGCGCGGAAGATCGGGGTCGCACCCGTCTCGTCGCGATAGACGCCGACGCCGAGGTCGACCTTGCCGGCCCGCTCGTCGGCCCGGAAAAGGCCGATCAGGGCAAGCAACGGATCATCGGGCTGGCGGGTGAGGGCGTCGAACATGGCCGGTTTCCTGTGCGTGTGGGGTGTCAAAGGGGTGTAGGACAAAGCCTCCGCAAAATCGACCATGATATTGCGGGAAGGGCGCAAGAAGCTTTTGTATTCTTGCCGCTACCCGCTAGATTTATGCAGGTTTTTGCGTGAGGGACGAATATGGACAAAATGGCGGGTGACGAGGTCGTGCTGGACCAGACGGACCGGCGCATCATCCGCCTGCTCGTCGAGGATGCCGGGCTCTCCAACAACCAGCTCGCGGAGAAGGTTGGCCTGTCCCCGGCACCGCTGTCGCGCCGGCTGGCGCGTCTGGAGGCGAGCGGCGTGATCCGCCATACCGTGATCGTCGATCCGCGTGCAGCCGGCATCGGTTTCCAGGCTTTCCTGGAGGTGACGCTGGAGCGCACGGCGCCGAAGGTCGGCGAGCGCTTCATCGATCTCGTGCGGCGCATGCCGGAGGTGGTGGAATGCCACACGGTCGCCGGCGATTTCGATTTCCTGCTGAAGATCGCGGTAAAGGATGTTGCCGACTACCGTCGGCTGCTGTGGAGCGAGTTCGAGCGCATCAGCGAGATCAAGACGCTGCGCTCGACCATCCTGCTCGACAGCCCGAAGATGCAGGTGAGCGCACTTCCCTGACGCCTGGCGCGAAACCTTTCTCGGCCCACGGAGGTTGCCGATGGAGGGAAAGCGCCCATATGATGGACTGCGTCACCAAGGAAGGGCTCGTGGACAGAAAGTCGAACGACAAGGTCATGTCGGCCGCGCTGCTGTCGGCCATCCGCAACCGCCGCGGCCACCGGCCGCCGGAAGCCAATCGCCCGGGCGATACCGTGATCGCGTCCTACAACGTGCACAAATGCATCGGCGTCGACCGGCGTTTCGATCCGGAACGCACGGCAAGCGTGATCGCCGAGATCGACGCGGACATCATCGCCATCCAGGAGGCGGACAAACGCTTCGGCGAACGCTCGGGACTGCTCAACCTCGAAATCCTGGAGCGCGACTGCGGCCTCGTGCCGGTGCCTATCACCTCGCTCTCCTCCACCGGCCATGGCTGGCACGGCAACATGATCATGATCCGCAAGGGTGCGGTCGGCGCCGTGCGGCAGTTGAAGCTGCCGGGCGTGGAGCCGCGCGGCGCGCTGGTCGTGACGCTCGATCTGCCGGTCGGGAAACTCCGCCTCGTTGCCGCGCATTTCGGGTTGTTGAAGCGCTCGCGCGAGCAACAAGCCATGGCGATCCTTGCGTCGGTCGCCGAAGAGGAGCAGATGCCGACGCTGCTCGTCGGCGATCTCAACGAATGGCGCGTCGGTCGGCGCTCGTCGCTCTCCCGCCTTCAGCCGACCTTCGATCCGGCCTCCGGCGCAGTGCCGAGCTTTCCGTCACGGTTTCCGGTGCTGGCGCTCGACCGGGCGCTCGGCCATCCGCACGATCTCGTCACCTCGGTCGAGGTGCATGATTCTCCGCTCGCCCGTGTCGCCTCCGATCACCTGCCGATCAAGGCGCATATCGATCTGAAAGTTGTCTGGGAACGCTCGCTCAGGCTCACAGATACGGTGAGCCAAGCCATGTGACGCGCTCCACGAGGCGCTGCGCAAAGGGGCGGGCCCGGAGCTCGTCGAGCTTCACCTCCACCGCCTCCGAAAGCGCGGCACCGATGCGGCGGCCGATGAGATCGGCGAAATCCGCATCCACCACCTCGATATCCACCTCGAAATTCAGCCGCAGCGAGCGCGGATCGATGTTCGACGAGCCGACATAGGACCAGACGCCGTCGACGACGGTCAGCTTGGAATGGTTGAAGGCACCGGAGGCGCGCCAGATGCGGCAGCCGTGTTTCAGCATCTGGTCGAACTGTGCGGTCATCGCGAGATCGACGAGCTTCAGGTTGTTGGCCGACGGCACGACGATGTCGATCTCCACACCGCGCCGCGCCGCCGTGACGATAGCGCTGATCAGCTCGCGGTCCGGCAGGAAATAGGGCGACATGATGTGGATGTGCTTCTTGGCGACGGAAACGGCGCCCATCAGCACGCGGTGATTGGTCTCCAGGCTCTTGTCCGGCCCGGAGGGCACGATACGGGCGAGCATGCCGTCGCCCGGCGCATCCGGCGGCGGCGCGATCTGCCAGGCTTCGTGGGAAAGCTCGTCGCCACCGGAAAAACGCCAGTCCTCGTAGGCAATGCGGAAGAGGTCGCTGACAATGGGACCGGTGATGCGAAAATGCGTGTCGAGCGCCGCCGCCTCGCCGGAAAATTCCGTGCAGAAACCGGCGCGGATGTTGAGCCCGCCGGTGAAGGCGATGCTGCCATCGACGATGAGGATCTTGCGGTGGGTGCGCAGGTTCGCATAGGGCAGGCGCAGGCCCATGACGATATTGCCGTTGAAGACATCCGTCGGCACGTTCGCCCGCTGCAATTCCGAGACGATCGAGGGGATGGAGTAGCGCGCGCCGACCGCATCGATCAGCACGCGCACCTCGACACCGCGCGCGACCGCCGCCGACAGCGCGCGCACGAAGCGCTCGCCGGCCTTGTCGCGGTCGAAAATATAGGTTTCGAGCAGGATGGAGTGTTCGGCGGCGTCGATGGCAGCGAGCATCGCGGCATAGGCCTCGTCGCCGGTCGACAGCACCGCAATGCGGTTGCCCGAGGTGAGCTTGCAGCGCCCGACCGTGTCGCCGAGGCGCTGCATCGCGGCAAGCGCCCCGCCATAGGCCACCTGCATGTGCGCGTTGGAGACGTCGTACTCGGCCATGTGATGCCAGCCGGCAGCGAGCAGTCCCTCACGGCTGAGGTTGAGCGTCTTGCGGCGGATGCGGTTCACCCCGCCGATGGCATAGATCAGCGGACCGACGACCGGCGAGAGCATGATCACGCCGACCCAGCCGATGGCCGCGCGCACCTCTTCCTTCGTCATGGTCGCATGAATGGCCGCCGGCACGCCGAGGATGATCGACAGGGCGACGAGGATATGCGGCCAATAGGCGGAAAGCGTTTCAAACATGATGCGTGCGGATCATCCAAAGTGCGGCAGTCGATGCTGCCGCCCCTATATATTGCGCCGGACGAGCCGAAGGCGAGGGCCAAGTGCATGCCCCAGCAAAATTCTCTACCGGAGGATGTTCAGTCCTCCAGCGTACCCGGCTTGCGGTCCTTGCGCGTCGCCTCATAGCAGGCGATCTTCATCAGGTCGTCGCCGCGCCGCGCATAGCGGGCGGAGCTGCGGGTGGCGATCAGGCCGTCATGCCCGGCCTTGACCTCCAGCGTGCCATCGGCTGCGCCGGGCCGCGTGATCAGTGTCGCCAGAAGATCGCCGGCCTTGACCTGTTCACCGATATTGCGGTGGAAGAGGATCGTGCCGGGCTCGGGCGCGCGCACCATCTCGATATTGTCGAGTGGCAGCGCCGGGCCGGTGTAGGGCTTGGCCACATGTGCCGGGTCTGCCACGACGCCGCGACCGGCAAGGAAGGCCCACAGGCCGTCCGCATCGCGCTTCGCCATGTCCGGATAGACATCGCGCCGGCCGCGCAGCTCGACGGTGACCGCAAGGCGGCCCGGTACGGATTTGAGCTTCTCGCCGCCCTGATGCTTGAAAGCGTGGCCGACGGCCTCCTCGAAGGCGGTGCTTTCGCCGTCCGAGAGGAATACGGCCTGCATGTCGAGCGCGCCAGCGAGATCGGCCGCCTCCGGCCAGAAGGCGTCGTCGATATAGGCATATTGCAGGGATTCGTCGTCGCAGTGCAGGTCGATCACCAGATCGGCTTCAAGCGCGGTGTGCAGCAGCCTGCGCTTCAGTCGGTCGGCGGCGCTGCGGCGATCGAGATCTTTCAGAAGCGTTTCACGCTCGGAAAGGGCGACCAGCGGGAAGTCGCGGTTGAAATTGGTGCGCGAGCCGAGATCGAACCGGCCCTGCATCTCGCCGAAATGCGATTGCGCAAGGCCGATCGGGTTCGCCTGCGGGATGACGGTGGTGTCGCCAAGGATCGCGCCCTCCGCATCCGCCTTGCGCAGCCTTTCCAGCAGGAAGTGCAGGAGGGCGGTGCCCGGCAGCTCGTTGGCATGCAGCGCCGCCTGGAGATAGGTGGACGGTGCCTTGGCGTCGCGGCCCTTGAAGCGGAAGACGGGCACGCGCCATTCGATGCCCGCCGTATCGCCGCTGATGATGATCTCCGAAGTCTCCACGTCGTTTCCTCGCTGACACGTTTTTGCGACGGTTTATGCGAATTGGCGGCCTCTGGCGCAAGCCCCGGCAAGAAACGGGTTGAAAGCGGCCGGGCAAAGCCCGATCTTTCGATGAAACGGGAAGGAGCCGAACCATGACCGGCAAAACCTATTATCGGATCTTCGACACCGACGGCGGCCCCTGCGGCATCGCCTGGACGGCGGCGGGCGTTTTGCGCTTCCAGCTGCCAGGCGACGATGCGGCGACGACGCGCCGCCTGCTGCTGCGCCACCTGCCGGAGGCGGAAGCCGCCGAGCCGTCGCCTGCGGTTGCCGAGGCCATTGAAGGCGTCAGACGCTATTTTGCCGGCGAGCCCGCGGATTTTTCCGAGGTACCGCTCGACCTTGCCGGCCAGAGCGACTTTTTTCGCGCGATCTACGATGCGGCGCGCCGCGTGCACTGGGGCGAGACGACGACCTACGGCACGCTCGCCCGCGATCTCGGTGCCGGTCCGGAAATGGCCCGCGAGGTCGGCCAGGCCATGGCGAAAAACCCCGTCGCCCTCATCATCCCCTGCCACCGTGTGCTGGCCGCCGGCGGCAAGGTCGGCGGCTTCTCCGCGCCCGGCGGCGCCTCCTCCAAGCTGAAGATGCTGGCTCTCGAAGGCATTTCCTTCACGCCGCCGGAACCGGCGCAGTCGTCGTTCGGGTTTTAGTGGGCTTGCGGTGGTCCGGGCAGTGCCGGGCTGATCAGGCCGGCCAGCTTGTCCGGATTGCGCGTAATATAGATTGCCGTGATGCGGCCTTGCACGATTTCCACGGCCGTGGTCTGCAAGTAGCCGTCGGTACGGCTGAGAAAGCCCGGCAGACCATCGATGACGGCATGGCCGATGAACTCCATGCGCGGCCCCAGCTTGCGCGCAAGCCCGAGATAGAGGCGCACCAGACGGTCGGCACCATGGATCGCGTTCGGAAAGGCCAGCACCTTGCCGCCGCCGTCCGAGCGGAGCGCCACATCGGCGGCGAGCATGGAACCGAGCGCTGACGCATCGCCCAGGCGGCAGGCCTCGAAGAAGGCGCGGACAAGCGCCTCGCCGTCCTCCCGTGCGATCTCGTAGCGCGGCCGGTCGATCTGCACATGCGCCCGCGCCCGGGCGGCCAGTTGCCGGGTTGCGGCCGGGCTTCTTTGTAGCGTGGCCGCCACTTCATCCATCGGCTGGTTGAAGACGTCGTGCAGCAGAAATGCCGCGCGCTCCAGGGGCGAAAGGCGCTCCAGCGCCACCATCAGGGTGAGCGTGATGTTGTCGGCCCGCAGCTCGTCATCCGCCGGCTCGATCAGCGGTTCGGGCAGCCAAGTGCCGGGATAGGTCTCCCGGCGGGAGCGGGCGGATTTCATGGCGTCGAGGCAGAGGCGCGAGACGATGCGGGTCAGCCAGGCGGCGGGCTCGGCCACCGCCTCGCGGTCGCTGCGGTGCCAGCGCAGCCAGGCCTCCTGTACGATGTCCTCCGCCTCCGAATGCGATCCCAGCATTCGATAGGCGAGACGCAGCAGCCGGGGCCGCTGCATCTCGAAGACATCCGTGGAGGGGTCAAGCGGCATGGCGCTGCTCGGTCGGATGTTGCGCGCGGAACCCGACCTGCACGCGGTTCCAGACATTGATCGCGCCGATGGCGACGGTCAGCCAGGCCTGCTCGTCGGGCGTGAAGGCGGCCTCGACGGCTGCCCAGTCCGCATCGGGGGCATGCGTTTCAGCCACCAGCGTCAGGGCTTCGGTCCAGGCCAGGCGGCTCGCTCGCGCGGCGAGTAGAATGACGAGTCGCGCCAGCCGGCAAGCAGGTGCAGGCGCATCGCTTCCTCGCCGTCCTTCAGCGCCTCTCCCACATGCATGTGGATGCAATAGGCGCAGCCGTTGATCTGGGAGGCGCGTATTTTGACCAGGTGCACGAGCGTCGCATCGAGCGGGCTCGCCTTTATTGCCGCTTCCAGGGAAAACATCGCCTTGAAGGCCGGCTCTGCACGTTTGAAATAGTCGGTCATGCGCGGTGACATTCCACTCTCCTTTTCGTTCACACATGGCCATGACGAGGCAGCAGTGCGCGATGTGACATGGCCGCCGAAATTTTTAGACAAGACGGGTTTTGCCGCACCCCATCTGGATTACGGCGCGCAGGCAAAGAAAAAGTCCCGGCGCGTGGCACCGGGACCCTGTTTCTGTCTATTCGCTCTGAGGGATGCCCGGGAAGCGGCCCGTCATTCCCACTCGATCGTGCCCGGTGGTTTGCTGGTCACGTCATAAACGACGCGGTTGATGCCGCGGACTTCGTTGATGATGCGGGTGGCGGCGCGGCCGAGGAAGTTCATGTCGTAGTGGTAGAAATCGGCGGTCATGCCGTCGACGGAGGTGACGGCGCGCAGCGCGCAGACGAATTCGTAGGTGCGTCCGTCGCCCATGACACCGACGGTCTGGACGGGGAGCAGCACGGCAAAAGCCTGCCAGATTTTGTCGTAGAGGCCGGCCTTGCGGATCTCGTCGAGATAGATGGCGTCGGCGTCGCGGAGGATTTCCAGCTTGTCGCGGGTGATGCCGCCCGGGCAGCGGATGGCGAGGCCAGGACCGGGGAAGGGGTGGCGGCCGATGAAGCTGTCCGGCAGGCCGAGTTCGCGGCCGAGCACGCGCACTTCGTCCTTGAAGAGTTCGCGCAGCGGCTCGACCAGCTTCATGTTCATGCGGTCAGGCAGGCCGCCGACATTGTGGTGCGACTTGATGGTGACCGAGGGGCCGCCGGTGAACGAGACGCTTTCGATGACATCCGGATAGAGCGTGCCCTGGGCGAGGAATTCCGCGCCGCCGAGCTTCTTGGCTTCCTCTTCGAACACTTCGATGAACAGGCGGCCGATGATCTTGCGCTTGGTTTCCGGGTCGGAAACGCCCTCCAGCTCGCCGACGAAGCGGTCGACGGCATCCACATGGATGAGGTGCAGGTTGTAGTGCTCGCGGAACATGGCGACGACGTCGGCCGCCTCGTTCTTGCGCATCAGGCCGTGGTCGACGAGGATGCAGGTGAGCTGCGCGCCGACCGCCTCATGAATGAGGAGGGCCGCAACGGAACTGTCGACGCCGCCCGACAGCGCGCAGATGACCCGCTTGTCGCCGACCTGTTCGCGGATCGCTTCCACGGCGCGGGCGCGGTAGGCCGACATCGACCAGTCGCCCTTGATGCCGGCGATCTTGTGCACGAAGTTCGACAGCAGCTTTGCGCCATCCGGCGTGTGCACCACTTCCGGGTGGAACATGGTGGTGTAGTAGCGCTTCGCCTCGTTGACGCAGATCGCGAATGGCGCGTTTTCCGAAGTGCCGATGATTTCGAAGCCCTCGGGTGCCTCGGTGACGCGGTCGCCGTGGCTCATCCAGACGGGGTATTTCTTGCCGACTTCCCAGAAACCGTCGAAGAGCGGGCTGTCCTTCAGGATTTCCACGTCAGCGCGGCCGAATTCGCGGGCATGGCCGCCTTCGACATTGCCGCCGAGCTGCAGGCTGAGTGTCTGCTGGCCATAGCAGATGCCGAGGATCGGCAGACCCGAATCGAAGACCACCTGCGGTGCGCGGGGGCTGCCCTGGTCGAGAACCGAGGCGGGGCCGCCGGAGAAGATGATCGCCTTCGGCTGCATGCGGTGGAAGGCTTCTTCCGCCGACTGGAAGGGGATGATCTCGCAATAGACGCCTGCTTCACGCACGCGTCGCCCGATGAGCTGGGTCACCTGGCTGCCGAAATCGATGATGAGAACGCTGTCGGGAGTGGCTGTCTGGGTCATGGCGAGCCTTTAATGAAAAACCGCGCGCCGCGCAACGGGGGAAGGCCGGATTTTCAGCCCTTCAACACGATGGTGCCGTCGAGAACGGCCGCTTCCAGCCGGTCGACGGCGGCGGCGAGCTTCTCGTCGATGACACCAAGGTATTCCGTCCAGTCGCCGATATGGGTGAGTTCGGTCTTGCCGTCGGAAATGCCGCGCAGGCCGATGAGGCGCACACCGAAGGCCTGGCAGGCGCGCAGTTCGGCGTAGGTTTCCATCTCCACCATGTCGGCGTCGATGCCCCTGTAGGCGGGACCGGAGACGATGTTGGCGCCGGTCGAAAGGCGGGCTTCGGGGATGCCGGGAATGCGGACGGGAAGTATTACTTCCACGGGTAGGTCGAGGAAGGGCGTGGCGCCCTTGGTGAAGCCGAGCGCCGAGGCGTCCATGTCGCGATAGGAGACGGCGGTCGCCTGATAGACGCCGGTCTGCTCCAGTGTGGCGGAGCCGGCGGAGCCGAGCGAGACGACGAAATCAGGCAGCTGGGCCTCGGCTTCGAGGTGGCAAAGCGCCAGCGTCAGCTGTACCGCGGCCTCGACCGGGCCGACGCCCGTCATGAACGGCGTGATGCGGGCCTTGAGGTGCGGCCCGTATTCGGCGTCCGCCGCCATGACATAGAGGATGCGGTGCGCGCCGACCGTCTTCAGGACGACGCTCATTCGGCGACGTCCTCGCGGCCGCGCACCACCATCATGGTGCCGGTCATGGAGGCGATGAGCTTTGCCGGGCCGTCCGAGATGGCATAACCGCGCCCGTCGGCGACGATGATGTTGGAGCCTGGCTTGGTGACCTCGCCGCGGAACAGGAAGCGGTCGCCACGTCCGGGTGACATGAGGTTGACCTTGAACTCGATGGTGAGGATCGAGGCATCCGCATCGATCACCGAATAGGCAGCGTAGCCGCAGGCGGCATCGAGGGCGGCGGAAATGATGCCGGCATGCAGAAAACCGTGCTGCTGCGTCAGCTTCTCGTCGAAGGGCAGCTCGATTTCCACCGTGCCGTGCTCGACGCGGGTCAGCTCGGCGCCGATCAGTCGCAGCGCGGGCTGCCGGTCGAAGCTTCGGGTGATGCGGCCGGCAAAATCGGCGGGCGGAAAATCGGTCATGGTGCACACATGTCTGCCGGCGCGCCGGCCTGGAACGGAGTTGATCGACGTTTGCACGGCCCATGCTGCATCGCAAGCGTCTTTCAGTTCAATGCGATAATTGCCGCATTGAGGGCCGTCGCGAAGAGCACCCAGGCGAGATAGGGCAGGAAGAGCAGGGCTGCCGTCCGGTCCTGCCGCCAGGAGACCGCGATGAAGCCTGCGACCGAGGTGAGAAGGCCGAGGATGATGATCATCGCCGACATCGGATCCTGCAGGCCGAAGAAGGCCGGCGACCAGGCGAAATTGAACACGAGCTGGGCGAACCAGAGGCGCATCGCGATCGACCGGCGGAGCGGGGAAAGCCATGTGCGGGCGCCCACCACGCCGATGATGACGTAGAGAAGGCTCCAGGCCGGCGCGAACACCCAGTTCGGCGGGTTGAAGGACGGTTTTGCCAGCGATTGATACCAGTCGCCCGGCACGTTGTTGGCACCGATCAGGAGACCGCCACCGAGGACAAGGATGATGAAGAGCAGATAGACGAGGGGTTTGTTGTTCATGCGCCTGGAGGTAGTGCGCGACAGACGGTCGTCCAGAGGCGGAGGGGCCGTAATCAGCGGCGCGGCATCAGCCCGGCAATGTGCTGGTCCCAGGAGACGCCCTCGCGGTGGCCGGCAAAACGCCCGTCATAGGAGGAGACGGCGAGGCCCTGCGGCGCGGCGGCGATGCCGGCGGCGTTCGTGACGCTTTCCTCGCGCAGCACGCTGCCGGTTCCTGCATCGAGCACGACGAAGCGTCCGCCATTCGGCGAGGTGAGGCCGACAAGACCCTCGCGCCGGTTGACGGCGATGGCGCCGACATAGTTGGCCAGCCCGATGGTGGTCTCCTCCGGCAGGGAGAGGAAGGTCAGGTCCTCGCCCTTTCCGAAATGGCCGACGAGCGGCGGCAGGTCGTTGCGCGGCCCCTCGTACTGGCAGGCAAACCAGATGCGGCCCTTGTCGTCGAGATCGATATGGCGGGTAGAAAGCTGGCGGAGTTTCTCAGGCAGCGTGTGGCGCTCGATCAGCGCCCCGGTCGCAGCGTCGATGAGCGCGAGCGACGGCTCCATATGGTCGAGGTTGAGCTTGGTGCGGCCGAAATCCGGGTGGGTCTCGATGCCGCCATTGGCGGCGATCAGCAGGCTGCCGTCGTCGCTGACGGAGAGGTCGTGCGTACCGATGCCGTAGGTGGGATATTCGCCGATGCGGCGGTAGCCGTCGTGGGCATCATAGAGGCCGATCACGCCGTGGTTGGCGTCGAAATCGTTCTCGCTGGCATAGAGCAGTCTTCCATCCGGCGAAAAGCAGCCGTGGCCGAAGAAATGCCGGTCCTCGGCAGCGGCGATCGTTATGGGCTCCGCCTTGCCGCTGCGGTCGATCACCAGCGCAAAAGTGCCTGGGCGCCGGGCGAAGGCGACGAGGTGGCCGGTTGCCGGCGAAAAGGCCATGCCGTGGCTTCGGGCGGGCAAGGGAGTGCGGTCGATGATCGTGCCGTCTTCGGCAAGAACCGCGATGCCGAAACGGCCATTTCTGTCCCGGTAGCCGGAAGCGAAGACGGCATCGGTGCGGGTAAGCGCAAAGGCCTGGCGCGCGCTGAGCGTCGCGACCCAGGCCGCACCCGCCATGCGCAGGAAGGCGCGCCGGTCGACAAGCGCGCTATGGCCGCCCGTCGCCGTCATCAATCGCCGTCCGAGAAGGAGAAGCCCGAGCCGAGACCGATGGCGCCGCCATAGCCGCCGTCGAGACTGACGATCAGGTCGCGCGTGTTGACGAGAAGAAAGTTGATCTTCTGCTGTTCCGCCGGTGTGGAAACGGCCTTCTCCATGTCGGGGTCGATCGTCGGGGCGATGCGGTGGAGCGAGTTCAGCACGAACTCGATATTGCCGTTGATCGACGCGACGTTGGGATCGACGAGGTCCGCCATGCCGGACTTGTCGAACAGCGTTTTCAGGCCGTCGATATTGGCGGTGATCGATGTCCAGGTGTTGCCGGAGCGCCAGAACACCGCCGATTTCGGGCGGGCGATGCCGCCATTGCGATAGAAGGTTTCGATGCGCTGGTCACGCACCGCCTCCGCGCCGTGCACGAGAATGCCGAGCAGCGCGGTCATTGCTTCCTTGGCGGTGCGGAACACCGGGTTCTGCGGGCCGGGATGTTTCCAGTCCCGCTGCACGTCATCCGGCGCGTCCCAGGCCGCGACCAGCTGGCCGGCCGTCGTCTCGATATGGGTGGCGACGGCGGCGGCATAGCGGCAGCGGAAACCGTCCGGGGTATTCATCAGCGTTTCGGAGCCGGTGCCGTAGAGGGCGAACTCGATGGCGCCAAACCCCTGGATGGCGACGCTCTTGCCACCCATCGTTTCGGCCTTCGTATCCGCTTCGTCCTGCTTCTGGAGCAGCGCCTGCACCTGTTTCAGGCCGGTGCCCTTGCGGTCAGGGTAAAACAGGATGCGCTCGAAGCGGTTGTCCTCGATGACAGGACCGATGCGCACGATCTCGATGTGTCCCCAGTCGGTCACCGCCTGGCGGAAGGCGTCATCGACCGCTTTCCGGCCATCCTCGGATGGGACCTTGCAGAAAGCGGCGGTCGTCTCGGCAAGTGCGCCGGCGGAGGCCTGGAAGGCGCGGTAGCCGGGGCGGATGACGTCGTCGACGGCGCGCGTCATGATGCCGGTGACGATCTCGTCGGTCAGCTCCGGCAGCACCGGCGCGCCACCCTCCTGCGCGGCGGCCGGCAGACTGGCCGTGAGCAGCAGGCCGGCTGCGAGGAGAGTTCCGAAACGGTGGAAGGTTGGTCGCCGGGTCAGCATCAGAGACTCTCCAGGAAGGTCAGAAGGGCGTCGCGGTCTTGTTTTTCCAGGGCAGTGAAGCGGTCGCGCGCAGCCTTGGCCTCGCCGCCGTGCCAGAGGATGGCCTCGGTGAGGTTGCGGGCGCGTCCATCATGCAGGAAGAACGTATGGCCGTTGACGGTTTTTGTAAGGCCGATACCCCAGAGCGGCGGCGTGCGCCACTCCCGGCCGCTCGCCACGCCGACCGCCTGCCCGTCGGCAAGGCCTTCGCCCATGTCGTGCAGCAGGAAATCGGAATAGGGCCAGATGAGCTGGAAGGCATGGGCCTTGTTTTCGGCGTCACGGCGGGTCACGAATTTCGGTTGATGACAGCTCACGCAGCCCGTCTCGTAGAAGACGCGCTTGCCCGCCAGCGTCTCGGCAAAACTCGCCTTGCGGCGCGCCGGCACGGCGAGGTTTTCCGCGTAGAAGGTTACGAGATCCATGATCGGCGGCGGCGCTTCCACGTCGCCGAGCCGTTTCTGCACGCCGTCCGGCCGCTCCAGGCAGACGGCCTGTGCGGGCATGCAGTCGCCCTGGTGCAGCGGCACCTCCGGTGTCGAGATGCCGATGTCGAAGGCGAAGGCGTCGGCGCTCTGCTGGCGCACCGTGGCGGACTGCGCCTTCCAGCCGAACCGGCCCAGCGTCTGCTTGCCGGTTTTCGGGTCGATGGCGATCGCGGCCTTGCCGCTGATCCCGTCTTCATCCGCATCGTCCGGGTCGGCGAGCGCCAGGATATCCGCCGCGTGGATCGCCTGGACGAGACCAAGGCCGAGCATGGGCTGGGTAACGCGCGGCGAGAGCGTGGTCGCCGCATCGAGGTCGCCATAGGCGAGATCGACAACGGAATAACTCGGCCGGCGCAGGCTGACGACCTCGCCACCGGCAAGCGTCACCTGCTCTTCCGTGTAGGTGATGACCATTCGGCCTTCGGCCTTGAGGCCGGGCACGGCGAGATCCTGAAGCTGGCGGCCGTAGACGGGGTCCGGCAGGCTCATCTCGCTGAAAGTCTTCAGCGCTGCCTCTTCCTCCGGCGTCGTCGCGGGCCGCGCCAGGCGCAGGAACATGGAGCTTGCCTCGGCCGACCCCTCCGGCGGATGGCCGCGGCCGTCCTTGATGTGGCAGGTCTGGCAGGAGCGTGCATTGTAGAGCGGCCCCAGGCCGTCCGAGGCCTGCGTGGAGGAGGGCGAAGAGACCCAGAGCTTCTGGAACAGCGCGTTGCCGAGCTTGAACGTCTCTTCCTCGGCGAAGGTGAGGTTGTCCGAAAAATGCGAAAAACTGTTCACGTCGGTCGACGCAAGCGAGGTCGCGGCCCCGCCGGACATGGCCTCGTATTGTTCGGCGGCGGAGAAATCCGTCGTTAGCCGCGTCACGGTAGCGACGCGTTTGCGGTCCTTTTCCGAAAGATCGTCGCGCCCGCCATCAGCGGAATGGGCGCCAATAACAAAAACGCCCGCCGCGACAAAGACCGCGGCAGAAACCGCGAGCAGGCGACGGGCAGGGCGTTCTGTCATGCGTGAAATCGGGCCGCCATCTTGGGAGAGGCGGCCCGCCTTCTATCATTGGAAGACAGCGTTAGGATTATCCAGGCTGTCGGAGCCTTCAAGCTCGATCTTGCCGATGTCCAGCGACCCGATGACGCGTTCGATGGTCTTCGTCTGGTCGATCAGGCTGTCGACGGCGGTCTGCACCACCTTGTTGCCTTCCGCATTGCCTTCACCGATCATCTGGTCATAGGCTTCGCCGCCTTCCGCACGGTCGACCAGCGCCTTGAAGGCGGCATGGCTGGCGTCGAGCTTGCCCTTCATCTCGGTGTCGAGTGCGGCGTCCTTTTCCGCAACCAGCTCCGAAAGCGACGGGCCGGTCAGCTTCGAACCGTCCGGACGGGTATATTCGCCCGTATAGACGGTCTGGATGCCGACGACGTCGTAGTAGTGCGAGTTGTGCGTGTTGTCGGAGAAGCAATCGTGCTCTTCTTCCGGATCGTGCAGCAACAGGCCGAGCTTCATGCGCTCGCCGGCCAGTTCGCCGTAGGAGAGCGAGCCCATGCCGGTCAGCATGGCGGTGATGCCGGCCTTCGGATCGGCGGTGACGTTCTTGGTGGCGTCGCCATCCGCGGCCCAGGCCTTCACCATCTCTTCGAGATCGGTGACGAGCAGCGAGGAGGCGGCCTTCAGATAGGCGCCGCGGCGGTCGCAATTGCCGTTGGTGCAATTGGCCTTGTCGTAGTCGGAAGCCTGGCGGTTGCCGGCGCCTTTGCCGGTGCCGTTCAGGTCCTGGCCCCACAGCAGGAACTCGATGGCATGGTAGCCAGTGGCGACGTTCGCCTCGACTTCGCCGGCCTCATGCAACTCCTGCAGCACAGCCGGCGTGATCGTCGTCGCGTCGATCGTCTTGCCGGCGATCTCCAGCTTCGGGTTGGCGATGACATTGCCGACGAACAGCGCGTTCTCGTCGCTTTCCGTGCCGTAGCTCGGGTCGACATAGTCGATCAGGCCTTCGTCAAGCGGCCAGGCGTTGACCTTGCCTTCCCAGTCGTCGACGAGCGGGTTGCCGAAGCGATAGGCTTCCGTCTGCTGATAGGGCACGCGCGACTTCAGCCACGCCTCGCGCGCTGCCTTCAGTGTTGCGTCGCTCGGCTTAGCAATGAGGGCATCGACCGCCGCATCGAGCGCCTTGGCGGCATCGAGCGAGTCGGAGAATTTGGCATGGGCGATTTCGGCATAGTGCTTGACGATCGCAGCCGGATCGGCCGCCGCATGGGCGGAGCCGATGGCGAGGCTTGACGCCGCCGCAGCAAGCGCAAAGGCGACCGCGCGAAGAGTGGAAGTGGTCATGACGTCTCCTGGTGTCCTGTTTGGCGTGTCCCCCCGACACCGGACGTCGCGGCTTGCTCGACAGCAGGCCGTTGCCCGGATGGCCCGGCAGACCGCCGGGCTCGGGATTATTCAGGCGTTATTGTCATGGACCAAATAAAAACTGGTGTCAAAGTGTATAGTTTAGAACGATTTCAAGCTGTTCTGCCCGTTTTGACAGAGCGCAAACGCCTCAGGCCTTGCGACCCATGGCGCAGAAGAAGAAACCGTCCGTATCGGTGGATGCCGGGGTCAGCGTGACGGTCTTTCCATCGCGCGACCAAGGCTGCGGCTTGTCCGCGCCGAACAGCTTCTGCCACGTATCGGTGACGGGCAGGATCTCGAAATCTGGATTGGCCGCACAGAAGCCGTGCACTTGGTCCTCGTTCTCCTGCGGCAGGATGGAACAGGTGACGTAGAGCAGGGAACCGCCCGGCCGCACGAAGGCGCTGGCATTGGCGAGCGCTTCCTGCTGCTGGACGATGCGTTCCTCGAGGTTCTTCTCGGTGAGGCGCCACTTGGTGTCCGGGCGTCGGCGCCAAGTGCCGGTACCCGTGCAGGGCGCGTCGACCAGCACGCGGTCGAACCGGCCCTTGAGCGACGAGAGGCTGGAAATGTCCTCGTGGACCTGGACGTTGCGGGTGCCCGCGCGCTTCAGCCGCTCGATGATCGGCGCGAGGCGCTTGCGGTCGGTGTCGTAGGCGTGCACCTGGCCCTTGTTGTGCATCGCGGCCGCCATGGCGAGCGTCTTGCCGCCGCCGCCGGCACAGAAGTCGAGAACCTGGTCGCCATCCTGCGGGAAGACGAGATCTGCGACGATCTGCGAGCCCTCGTCCTGCACCTCGAACCAGCCCTTCTGGAAGGCGAGGTCGGCGGTGACGTTCGGCAGGCGCGACGGGCCTTCGCCGGCGGGAATGCGCACACCCTGGCGGGCGATGGGGGAGGCGACGGCGGCGTTGCGTTCCAGCGCCTTCAGCACCTTGTCGCGGCCGGCCTTCAGCGTGTTGGCCCTGAGGTCCAGCGTCGGCCGTCCGGCCAGCGCCTTGGCTTCGGCCAGCCACGCATCGGCAAAATTCGTCTCGAAGGCAGACTGGATCCATTCCGGGATATCGCCCTGCACATGCGGGGCCGCCTCATCGAGGCTGCGGGTGCGGAAGGCCGCGAGCTTTTCTTCGGAAAGCGTTTCCGGGGCGAAGCGATCACCGTCGAATTCCGCAGCCAGTGCCTCGGGGGCGAGGTCCCACTGGCGCAGCAGCACCGCGTAGCCGAGGGCGGTAGGGCTGTCATCGTTCATCAGGAAGGCGTGCGACAGTTTCATGCGCAACGCGTCGTAGACGATATTGCCGATCGCGGCGCGGTCGCCGGACCCGGCGAAGCGATGGGACAGGCCCCAGTCCTTGAGCGCATCGGCGACGGGACGCCGCCGCGTCTCGATATCCGTCAGAACCTCGATGGCTCCCGAGAGCCGCCCACCCAATCGCATCCGCTTACTCCATTTTGCGTCGTGGTAGCGGCGGAACGCGCCGAGGGCAAGCGGGAGTGCGCAGATTCAAGGTTTGATCAGCCGATGACTTCGAAACAGATCTTGGCGTGGCCGGAGCGGATCATGCCGATGTTGGAAGCGGCGGCCTTGGAAAGATCGAGCACGCGGCCGCGGATGAACGGGCCACGATCGTTGATGCGCACCACGACGCTCTTGCCGTTGTTGGCGTTGGTGACCTTCACCTTGGTGCCGAAGCGCAGGCTGCGATGGGCGGCCGTCATCAGGTTCGGATTCATCCGCTCACCGGAGGCCGTGCGCGAATGCAGCGCATACCACGAGGCACGACCGCAACCAGCGGCTTGAGCATCAGAAAAAGCAACGAAGGTGGAGGAGGTGACGACGAGAGAAGCGAGCGCGAGGCTGGAGAGCTTGGACAGCATGTCTAGGATGACCCTTACGGCGAGTTGTGAAAATCCCCTTTGATGCTTGCCCTATGATGAAGCAAAAGTGGCAAAAGCGTGCCTCAACCCGCCACAATTCTGTCGAACGGCGTTCCGATATACAGTCCATCGCCCACGATGGATTTTTAATCTTTGTTAAGATGACAGGAAAAGGTCTTCTGAATCAGTCGCTAAACTGTATCGACTGTCGAACTGGAATGCCGATGAGGCATTCGTGCAAATTTTCAGAAAAAACTTCCAATATTAGCAATTACTGCGCAGGAATTCGGCGGCAAAAATAGGGCAGATAAATTTCAGGTTGTATTAAACAACAAAAGGGGCCGTTGCCTGCCCCGCCCCGTCAGCCCCGCCACCGCCCGGACGCGTGCAATTCTGCGAGCGACTGGCGGTAGTTCGAAAAGCGGAAGTCGAAGCCTGCAGCCCGCAGTTTCGCGTTCGAGACGCGTTTGTTCTCGCCATAGAAAGACCTGGCCATGGGAGAAAGTTCCGCCGTCTCGAAAGCAATGTCCGGCGGCGTCGGCAGGCCCATCAGGCGGGCGGCTTCCGCCACCACATCCTGCGGCGGGCCGGGCTCGTCGTCGGTGATGTTCCAGACGCCGCCGAGATGCTTTTGTGCAAGGAACAGCGCCGAGCCGCCGATATCCTCGACGCGGATGCGGTTGAACACCTGGTCCGGCTTGATGAGGCGGCGCGCCGTGCCATCCTCCATGTTGCGCAGCGCATTGCGCCCCGGCCCATAGATGCCGGCAAGACGCAGTACGGCGACGGGCAGGCCTGATGCCTCTCCGGAGGCGAGCCAATGGTTTTCCGCTTCGACCCGCTCGACGGAGCGGGCGGAGACCGGGTTCAGCACCGTGTCCTCGTTCACCCATCCACCCTTGTGGTCGCCGTAGACGCCGACGGTGGAGAGATAACCGGCCCATTCGAGCTTCGGCATCAGGGTGGAGAGTGCGGGGCTCTCGGTGCGGAAGAGCGGATCACCATCCTTGCCGGGAGCGATCGACTGAACGAGATGGGTGGCGCGCGCCATGTCGGCAGCCAGCGCCTCGGAGATCGCGCCGCCGTCATAGAGGATCGGTTCGACGCCGAGGGCGCGAAGTGCCTCGGCTTTCTCGGCGGACCGTGTGGTGCCGGCGACGGAAAAGCCGGCATCCCGAAAGGTTTCGCCGATGGCCTTGCCGGAAAAGCCGGCACCGAGGATCAGGAGGTGTTTCATAGACAGTCTGCCTTCGCTCTCTCATATTCCGCACGCACGTCGTCGTCGGCGTCCTCCACCCTTCCTGCCGCAAATTGCCGGAATTCGGAAGGTGTCATCAGGCGGGAAAGCGCCCATGCGGCCATGCCCCGCACCACGGGCGCGGTGTCGTCGGCAAGGCGCGTACATTGCGCAATCAGGCTGCGGTCGCCGGAATTGCCGGCGGCGATCAGCGTGTTGCGCACGAAGCGGTCGCGGCCGATGCGTTTGACGGGCGAGCCGGAGAAATGGGCGCGGAAGCCGGGATCGTCGAGCATCAAAAGGTCGGCAATGGCCGGCGCCTTCAGCTCTTCGCGGGCAACGAGCTTCATTTCGGAGGCGCTGGCTGCGAACTTGTTCCAGGGGCAGGCGGCGAGGCAGTCGTCGCAGCCATAGATGCGGTTGCCGATTTTTGTCCGAAATTCCGGCTCGATCGGCCCCTTGTGCTCGATGGTGAGGTAGGAGATGCAGCGCCGGGCATCGAGCTTGTAGGGCGCCGGGAAAGCCTGTGTCGGGCAGGCGTCCAGGCAGGCGCGGCAGGAGCCGCAATGATCGCGCTCCGGCTCGTCGCGGAAGAGATCGGCCGTGGTGAAGAGGCTGCCGAGGAAGAGCCAGGAGCCATGCGTGCGGCTGACGAGATTGGTGTGTTTGCCCTGCCAGCCGAGGCCTGCCGCGGCGGCGAGCGGCTTTTCCATGACGGGTGCCGTATCGACGAAGACCTTGACATCCGCTCCGCCACGCGCGGCAAAACGCGTCGCCACTTCCTTGAGCTTGCCCTTGATGATGTCGTGATAGTCGCGGTTCTGTGCGTAGACGGAAATCGCCGCCCGGTCGGGCATGGCGAGCACGGCGCGTGGATCGTGCTCGGGGCCATAATTCATGCCGAACAGCACGACGGAGCGCACATCGCTCCACAGCACCCGCGGATCGGCGCGACGGGCTTCCGTCTCGGCCATCCAGTCCATCGTGCCGTGATAGCCGGCAGCAAGGAAGTCGGCGAGACGCGGCGGCGCTTCCGGGATCGAGTCGGGGCCGGTGATGCGACAGAGGTCGAACCCCTTGTCCGCGGCTTCCGCCTTCACAAAATCGGTCAGGCGGCGCCGGATCCTCTCGTCGCCCGACATTGTCTTGTCCTCAGAAATCCAGGTCCGCGTAATGCGAGACCGGCGTGACGCCGCGCACGCGCTCTGCGAGCAGCGGGCGGAAGGAGGGGCGGGATTTCAGCCGCTGGTACCAGTCCTTGGCCTGCGGCGCGTCCGCCCAGTTGATCTCGCCCATATAGTCGAGCACCGAGATCATGGCGGCGGCAGCGAGGTCGGCATAGCTCAGGCGGTCGCCGGCGAGATAGGTGCGCGAGCCGGCAAGCCAGGAGAGATATTTCATATGCTGGCGGATGTTGGCGCGCGAGTTGCGGAGAATCTTGCTGTCCGGCGCGCCGCCACCCTGGTCCGGCGTCATCTGGAGCTTGAAGATGCGCTCGCGCACCAGCGGGCGCGTGACGTCCTGTTCCATCTTCTGCAGGAACCATTCCGTCAGACGGCGGATTTCCGCGCGCTGGAAGGGGTCCTCCGCAAGCAGCCGGCGATCGCGCTTCAGCACGCCGTGCGTCTCGTCGAGATATTCGGAGATGATGCTCGCGCCACAGAGCGCACGCATGCTGTCATCGACATAGACAGGCAGCGTTCCGGCCGGATTGAGGGCCAGGAAATCGCGGCGGTTTTCCCACGGCGCCTCCTCGGCAAGCTCCGTCTGGAAGCCGTATTCCGAAAGGATCAGGCGGACGAAGCGTGACGCGGACGACATCGGATGATGATAGAGTGTGGGCATGAACGCTGCTTTTACTCGTCTTGCGGAAGGGGCGATGCCGGGCCTGCCGCTTCATGCGGAACTGATTTGGCGACGGCTGATTTGACGAACCTATAGAAATTTGGTGGTACAAACACAAGCGAATCGGGCTTTTTGCCGTAAGCCTGCTTCACTTTCATGCCTTCCTTTCCCAGTCTCAAGGAACTTTCATGGCAGATCAATCGATTGTCAGTGCCCTCATTCTCGGTCTCATCGAGGGCCTGACCGAATTCATACCAGTGTCCTCCACCGGACACATCCTGCTTGCCGGGCACTTTCTCGGCTTCAAATCACCGGGCAATACCTTTGCCGTGCTGATCCAGCTCGGCGCCATCCTGGCGATCCTCTCCGTCTATGCGGCAAAGCTGCTGCGTATCGCCTTCGCGCTGCCGTCGAGCCCCGAAGCCCGGCGTTTCGTGCTGAGCGTGCTCATCGCCTTCCTGCCGGCGGCGGTCATCGGCGCGATCGCGCATGATTTCATCAAGACGGTGCTGTTCGAGACGCCGATGCTCATCTGTATCGTGCTGATCATCGGCGGCGTCATTCTCTACGTGATCGATCAGCTGCCGCTGACGCCGCGTTATACGGATGCGATGACCTACCCGCCGTCACTCGCCTTTAAGATCGGCCTGTGCCAGTGCCTGGCGATGATTCCCGGCACCTCCCGCTCGGGTGCCACCATCGCCGGCGCCCTGCTGATGGGCACCGACAAGCGTTCGGCGGCGGAATTCTCGTTCTTCCTCGCCATGCCGACCATGGTCGGCGCCTTCACGCTCGATCTCTACAAGAACCGCGATGCACTCTCGTCGGACGACCTGCTGGTGATCGGCGTCGGCTTTGCCGCTGCCTTCGTGGCTGGTCTGTTCGTCGTGCGCAAGCTGCTCGACTTCGTGTCGCGCCGCGGCTTCACGCTGTTTGCGATCTGGCGAATCGTTGTGGGAACGCTGGGCCTGATCGGCCTGCTGGTCTTTGGTTGAGAAGCAATTCCAGGAAAAGTGCGTAGCGGTTTTCCGTTCGGAATTGCGTCAAACAAAGAATCAATTCGGCCGGTCTCAGGACCGGCCGGCGCTTACTTGACCGATGCGGTCGTGCACGGGTCGACGCCGTAGGCCGGCGAGCAGCCGTGCTTGCCGGCGGAGACCGTCGAGGGCGCGGCAAAGGATCCGGCCACGATGATCAGAGCCGAAAATCCGAAGAAGATTGCAATTGCCTTGCCCATGGGCGGGAAGCCTCTCAAAGTCCTGAAAATACGCCGCAGAACTGTCATTCAGTACAACGCGACGGGGGCGGTGTTTATTCGCTGGCCCGAAGACAAGCAATATCGCGACATGCTGAATCTCGGGTAAATGCCGCAACGCATTTTTTAACCGCTGCATAAGTGCAACAGAGCGCTTAAAGCGCTTTCAGAAAACAAAGCGGCCGCCGCGGGAAATACCCCTGCGGCGGCCGTTCCGATTCCCGAAAAACGCCTATTAGGCCGTCTTGTCGATGCGGGTGAACTGGCCCTGCTGGCGGTAGCGCACGAGGTAGCTCGGCAGGATCGCTTCAACGAGGATCGGTTCGATGCCGATGGCTTCGAGCGTGCGGCCTTCGCTGCGGGCAGCATCGGAAACCACATTGTCCGAGCGCAGCAGCGTCACCTGATCGGAGGTGAGCGGCGGCGCGATGAACGGCACCAGCGAGGCGATGGAGCCGATCAGCGAAGCAATGCCGAATGGCAGGGACACAAGCGGCTTCTTGCGGTCGACCACGCGCAGCATCAGCTCGAGACACTGGCGGAAGGTCAGCACTTCCGGGCCGCCGAGTTCGTAGATGCGGCCGCGTTCGATGGTGCCATCCACAGAACGGGCAACCGCTTCCGCGACGTCGGCGACATAGACCGGCTGGAACTTGGTGTGGCCGCCGCCGATCAGCGGCAAAGCCGGCGCATAGCGGGCCATGGTGGCGAACTTGTTGAAGAAGCCGTCCTCTGGACCGAAGACGATGGAGGGGCGCAGGATGACGGCGTCCGGCACCGTGCGCAGCACGGCGGCCTCACCGCGGCCCTTGGTGCGGGCGTAGGAGGACTGCGACTTTTCGTCGGCGCCGATCGCGGAAATGTGGGTCAGCTTGGCACCGGCCGCACGGGCAGCCTCGGCGACTGCGCGGGCGCCAAAATCCTGAACCGCATCAAAGCTGTTGCGACCGCTCTCGAAGAGCACGCCGACACAGTTGATGACATGGTCGGAGCCTTCGACGGCGCGGTCGACCGACTGGCGGTAGCGCAGGTTCGCCTGGACGAAGGAAATCTGGCCGACGCCGCCGATCGGCTGGAGGAAGCCGGCGAGATCCGGGCGCCGCACGGCAACGCGGATGCGATAGCCGCGGCGCGCCAGCGCGCGCACCACATGACGCCCGACGAAGCCCGAGCCGCCGAAGACGGTGACGAGCGGCGGAAGGTTGGACAAGGTCATGTGGCTGCTCCTGGAGAGTAGGAAAGGTAGGTAGGGCCTACATAGCCCAAAGTGCTGACAAGGTGAAGCGCGGCGAAGCGTCTCTCCGGCCGGGTTTTATGAAGGTTTTGAGCCCGGCGATCAGAGGCCTTCGACGACCACCATTTCCGCATCCGCCACTTCCTGGCGGATGGCGGCGGCGATCTGGTATTCCGGCGAGTTGTAACAGTCGACGGCGGCCTGCAAGGAGGGGAATTCGATGATCACGTTGCGGGCGCGCACGCGGCCTTCCAGCTGCGCATAGGCGCCGCCGCGGGCGACGAAGCTTGCGCCGAACTTCTCGAAGGCCGGCTTGGCGGCGGCGACATAGTCCTTATAGCGCTCGGGGTCGCGCACGTCGACCTGTGCAATCCAGTAGCCCTTCGGCATGTCTCTCTCCGTCTTTTGTTGTCAAAGCGCCGCCGGGATTCCCCCTCATCCGCCTGCCGGCCCCTTCTCCCCGCTGGGGAGAAGGGGACATCGCAGACGTCTCGTTTCCCTTCTCCCCAGCGGGGAGAAGGTGGCCCAAGGCCGGATGAGGGGGGTAACCCGTATCTCTCCGTTATTTCACGCCGTCAGCGCGCCGTCCATCTCGGCGAGGATGGCCTTGGTCGCCGCAAGCGGATCGGCGGCGTTCACGATGGGGCGGGCGACGACGAGGTGGCTGGAGCCGGCCTTCAAGGCGTCGGCCGGCGTCATCACGCGCTTCTGGTCGCCGAGTTCCGCGCCGGCGGGGCGGATGCCGGGGGTGACGATTGCCATGTCCGCACCGACGATCTTCCGCACGGCCTTGGCTTCTTCGGCGGAGCAGACGACGCCGCCCATGCCGGCGATGCGCGCCTGTTCGGCGCGGCGCAACACCAGTGTATGCGGGTCATATTCGTAGCCGGCGTCGATGACGTCCTTGGCATCCATGGAGGTGAGAACCGTCACGCCGAGCAGACAGAGGTCGGAGCCCTTGGCAGCGGACACGGCGGCGGCCATGGCCTTGGGGTAAGCGTGCAGGGTCAGCATGGACATGCCCATCTTGACGATGTTTTCCACGCCCTTCGCCACCGTGTTGTCGATGTCGAGCAGCTTCATGTCGAGGAAGACTTTCTTGCCGTCTTTGGCAAGGTCGCGGGCGAACTCCAGGCCGCCGGCGAAGACCAGCTGGTAGCCGATCTTGTAGAAAAGGGCGGTACTGCCGAGCGTCCGGACCACCTTTTCCGCCTCCGCGATGGTTGGAACATCGAGGCCAACGATCAGGCGGTCGCGCGCGGACATGGTCAAATCCCTTTCCAAAACTCCATTGGCGTCCAGTCGCATGTGACGGCACGGTCTGCAAGCCGGAAAGCGAAAAGATTACCGCCCCCCGCCGGCTGGTCGCCATCCCTGTGGATCGGTTTGCCCTTGAGGTGGCATTTCAGCAATGTGCCGACGCCGCCATGGCCGACAAAGGCGACGGGGATTTTGGGATCGTGGTCGGCCAATGCCCGCTCGACGGCCGAGATGATGCGCGCCTGCGCATCCACCGCCCGCTCCCAGCCGCGAAAACTCTGTTCCGGATGGGCGAAAAACCAGTCGGCCGCCTCCTCGAAGGCGTCGGGCCGCAGGAAGCCGGTGGCGGAGCGGTCGTTTTCGCCCATGGCATGGTCGGTTTCGATGGCGAGACGGCCGGCGGCCAGGATGTCCGCCGTCTCGATCGCCTTGCGCTCGGTGCTCGCCACGAAACGGCCGATCTGGCGGGACCAGTCGGATGAAGCGGCAAGCAGGGCGCGCTCGCGCCCGCGCTCTGACAGGCCCCAGTCGGGCACGGGAACGGCCGGGTCGATCAGCACCTGCGGATGGGTGATGTAGAGCGCGAACATGGCCGTGCCTCAGTGGGTGCGGCGGTAGGTCCAGAGCTGCGCCGGCGGAATGTTGCGCACGACGAAGTCGAGATGCGTGATCTGGTAGCGATCCGGCATGGCGACGACGGGGGAAAGCGGGCCGTAGGAGATTTGCACGACCGGGCGGCCGACGGGAATGCGCGACAGCAGGTCCTCGATCAGCGACACGCGCCTGTGCATCGGGAAATTGAGGAGCGGCACGGCGGAAACAACGCTGTCGAACGTCGCATCGCGCATCGCGCCAAGCGTCTTGTCGAGGTCGAAGGCATCGCCATTGATGAAGTTCACGCCATCGAAGCGCTCGACGAGGTGGTTATAAAAGTCCGTCGAGAATTCGATCGAGGTCAGTTTTTCCGGGGCAAGGCCGGTCGCGAGGATCGCCTTGGTGATGACGCCGGTGCCCGGGCCGAGTTCCAGCACCGGAAGGCCGGAGTTGGGGTTGACGACGCTCGCCATGCGGCGCGCGGTGATCGAGGACGTGGGAATGATCGAGCCGACGGCCCGCGTGTTGCTCATCCAGCCCTTGAAGAAGCGGATTTCGTCGTCGAACTTTTTGCCCAGCCGTTCCTTGACCTTCACACGCAACGTCATGCCATTCCCCTTCATGGTGCATTCGCTAGGTCGGCAGCGGGGTTCATTCCCGTCCAGTTCGTCCGGCCATGGGCAAATATGTGACGCGGTTTGCGTCAAAAGCAAGTCTGATTGCGCCGTCGCCCCAAGTTTCCTCGGGCGGCGGCGCTTACGCAAAAAAGAACCCGCCGGATGGCCGGCGGGTTCCACAACGGTTTCCCGATGTCGAGACCGCAGGCCTAGACGCGCATCGGCATGAGCACGTAGAGGGCGTCGTCGCCGGCGAGATCGCGCACCAGCGTCGGCGAACCCGGATCGGCCAGCATGAAGACGGCTTCCGTGCCGGAGAGCTGCGAGGTGATGTCGAGCAGGTATTTGGCGTTAAAGCCGATTTCCAGCGGATCGCTGTCGTAGCCGACGGCCAGTTCTTCCGTGGCGCTGCCCGAATCCGGGTTGTTGACGGTCAGCGTCAGCTGGCCTTCGCCCAGCGCCAGCTTCACGGCACGGCCGCGTTCGGAGGAAATGGTGGAAACGCGGTCGACGGCCTGTGCGAAGGACTGGCAATCGATCTTCAGTTCCTTGTCGTTGCCGGTCGGGATCACGCGCTGGTAATCCGGGAAGGTACCGTCGATCAGCTTGGAGGTCAGAACGATCGAGCCGATGGTGAAACGGATCTTGGCGTCCGACACTTCGACGGTGACGACGAGGTCCGGATTGTCGACCAGCTTCTGGAGCTCGCCGACCGTCTTGCGCGGAATGATGATGCCCGGCATGCCCTCGGAGCCCGACGGGGCCTCGACATCGGCGCGCGCGAGGCGGTGGCCATCGGTGGCGACGGCGCGCAGCTTGAGCTGGCCGTTGCTCTCGATCGTGTGGATGAAGATGCCGTTGAGGTAATAGCGGGTCTCTTCCGTCGAGATCGCGAACTGCGTGCGATCGATCAGCATTTTCAGATCCGTCGCCTTGAGGCGGAACGTGTGCGAAAAACTGCCGGCGGTGAGGTCCGGGAAGTCGGACTGCGGCAGGCATTGCAGCGAGAATTTCGAGCGGCCGGACGTCACCGTCATGGCCGAGCCGTCTGCATTGGTGGCCAGCGCCACCTCCGAGCCGTCGGAAAGCTTGCGGACGATGTCGTAGAGGAGATGCGCCGGAACGGTGGTCGCACCGGCCTGCTCGACCTGTGCGGGCGTCGCTTCCGTGATCTCGAGGTCGAGGTCGGTCGCCTTCATGTCGAGGCTCGCGCCATCCGAGCGCAGCAGCACGTTCGAGAGGATCGGGATCGTGTTGCGCCGTTCGACCACGCGATGAACGTGGTTCAGCGACTTCAGAAGATTGGACCGCTCGAGAGTAATGCGCATGAACTGTACCGCTTTCGACCGCTAGTGCGCCGGAGACCGGCGCGGCATTGCCTTGGAATTCCGGTTGTGCCGGAAGGATGTGGACGGGCAAAATGGCAGAAACTGGTCGAACATTGCAAGTGCTAACGGCGCTGGACACGCGATACTCACCGGTCGCACCTTGCGAGGGCATGCCTGCTCGCCCATAAGGAGAGAAAAGTGCTGCCCTTCAACGGCCGGAAAGGTGACGGATATGCGGGACGAGGCTGTGGCGAGCGGAGCGGGCGAAAACGCGAAAAGCTTTCGCCTGCACAATGCCGTGATCCCGGCCCGCCCGATGGAGCCGGCGCTCTATCTGGTCGCCACCCCCATCGGCAATCTCTCCGACATCACGCTGCGCGCGCTGGAAACGCTGGCCGGCGCCGATGTGCTTGCCTGCGAGGATACCCGCGTCACCCGCGTGCTGCTCGACCGCTACGGCATCGTCAACCGGCCCTATGCCTATCATGAGCACAATGCTGACGAGGCCGGTCCCCGCCTCATCGCGGCGCTCGAAGCGGGGAAATCCGTGGCGCTCGTGTCGGATGCCGGCACGCCGCTCGTCTCCGACCCCGGTTATCGCCTCGCGCTGCTCGCCATCGCGGCCGGCCACCGCGTGGTGCCGATCCCCGGCGCCTCCGCGCCGCTTGCCGCCCTCGTCGGCTCCGGCCTGCCGAACGACGCCTTCTTTTTCGCCGGCTTCCTGCCGACCAAGGACAAGGCGAAGCGCGACCGCCTCGCCGAACTTGCGAGTGTTCCGGCAACGCTGCTGTTCTTTGAATCGCCACATCGCATTGCGGCAACGGTCGCTGCGGCGGCCGATGTATTGGGCGAGGCGCGCGTCGCCTGCGTCTGCCGCGAACTGACCAAGACATTCGAGGAATTCCGCCGCGGCCCGCTCGGTGATCTCGCCGTCTTTTATGGTGACGGTCACACGGTGAAGGGCGAGATCGTCTTTGTCATCGCCCCGCCGGGCGAGGCGGCAGCCCCCGAGGCGGCGGATGTCGACCGGCTGCTTTCGGCGCTCGTCAAGGACATGTCGGCCGGCAAGGCCGCGACGGAAGCGGCGCGCCAGACCGGCCTGCCGCGTCGGGATCTCTACCAGCGCCTGATCGACCTGAAGGGCGGCGATGCGGGATAGGGCGGCGGATCCGAACCGGCTCAAGGCCTTCCGCCGCGGACACGTTTCCGAATACATCGCTGCACTGTATCTGATGGCCAAGGGCTACCGCATCCGCGCCATCCGCTATCGCACCAAGCTTGGCGAGATCGACATCATCGCCCGGCGCGGTGATCTCATCGTCTGCGTGGAAGTGAAAGCGCGCCGCGATGTCGACAGCGCCGTTTTCGCCGTTACCGGAACGACCCAGAACCGCATTCGCGCGGCGAGCGAACTCTGGCTTTCGCGCCAGCCGGACGGTCATCGCCTGTCGTTACGGTATGATATTGTCGCGGTGCGGCCCTGGCGGCTTCCAAAACACCTTGTGGATGCGTTTTGATCAAAAAGAAAATGTAACGAAACTGACATGAAAGCGTAACGCGCCCGTCATGGTCGCCCCTTAGTGCACCCCTCACACCAAATCCGGTGAAGAGGAGCAACCCATGTTCAAGCCGCTTTCCCTCGCAGGTTTCGCACTCGCCATCTCCGCCACGACGTCGATGGCCGCCACCAACATCACCTGGTGGCACGGCATGGCCGGCCGCAACGGCGAAGTGATCAACGAAGTCGCGCAGAAGTTCAACGCCGCCCAGTCGACCTGCGCCATCACGCCGGTTTCCAAGGGCACCTACGAGGAAGCGCTGGCTTCGGGCATCGCGGCTTTCCGTTCGGGCGAGCAGCCGAACATCCTGCAGGTGTTCGACGCCGGTGCGGCGACGATCATCAACGCGCCGGGCGCCGTCATCCCCGCTGAAGACCTGATCACCCAGGCCGGCTACACCTTCGACCGCGAAGCCTTCATCGAGGGCGTGCGCTACTTCTACGCCGCCCCGGATGGCAAGTTCGTCGGCATGCCGTTCAACTCCTCGGCCCCGATCATGTACGTGAACACCGAAGCCCTCGAAAAAGCCGGCGTCGAAGCCCCGAAGACCTGGGAAGAGTTCGAGGCTGTCGCGCCGAAGCTCAAGGAAGCCGGCTACCTGCCGCTCGTCCAGTCGCAGCTGACCTGGCAGTTCACCGAAAACTTCTTCTCGCGCCACAACATCCAGTTCGCGACGAACAACAACGGTTACGACTCGGTCGTCGACACCAAGATCAACATGACGGACCCGAACCTCGTCATGATGTTCACCAAGCTCAAGGCCTGGGCTGACGAAGGCTACTTCGGCTACTACGGCGCCGGCTGGAACGACAACCAGAAGCTCTTCGAAGAAGGCAAGGCCGCCTTCTGGATCGGCTCCTCGGGTTCGTTCGGCGGCCTCCAGAAGACCGCGCAGAAGCCGTTCTCGGCAACCTTCCTGCCCTACTGGAACAGCATCGAGGGTGCCGGCACCAACACCTTCATCGGCGGCGCTGCTCTCTTCGCCATGTCCGGCAAGCCGGAAGCTGAAAACAAGTGCACGGCCGACTTCTTCCAGTTCCTGACCTCGCCGGAAATCCAGAAGTTCTACCACCAGGCAACCGGCTACGTCGCCATCACCAAGGCTGCCTATGAACTCGCGAAGTCCGAAGGCTACTACAAGGAGAAGCCGGCAGCCGAAGTCGGCATCCAGCAGCTCATGCTGAAGTCGGGCGACTGGTCGAAGGGTTACCGCCTCGGCTTCTACCCGCAGATCCGCGAAATCATGGAACGCGAATACGGCCGCATCTTCGCCGGTGAAACGACTGTCGAAGAAGCCCTGAAGACGATCGAGACCGAAGCGAACGAACTGCTCGCCCGCTTTGCCAAGACCGCCGGCTGATACTGCCATCCGCTGAAATTCGTGCCGGGGGCGTCCTGCTCCCGGCACGCCGCTATGAAGGTGGCTCCATGAAGCGCGTGCAATTCTCCTCGCCCTATCTGCCCTATCTCTTTATCGCGCCGCAGATGGCGATCATCTTCGTGTTCTTCTACTGGCCCTCCGTGCAGGCGATCCAGTCGTCCTTCTATCTCGAAGACCCGTTCGGTTTCGGCTCCACCTTCGTGGGCCTTTCCAACTATGCCGATGCGCTGGGCTCCGTGCAGTACCAGGCAATCGCCCGTTTTACGGTGGTCTTCACGGTGCTGGTGACCTTCCTGTCGCTGGGCATCGGCATGCTGCTCGCCGTCAAGGCTGACGCGGTGCTGAAGGGAAGTTCGACCTACAAGACACTGCTGATCTGGGTCTACGCCATCGCCCCGCCGGTCGCCGGCTTGATGGGCATGATGTTCTTCGACCAGCATATCGGCCCGCTGGTGAAGCTCGCCGGCTTCTTCGGCTGGGACATGAAGGTCGGCCTCAACTACAACGACACCGCGATCGCCATGATCATCGTGTCGGTCTGGAAGCAGATCCCCTACAATTTCATTTTCATTCTCTCAGGGCTCCAGAGCATCCCCGTCTCCGTGCGCGAAGCCGCCGCCATCGACTGCCGCTCCGGCGTCCGCCGCTTCTGGACGATGACGCTGCCGCTGCTTGCCCCCACCGCCTTCTTCCTGCTCATCATCAACATGACCTATTCGCTGTTCGACACGTTCGGCGTCATCGACGTGATGGTGAAGGACAAGGCGGCCAACAACCCGATCACGCTCGTCTACAAGGTCTATATGGACGGCTTCCGCGGCAACGACCTCGGTGGCTCCTCGGCCCAGTCCGTCATCCTGATGATCGTCGTCTTCGTGCTCACCATCTTCCAGTTCCGCTTCATCGAGCGGCGCGTCCATTACAATTGAGAGGGCGCCCGCCATGAACCGCATCCGTTTCTTCGATCACTTCGTCCTCATGCTCGGCGTCTTCATCATGGTGGCGCCGGTCGTGGTCGCCTTCATGACCTCGACCCACGACGCGGTCGACATCCACCGCAACGGCGTCTTCCTCTCCTGGGGCGACCATTTCACCGAGACCTACAACACCGTGTTGACGCGCAAGGGTGGCTTCACCGGCGAAATCACTGGCACCCGCATGATCCTCAATTCGCTGATCCTTGGCATCGGTTTTGCCGCGGGCAAGATCGTGCTGTCGATGCTGGCGGCCTATGCGATCGTCTATTTCCGCTTCAAGTTCGGCACGCTGTTCTTCTGGATGATTTTTACGACGCTGCTCCTGCCGCTCGAAGTGCGCATCGTGCCGTCTTACGAGGTGATGACCAAGCTTGGGCTGACCAACACCTATACCGGTCTCATCGTCCCGCTGCTCGCATCCGCCACCGGCACCTTCTTCTTCCGCCAGTTCTTCAAGTCGGTACCCGAGGAACTGCTGGAGGCTGCGCGCATCGATGGCGCCGGGCCGATCAAGTTCTTCTTCGACATTCTGGTGCCGCTCTCGCGCACCATGATCGCGGCGATCTTCATCATCATGTTCGTCTATGGCTGGAACCAGTATCTCTGGCCGACGCTGATGACCACAGATGAGCGCTTCTTCACGCTGGTGCGCGGCATCAAGCAGATCCTGCTCGTCTGGGTCGGCTCCAACATCCCCGATTACAACGAGGCCTTTGCGCTGGCGATCCTCGCCATGCTGCCGCCCGTGATGATCGTGCTGATCTTCCAGCGCTGGTTCATCAAGGGCCTCACCGAAAGCGACAAGTAAGGAACCTCCCCATGGCATCGATCGGCATCAAGGACGTATCGAAGATCTACAATGGCGGGGTGACCGCGGTCAGCGCCGTCAACATCGACATCGCCGACGGCGAGTTCATCGTGCTCGTCGGCCCGTCGGGCTGCGGAAAGTCGACGCTGCTGCGCATGATCGCCGGGCTGGAGACGATCAGCGAGGGCAGCGTGACGATCGGCGACCGCGTGGTCAACGCCGTTGATCCGGCCGACCGCGATATCGCCATGGTCTTCCAGAACTACGCGCTCTACCCGCACATGTCGGTTTACGAAAACCTTGCCTATGGCCTGAAGAACCGTCGCACGCCGAAGGCGGAGATCGATGCACGCGTGGCGGAGGCCGCCCGCATGCTGGAACTCCAGCCCTATCTGGAACGCAAGCCCCGCGCGCTGTCCGGCGGCCAGCGGCAGCGTGTCGCCATGGGCCGTGCCATCGTGCGCAAGCCGTCGGCCTTCCTGTTCGATGAGCCGCTGTCCAATCTCGATGCGAAGCTACGCGTCTCCATGCGCGGCGAGATCAAGCGCCTGCAACGCCGCGTCGGCACCACGTCGATCTACGTCACCCACGACCAACTGGAAGCCATGACGCTCGCCGACCGGCTCGTCGTCCTGTCAGGCGGCAAGATCGAGCAGATCGGCCGTCCGTTGGAGGTCTATCACCGCCCGGCCACCACCTTCGTCGCAAGCTTCATCGGCTCGCCGGCCATGAACCTCGTCAGCGGTGAAGTGCATGGCACGAAGCTGGCGCTTGGCCCGGCGCTCATCGACCTCGGTTCGACGGTGCCGGCACAGGGCGCGGTCACCGTGGGTCTGCGCGCGGAGGACCTGCGCCTGCATCAGGGACTGGATGGCAGCATGCCGTTCCACATCGACTATGTCGAGGAACTGGGTGCCCAGCGCCTCGTGCACGGGCTCGTCGGCGACCAGCCGATGGTCGCGGCGCTCTCGGCGGAAATCCCGCTTCCGGAAACCGCCTCGCTGTCGATTTCGCCCTCCCGGCTACATTTCTTCGACACGGCCAGCGGTCGCCGCATCGACTGGGCGGGTGAAAGAACGGTTACGGCAAGCGCTTCCACGGTGGAGTTCGTGATATCATGATCCGCACGACCGTCGGCAGGCTGTCCGCCCCCTCCCCGGAGGAGCGCGCCGCCATTGCAGGTCTCGAAAAGTCCATCGCCGCGCACGACGCCCATATGGCGGACCTCGCCTGCATGAACGCGGTGGAGGCCGGTGGCCGGGCCGAACGCGCCGAGCCGCTGCCCTTTCCCTTCACCGTCGCCGCCTGGAACCTGGAGCGCTGCCTGTTTCCGCTGCAAAGCGCCGAACATCTGGGTGCCACCGGTGCCGAAATCGTGCTGCTCTCCGAGATGGACGACGGCATGGCCCGCACGCGCCAGCGCCATACCACGGCAGAGGTCGCCGACGAGCTCGGCATGGCCTATCTTTACGGTGTCGAATTCATCGAGCTCGGCCTCGGCTCGGAGACGGAACTCGAATTCTGCAAGGACAAATTCAACCGTCGCGGCCTGCATGGCAACGGCCTGATGTCGACCGTGCCATTGCACGAGCCCTTCCTGCTGCGCCTCGAAGGTGAACGCCTTTGGTTCATGGACGCGGTCGACCAGCCGCGTCTTGGCGAACGCATGGCGATCGGCGCCGTCATCAACACGGAATCCGGTCCCCTCGTGCTGGCCTCCACGCATTTCGAAAGCGCGACGACGGCGGTCTATCGCGAGCGCCAGATGGTCGGCCTGATGGATGCGCTGGATGCCGCCTTTCCGGGCCGCCCGCTCATCATCGGCGGCGATCTCAACACCGGCAACCATGCCGATGGTGATTTCGAAGCGGAGGGCCTTTTCGCCCGCGCTGCCGAGCGTGGCTTCACGCGCCACGGCGGCCCGCTCGACACGATGACGACACGTCCGAGCCTCATCACGCGCTGGCCCGAGCGGGCGATGAAGCTCGACTGGTTCCTGACCCGCGGCCTTGCCGTCTCGCAGACCCGCATCGTCTCGTCGCTCTGCCCCTCCGGCCGACCGCTGTCTGACCACGATCTCATCACCTGCCGGATCGACGGTTTCGCCTGAAGCGGGAATTGTTACGGATGTTTAAAATGCAACCGATTGTTTGAACGGCACCGTTACCGCTATCGCCTATTCTCCCGGCACGACTTCCAAGGGGGATGAAATGGTACTGAAACTGATGCTTGCCGCCATGGTCGGTGTCGCCGTGCGCAATCGGCAGGCTGAAATGAACGCGCCGAGGCCTTTGATCGCGTCTTCGCTCGACAAGCTCGAAATGGAGCCGAAGCCGATCGAGCCCTCCTGGGTGATCGCAGGCGACCCACAAGCGCGGCTTTCGCTGCATTCGCGCGCCTATGACGAGCAGGCGACGACGGCGATCTGGGATTGCACGGCCGGCACCTTCCGCTGGTATTTCGGCTGGGACGAGACCGTCATGATCCTCGACGGCGAAGTCCACATCACCGGCGAAGACGGCAGCGAACGCACGCTGAAGGCCGGCGACATCGCCTATTTCCCCGGCAAGAGCTGGGCGACCTGGCACATCGACACCTACGTGCGCAAGATCGCCTTCTGCCGCAAGGAATTCCCGGCTCCGATCAATCTCGCCCTGAAGCTGCGTGATCGCCTGCGCGGTGGCCGGCAGGCCTCCGGCGGACTGGCCGCTTAAAAAACACCCCGAATGATCGACGGGCGTCGTGCTGGGAAAGTGCTACGCCCGTTGCCATTGTGCCTGCCGCATCCTACATGTGTCGGGCATTCCTGAGGGGACTTTTCATGGCAAAGATCACGAACGTCGCGGTCCAGATGGACCACGTTTCGACCATCAACATCGCCGGCGATTCCACCTTCGCCATGAGCCTCGAGGCGCAAAGCCGCGGCTACAAGCTTTTCCACTACACACCGGATCGTCTCTCGCTGCGCGACGGCACGGTCTATGCCACCGTCGAGCCGATGGAGCTGCGCGACGTCAAGGGCGACCATTATACGCTGGGCACGCCCGAGCGCGTCGATCTCTCTACGATGGACGTGGTGCTGTTGCGCCAGGATCCGCCCTTCGACATGTCCTACATCACGTCCACGCACCTTCTGGAGCGCATCCACCCGAAGACGCTGGTCGTCAACGATCCAGCCTGGGTGCGCAATTCGCCGGAAAAGATTTTTGTCACCGAATTCGCCGACCTGATGCCGGCAACGCTGATCACCCGCGACGCCGGCGAAATCCGCCGCTTCCGGGACGAAATGGGCGACATGATCCTGAAGCCGCTCTACGGCAATGGCGGCGCCGGCGTCTTCCATTCGACCAAGGACGACCGCAACCTCTCGTCGCTGCTCGAAATGTTCGGCCAGATGTTCCGCGAGCCCTTCATCGCCCAGCAATACCTGCCGGACGTGCGCAAGGGCGACAAGCGCATCATCCTCGTCGACGGCGAGCCGGTCGGTGCGATCAACCGTGTGCCGGCCGAGCATGATGCCCGGTCCAACATGCATGCCGGTGGCCGCCCGGAGCCGACGGAACTGACGGCGCGCGAAAAGGAAATCTGCGCCCGCATCGGCTCGTCGCTGCGCGAACGCGGCTTCCTGCTCGTTGGCATCGACGTCATCGGTGACTATATGACCGAGATCAACGTGACGTCGCCCACCGGCATCCGCGAGGTCAAGAAATTCGGCGGCGCCGACATTGCAGCCCTGCTCTGGGATGCTATCGAGAAGAAGCGCTAAGGCCTCTTCCCCGCGGGAGCGCGGCGGGAAATCCGCCGCGTTTTCCGGGTAGAACGGCCTCTCCGGGACGGTCCGTTCGCGAACGTCCCGCCTTCGTTCCGCAAAGGCAACCGGCCACAACCGGCACGCGGAAAATCCTCCCGCAAGTTCTACGATTGTTCTTGTTTCATTCCGCATTTCATGTCAGATTTACACCTGCAACCCAGGGGCGGTTGCAGGGATCGTTTTCGGCAAAAACGTGTTGCGGTGCTCTTTGCGCGTCATGACCGGCGCGCAGCGCTGCGGGACGAGCGGGGGCAGTCATGGTCGCACGGGTCAGTACGATTGCGTTTCAGGGCATCGAGGGCGTGCCCGTCGATGTGCAGGTCATGGTGGCGCCCGGCAAGGTGGGCATGCAGATCGTCGGCTTGGCCGACAAGGCGGTCGCCGAAAGCCGCGAGCGGGTGCAGGCCGCCCTGCACGCCTCCGGTCTGTCGCTGCCGCCGAAGCGGGTGACTGTCAATCTCGCGCCCGCCGATCTTCCCAAGGAAGGCAGCCACTACGATCTCGCCATTGCGCTCGGCCTGATGATGGCGCTCGGCGCTGTGCCGGGCGATGCGGTGGAAGGCTATGTCGTCATCGGTGAACTCAATCTCGACGGCACGATCGCACCGGTTGCCGGTGCCTTGCCCGCTGCGATGGGGGCGAATGCGCTCGGCAAGGGGCTGATCTGCCCGGCGGAAAACGGTGCGGAAGCTGCCTGGGCCGGCGGTGGGCTCGACATCCTGGCGCCAAGGAGCCTCATTGCGCTCGCCAACCATTTCAAGGGCACCCAGGTCCTGTCGCGCCCCACGCCGGCGATCCGCGCGTCGGCGACGGACCTGCCTGATCTCGCGGATATCCGGGGCCAGGAAAGCGCCAAGCGGGCCTTGGAGGTCGCCGCGGCTGGCAGCCACAATCTCCTGATGGTCGGCCCGCCGGGCTCGGGAAAATCCATGCTGGCTTCTCGCCTTGCCGCCATCCTGCCGCCGCTCACGCCGACCGAGCTGCTTGAAGTTTCGATGATCCACTCCATTGCCGGCCAGCTGTCCGGCGGCCGGCTGTCGGATCGCCGCCCGTTCCGCACGCCGCACCATTCGGCCACCATGGCGGCGCTTGTCGGTGGTGGCGCGCGTGCCCGGCCCGGCGAGGTTTCCCTCGCCCACAATGGCGTGCTCTTCCTTGACGAACTGCCCGAATTCTCGCCGCAGGCGCTCGATGCGCTGCGCCAGCCGCTCGAGACCGGGGAATGCATCATCGCGCGCGCCAATCACCGGGTGAGCTACCCGGCTGCCGTCCAGCTCGTCGCGGCTATGAACCCGTGCCGCTGCGGCATGGCGGGCGAGCCGGGCCGCAGCTGTGTTCGCGGACCGCGCTGCATGAGCGATTATCAGGCGCGCGTCTCCGGCCCGCTGATGGACCGCATCGACATCCGCATCGACGTGCCGGCCGTCTCCGCCTCGGATCTCATCCGCCCGATGGCCGCCGAGCCCAGCGAGACCGTCGCCCGCCGCGTCGCCCATGCCCGGGCCTTGCAGGTCGATCGTTTCGCCCGTCTCGGCATGGCCTCGGTAACGAGCAATGCCCGCGCCTCGACGTCACTCGTCGAAAAGGTTGCGGAGCCCGATCCCGCCGGCCTCCAGCTGCTCCGCGACGCCGCGGAGAAAATGCGGTTTTCCGCCCGCGGCTACCATCGCGTTCTGAAGGTCGCCCGCACGCTTGCCGATCTCGACCAGGCGGCCATCGTCGGGCGCATCCATCTGGCGGAAGCGATTTCCTATCGCATCGCAGGCGAGCGGCTGGTGGCTGCGGCGTGAGCCTGCGATGCGGTGACGTTGGGGGCAACGGAAAGCGCCCGGATGGTCGTTGCGCGGGTGGCTGCCCAGGTTCGGCTGGTAGGGTTTGAGCGAGGCCTGCTCAGGGCCAACGAAGCATATCGGTCCCCCTATAGAGGCATGCGACTATGCCGGTGCCTTGAAAACCGCTTCGATCCGGTGTCCGTCCGGGTCGATGACGAAGGCGGCATAATAGGTCGGGCCATAGTGCAGCCGCAGGCCGGGCGCGCCGTTGTCGATCCCACCGGCGGCGAGGGCCGCTTGATGGAAGGCGTCGACGGCCGGCCGGTCCGGCGCGGCAAAGGCGATGTGGAAGCCGGGGCCGGGTGCGCGGGCGCCGTTGCCATGGTGCTTGAGCGCGAGCTTGTCACCGCCGCCGGGCAGCCCGTAGCCGACGGCCTAGTCCGGTTCGCCGGGCCGCATATCCGACCAGACACGGACATAGCCGAGCGGCGCCAGGGCCGCGTCATAGAAGGTCGCCGCTCGCGCTATGTCGGCCACGCCAAGGGAAAGGTGGTGCAGCATGGTTGAATACCGGAGCAATGGCAGCGGGCGTGCGAGGCGGATTGCAGCCCGATTGCTGCGAAGCAAAGCGTTGGAGTGTTTCCGCAAGTCGCGGAAAAACGAAAATGCGCCCAGCGAGGACGCCCGCCACATGATCTTTCATGCGACGGGCAATCTGTGTCAGCCGCCGAGGCCTTCGAAGAGCACCGTCGAAAGATAACGCTCGGCAAAGGAGGGGATGATGACGATGATGGTCTTGCCGGCATTTTCCGGGCGGCTGCCGACCTTGACGGCGGCGGCGAGCGCGGCACCCGAGGAGATGCCGACCGGAACGCCTTCGAGGCGTGCGACGAGGCGGGCATTTTCGAAGGCTTCGTCATTGCTGACCGTCACGACTTCGTCATAGATCGACTTGTCGAGGATCGCCGGTGCGAAACCGGCGCCGATGCCCTGGATCTTATGCGGGCCGGGATTGCCGCCGGAAAGCACCGGGCTGTCGGCCGGCTCGACCGCCACGACCTGCAGGCCGGGTTTCCTGGCCTTCAGTACTTGGCCGACGCCGGTGATCGTGCCGCCGGTGCCGATGCCCGAAACGAGGATGTCGACGGCACCTTCGGTGTCGTTCCAGATTTCTTCCGCGGTCGTCTTGCGGTGGATTTCCGGGTTGGCCGGGTTTTCGAACTGCTGGGGAATGACGGCGCCGGGAATGGTGGCAGCCAGTTCTTCCGCCATGGCGATCGCGCCCTTCATGCCCTTCGGGCCTTCGGTCAGCACCAGTTCCGCGCCGAGCAGCGCCAGCATCTTGCGCCGCTCGACCGACATGGTTTCCGGCATGGTGAGGATGAGGCGGTATCCCTTCGCGGCGGCGGCGAAGGCAAGCGCAATGCCGGTATTGCCCGAGGTGGGCTCGACCAGCGTCGACTGGCCGGGCGTGATCTTGCCCTGCGCTTCGAGCGCTTCGATCATCGCCACGCCGATACGGTCCTTGACCGAGGCGATCGGATTGAAGAATTCGAGCTTGGCGAGGAGATTGGCGACGACGCCCTTTTCCTTGGCGAACTTGTCGAGCCGCACGATCGGCGTATCGCCGATCGTCTCGGTGATGGAGGTGTAGATGCGGCCGCGGCCGGGCTTGCGGGTGTCGGTCATCGGGTACTCCCTCGGTTCTCGTTGGAGTGAAGATAGGGGCGAACGCGGCGAGAAACGAGTCTGAATTTCGCGACAAAAGGGCCGAAGACGGAATAATCGGGCGCCGATCCCGCAAAAGCCGGGTCGGGTCGCTCAACCCGCGCTCAACATGTCAGTTTGCGGGCACCGGCTTGCGGAGACAGGTCGCCTCAGGCGGCGCGGGTCGCGATATAGGCGGCGGTTCCGGCGAGAATGCCGGCCGCGACGCGATTGAGCCGTTGCAGCGCCTTCGGCTGTTTCAAGAGAAGCCGGGCGCGCGATGCGAGCGCAATATAGGGCACGAGCACGACGAGCAGCACGATGAAGGTCGCGGCGAGCAGCAGGCCGTAGTCCCGGAGGCCGATGGCTTCGAGATCGACAAGCGTCGGCACCAGCGCCACATAGAACAGCATGGTCTTGGGATTGCCGAGCGTCACGAACAGGCCGGACAGGAAGGATGCGGTCATGCTGGTCGAGCGCTGCGCTTCTATATTCTGCGGCAGCAGACCGCTCGTCCAGAGTTTCCAGGCGATATAGCCGAGATAGAGCGCGCCGGCGATCTTGATTAGCATGAAGGTCGTGGTGAAAGTCTGCGCGATGAAGGCAAGGCCGAGAATGACCGCCGTCAGATAGGCCATGTCGCCGAGGATCAGGCCGAGCCCCATGAAGAAGGTCGGCCGGAAGCCGGAGCCGAGCGCACGGGCGACGATCGCCGTGATGCCGGGACCGGGAATGATGGCGGCAATGAACAGTGCACCACTATAGGTGAGAAGGACGGCGAGGGTCATGGCAGGCTCCCTGGAACGGCTCCTTTTATGCGTATCGACGCGTCCCGGCAATGGTTGTGGCGGCGTGCCGGCTGGTTCGTTAGGCGATCCGCTGACTGATGAAAATGACGTGCGTTCGGCCGAAGCGAAAATGCCCGACAACGCTGGGGCATCCGCGCTGAGCGCCGAAGAACGGCCAGTGGGGAAAGAGAGCTGCAAAGCGGTTGCGGCGGGCTGGCCGTGCTGGTGGAATGCCGATCGGCCAATCCGGTGGCCCATCACAAGCCCTCGACGGGACTGTACCGCCGGGCAATCGCCGACGCGGATAGGCAGATTGCCAAGCGATTGGCGACGGTCGGTGTCAGGCGATGAACCACACCGCTCGGGACCGGGGATGGCAACAGGCGTCCGCTACAGCGGCGCGTCAAATAGATATGAAACGGGTTTGACGGATACGACCACAGCCTTCGCCACTTGCATGCCGGGTGGCAGACGTGGGCAAACGCAGCGAAACGATGGTGAAGATGAGCCGTGCGGGGATTGGGCGGACCGCTCCAAATGGCTTGCCGAACACGCACTTGCCGCGAGACGCACTGCCCGGTAATCCTATGCGGTATATCTTCCCGGAGAACCGTCGTGCCCGAACCGGCCAGCCTCGTTGCCTTTGCCCTCATTGCCCTCGGCATGGTGCTGACGCCAGGCCCGAACATGGTCTATCTCGTGTCCCGCTCGCTCTGCCAGGGGCCGGCGGCGGGCCTTGTCTCGCTCGGCGGCGTGGCGCTCGGCTTCGTCTTCTACATGTTCTCTGCGGCCCTCGGCATCACCGCACTCCTGATGGCGGTGCCCTATGCCTATGATGCCTTGCGCTTTGCCGGTGCACTTTATCTGGCGTGGCTTGCGTGGCAGGCGCTGCGTCCCGGCGGGCGCTCGGCGTTCGAGGTGCGGGCGCTGCCGCGCGACAGCAACCGCAAACTGTTCTTCATGGGGTTTTTGACCAACCTCCTGAATCCGAAGATCGCGGTGCTCTATCTCTCGCTGCTGCCGCAGTTCATCGATCCGTCGAAAGGCAGCGTCTTCCTGCAATCGCTCGTGCTCGGCGGCATTCAGGTCGTGATCAGTGTCAGCGTCAATCCGCTGATCGCCGTATCGGCCGGCTCTATCGCCCGGCTGCTCGCCGCTCGCCCGCGCTGGCTGCTGATACAGCGCTGGTTGATGGGCACGGTGCTGGCCGGCCTTGCCCTGCGCATGGCAACGGAAGCCCGGCGCTGATTCGAGCCATTCCAGCAAAAGCGGGCAGCGGCTTTGCACGTACCAAAGAGATGGAGCGTTTCCGCGATTCGAAGACGCGCGGAAAGCCTCTAAAATTCCGCCATCGGCGGCAGAGCGAAGGGTTTTTCCGGCCGCAGGTTTTCTGCACCACGCAGCATGAGCACCATGTCGCCCTCATCCTGCACGGCCGCACCGTCCCACGCCAACCGGTCGGGTGCGAAGCGGACGATCACGCGCGAGGGGGAAATCCCCAGGCTTGCGAGAATGTCCGCAAGGCTTGGAATGGACGCGCCGACGATGTCCAACAGCTCAAAGCGACCATGCTCGTCTAGTCGCCAGGCAACCACCACATCGCCCTCCTCGAGCAAGTCGAGCTTCACATCCGGCATCAGCAGGGCGTTGAAAAGGAACATTTCACGCTGGCGCATCGGTGAAAAACGGTCGGAAACCGGCTTGCGCCCGTCCAACAGGCGGCAAAGCAGCGTGACGTCGTCGTCACTTTGGATATGGAGCCGCCGGACGGGGCAAGCGTGTCCATCCTCCGGCGGCGGGCCGGAAAAGCGGTGCTGCGGCAGCGTTCGAAAACCGTGGCGTTCGTAAAGCCCCGGCGATTCCGTCAAGAGCGCGACGGCCTCAAAACCCTTGGCGTCGCAATGATCGAGCGCCGCCTGCATGACGTCGCGGTAGAGACCGCGGCCGCGATGGCTCGGCCGCACCGCGCCGGATTGCAGTCCGGCGGCGTGCAGGAAAACGCCGTCGACGACGAGGGGCAGGGCGAAGGCGCTGAGATTGGCGACGCAGGCACCGGCATCGTCGAACCAGGCAAAGGCCGTGCAGGTCGGATCCGGTCCTCCGAACCGGTCGAGCGCCGTCACGTCGATACCAAAAGTGTCGTCGAGCAGATCGGCGACCGCCTGCCAGGCGGCCGCATCATCCAAATAGTCCGTGCGGAAGGTAAGGCCCGGCCGGTCGACAGGCATGGTCTCAGCGAACGCCGGTCGAGCCGAAGCCGCCAGCGCCGCGGGTGGTTTCGCTCGTTTCCGCCGCCTCGCGGACAACAACCTGCGTGACAGGGGCGATCACCATCTGGGCAATGCGCATGCCGCGTTCGATGACGAACGGCTCCTCGCCAAGATTGGCCAGCAGCACCTTCACTTCGCCGCGATAGTCGCTGTCGACGGTGCCGGGTGTGTTAAGGCAGGTGATGCCGTTCTTGAAGGCGAGGCCGGAGCGGGGGCGGATCTGGCCCTCGTAGCCGAGCGGGATTTCGAACACGAAGCCGGTTGGCACGAGCGCGCGCTTTCCAGGCGCCAACGTCAGCGGCGCGTCGGTCTCGACAGCGGCGCGCAGGTCCATGCCGGCAGCACCTGCGGTCTCGTAGGCGGGGAGCTCGATTTCCGCGCCATGCGGCAGGCGGACGAGGGAAAGGGTGGGCTTCGAAGGGGCGTGCGCGTTCATGGCGCCCATAAGCCGTGCCGTCGCTTGCACCGTCAATTGCATCTTCCCGGCGGAGACTGTAAAGACCGCGGCAACTCACAGGATATTGCAGAAAATGGCCGAAACCCTTGCCGAGGCGGTCTCCCGCCGCCGCACCTTCGCGATCATCGCGCACCCGGATGCTGGTAAAACCACTCTCACCGAAAAGCTGCTTCTGTTCGGCGGCGCCATCCAGCTCGCCGGCGAAGTGAAGGCGAAGAAGGACCGCATCCAGACCCGTTCGGACTGGATGAAGATCGAGCGCGAGCGCGGCATCTCGGTCGTGACCTCGGTGATGACCTTCGAATATGACGGCAACGTCTTCAACATTCTCGATACGCCCGGCCACGAAGACTTCGCCGACGACACCTACCGCACGCTGACGGCGGTGGATGCAGCCGTCATGGTCATCGACGCGGCAAAAGGTATCGAGCCGCGCACGCTAAAACTGTTCGAGGTCTGCCGCCTGCGCGACATCCCGATCATTACGTTCGTCAACAAGATGGACCGCGAGAGCCGCGATCCCTTCGAGATCCTCGACGAGGTCGAGGAGAAGCTGGCGCTCGATACCGCGCCGATCACGTGGCCCGTCGGCCGCTCGAAGACCTTCTGCGGCTCCTTCCATCTCGCCGAAGGCACGTTCCGCGGCTCTGACAAGCAGGTGCAGCCGACGAAGATCGACGACCCCGCGATCGTCGCCAAGAACCTGCCGGAAAACGAGCGCGAGACCTTCATCGAGGAACTCGAGCTTGCCCAAGGGGTTTGCCGGCCGTTCGATCGCGAGGCCTTCCTCGAGGGCCACATGACGCCTGTCTTCTTTGGCTCGGCGCTGCGCAATTTCGGCGTGCGCGATCTGATCAACGCGCTCGGCGCCATCGCCCCGCCGCCGCGTGACCAGGTTGCCGACGTGCGCAAGGTGCATGCGGCCGAAAACAAGATGACCGCCTTCGTCTTCAAGATCCAGGCGAACATGGACCCGAACCACCGCGACCGCATCGCCTTTGCCCGCGTCTGCTCCGGCATGCTGGAACGCGGCATGAAGGTGCGCCTTGCCCGCACGGGCAAGCAGATCGGCCTGTCGGCGCCGCAGTTCTTCTTCGCTTCGCAGCGCCAGCTGGCCGACACGGCCTATGCCGGCGACGTGGTGGGTATTCCGAACCACGGCACCTTGCGCATCGGCGATACGCTGACCGAAGGCGAGGCGCTGGTCTTCGAAGGCGTGCCGAACTTCGCGCCGGAAATTCTCCGTCGCGTGCGGCTGGAAGACGCGATGAAGGCGAAGAAGCTGAAGGAAGCGCTCCAGCAGATGGCGGAAGAGGGCGTTGTGCAGCTCTTCTCGCCGGAAGACGGCTCGCCCGCCATTGTCGGCGTCGTCGGTGCACTGCAGCTCGACGTCTTGAAGGAGCGGCTTCAGGGGGAATACGGCCTGCCAGTCTCCTTCGAAATGTCGCGCTTCTCCGTCTGCCGCTGGATTTCGTCCGACAGTCCGGCCGAACTCGACAAATTCGTCACCCAGCGCCGCGGCGATATCGCCCGCGACCTCGATGGCGATCCGGTGTTCCTGGCGCAGGATGCCTTCTCGCTGCGCTACGAGGCAGAGCGCTATCCGGCGATCAAGATGGTGGCCATCAAGGAATATCACGTCACCAAGGCGTGATTGGCCAATGTGTGATCGAATAGCGCATCTGTCACTTTCGGCGTGACAGGTGCGGCGGCATTTGCGAAAACCCGTCCCTGACAGGGGCGTCCGCCGGAAGGCGGGCTGAGAAGCACCCTTTGAACCTGAACCGGATCATGCCGGCGGAGGGAGTCGACTGGGTGCTGCCCGTCTGCTGCCTTCGTCGCGAGGAGGCGCGTTGACTGAGGCGATTGCAAACATTCTCTCGATTGCGGGATCCGACCCGTCAGGCGGCGCCGGCATCCAGGCCGACCTCAAGACCTTCGCCGCCCGCGGCACCTATGGCATGGCCGTTCTGACCGCGTTGACGGCACAGAACACGCAGGGCGTCTCCGGCGTGCATCTCGTGCCCCCTACCTTCGTTGCGGCGCAGATTGCGGATATTTTTGGCGACATTCGCGTGCATGCGGTGAAGATCGGCATGATCGCCTCGGCGGAAATCGCCGAGGCTGTCGCCAGGGCACTTTCGTCGCGTCGCGGGCTGCCGATCGTGGTGGATCCGGTGATGGTTGCGAAGGGCGGGGCATCCCTGCTGGAGAGCCAGGCCGTCGAGGCGCTGACGCGGCGCCTGCTGCCGCTTGCGACCGTGCTGACGCCCAACCTGCCGGAAGCGGCCGCGTTGCTCGGTGAACCGGAGGCGATCGACCGCGCGGGAATGGAAGATCAGGCTATGCGCTTGCTGGCGCTCGGCCCGAAGGCCGTGCTTTTGAAGGGTGGCCACCTGCCGGGTGGGCAAAGCCCCGATGTGCTTGCGACGACCGACGGGCAACGCTGGTTCGAGGGTGTGCGCGTACTGACGCGCAACACCCACGGCACCGGTTGCTCGCTGTCGAGCGCGATCGCGGCGGAACTTGGCAAGGGCAAGCCGCTTGCGGATGCCGTTGCCGCAGCGAAGAGCTTCATCGCCGGCGCGGTGCGCACCTCGGATGCCCTTGCTGTTGGCTCCGGCCACGGACCGCTTCATCACTTCCACGCGCTCTGGACCTGATCGTCAGCGGTCTGCCAGTGCGAGCCGCAGGCCCATGAGGCCAAGGGCGGCGGCAAAGCTGCGCTGCGTCCAGACCATGATCCTTGGCCGGCTAAGGACCTGGTGTCGAAACCCTGCGGCAAGCGCGCCGTAGAGGGCGAAGACCAGGAAAGTGAGCAGCATGAAGACGCCGCCGAGAAAGAGCATCTGCGCCGTGGCGTCCGCCGCGTCCGCCGGCACGAATTGCGGCAGGAACGCCAGGAAGAACAGCGAAAGCTTCGGGTTGAAGATGTTGGTGAGAATGCCCTTTCGCACGATGCGAAGCGCGCGTTCGGCGGGTGCCTTTTCATCTCTGATATCCAGCGCATTGCTATCCTTCAGCAAGCTCCACGCGATGAACAGCAGATAGGCGACGCCGATATAGCGCAGCACCTCGAAGGCAAGCGCGCTGGCATGCAGAACCGCGGCAAGGCCGACGACGCTGGCGAGGATATGCGGAATGATGCCGAGCGTGCAGCCGAAGGCGGCGAGCAACCCGGCGCGAAATCCGCCGCTGATGCCGAGCGCCAGCGTGTAGATGACGCCGGTGCCCGGTAGCAGGATGACGACGAGCGAGGTGATGAGGAATTCGGTGGTCATGGCAGGTCCCGTGCAGAAGAGGAGGCTGCAGGGGACACCGGAAGGGTATGATTGGTCTTGAACGAAATTGCAGGTTCAGGCGCTGGCGGTGAGATAGGCGCCGGGCGTGTAGCCGTAGCGGCGCGTAAAGTTGCGCGTCATATGGCTCTGGTCGGCAAAACCCGCGGCAATCGCCACCTCGGCAAGCGCGGTGCCGCGTGAAATCATCCGCCGGGCGAGTTCGGTGCGGCGCTGGAGCAGATAGGCATGCGGCGTGAGGCCGGTGATGCGGGCGAAGTCGCGCACCAGCCGGAAGCGGCCGAGCCCGCTTTCTGCGGCAAGCTCTTCGAGGGTGATCACGGAGGCGGGGTCGCTATCGAGGCGGTCGCGGGCGCGGCTGACGCGCGATGCGGCAGCGCTGCTGCTCTTCGGCGCCCGTTCCCGCAACACGGCTGCGAGCAGCATTAACAGGCGTTCGTCACGGCCGATGGAGGTGGTGTGACGATCCAGCAGCGCGGTGAGGGCGGCGGCGGCGAGGCCCGCAATACGGCCATCCTCCAGCACGGGCGCATAAAACTCCTCGCGCGGCCGGCCTTCAAAAATGTCCTCTGCAGCGGCGGCAACGACAGCCGGCTGTATATAGAGCATGCGCCAGGCGCGTGAGGCGTCGCCAAGCGGCGCGCCGTCATGCACCTCGCCGGGATTGACGGTGATGGTGTTGCCGGCTTCGGCCTCCACAATGCCGCGCCCGCTTGCCGATTTCTGCGCGCCGCGCTCGATCATGCCGACGCCATAGGCGTCATGGCTATGGCGTGCAAAGACGTGACTGCTGTCTGCAATCACCGCCTCGATGCCGTCTATACCCGTCCGCAAGATCTGGAAGGACCCGGTCGCCATGGTTCAGTCCCGCTGCTCGGGCGGCAGGGCCGCCGTTTCGCCGAACCAGTCCATGGCGGACGCACACCAGCTCTGGCGTTTCGGCTTCAGGGCGGCCCGCTGATTGATGCTGCCCCAGCGGATGCCCCACATGTCAGCATCCTCGTCCGTGCCGGTGACGAAAAGCGGCGAGCCGCATTGGGCGCAGAAATATTGTAGGCGCTTGCGGCCGCTTTCCGCCGTCTTGACGTAGAGTTTCGGCGGGTTGCCGGTGAGGGCCACCGCCTCGCGCGGCGTGCTGACGGTCACGCGATAGGGCGAGCCGGTCAGCCGCTGGCAATCCGTGCAATGGCAGATCGAAACGGCGTCCGGGTCGATCTCGGCCGTATAGGTCACGTCGCCACAATGGCATTGCCCGTCGATGCGCATGGTGCGTCCTTCCCTTGTCGTGAGAGGATAGGCCCTCACGTCGCACCGTCAACAGGATGACCACGCTGTTCCGCCGGAAACTGCCGGCAGGCCGCATTGTCATCAGAATGACACGCATGGTTTCGGCCCGTTTACATTCGTTAACGCATTTTTACCCATTTGCGTTGAAAATCAGGCCAGTGCCATGGTTAATGCGTCTGGTCAAACACCGGTTCGTCGCCGGTCTTCGAAAGCGAGAATAGCGTCATGTGCCGTTGGGCAGCCTATCGCGGAGAGCCGCTTTATCTCGAGGAACTGGTGTCCTCGCCGGCTCACTCGCTGATCGAACAATCCCATTGCGCCACGCGCGCCAAGACGTCCACCAATGGCGACGGCTTCGGCATTGCCTGGTATGGCGAGCGCCCGGAGCCCGGCCGCTACCGCGATATCCTGCCGGCCTGGTCCGACTGCAATCTCAGAAGCATCGCGCGCCAGGTCCGCTCGCCGCTTTTCCTCGCCCATGTTCGCGCCGCAACAGGCGGCGGCACGCGGCGCGACAATTGCCATCCCTTCGTCAACGGCATCTGGTCCTTCATGCACAACGGCCAGATCGCCGATTTCGAGCACCTGCGCCGGCCGCTCGAAACCATGCTCGACAACGACCTCTACAATGCCCGCACCGGCTCGACGGATTCGGAACTGCTCTTCCTGCTGGCGCTGCAATTCGGCCTGGCTCGCGATCCGCTCGGCGCGATGGCGGAGACCATCGCTTTCGTCGAGCGCCTTGCCGCCCATCTGGAACGCCGCGTGCTCGTGCGTTTCACTGCTGCCTTCACCGATGGCGACCAGCTTTATGCCGTGCGCTATGCGACGGACTACGCCGCCCCGACGCTCTATGCGGCCCCGATGGGGGAGACCGGCGGCTACTGCCTCGTTTCCGAACCGCTGAACGACGACACGGAAGCCTGGGTGGAAATTCCCGATGGCAGCGCCGTGGTGCTTGGCGAAAACGGCGTCGACGTGCGCATCTTCACGCCCGCCGGCCGGCCGGCGAGCACGATGGACGCGAAGCTCGCCCTCGTCAAATAAGCCGCTCGGCGATCCAGCCGGCAAGGCGGCCGGCAACGTCTTCCTTCGACAGGTCCGGCCATTGCTCGACGCCGGCGGCGGTGATCAGCTTCACGCTGTTTCGCGTGCCACCCATGATGCCGGTTTCCGGCGAAACGTCGTTGGCGACGATAAGATCGGCACCTTTCTTCTGAAGCTTTACGCGCCCATTGTTTTCGACATCCTGCGTCTCGGCAGCAAAGCCGACGACGACCTTCGGGCGCTTCGCGTGGTGGCCGACGGTCTTCAGGATGTCAGGGTTTTCCGCCAGCATCAGCGGCGGCGGACCTTCGCCCGGCTGCTTCTTGATCTTTTCTGCGTTCGGCGTCGCGACGCGCCAGTCGGCGACGGCCGCGACCATCACCGCGATGTCCGCCGGCAATGCGCCAAGCACGGCCTGCAGCATCTCGTCCGCCCGTTCCACCTTGATGACGGTGACACCCGGCGGATCGGCGAGTGTGACAGGCCCGGAGACGAGCGTCACCTGCGCACCAAGCCGGGCAAGGGCGGCGGCGATGGCATGGCCCTGCCGGCCGGAAGAACGGTTGGCGATGTAGCGCACCGGGTCGATCGGCTCATGCGTCGGGCCTGAGGTGACGATGGCGGTGCGGCCGGTGAGCGGCTTGGCTCCACCGTCGAGAAGGCCTTCGGCGGCGGCAACGATTTCCAAGGGTTCGGCCATGCGGCCGAGGCCAGCCTCGCCGCCTTCCGCCATTTCGCCGGCATTGGGGCCGACGAAGGCGAGGCCATCCTTGCGCAGCGTCGCGACATTGCGGCGTGTCGCGGGGTGCGACCACATTTTCGGGTTCATGGCCGGCGCCAGCAGCACCGGGCGATCGGTGGCGAGCAGCAGGGTCGAGGCGAGGTCGTCGGCAAGGCCGTTCGCCATCTTGGCCATCAGGTCGGCGGTGGCGGGGGCGACGATGATGAGATCGCAGTCGCGTGCCAGCCTTATATGCCCGACATCCTGCTCGTCCTCGCGTGAAAAAAGGTCCGTATAGACATGGCCGGCGGAAAGCGCGCCGACGGCAAGCGGCGTGACGAACTGCTGCGCGCCTGCGGTCATGACGGGCCGCACCTCCGCGCCCCGTTCCCGTAGACGCCGGATCAGGTCGAGACTCTTATAGGCGGCGATGCCGCCGGAGATGACGAGGAGGATGCGTTTTCCTGCAAGCGGCATGGCGGGTCCTGAACGCGTGAGGCACATGGATGCCCTCCGGGAGGGCGGTCATTCCGTCCTACCCCGTTGCAATGGCATTTCCTAGTCTGCGCCGGCCGCGAACGCCTCAGTGGCAGACCTTGATCTTCTTGATGATGACATTGCCGTAGTAGTCGTACCTCTTGACCTTCTTCCAGAAACACGTCGGCTTATGGCCGTAGTAGTGGTGGCGAGGTCAACGAGGCCGGCTGGCCGGATCGTCGCGGCGTCCGGCATCCTGCCGGCAAAGGCCGGTGCGGCGAAGGCGACGAGGGACAAGGCTGCGATGGCGGCGGATATCATGGTCTTGCGCATGGACGGCTCCCCTTTGGCCCTTGGAGAATACGGTCTTGCAGTACAATGCGCCGGTTGTTCCGGCTTTTCTAAAATACCACGATCACGAGCCGACGGGAACCGCCGGCGCGGGCCAACAAGGGGGTGTTCTTCCGTCAGGCGCCTTCGTCGGGAATGTTCAGCACATGGCCGCAGGCCTTGCAGTGAACCGCGTCGGCATCATGGCGCGACAGGCCGCATTGCGGGCAGGGGAATGTCACCTTGTAGGGCCGCACGATCGCCTGGGCGAGCCGCACGAAAAGCGAAATGCCGACGATCATGGTGATGATGGAGGTGAGCTTGCCGAGCGTGCCCGGCAACACGATGTCGCCGAAGCCGGTGGTCGTGACCGTCGCGACGGAGAAATAGAGTGCATCGACGAAGCCTGCAAAACCGTCTTCGCCGTAGAAGAAGTTGCTGTAGACGAAGCCGGTAACGAGGAAGAGGAAGACCAGAAAATTCACGCAGGCCTGGATGACGTCTTCCTTGTCGCCATGCCCCAGCCGACGCAGCGTCAGCGTGACGAGCTTGCTCTGGCTGATCGCCCAGATCCGCAGCACGCGCAGGAACGCGAAATTGTGCAGCTGGTTGGGAAACAGCAGCGTGCCGAGCACGACGATGTCCACCCAGGTCATCGGCCGCATCGCCCAGTAGCGCAGGTTCGGCGCGATCAGCGCGCGTGCGCCGAGCTCGAAGGCGATGACGAGCGCAATGGCGTAGTCGACGATGATGTAGGCGGGACCTTTGCGCAGATACGGCCCCAGAATGAAGAAACAAAGGATCGCGATATCGACAAGGAGCATCGCGACCTGGAAACGAACAGCCTCGCGGTCCCGCCCGAAATAGAGCCCGCGCAATTGCCGGCGCAACCGTTCGATGAAGGGTGGCGGTTCGGTTATGCTGAGCGGTTCGTCGGTCATGCGGGAGAGACTAGCGCCCGCCCGGTGCCGGTCAAGCATCCGCTGTCCTTTAGCTGATCTGCCAGGCGATGTAGGCGAGTATCGCGGCGATCACCCAGAGCGCCAGCCGGCCGGAGCGGCTGTGGCGGGCTTCCGAGCGGCCGATGGCTTCGGCGGTCTCAGGGTCGAAACGCAGGCCTTTTTCGGCCATGGAGGAGAATTCCTGCGACAGCATCTCCGCCTTGGCGGCAATCTCCGGGGCGGCTTCGGCGAGCCGGAGTGCGGCATGCGCGCCGTCGCGCAGGTCCGTCAGAAGACGTTTCGGCCCGAGATTGTCACGGATCCAGTCGCCGACGACCCCTTCGGAAGCCTTCCACATGTTGAAGCGCGGGTTGAGCGTGCGCGACACGCCTTCGACCACCACCATCGTCTTCTGCAGCATGACGAGTTCGGTGCGGGTCTCCATGTCGAAGAGTTCCGTCACCTCGAACAGCAGCGTCAAAAGCTTCGCCATGGAGATGGTCTCGGCCGGCTGGCCGTGGATCGGTTCGCCGATGGCGCGGATCGCCTGGGCAAAGCTCGCCGTATTGTGGTGGGAGGGCACGTAGCCCGCCTCGAAATGCACATTGGCAACGCGCTGGTAGTCGCGGGTAATGAAGCCGAAGAGGATTTCGGCGAGGAAGCGGCGTTCCTTCTTGCCGAGCCGTCCGACGATGCCCATGTCGACGGCGACGATCACGCCTTGCGGATCGACGAAGAGATTACCCTGGTGCATGTCGGCATGGAAGAAGCCGTCGCGCAGCGTGTGACGCAGGAAGGACTGGATCAGCGTGTCGGCGAGCGTGTCGAGGTCGAAGCCCGCGGCGCGCAGGCCCTCGACATCCGACATCTTGATGCCGTCGATCCATTCCATGGTAACGACATCGCGACCCGTACGCTCCCAATCGACCTTTGGCACACGAAAGCCGGGGTCGTCCTTGGTGTTTTCGCCAAGCTCGGAAAGGGCTGCGGCTTCCAGGCGAAGATCCATTTCGATCTTCGTCGTCTGCTCCAGCGTGCGCGTCACCTCGACCGGCTTCAGCCGTCGCGTGTTGGGCAGGATCTTTTCCTGCAGCCGGGCGGCGGCATACATCGCCTCCAAGTCATGGCCGAAACGCTGGCGCACGCCGGGACGGATGACTTTGACGGCGACGCGGCGTTCGCCATTCGTGTCGCGCACGATTGCGGGATGGACCTGCGCGATGGAGGCGGCGGCGACAGGATCGCCGAATTCGACATAGAGGTCATCGAGCGTCCGGCCGAGCGAGCCCTCCACCGTGGCAACCGCCGCCTCGCGCGGAAAGGTCGCCATGCGGTCCTGAAGGGCGGACAGTTCCACGGCGATCTCGGCGCCGACAACGTCCGGCCGGGTCGCCAGGAACTGGCCCATCTTCACATAGGAGGGGCCGAGGCGCTCGATGGCGCGGGCGAGGCGATCGCCGCGGTCTTCACGCGAGGCCCTGCGACGGGCGAAGAGGCCGGCAACGCCGTGTGCCATGCGCGCAAGCGGCGGCATGCCTTCGGTCGGAAACGCCGAGACGACGCCTTCGCGCACGAGGACCCAGCCCACGCGGGCGAGGCGAAGATAGGCGCCGAAAACGCTCATGCGGGACGATTATCCATGCGAGGGGGAACGGCCATGCTCAGAGCTTCCAGCCCGAATGCAAGGCCGCGATGCCGCCTGTGTAATTGGTGAAGTTGACGCGCGAGAAGCCGGCCGTGCGGATCATCGCGGCAAAATCCTGCTGGTTCGGGAACTTGCGGATCGATTCCACGAGATACTGATAGGGCTCCGCTTCGCCGGTGATCATCTTGCCGAATTGCGGGATCGCCTTGAACGACCAGGTTTCGTAAAACTTGTCGAGCAGCGGCATCTCCACTTCGGAGAACTCCAGCACGAGCAGCCGGCCGCCGCGCTTCAGCACGCGGTAGGCTTCCGACAGGGCCACGTCAATGCGCGGCACGTTGCGGATGCCGAACGCGATCGTATAGGCGTCGAACGTGCCGTTTTCGAAGGGCAGTTCCTCCGCATTGGCCTCGACGAAATCGAGATTGGCCGTAAGGCCTTTCTTGGCGGCGCGGTCGGCGCCGACACCGAGCATCGAGCCATTGATGTCGAGCACGGTGGCGTGCGCCAGGCGGTCGGAGGCCTCCACGATGCGGAAGGCGATGTCGCCGGTGCCGCCGGCGACGTCCAGCACCTTGTAGGACGGATCCTTGCGCGGGTTGAGGCTGGCGATCATCGCGTCCTTCCAGGCCCGGTGCAGGCCGGCGGACATGACGTCGTTCATGATGTCGTAGCGCTTGGCGACCTTGTGGAAGACGTCGTTGACGAGCGCCTGCTTTTCGCCCTCGGCCACCTGGCGAAAGCCGTAGGAGGTTTCCATGCCGCCGTCCGCGGATGTGCGCTGTTCCGTCATCATCGTCTCCATGGGCCGGTCTGTCGCAGCCGAATTGCCGCAAAGACCATAGCGAATTGGCATTGGCCGCGCTATCTGAGCACCGAACCCGGCATTCGCGTGTCGATACGCTCGCGTATATAGGACATAGATTGCCGGGAGGGAAATGCCCGGCCGCGGCAAATGCGCCCAAGGTTAAAGCGACTTCAAGGAGTGGAACATGCCGGAATTGCCGGAAGTGGAAACGGTGAAGCGTGGCCTCGCCCCCGTCATGGAAGGGTCACGGATCCGTCGCGCGGAACTGCGCCGCCCGGATCTGCGCTTTCCCTTCCCGCCGGCCTTTTCCGAAGCGCTAGAAGGCCGCCATGTGGTCTCGCTCGGCCGGCGCGCCAAGTACTTGCTGATCGACCTCGAAGGCGGCGACGTGGTGATCGCCCATCTCGGCATGTCCGGTTCGTTCAGGGTCGAGGGGAACGAGGTTCCCGCCGAGACCCCCGGTGATTTCCAGATGCCGCGCAGCAAGGACCAGCGCCACGATCACGTCGTCTTCCATCTGGAGACACCGGACGGTGAGCGCCGCGTCGTCTACAACGATCCACGTCGTTTCGGTTTCATGGATCTCGCCCGCCGCGAGGATCTCGCCGGCCACGCCTTCTTCCGCGATCTCGGCGCCGAGCCAACCGGCAACACGCTCGATGCCGATTACATCGCGGCAAAGTTCCGCGGGCGCCAGACGCCGCTGAAGGCCGCGCTGCTCGACCAGAAGAACATTGCCGGCCTCGGCAATATCTATGTCTGCGAGGCGCTGTGGCGGTCGCACCTGTCGCCGGAGCGGCTGGCCGGCTCGCTGGTGACGGCGACGGGCAAGCCGAAGAAGGAGCTGGTGGCCCTGACGCAGTCGATCCGCGAGGTGATTGCCGATGCCATCGAGGCCGGCGGCTCGACCTTGCGCGACCATATCCGCGCCGACGGATCGCTCGGCTACTTCCAGCATTCCTTTTCCGCCTATGACCGCGAAAAGCAGCCTTGCCGCACGCCCGGCTGCACGGGCACGATCGGCCGCATCGTGCAGAGCGGCCGGTCGACCTTTTACTGTGCTGCCTGCCAGACGTAGAACGATGCCGGAAAGTGCGCATTGCCCGGCAAAACTGAGGAGAGAGACATGACCTATGAAACCCTGCTGGTGGAGACGCGCGGACGCGTCGGTCTCATCACGCTGAACCGGCCACAGGCGCTGAACGCGCTGAACCGCCAGCTGCTGGAAGAATTGAAGGGCGTGCTTGCCGGCTTCGAGGCCGACGCCGGCATCGGCGCCATCGTCATCACCGGTTCGGAAAAGGCGTTTGCCGCCGGGGCCGACATCAAGGAGATGCAGCCCTTCGGCTTTGCGCAGGCCATGCTGGAGGACCTCGCCGCCGGCTGGGACGACGTGGCGGGCTGCCGCAAGCCGATGATCGCCGCCGTCAGCGGTTTTGCGCTGGGTGGCGGCTGCGAACTCGCCATGATGTGCGATTTCATCATCGCGTCCGAGACTGCGAAATTCGGCCAGCCGGAAATCACGCTCGGCGTCATTCCCGGCATGGGCGGCACGCAGCGGCTGACGCGCGCGATCGGCAAGTCGAAGGCGATGGATCTTTGCCTGACGGGCCGGCTGATGGACGCGGCGGAAGCCGAGCGCTCCGGTCTCGTGGCCCGCGTGGTGGCGCCTGAGACGCTGCTCGACGAGACGCTGGCCGCCGCGGAGAAGATCGCCGGCTTCTCGCTCACCGCCGCCATGATGGCCAAGGAGGCCGTTGGGCGCGCGTATGAGACCGTGTTGTCGGAAGGCATGCGGGCCGAGCGCCGGCTGTTCCACGCCCTGTTTGCGACCGAGGACCAGAAGGAGGGCATGGCGGCCTTCATCGAGAAGCGCAAGCCCGCCTTCCGCCACCGCTGAGAGTCTTCGAGGCAGCCGGGCGGCGTTTCTTGCAGAATCCGCGTTGACGACCCCGCGGTTTCCAGCTATACGCCGCCCACAGTTTGGAAAGCCGAATTCTGAGGTTTTCCGATATTGCTCCCGAATTGCTTTGATGACAGGTCGCAGTGACCCGGCACGGCGAGGGTGGAGTTTGTGTCAGATTTCTGAAGAGAGGCATACATGGCCAATACAACCTCGGCAAAGAAGGCGACCCGCAAGATCGCCGCGCGTACCGCAGTCAACAAGTCGCGCCGCTCGCGCGTCCGCAACTTCATCCGCAAGGTCGAAGAGGCCATCGCCTCTGGCGACCAGACGCAGGCCGCGGCCGCTCTGAAGGCTGCCCAGCCGGAACTGATGCGCGCTGCCACCCGCGGTGTGCTCCATTCCAATACAGCGTCCCGCAAGGTCTCGCGCCTGGCGAACCGCGTTAAGACGATGACGGCCTGATCTGATCAGACCCATCGAGCTATGCAATATTAGAAAAAGCCCGGTGCTTGCACCGGGCTTTTCTTTGTTTTTTCGACCCTGCTATGGTTAATGTGCAAGGCTCGATCGTGTCAAAAGCGTGACGAGAAAAATCCTTTAAATTCAGTTAGTTGCCGGAGGTTATCCCGTTCTGGTGACCTTTCGTTACGGGAGTTTGACGGCAATTTGAGTCAAGCGAATTTTTATTTTTTTCGTTTTCCGGGCGTTCCGAAACCCACCCGAAAACAAAGCCATTGATTCCTAACAGATTCTCCTGCGGGGGCCTGATTCCGAGTCAGGAAGCACCTTGCGAGTCAACGCCCGGCCCTTAATTTTGCGTAAAATTCGCGATTGATCTTGGGGCATGATCCTGCCTAAATGCTTTCCACAGGGGGCGCGGACACAGCCTTAAAATGATCGCCGACAAGACTGTCTTTCGAGGCAGCGGTGATTGTTTTGTCCCTTGTAACGGAGCGGCTCCGCTTCGTAAAATCATCAAACCGGCAATGCTTGCCCCAGATGCCTTCTGGCATTCTGGCGAGAGCATTTGTGATTTTTGGTTGCGGCCGTGAGGACGGCCGGATGATTGAGGGCAAGACTTGCCGGGCGCTCGACGAGGGAGCGGACGGCAGGGATCACAGACGGGACTGTGCGACCGGGTATGACACCGGGCCGTGCTGCACCGAAATGTGTTTGGCAAACAGGATTGCGTTGGATGTAGGGGGCCAACGTGATCGGGGCACCAGATTCCGGACCGGGCGATGGCTCGGCACGGCCGGGAGATGGCAAACATGAAAGGCGCCGGCAGGAATGCCGACGTGGCGAAGGAAGCATGAAAGGCGGCAAGATGCAGATGAATACGGCCACAAAGGCTGGTGCATTCACGAACGGGGAAAATGCACTGAAGGCACTCCCGCCAGAAGGAGTGCAGATGGCGGCGGGGGTACCATCCGATATGAAACAAGACGCGATTTTCGAACGGGTCAGTGCGCGCCTGAAGGCGCAGGTCGGCCCAGACGTCTTCGCGAGCTGGTTCGGTCGGCTGAAGCTTCATTCGGTTTCCAAGAGCCTCGTGCGCCTTTCGGTGCCCACGACGTTCCTGAAGTCCTGGATCAACAACCGTTATCTCGATCTCATCACCAACCTGTTCCAGCAGGAGGATGCGGAAATCCTCAAGGTGGAAATCCTGGTGCGCACCGCGACCCGCGGCATTCGTCCGGGCTCTGTCGATGAGGCCATTGTCGAGCAGCCCGCTCCGCAGGCCCAGCCGCGCCGTTCGGCCGGTGGCCCGCAGCCGGTGGCAACCGCCATCGCATCGGTCACGGCCTCGGCCCAGCCGCGCGTCCAGCATTCCGGTCCGCTCTTCGGCTCGCCGCTCGACCAGCGTTACACGTTCGATGCCTTCGTCGAAGGCACGTCGAACCGCGTGGCCCTTGCCGCGGCCCGCACCATTGCGGAAGCCGGCGCCGGCGCCGTGCGCTTCAACCCGCTGTTCGTCCATTCAAATGTCGGCCTCGGCAAGACGCACCTTCTGCAAGCGATCGCGCTCGGGGCTCTTTCGAGCGCCCGCAACCCGCGCGTCGTCTATCTGACGGCCGAATATTTCATGTGGCGTTTCGCAACCGCGATCCGCGACAATGATGCGCTCTCCCTCAAGGAGACGCTGCGCAACATCGATCTCCTGATCATCGACGACATGCAGTTCCTGCAGGGCAACTCGATCCAGAACGAGTTCTGCCATCTGCTCAACATGCTGCTCGATTCCGCCAAGCAGGTCGTGGTCGCCGCCGACCGTGCGCCGTGGGAGCTGGAATCGCTTGATCCACGTGTGCGCTCCCGCCTCCAGGGCGGCGTCGCCATCGAGATGGAAGCGCCGGACTACGAGATGCGCCTGGAAATCCTCAAGCGCCGCCTCGCGGTTGCCCAGCAGGAAGACCATTCGCTCGATATCTCGCCCGAGATCCTGAGCCATGTTGCCCGCAACATCACGGCGAGCGGCCGCGAACTGGAAGGCGCCTTCAACCAGCTGCTCTTCCGTCGCTCCTTCGAGCCGAACCTGACGATCGAGCGCGTCGATGAACTGCTCGGCCATCTCGTCGCCGCCGGCGAGCCGCGCCGCGTGCGCATCGAGGACATCCAGCGCGTCGTTGCGAAACATTACAACGTGTCGCGCCAGGAGCTGGTCTCGAACCGCCGCACGCGCGTCATCGTCAAGCCGCGCCAGATCGCCATGTATCTGTCGAAGACGCTGACGCCGCGTTCCTTCCCGGAAATCGGCCGCCGCTTCGGCGGACGCGATCACACGACCGTGCTGCACGCCGTGCGCAAGATCGAGGACCTGATCTCGGGCGACACCAAGCTCAGCCACGAGATCGAGCTGCTGAAGCGCCTGATCAACGAATAGGCGCTTCGATCGCCATAGGATGCATGAACGCTGTGCACGGTCTTAGGACGGGCACAGCGTTCTGCTTTTGGCAGGCACATGAGGCCGCGGCATGAATCTCCTCGTCACCTACATGGAATTGTGTACGCAGCCGTCGAGTGCGGCGGTTCACCCGGCGCCCTCCGCCAATCTGGAAATCCGTGCCGAGCATCCGTCGGTGGAAGACTATCTGTCGCTCTATCGCACCATCGGCGAGCCGCTCACCTGGGACCTGCGTCTTCGCATGCCGGCGGAGGAGGTCGCGCAGTTCCTGTCAGCCCCATCCACGCGCACCTTCATCCTGAGAGAGGAGGGGCAGCCGGTCGGCCTTTGTGAATTCGACGCCGCCGAGGCCGAGGATATCGAGCTTACGCATTTCGGCCTGGTTCCGGCGGCCTATGGCCGACGGCTCGGGCCTTTCCTGCTCGCAAATGCCCTGAACGCGGTCTGGCGCGCGGGGACACGGCGCATCTGGCTTCACACCGACACGAATGATCATCCGAAGGCGCAGGCGGTTTATTCCCGGGCGGGGTTCCAGACCTACATGCAGCGGATGGAAGACTTTCCGGATTGAGCCGACTTCCTGTCCTCGGTCAGCTTCCGCGCACGGCGCGGGCCTCGTCCGTCAGCCATTGCCGCAGCGCCGTGACCGCCGGCCGGTCAAGCGCACCTGGCGGGTAGACGATGTAATAGGCAAGACCCGTCGAGACGCCGCGTGAAAATGGTGCCACGAGCCGGCGTTCCTGAATTTCACGCGCCACCAGCGACAGCCGTACCAGCCCGACCCCATCGCCCGCCTTCACCGCCTCGATTGCGCCGTTGCTGTCGTTGAACACAGGCCCGCGCATGGCGTCGATCTCGGTCACGCCCATCGCCTCCAGCCAGAGCCGCCAGTCCTGCCGGTGCACGTCGTGGATCAGGACATGGTTCACGAGATCGTCCGGCGTGTCGAGCGGCCTGGTCTCGCGCAATGCCGGCGCGATGACGGGCACGAGATCGTCGTCAAGCAGGCGCTCACTGACGAGGCCCTGGTAGCGGCCGAAGCCATGGCGGATCGCAATATCGACGCCGTCCCGCACGAAATCGACCAGGCGGTTCGAGGCACTGATCCGGATGTCGACGCCAGGCATGCGCTCCTCGAAATTCGGCAGTCGCGGCACGAGCCATTGCGCCGCGAAGGTCGGCGTGCAGCTGATCGAGAGCGGCGCCGGCCGGGCACGGGCCAGCAACTCGTCCGTCGCCTCCCGCATCAGCCGGAAGGCCGAACGCATGGCCTTGAAATAGCCCTCACCATCCTCCTTCAGCCTGAGCTGGCGCGGTAGCCGGTCGAACAGGCGCACGCCAAGCGCCTGCTCCAGGTCGCGGATCTGCAGGCTCACCGCACCGGGCGTGACGTTGAGTTCGCCGGCAGCGAGCGTGACGCTCAAATGGCGCGCCGTCGCCTCGAAGGCGCGCAGGCCGGACAGGGAAGGAAGGCGGTTGCTCATGATTTAGTTTTCCTCGCTGTTTCCCCGAAATATGATCGTTTGTGCGAAGCGAAAAGACGGCGAATTATAGCGCCAACGCCGGGTTTTGACACTCGGATATCCCGCTTGATTTAGAAAAAATCGCTTAGGAGGCCGTTATGGCGAACCGCTACATGACCACCACCGAATGGGGCCTGCTCATCGCCTTGTCGATCCTCTGGGGCGGCTCGTTCCTGTTCAACGGCATCCTCGTGCGTGAGCTGCCGACACTCACCATTGTCGCGGCGCGCGTGGCGCTGGCGGCCATCGCCCTCTGGACCATTGTTCGTCTCTCCGGCCACGCCATTCCGCGCAGCAAGGAGGTCTGGCTCGCTTTCCTCGGCATGGGGGTGCTCAACAACATCATCCCCTTTTCGCTGATCGTCTGGGGGCAGACGCATATTGCAAGCGGCCTCGCGTCGATCCTCAACGCGACCACGCCACTCTTCGCCGTGATCGCCGCCCATCTGCTGACGCAGGACGAGAAGATGACGGGAGGCAGGTTGGTCGGCGTGCTCGTCGGCTTTGCCGGTGTCGCGCTGATGATCGGTCCCTCGGTGCTCTCCGATCTTGGCACGAACGTGCTGGCGCAGCTCGCCGTGCTCGGCGGCGCCGTCTCCTATTCGATCGCCGGCATCTTCGGCCGTCGCTTCCGCAGCATGGGCCTGCCGCCGCTGCTGCCGGCCGCAGGGCAGGTGACGACGTCGGCGCTGCTGATGCTGCCTGTGGCCCTGGTGGTCGATCGGCCGTGGACACTCGCCATGCCGTCGGCGGAAGCCTGGGCGGCGCTCTTCGGCCTCGCCTTCCTCGCCACCGCACTCGCCTATGTCATCTTCTTCCGCATTCTTGCGACAGCGGGGGCAACGAACCTGATGCTCGTCACCTTCCTCATTCCGGTCAGCGCCATCCTGCTCGGCGCGCTGGTGCTGGGCGAGATGCTGGCGCCAAAACATTTTGCCGGCATGGCACTGATCGCCGTCGGGCTCGCAGCGATCGACGGGCGGCTCGTGCGGATGTTTCTGGAGAAGCGTCGGCCGATCGGCTCTGACGCCAAGAGCTGAGGCGGCTCAGCAGGCGAGATCGGCAACGACCGCGTCGAGGATCAGCATGCCGGCCGGTGTACAGCGCAGCCGCGAATTGCCGAGCCGCTCGATGAAGCCGTGATCGATAAGAAACTGTTCGCGATCCGGATCCAGGTCGCGACCAGACAGCATCTGCCAGCGGACGAGATCGATGCCCTCCTTGAGGCGCAGCCCCATCAGCAGCAACTCGTCCGACTGCGCCTCGCGCTCCAGCAGTTCTTGCTCGACCATGCCGTGGCCCTCTGCCTCAACCAGTTCAAGCCAGCCTTCCGGCCGCCGTTCCGTGGCGGTCGCGATCTTCGCGCCACCGGTCGTCAACCGGCCATGCGCGCCGGGGCCGATGCCGACATAGTCGCCATAGCGCCAGTAGGTGAGGTTGTGGCGGCTTTCGGAGCCAGGGCGGGCATGGTTGGAGACCTCGTAGGCCGGCATGCCCTCGCGCTCGGTAATCTCCTGCGTCGCCTCATAGAGCACGGCAGAGTGTTCGCCGTCCGGCACGATCAGCTTGCCCGCCTTGTGCAGGCCATAGAAGGGCGTGCCCTCCTCGATGGTGAGCTGGTAGAGCGAGAGATGGTCGACGGCGTAGGAGACGGCTTCTTTTAGCTCGCGATCCCACTCTTCGACCGTCTGGTTCGGGCGGGCATAGATCAGGTCGAAGGACATGCGTGGAAAGATGTCACGTGCCAGCCGTATCGCCTTCAAGGCATCGGCGACGTCATGCAGCCGGCCGAGGAATTTCAGGTCCCGGTCGTTCAGCGCCTGCACGCCGAGCGAGACGCGGTTGACGCCCGCCGCGCGATAACCGCGAAACCGCTCGGCCTCGACGCTCGACGGATTGGCCTCCATGGTGATCTCGATGCCGTCAGGCACGTGCCAGTGGCGCGCAATACCGTTCAGGATCGCATCGACCGTCTCCGGTGCCATCAGCGAGGGCGTGCCGCCGCCCATGAAGATGCTGGTGACGCTGCGCGAGCCGGTGAGGCGGCGCATCGTCGCCATTTCCTTCAGAAACGCCTGTACGAAGCGCGGCTGGTCCACCGGCTGATGGCGCACATGGCTGTTGAAGTCGCAATAGGGGCATTTGGCGGCACAGAACGGCCAGTGCACATAGATGCCGAAGCCCGGATCGGAAAGATCCACGGCGGAATTCGGCCGGATATCGAAGGGCGCCGCCGTCATTGAACCTCAAGCCTTCAGGCAGGTTTCGACGAAGAGCTTGAACGCGCGGGCGCGGTGCGACAGCGCTGCCGCGTCACCCGGCTTCCAGCCATGCTTCTGCTCCGCACTCATTTCGCCGAAGGCCGTCTCATACCCTTCGGGCTGGAAGACGGGGTCGTAACCAAAACCCTGGCTGCCGCGCGGCGGCCAGACGACGGTGCCCTCGACTTCGCCGCGGAACAGTTCCGTATGGCCATCCGGCCAGGCAAGGCAGAGCACGGAGACGAAGCGCGCGGTGCGATCCTTCGCGTCGGTCGCGCCCTTGTCGGCAAGCGCCTTCTCGACCTTTTCCATGGCCATCGCGAAGTCACGCGTGCCGTCTTCTTTCTCCGCCCAGTTTGCCGTGTAGACGCCCGGCGCACCGTCGAGCGCATCGATGACGAGGCCGGAATCGTCCGAAAGGGAAGGCAGGCCGGAGGCCTTGGCCGAGGCGAGCGCCTTGATTGCCGCATTCTCTTCGAAGGTCGTGCCCGTCTCGTCCGGCTCTTCGAACTTCAGCTCAGCGGCCGATTTGGCGGAGAAGCCGAAGGGGCCGATCAGGTCCTCGATCTCGCGGATTTTTCCGGCATTGTGGCTGGCGACGACGATCGTCTTGGTGTCGAGCTTGCGCATAAAAGTCCCTAAGCGATGTTCCAGAGGCTCGGCTCGGCACATTCAAGACTGTTGCCGGCAGGGTCGCGGAAATAGATGGAGCGGGCGCCGTTCGGCCAACAAAAATCCGCTTCAATGGTGATGCCGGCTTCTTCGAGCTTTTTCACCCAGAAATCAAGCTCTGGCCCCGGCACGCGGAAACAGGCATGGCCCGGTCCGATCGCGCCATGGACTGGCACGGGAAAGGCGTGGGGCGGCGGCGGAACGACGGTCTCCTTCGCATTGAAGATCAGGAGAACGCCGGGACCGCAGCGGAAGAAGACGTGGCGGTTCGCCTGCCGCGTGATCTTTTCAAGGCCGAGAACACCGCCATAGAAGGCTTCCGCCGCGTCGAGGTCGTCCGCATAGAGCGCGGTTTCGAGAATGCCTTCGATCGCGGCGGTCATGGGCGCCTTCCTTAGGCGATGGTCTGCTTCTGCAGGGTGACCAGTTCGGCAATGCCATTGCGGGCAAGGGCCATCAGGCTGGAGAACTCTTCTTCCGTGAACGGCTTGCCTTCGGCCGTGCCCTGGATTTCGACGATGCCGCCCGAGCCGGTCATGACGAAGTTGGCGTCCGTCTCGGCAGCGGAATCCTCGAGATAGTCGAGGTCGATGACCGACTGGCTCGCGAAGATGCCGCAGGAGATCGCGGCGACATGGTCCTTCAGGACCTTCTCGACCTTGATCATGCTGCGCGCTTCCATCCACTTCAGGCAGTCGTGAAGGGCGATGAAGGCGCCGGTGATCGAGGCGGTACGGGTGCCGCCATCGGCCTGGATGACGTCGCAGTCGACGGTGATCTGGCGTTCGCCGAGCGCTTCGAGATCGACGACGGCGCGCAGCGACCGGCCGATGAGGCGCTGGATTTCCTGCGTGCGGCCGCCCTGCTTGCCGGCAGCGGCTTCGCGGCGCATGCGGTCACCCGTGGCGCGCGGCAGCATGCCGTATTCGGCAGTCACCCAGCCCTTGCCGCTGTTGCGCAGCCATGGCGGCGTCTTCTCTTCGAGGCTTGCGGTAACGAGCACATGCGTGTCGCCGAACTTGACGAGACAGGAGCCTTCGGCATGCTTGGAGATGTTGCGCTCGAAGGAAACCTTGCGCATCTGATCGGTTTTTCTGCCGGACGGCCGCATTGCGAACTCCTGTCTCGTGATATCTGGAACGCTGCTTTAGACCAGTTCGCCGGGCGAGGGAATGGCGCGGCGTCACCCCGCGCGATTTCTCGGGATGTTGCGCCGCGAAAATCCGTTTTGCGCTTCCGCCCGAAATCACTATATTCCCTGGAAATAACGAGGTTGCAGCGGAAAGATGGTTTTGAAGTCTCCGGGTCCTGACAGTCAGGCGGCGCTCGACGAGCGTTCGGGCGAAGTCTTTCGCCGCATCGTGGAAAGCTATCTGGAAAGCGGAGAGCCTCTCGGCTCGCGCAACCTGTCGCGCATCCTGCCCATGTCGCTGTCGCCCGCTTCCGTGCGCAACGTGATGAGCGACCTGGAAGAACTCGGTCTCATCTATTCACCGCATACCAGCGCCGGGCGGCTGCCGACGCAGCTTGGCCTGCGCTTCTTTGTCGATGCCTTCATGCAGGTCGGCAACATTTCGGCGGAAGACCGCGCCTCGATCGAGCGGCATGTGCGCCCGCACGGCCAGAAACATACCGCCGTCGAGACGATGATGAACGAGGCGAGCCAGGCGCTGTCCGGTATGTCGCGCGGCGCTGGCCTCGTCATTACCTCGAAGAACGACGCCATTTTGAAACATGTCGAGTTCATCCGGTTGGAGCCGACCAAGGCGCTTGTCGTGCTGGTCGGCGATCATGACCAGATCGAAAACCGCATCATCGAACTGCCGGCCGGCGTCACCAGCTCGCAGTTGACGGAAGCGGCCAACTTCCTCAACGCCCATCTTGCCGGCAACACGCTGTTTGAAGCGCGCGCCCAACTGGAGCGCCTGCGCGGCGAAATCAGCGGCGAGCTCGACAAGCTGTCGCAGGATCTGGTCGAGCGCGGGCTTGCGGTCTGGTCCGGCGGCTTCGATGCGGCGAAGCCGACGCGGCTCATCGTGCGCGGCCGGGCAAATCTGCTCGAAGGCCTTGCCGGGGCGGAGGATATCGATCGGCTGCGCATGCTGTTCGACGACCTGGAGCGCAAGGACAGCCTGATCGAGCTCTTGAACCTCGCCGAGACCGGCCCTGGCGTGCGCATCTTCATCGGCTCGGAAAACAAGCTCTTTTCGCTTTCCGGTTCTTCGCTGATCGTGGCGCCCTACCGCGACAGCGACGAGAAGATCGTCGGCGCCGTCGGCGTCATCGGGCCGACCCGGCTCAACTATTCCCGTATCGTGCCCATGGTGGACTATACGGCCCAGCTCATGTCGCGGCTTTCGCGCTGAACTCTGGCAATCCAGCCATCAGCCCTTGATTTTTCGGGTTCAAAGCTCGATATCGGGCCCAACCCTTAAAAGATGCAATTCGGAGTACGTCATGACCGACGACAACAAGAAACATGGACCTGACGAAGGCGCGGAAAACGGCTTTGCAGCAGAAACGTCCGCACTGGACGACGTGGCTGCCGAGGTAGATGCCCCTGCCGAGCCGGATCCGATCGACGTTCTGCGCGCGGAAAACAGCGATCTCAGGGACCGGTATCTCCGCCTCGCCGCGGAAATGGACAACCTGCGTCGCCGCACCGAGCGTGATGTGAAGGACGCCAAGTCCTATTCCGTCGCCGGTTTTGCGCGCGACATGCTGGCCGTGTCCGACAACCTGCGCCGTGCACTGGACGCCATTCCGGCCGACGCCTTGGAAAGCGGCGATGCCGGCTTGAAGGCGCTGGCGGAAGGTGTCGAGATGACCGAGCGTTCCATGCTTGCCGCCCTCGAACGTCACGGCGTGCGCAAGCTCGATCCGGTTGGCGAAAAGTTCGACCCGAACTTCCACCAGGCGATGTTTGAAGTGCCGAATCCGGAAGTCGCCAACAACACGGTCGTGCAGGTCGTGCAGGCCGGATTCGTCATCGGCGAGCGCGTGCTGCGTCCCGCCATGGTCGGCGTGTCGAAGGGCGGCCCGAAGGCTCCCGCCGGCGAGGCAAGTGCTGCACAGGCCTGATCCTCAATCGAATGAAAAAGAAAAACCGGCGGTCGCAAAACCGCCGGTTTTTTCATGCGTATTCGAAATGGTCAGGCCGCGTTCGACGCCTGCTCCTCGCTGAGGCAGGCGTAGATCGCGCTCTCGCTGTCGGAGGCGCGCAGCTTCGCGACCATCGATGGATCGCGCAGCACGCGGGCGATGCGTGACAGAGCCTTCAAATGGTCCGCACCGGCGCCTTCCGGCGCCAGAAGCAGGAAGACGAGGTCGACCGGCTGGTCGTCCAATGCCTCGAAGTCCACAGGGGTCTCCAGTCTCGCGAAGAGGCCGGTGATCTGTGAAAGCTCCTTCAGCTTGCCGTGCGGGATGGCGATGCCATTGCCCACACCGGTCGAACCGAGCCGTTCGCGCTGAAGAATGACGTCAAAAATCTCGCGTTCCGGAATTCCGGTGAGCTTCGCCGCTTTTGCCGCCAGTTCCTGAAGCATCTGCTTCTTGGAATTGGCCTTCATCGCCGGAATAATCGCACTTTGCTGCAGCAAACCTGCCAATGCCATGCTTTTGTCCTCGTGAGGCGGGTGAAGGGATTGAAGAAACGTGGTGCCGGTTTCCGGCACCACGCTCCCGTCACTCAGCCTTTGATATTGGCTGCGTCGATCCAGCCAATATTGCCGTCGTTGCGTCGGTAGACGATATTGAGCTGCTCCGACCCGGCGCTGCGGAAGAGAAGAACCGGCTCGTCCGTCATGTCGAGCGCCATGACGGCGCTTGCGACGGACATCGTCCTCAGTTTCTTCGTGCTTTCCGCAACGATGGTCGGTGCGTAGTCCTCGGGAAGTTCATCCTCTTCGTCGGGGACCGAATCCATCACCGTGTAGGCCACTTCTGCAAAGGCATCGTGACCATTGCCGTTGTGGTGTGCCTTGAGTTTGCGCTTGTACCGGCGCAGGCGTTTCTCGATCCGTTCGGAGGCCGATTGGAAGGCCACCAAGGGGTCGTTTGCTTCGCCATTTGCCTGCAAGGCCATGCCCGTATCCAGGTGGATCTTGCAGTCCGCGCTGTACCGCGATCCCGCTTTTTCCACGGTGACCTGGCTCGAATATCCTCCGTCAAAATATTTGGTTACGGCCTCTCCGACCTGGTCTTCAATGCGCTGACGGAAAGTTTCGCCGATTTCCATATGTTTACCGGATACACGCACACTCATGGAGGTTTCCTCTCGTTCGTGATTTGCGTGCAACAGTCTATTCCAACCTTCTCCACGTTCCAAGCTTTTACGCATGCGATGGAATTTCCGTCACATGCGGCAAGAAAAGCGGGGATATGTCCGGAATTCCGGCCTGCCTTCTCTTCAGAAGAGGGGCGCGCAGTAGCCCGTCCCGGTGGCGAAGTCAATTAGTGGATTCAGGCATTGTTAATGTTTGGCGGTCTGAAACGCCGGTTCTCCCGGCTTTATTTCAGGAGGCGGCTGCCTTGGCGAGCGCCCGTTTTTCCCGCCGCCGCTGTACGGAGGAGGGGATGTTCATCGCTTCGCGGTACTTCGCGACCGTCCGGCGGGCGAGGTCGACGCCGCCCTTGCGCAGGATATCCACGATATCGTCGTCCGAGAGCACGGCATCCGGCTGCTCCTGCACGATCATCGCACGGATGCGGTGGCGGACGGATTCCGCCGAATGGGAATCGCCGCCCTCCGCCGAGCCGATCGAGACCGTGAAGAAATATTTGAGCTCGAACAGGCCGCGCGGTGTCAGCATGAACTTGTTGGAGGTGACGCGGCTCACCGTCGATTCATGCATCTTGATCGCCTCGGCGACCGTCTTCAGGTTCAGCGGCCGCAGGTGGTCGACACCGTGCATCAGGAAGGCATCCTGCTGGCGCACGATCTCGGTCGCCACCTTCATGATGGTGCGGGCACGCTGGTCGAGGCTGCGCGTCAGCCAGTTGGCCGTCTGCAGGCACTCGTTGAGAAAACCCTGGTCCTCGCTGTCGCGGCGCGTGCGGCTGGAGACAGAGGCATAGTAGTCACGGTTGACAAGCACGCGCGGCAAGGTGTCGGCATTGAGTTCGATATGCCAGCTGCCATCGGGCGCGGCGCGCACGAGGATATCCGGCACCACGGCTTCCGAGGCGCTGGTCTCGTAGCGCGTGCCGGGCTTGGGGTCGAGCTTGCGGATTTCCGCCAGCATGTCGAGAAGGTCTTCCTCGTTGACGCCGCAAAGCTTCTTCAGCGTCGCGAAATCGCGCCGCGCGAGAAGCTCGAGATTGTCGATGAGGGCCGCCATGGCCGGATCGAACCGATCGCGGGCTCTCAGCTGGATCGCCAGGCATTCGCTGAGCGAACGGGCGAAGACGCCGGGCGGATCGAGTTCCTGGAGCCGGTAGAGCACGCGGTCGACCTCCGCGACGGGTTTGCCGAGGCGGAGTGCCGTCTCGGCCGTGCTGCCCTGCAGGTAGCCGGCTTCGTCGAGCTGATCGACGAGATGCTGGGCGATCAGCCGGTCGATGGGGTCGGACAGCAGAAAGGGGATCTGCTCGCCCAGAACGTCCCGCAGCGTCTTGCGGCCCGCCACGAAGTCGTCGAGGTCGTAGCCCTCGCCGTCTCCACCGCCACCGGGCATGGACTTCCACTGGTCGGCGAGTTCCGGCGCATCGGCCGTCCGCGGCCCGGCATCGTCGGGGAACATGTTGTCGAGGCCGCCGTCGAGCGTTTCGGAGGCGCTTCCTGCATTGGCGGAATCGTAGAGGTCGGGTTGGAACCCATCGTCGCCGCCAATGTTTTCGGCGTGTGCACGATCTTCGCTGGGCGTCGAATAGTCTTCGGCGGCCCGTTCGGGGTCGCGTGCCCCCTCATCGCCGGAGACGACTTCCAGCAGCGGATTCTTCTCCACTTCCTGCTCGATGAACTGGTTCAGCTCGATATGCGTCATCTGCAGCAGCTGGATAGACTGCATGAGCTGGGGGGTCATCACCAGCGATTGGCTTTGGCGCAGGAAAAGGCTGGCTGCGAGTGCCATGCGGACGCTTTACTCCCTGGAAAAGCGGCCCACGGCCATCGTGGCGGGGCGACGAAATCCAACTGGCCCAAAAATTGCCTTTTTGAGAAGTTTGGTCAAGTCGCAGCCGCGAACTTGGTGAAGATCGCGGCGATCAGGTGCGTATTTCGCCCTACAGGCTGAAATTATCGCCAAGATAGAGGCGGCGCACATCCGGATTGGCGACGATGTCGTTCGCCCGGCCATGCGTCAGCACTTCGCCGGCATGGATGATGTAGGCCCGGTCGATCAGGCCAAGCGTCTCGCGCACATTGTGGTCGGTAATGAGCACGCCGATGCCGCGCGAGGTGAGGTGGCGTACCAGCGCCTGGATGTCGGCGACCGAAATGGGGTCGACGCCGGCAAAGGGCTCGTCGAGCAGCATGAAGGTCGGGTCGGTCGCGAGCGCGCGCGCGATTTCAAGACGGCGGCGTTCACCGCCCGACAGCGCTATGGCTGGCGACTTCCGCAGATGCGAGATCGAGAATTCGGCAAGCAGGCTGTCGAGCTTGTGCTCGCGCTCCGCCTTGTCCTTGTGATGCACTTCCAGCACGGCGCGAATGTTGTCTTCGACCGTCAGGCCGCGAAAGATCGAGGCTTCCTGCGGCAGGTAGCCGACGCCGAGGCGCGCGCGCCGGTACATCGGCATGGTCGTGACGTCGTTGCCGTTGATCTCGATCGAGCCTTCGTCCACCGGCACGAGACCGGTGATCATGTAGAAACAGGTCGTCTTGCCCGCACCGTTCGGCCCGAGCAGGCCGACGGCCTCGCCGCGGCGCACGACAAGCGAGACGCCGTTGACGACACGGCGGTCGCGATAGGTCTTGGTCAGCCCGCGGGCAATGAGTGTCCCGTCGTAGCGCGAAAGATCGGCGCTGCGCTGGGGTTCCGGCGCGGCTTTCTTCGGGCGGCGCGTCAGGCGGGTGATGAGGGAGGAAGTCACGGGCAGGGCGCTATATCAGTTCGTTTGCTTGCGGGACTTGGGGTCCAGCTGGATCATCACCCGGCCGCCGCAAGCGTCGAGCTTGGCTTCGCCGGTGCTCATGGTCAACAGCAGCTGGCAGCCGACAAAAACGTTCTTGCCCTCCGACAGCACGACCTTTTCGCCTTTCAGCAGCAGCGTCTCGTTGACGAGGTTGAACGTGCCGGTATCGGCCGTCGCTTCCTGCGTGCCCGACTTCAGGTAGACTTTTTCCGAAACGTCGATCTTCTCGATATCCGCGTTACCGCTCGCCACCGAACCGCTGCCGCCGGCGGCATAATAGACGATCATCTTGCCGGCCTGGAGCGTCGTCGTGCCCTGCACGACCTTCACATTGCCACTGAATTCAGCCTTGTTTTCCTGGTCGCGGATCTCGAGCTTGTCGCTCTGGATCTGGATCGGCTGATCGTTCGACAGCTGCATGCCCTTCATGCGGCTCGACGTCTGCTGGGCGCCCGCAGGAACCGAGATGAGCGCAAGGCTTGCTGCAAGAACGGTAATGCTGGCGGCCCGGATGGGGGCGGAAAGAGTGGCGAACATGGCGCTCTTACTTTTCTCGGTTGCGGATGGCGGCGGGATCGACGTCGACGACGACCTTGCCTTCGAAGACGACGACCCTGCCTTTATCTGTCATTCGCAGCGACTGCGCAACAATGGATGCTTCGCGCGAACGGATGGAAACGGGCTCCTCCGTCGACATGTTGCCGCCGTCGATATCGAGATGGGCCGAGCGGAAGGCGGCTTCGAGGCCGGTATTGAGGTTGATGGTGAAGGGGGCGATCATGTCGAGCAGGTTCTTGCCGCGATCATAGACGCCGGTCGCGGCGATCACCTCGGCGATCGTGCTTTCGTTGACCGGTACCTTCGCCCTGATATTTTCCAGCGTGAGCACATCCGGCTGCTTGATGTCCTGCAGCGCCCGCTCCGCCTTCATGGAATAGCTGATGCCGTCTTTGTTGCGGCCGGAAATCGCCGGGTTGCGCATGACGATCTTGCCGTCTTCGATGGAGGCGCTTTCCACCTGCAGGTTATCGGGCACATAGGTGCGCACGATCGAAACGATGACGAAGATGACGCCGATGATGATGGCGATGACCGGCAGGGCGACCTTTAAGACGCGCACGCGGGAGGAATGCCGCGTCGCGAGGCGGTAAGCCTCGGCGGATACGCCTATGCCCTGTGCACCGGTCATCGGTGCTTCTGTCACGGTGTCCAGCATTTTGCCTGCTAAAATCTCGCGGTACGGCCTTCGCTGCGAAACGGCGGGCCGCCTCGGATAACGGGACCCATATGGCGATTATTCATGAACAAACAATGCCTGTCCAAGAATGTTCAGCGACGAATTGCCATTTGCGTCTGGAATGCCATATCGATAGGGCCTTCGGCAAGCCACCTCATGAGATGGGCGGCCTTTAGCATCGAGGACTGGGAATGGATCACTCCGCCATCGCCGACCGCCGGCACCTGCGCCGCAAGCTCACCTTCTGGCGGGTCGTCGCCATCCTGATCGCGCTCATCGCCGTCTTTGCCGCGGCCGCCTGGCGCTGGCCGGGCAGTGGCGCACGCGATCATATCGCGCGGGTCAGCATTTCCGGCATCATCCAGGACGATACCGAGTTGCTGGAGCGCCTCGACCGCATTGCCCGCAACGACCGGGCGAAGGCGCTCGTCGTGACGATTTCCTCGCCCGGCGGCACGACCTATGGCGGCGAGGTGATCTTCAAGGCGCTGCGCAAGGTGGCGGAAAAGAAGCCCGTCGTCTCGGATGTGCGCACGCTGGCCGCGTCCGCCGGCTACATGATCGCGACGGCCGGCGACACGATCGTCGCGGGCGAAAGCTCGATCACCGGCTCGATCGGCGTGCTCTTCCAGTACCCGCAGATGAAGGAACTGATGGACAAGATCGGGGTCTCCCTCGAGGAAATCAAATCCGCGCCGCTGAAAGCCGAGCCCTCGCCGTTCCATCCGGCAAGCGAGGAGGCGAAGTCGATGATCCGCGCCATGGTGATGGACAGCTATGACTGGTTCGTCGATCTCGTCGTCGAGCGCCGCAAACTGGCGCGCGACGAGGTTCTGCGGCTTGCCGACGGCAGCATCTTCACCGGCCGCCAGGCGCTAGCCGCCAAGCTCGTCGACCGGCTCGGCGGACCGGAGGAAATCCGCGCCTATCTCGACGAGCGCAAGGTGGCGGCCGACTTGCCGTTCATCGACTATACGGCCCCGAATCGCTCAAGCTTCTCCTTCCTGGGAAGCAATGTGGCCGATCTTGCACGCTCCATTCTCGGCCTGCCGCTCGATCTTCAACCGACGATCGAAAAACTAGCCGGCCAAAAGTTGTTTCTTGACGGTCTGGTCTCGGTTTGGCAGGTTGCTCGTGATTGAAAAACAAGAATTTTTGAGGGGGACACAGTGATCAAGTCGGAATTGGTTCAGATTGTCGCCGCGCGCAATCCCCACCTCTACCACCGCGACGTCGAGAATATCGTCAACGCGGTGCTCGACGAAATCACGGATGCGCTCGCGGGCGGAAACCGGGTCGAGCTGCGTGGCTTCGGCGCCTTCTCCGTGAAGAACCGGCCGTCTCGCTCGGGCCGCAACCCGCGCACGGGCGATGCGGTCTTCGTCGAGGAGAAGTGGGTTCCGTTCTTCAAGACCGGCAAGGAGTTGCGCGAGCGGCTCAATCCTGGTCAAGCGGACCAGGACGACTAAAACCCGGGGCGCCTGATCGGCGCCTCGCGCCAAGCAGGTGATGCCATGATCAAGAGAGTCGTCAACATCCTCGTCCTCATCCCGATCGCCATCGTGCTGATCGTGCTGTCGGTGGCGAACCGCCAGTCGGTGACGCTGGCGCTCAATCCGTTCCGGCCCGAGGACAGCATGCTCTCCGTCACCGCGCCGTTCTTCGTCTATCTGTTCCTGGCGGTGATCTTCGGCCTCGTGCTCGGCGCGCTCATCACCTGGTTTACCCAGGGCAAATACCGCAAGCGTGCCCGCATCGAGGCGCACGAGGCGGTAAAATGGCACAGCGAGGCGGAAAAGCACCGCACGCGCGCCGAGACGATCGCCTCGCAGGCGGTCATTCCGGCCTCGGCAAAATAAGCTAGGCCGCTCCGCCGTTCAGTTTCGCGCCGAGATCGGCGAAGAACTGTGCTGCAAGTTTCTTCGATGACGAATCGATCAACCGCGATCCGAGCTGGGCGAGCTTGCCGCCGATCTGCGCCTTGACGTCATAGGCGAGGATCGTGCCGTCGCCGTCTTCGGTGAGGCGCACGTCGGCGCCGCCCTTGGCAAAACCGGCAATGCCGCCCTTGCCTTCGCCGGAGATCGTGTAGCCGAGCGGCGGGTTGAGGTTGGAAAGCGTCACTTCGCCGCTGAAGGTCGCCGAGACCGGGCCGATCTTGATCTTCACGGTCGCCTCCAGCTCGGTCGGCGATTTCATGGTGAGCGCCTGACAGCCCGGAATACAGGCCTTCAGGATGTCCGGATCGTTGAGCGCCGCCCAGACGGCGTCGCGTGGGGCGGCAATGCGTTCTTCGCCGGACATGTCCATGATCGGTCCTCCCTGGAACAACGCCGATTGTCGCAATCGGAAAGCGCTTTGCCAAGAGGGGGAGGAATGGTAAGGGGACCGCTCGTTTCCCGGCGCTGCCGGCCAAGTATTCAACCGACGACGGATGATCGATCGTGAAGGACAGACACCGCCGGCCGAAGGTCGGCTCCGCCGCTCCCGTTCGGGCGCAAGCCCAAAGGACCCCGGCCGCAAAGACGCCGGCGCCCAAGAAGGAGCCGCGCCCGGCGCCCGAGCTACCCGCCCGCCCGTTGATGCGTCGCGAAGGCGAAAAGCCGGCCGAGCGCTTGCCTGTCATCCTGGAGACTGCGGGCTCCGACCAGTATCGTCTCATCGACAGTGGTGCCGGCGAAAAGCTCGAACAATACGGCCCCTACCGCATCGTGCGGCCGGAAGCACAGGCGCTCTGGCAGCGCAGCCTCGCCGACGGCATCTGGGACAAGGCAGACGCCCTCTTCACCGGCGATACGGACGAAGACGGCATGGGGCGCTGGAAGTTCCCCAAGACGATGCTCGGTGAGACCTGGCCGATGCAGCTGCTCGGCGTCGATTTCCACGGCCGCTTCACCGCCTTCCGCCATGTCGGTGTCTTCCCGGAACAGCTCGCCCACTGGAGCTGGATGAAGGAGAAGGTCGAGACGGCTGGTCGGCCGGTCAAGGTGCTGAACCTTTTCGGCTATACCGGCGTCGCCTCGCTCATCGCCGCTGCAGCGGGTGCGGAAGTCACCCATGTCGATGCCTCCCGGAAGGCGATTGGCTGGGCGCGCGAAAACCAGGCGCTCGGCCGCATGGAAAAGCTGCCGATCCGCTGGATCTGCGAAGACGCGATGAAATTCATCCAGCGCGAGGAGCGCCGGGGCAGCACATACGACATCATCCTGACGGACCCGCCGAAGTTCGGCCGCGGCCCGAACGGCGAGGTCTGGCATCTCTTCGAGCACCTGCCGCTGATGCTCGATATCTGCCGCGAAATCCTGTCACCGAAGGCCATCGGCCTCGTGCTAACGGCCTATTCGATCCGCGCGAGCTTCTATTCCATCCACGAACTGATGCGCGAAACGATGCGCGGCGCCGGCGGCACGGTGGAATCGGGCGAACTCGTCATCCGCGAGAGCGGCAAGGACGGCAAGGACACCGGCCGCGCGCTCTCCACCTCCCTTTTCAGCCGATGGATCAGCGCATGAGCCAGGAACATCACGGAACGCGCCGCGTCGGTCAGGTGAAGGAGGTGACGAGCCTCGCAAACCCGATCATCAAGGACATCAAGGCGCTTGCCAACAAGAAGGACCGCGACGAGACGAAAAGTTTCATGGCCGAAGGCCTGAAGCTTGTCATCGACGCGCTGGAACTCGGCTTCGAGATCAAGACGCTCGTCTATGCCAAGAACGTCAAGGACAAGCCGCAGGTCGTGCAGGTCGCCACCAAGACGGTGGCGCGTGGCGGTCTGGTGCTGGAAGTCAGCGAGAAGGTGCTGTCCTCGATCACCCGGCGCGACAATCCGCAGATGGTCGTCGGCATTTTCACGCAGCGCTGGACAAGCCTTCGGGATATCAAGCCGAAGACCGGCGAAACTTATATCGCCCTCGACCGCGTGCGCGACCCCGGCAATCTCGGCACGATCATCCGCACCGCGGATGCAGCGGGCGCCAGTGGCGTCATCCTCGTTGGAGAGAGCACCGATCCGTTCTCGATGGAAACCGTGCGCGCCACCATGGGCTCGGTCTTCGCCGTGCCGCTGGTGAAAACGAGCGTCGGCGACTTCCTTGGCTGGAAGAAGACGGCGAGCGTTCAGGTCGTCGCGACCCATCTGGCCGGCGCCGTCGACTACCGCACCATCGACTACAAGAAAAAACCCGTCGTGCTCTTGATGGGCAATGAGCAGTCCGGCCTGCCGGAGGAGCTCGCCCGCGAGGCGGATGCGCTTGCCCGCATCCCGCAGACGGGCCGGGCGGATTCGTTGAACCTTGCGATTGCCACCGGCATCATGCTGTTCGAGGCGCGCCGCCACCTGCTGACGCTGGACGAGCGCGCATGAACGAACGCATTCCGCTCATGTCACGGCCGGTGCCGGTCATTGTCGTCATCCTGCTGGCGCTGCTGCTCGATCAGGCGGTGAAATTCGCCGTCGAAATGTGGCTTCCCTTCCAGGAAGCGGTGCATGTCATGCCCATGCTGGCGCTCTACCGCACCTACAATTACGGCGTCGCCTTTTCCATGCTGTCGGGCATGGAGGGCTGGTTCATCGTGACGCTGCGCCTCTTCGTCGTCGGCTTCGTCGTCTGGCTCTGGCGGCAGACACCCAAGGCGCGGGGTTTTGCCCATGCCGGCTATGCCTTCATCATCGCCGGAGCCTTTGGCAATCTCATCGACCGGGCGCTGTTCGGCTACGTCATCGACTATATCCTGTTCTACACGGAGACCTGGTCCTTCGCGGTGTTCAACCTCGCCGACACGTTCATCACCATCGGCGCTGGCCTCGTCATCCTCGATGAGTTTCTGCTCTTGCGTCGTGCGAAACGTTAAATTTTTAACGACTTGCTGAAGCCGATTTGAACGGTCCGTGTGTTAAGCGGATCGTCATGAGCGAACCCGTCAAGCTACAGAATCGGCTCAAGGCCGAATTTGCCGAAGCGCCGCAGCGTTCCGCGGGCGACCGTTTTGACGCCGCACACGATATCCACGATATCGATGCGGAGGGTGCCGCGCCCCGGCCCGAGCCGGAAAGCCACGCGATGATCCGCAGCGTGATTGCCGGGGTCGGCCTGCTCTGCGGCGCGCTTGTGCTGGCAACCGGCATGGCGACCGGGTTCTATATCGCGGCGATCGGCCTCGGTCTTGCCGGTATCGCGGGTGCCGCCTTCCTTTTCTGGTCGCGCCGTCCGGTGGCCGCCGTCGAAGCGGCCCATGACCGGTCCTGGGAACGCAGCGAAACCTCCGAAATCCTCTCCGCCATCCATGACGTGCTCGGCGATATCGTCGTCATGCGCACACTCGATGGCCGCATCCTGCGCGCCAATGCCGTGCTGGGCGAGCTGACCGGCACGGCCGCTGTCGAAGGCAAGACCTGCGAGGCGCTCGGTCTTGCCTTCCGCTCGCAGGCCATGGCGCACCGCTATGATGTCGACGTGAACGGTCCGGCCGGCAAGCGCATCTATTCCTGGCATGACGTCACGGTGCGTGATCCTGCCTCGGGTGACCTCGTGGTGCATTCCATCGCCCGCGACGTGACCGAGGAGCGCCGGGCCGAAGGCGAGCGTGAGCGCGCCCGCCAGCGCGCGGAGGAGGCGAGTGCTGCCAAGTCCCGCTTGCTCGCCACCGTCAGCCACGAAATCCGCACACCGCTCTCCGGCATTCTCGGCATGTCGCACCTCATCGGCCAGACGCGGCTGACCGCCGAGCAGAAGAACTATTTAGCCGGCATCCGCCAGTCTGGCCATGCGCTCGTGCAACTCGTCGACGACTTGCTCGATTTCTCGACCATCGAGGCGGGCCGCTTCCAGCTTCGTCCATCGGAAGAGCCGGTTCGGCCGCTGCTGGAAAGCGTCGTCGAAATGCTCTCGCACCGCGCCCATGAAAAGGGCATCGAGATCGGCTCCTTCGTGGCACCCGAGGTACCGGGCCTGCTGCTTTACGATGCGCCGCGCCTGCGCCAGGTGCTCTACAACGTCGTCGGCAATGCCGTGAAATTCACCCATACGGGTGGTGTGTCGCTGGAAACCACGCTCGATCGCGGCGCCGTCGTCATCCGCGTCACGGATACCGGCCCCGGCATGAATGCCGAGGAGCAGGCGCGCATCTTCCAGGAGTTCGAGCAGACGGGAAGCGCCTCGCAAAGGAGCGGTGGCACCGGCCTTGGCCTTGCCATTTCCGCCCGTATCCTCAATGAGGCCGGTGGCGCGTTGACGCTGGAAAGCACGCCCGGCAAGGGCAGCACCTTCACCATCCGCATGCCGGCTGATCGGCGCAAGACGGCGGGGGCAGCCGGCGCGCGCAAGGGCGTGCTGAAGGGCAGCCTGGTCTTCGTGCTGGCGCCGGCCGGCCCGGCATCGAAGGCGCTGGTGCGCACCATCGATGCGCTCGGCGGTGCCTGCCATCTGGCCACGTCCATCGACGAGGCGCTTGACCTCGTCCAGGAACTGGCCGGCCGCGGAGCCGAACTGACCGACATCATCGTCGACAACCGCCTCGCCGGTGCCTTCCGTCGTGAGCTTGCCGATCTCGGCTATCTGCGCGACAGCCGCGCGCGCCGCATCTATCTCGTCAATCCGGAAGAACGCAGCGGCCGGGCGATCGGCAATGGCGAGGGTTACGATTCCTGGCTCATCCGGCCGTTGCGCGAGCGCTCGCTGGTCGAGGTCTTGCGTGGCCGCATGAAGGGCATCGAGGTGCGCGATGCGATCAACGACAACCGCCCGATCCTGACGGAATTGCCGGAGATAGCCCCGGAACCCACACCGGCCGCGACCACGGGTGCCCGCATCCTGCTTGCGGAGGATGACCCGGTGAACGCCATGCTGGTGCGTTCGGTGCTGGAGCGCGCGGGTCATATCGTGCGCCATGTGCCGGACTATCCGGCGCTCGTTTCCGCGCTTGCCGGCGCCACGGATGCCGGCCCGTTCGCCGCCGACCTTCTCGTCACCGACCTAGGTATGCCGGGCGGCGACGGCAAGGAGATGATCGCGCGCATCGTGCAGCACGACTATGGCAATGCCCGCCTGCCGGTCGTGGTGCTGACCGCCGACAGCCGGCAGGGACTGAGCGAGGAACTGCTGGCGATCGGCGCCGATGCGGTGCTCTCAAAACCGGCGGATCCCGTTCATCTGATTGCGGAAATCGCCCGTCTGACCCGGCGTGCCACGGCCTGATCTCCGGCCGAGCCAGCTTTTCGCTGGCGCGGCCAGACTTGCGTCATTGTCCTGTTGCAGAATCGTGGTTAAAACCATGAAGTTTCGTTGGACGGATACACTGCCATGACGCTCGACCTCGCCCAGACCATCGCTCCTGTGGAGATCGCCCAGAAGACGGTTGCGGTCGCGGGCCGCTCGGGAACGGCCGTGCTCGGCCGCATCGGCAATCTCGAGACGCGCATCGCCCGCTCGGTGACGGAAATCGACGCCGCCCAGGCCGTGCGCTACCGCGTCTTCGCCGAAGAAATGAACGCAAAACTCTCGCCCGACGCGGTGCGCCGCAAGCGCGACATCGACGCCTGGGATATGGTCTGCGATCACCTGCTCGTGCTCGACACCTCGATCGAGGGCGACGCCGAGGAGCAGATCGTCGGCACCTATCGCCTGCTGCGCCAGGATGTCGCTGCGGTGTCCGGTGGCTTCTATTCCCAATCCGAATTCGACGTCGATGCGCTGATCGCGCGCCATCCGGAAAAGCGCTTCATGGAGCTTGGCCGCTCCTGCGTGCTGCCGGCCTACCGCACCAAGCGCACGGTGGAACTGCTCTGGCAGGGCAACTGGGCCTATTCCCTGAAGCACGGCATCGACGTGATGTTCGGCTGCGCCTCCTTCCACGGAACGGTGCCGGAGGAGCATGCGCTGGCTCTGTCCTTCCTGCATCACAATGTGCTGGCTAAGGACGAATGGACCGTCTCGGCCCGCCCGGAGCTTTTCCGCACCATGGACCTGATGCCGTCGGAGGGCATCGACGCGCGCAAGGCGCTCTCCGCCATGCCGCCGCTGATCAAGGGCTATCTGCGTCTGGGTGCGACAGTTGGCAACGGCGCCGTCGTCGATCACGGCTTCAACACGACGGACGTGCTGATCGTGCTGCCGATCGGCAAGATTTCCGGCCGCTATCTCAACTATTACGGCGCGGACGCCGGGCGTTTCGCCAGCTAAGCAATGCCGGGAGACTGCGACGCGGTTTTCCGTTCGGAATTGCATGCCGCTACAAGCATATTCGATGAAGGTCAGCATAGTTTGATTTGCCGCCCGCCCCGATCCCGGGGCGGGCGGCTTTTTATCGTGCCGTCAGCCGGCGTTGTAGGCGGCAAGCGCCGCCATGTTGACGATATCGGCGTCCTTCGCCCCCATCGAGACGATCTGCACGGATTTGTCGAGGCCGACGAGCATCGGGCCGATGACCATCGCGCCACCGAGTTCCTGCAGCATCTTGGTTGCGATCGAGGCCGAGTGGAACGCCGGCATGACGAGGACGTTGCCGGGGCCGGAAAGGCGGCAGAACGGGTACTGCTCCATGATGCGCGGGTTGAGCGCCACATCGGCCGCCATCTCGCCGTCATATTCGAAATCGACGCGGCGACGGTCGAGGATCTTCACCGCTTCCCGCACCCGTTCCGAGCGTTCCCCGGACGGATGGCCGAAGGTCGAGTAGGCAAGCATCGCCACACGCGGGTCGTAGCCAAGGCGGCGGGCAAGGCCGGCTGCTTCTTCCGCAATGTCGGCCAGCTCTTCCGACGACGGCATGTCGTGCACGGCCGTATCGGCAACCAGGACCGTGCGACCGCGGCAAAGCGCCAGCGACGCGCCGATGACGCGGTGACCGGGCTTGGCGTCGATGCAGCGGCGCACGTCTTCCAGCGCGGTGGAATAGTTGCGGGTCAGACCCGTCACCATCGCATCCGCATCGCCGAGCGCCACCATGCAGGCCGCAAAGTGGTTGCGGTCGTTGTGGATCAGGCGCTGGGCATCGCGGTAGAGGTAACCCTTGCGCTGGATGCGAGCGTAGAGATAGTCGATATAGGCATCGTTGCGCGTCGAGATGCGGGCGTTGAGCAGCTCGATGCCGGGCCGGTCGAGATCGATGCCGGCACGATCGGCCACTTCGCGCATGCGGTCGTCGCGGCCGACGAGGATCGCGGTGCCGAGCTGCTGGTTGGCATAGGACACGGCGGCGCGCATCATCTGCTCTTCCTCGCCCTCGGCGAAGACGACCCGCTTCGGGTGACGGCGAACGCGGGCATAAATCTGCTGCAGCGTCGAGGCAATCGGGTCGCGCCGTGCCTTCAGATCGCGGGCATAGGCGTCAAGGTCCGGGATGTCCTTGCGCGCGACACCCGTCTCCATCGCCGCCTTGGCCACGGCGACCGGGATCGCCGAAATCAGCCGCGGATCGAACGGCACGGGGATGATGTATTGCGCGCCGAAACGCGGGCGCACGCCCTGGTAGGCCGCGGCGACGTCGTCCGGCACATCCTCCTTGGCGAGATTGGCGAGCGCTTCGGCTGCCGCGATCTTCATCGCGTCGTTGATGGTGTACGCGCGCACGTCGAGCGCGCCGCGGAAGATGTAGGGGAAGCCGAGCACGTTGTTGACCTGGTTCGGATAGTCCGAACGGCCGGTCGCGACGATCGCGTCGTCACGGATGCGGGCAACCTCTTCCGGTGTGATTTCCGGGTCGGGATTGGCCATGGCGAAGATGATCGGCCGCGGCGCCATGGAGCGGATCATCTCTTCCGAGAAAGCGCCCTTGGCGGAGAGGCCGAAGACAACATCCGCGCCCTCCATGGCTTCGGTGAGCGTGCGGCGGTCGGTTTTCACCGCATGGGCCGATTTCCACTGGTTCATGCCGTCTTCGCGGCCCTGGTAGATGACGCCCTTGGTGTCGCAGAGGATGACGTTTTCCGGCGCAAAGCCCATCGATTTGATGAGCTCGATGCAGGCGATGGCGGCTGCACCTGCACCATTGCAGACGAGCTTGGTCGTCTTGAAGTCGCGGCCGGTCAGCGCCAGGGCGTTGATCAGGCCGGCGGCGGCGATGATCGCGGTGCCGTGCTGGTCGTCGTGGAAGACAGGGATGTCCATCAGTTCGCGCAGGCGCTGCTCGATGATGAAACAGTCGGGTGCCTTGATGTCCTCGAGATTGATGCCGCCGAAGGACGGACCGAGATAGCGCACGCAGTTGATGAACTCGTCGACATTTTCGGTGTCGACCTCGAGGTCGATCGAATCGACGTCGGCGAAGCGCTTGAAGAGGACCGACTTACCTTCCATCACGGGCTTGGAAGCGAGTGCGCCGAGATTGCCGAGGCCGAGGATGGCGGTGCCGTTCGAGATGACGGCGACCATGTTGCCGCGCGTCGTGTAGTCATAGGCAGTCGAGGGGTCTTCGGCGATGGCCTTCACCGGCACGGCGACGCCCGGCGAATAGGCAAGCGACAAGTCGCGCTGCGTCGCCATCGGCTTGGTCGGCGTGATTTCCAGCTTGCCGGGACGGCCGGACGAGTGGAAATCCAGCGCTTCCTTGTCCGTGACGGTTGCCCTTTGGCGATCGGTTTTGTCGGTACCCGGCATGTTCCCCCCTTACACTCCTGTGGGCGATAGACCCATAGCTACTCACAGCTGTTGTTTTCTATATCGCTGCATGGCTAGGGTGACACCTCTTTTTTGGGAAGAACAGTCAGTCCGTGAACGATCAGATCGCCCGCCAGAACGATATCCTGTCGACAGCCGAGCTTGCCAGCGACGAAAGCCGCGCATCGGCGACGCCGATGATGGAACAATATATCGAGATCAAGGCGAACAATCCCGACAGCGTGCTGTTCTACCGGATGGGCGATTTCTACGAGCTGTTCTTCCAGGACGCCGTGGAGACGTCGCGTGCGCTCGGCATCACCTTGACGAAGCGCGGCCAGCATATGGGTCTCGATATCCCGATGTGCGGCGTGCCCGTCCATGCGGCCGACGACTATCTGCAAAGGCTGATCGCGCTCGGCTTCCGCGTCGCCGTCTGCGAGCAGGTCGAGGATCCGGCGGAGGCGAAGAAACGCGGTTCGAAATCCGTGGTGCGCCGCGACGTTGTGCGCCTGGTGACGCCCGGCACGCTGACGGAAGAAAAGCTGCTCTCGCCGTCCGACGCCAATTACCTGATGGCCGTCGTTCGCATCCGCGGCGGCGGCGAGCCGGCGATGGCGCTTGCCTGGATCGACATCTCGACCGGCATTTTCCGCCTGTCGGAAACCGCGCAGGGCCAGTTGCTCGCCGATATCCTGCGCATCGACCCGCGCGAACTGATCGTGCCGGACACGCTGTTCCATGACCCGGAATTCCGCCCGGTGCTGGATGTCGTCGGTCGTGTGGCGGTGCCGCAGCCGGCGGTGCTGTTCGACAGCGCGACGGCGGAAGGCCGCATCGCGCGCTATTTCGGCGTTTCCACGCTGGACGGTTTCGGCACGTTCTCACGCGCCGAGCTGGCGGCGGCGTCCGCTGCCGTCGCCTATGTGGAAAAGACGCAGATCGCCGAGCGCCCGCCGCTTGGCCGGCCCGAGCGTGAAAGCTCGGCCTCCACGCTGTTCATCGATCCCGCCACGCGCGCCAATCTCGAACTGGTGCGCACGCTCTCCGGCGAGCGCAGCGGCACGCTTTTGAAAGCCATAGACCGCACCGTGACGAGCGGCGGTGCGCGGCTTCTGGCCGAGCGCTTGATGTCGCCGCTCACCGATCCGGACGCGATCAATGCGCGCCTCGATTCGATTTCGGCTCTCGCCGACCGTGCTTCCTTCTGCGAGGACTTGCGACGGGCTCTGAAGCGGCTTCCGGACATGCCGCGCGCCCTTTCCCGCATCGCGCTCGGCCGCGGCGGCCCGCGGGATATCGGCGCGATCTTTCAGGGCCTTTCCACCTCTGCGGAAATCGCGCAGCTGATGGCCGTAGAAGATCTTGATGGCGAGCTTTCCGCCGCCCGCAAGGCCGTTGCCGCGCTGCCGATCGACCTTTCGCATCGGCTCGCGTTCATGCTCGCCGACGAACTGCCGCTTCTCAAGCGCGACGGCGGTTTCATCCGCGAAGGCGCGGATGGCGAACTCGACGAGATGCGGGCGCTGCGCGACCAGTCGCGCCGGGTCATCGCCGGCCTCCAGCTGCAATATGCCGAGGAGACGGGCGTCAAGTCGCTGAAGATCAAACACAACAATGTGCTCGGCTATTTCATCGAGGTTTCCGCCGGCAACGCTTCGGCACTGACCGATGGTGACGAGGCGAAGGCGCGCTTCATCCACCGCCAGACCATGGCTGGCGCCATGCGGTTCACGACGACCGTGCTCTCCGAACTGGAAACGAAGATCGCCAACGCTGCCGACCGGGCGCTCGCCATCGAATTGAAAGCCTTCGACGGCCTTGTCGAAGCGGTCGTGGCCGAAGCCGAGCCCATCAAGGCGGCGGCCCGCGCACTTGCTGTCATCGATGTGTCCGTCGGGCTTGCGGCACTGGCCGAGGAGCAGGCCTATTGCCGGCCGATCGTCGATCATTCCACCATGTTCGCCATCGTCGGCGGACGGCATCCCGTCGTCGAACAGGCATTGCGCCGCCAGCAGGGTGCCGCTTTCGTCGCGAATTCCTGCGACCTCTCGCCTGCGGACGGCAAGGGGCACGGCGCGATCTGGTTGCTCACCGGTCCGAACATGGGGGGTAAGTCGACCTTCCTGCGCCAGAACGCCCTTATTGCCATCCTTGCCCAGATGGGGTCTTACGTCCCGGCCGAAAGCGCCCATATCGGCATCGTCGACCGGCTGTTTTCGCGCGTTGGCGCCTCGGACGATCTGGCCCGTGGTCGCTCGACCTTCATGGTCGAGATGGTCGAGACGGCGGCGATCCTCAACCAGGCGACCGACCGTTCGCTCGTCATCCTCGACGAAATCGGCCGCGGCACCGCAACTTTCGACGGCCTGTCCATCGCCTGGGCCGCTGTCGAGCACCTGCACGAGGCCAATCGCTGCCGCGGGCTTTTCGCCACGCATTTCCACGAGTTGACGGTGCTGTCCGAAAAACTCGCGCGCCTTTCCAACGCCACAATGCGCGTCAAGGAGTGGGACGGCGACGTGATCTTCCTGCACGAGGTCGGGCCGGGTGCCGCGGACCGGTCCTACGGCATCCAGGTCGCGCGGCTTGCGGGTCTGCCGGCCTCCGTGGTGGCGCGTGCAAAAGACGTGCTGGCCAAGCTGGAGGATGCGGACCGCAAGAATCCGGCAAGCCAGCTCATCGATGATCTGCCGCTGTTCCAGGTTGCGGTGCGTCGCGAGGAGGCCAGACGGGATTCTGCACCCTCCAAGGTCGAGGCACTGGTCAAGGATATCAACCCGGACGACATGACGCCGCGCGAGGCGCTTGATGCGCTTTACGCGCTGAAGAAAGAACTTGGCAATCGCTAGCGCCTAGGATGGCTGTTTTCCGGCGCTGAAAGGGTCTATAGCGCATGCGAACCGAACGGGCGGTGGAAGACAAGCGGGACGCAGGCCGGCATCCGATGGAACATAAGCTTTTGGCACCGGCCGATTCCGGCCTTCTCGACGTGCCGGCGTTGCGCGCCAGATGTGAATTCATCGCCAGCACAAATGCCGATTACCGCGACCGCATGCGCAGCGCACTTCTGGCCGAATTCAAGAAGGTCAATGCGGCCGGGCGCGAACGGGCGCGCGAACTGCTCTTTGCCGATGGCAGCGGCCTGCAATGCGCCGCCCGCATTTCCTGGCTGCAGGACCAGTTGATCGCCGTCCTGCACGATTTTGCCTTGAACCATGTCTTTAGCGCCGGCCAGGCCTCGCCTGCCAGCCGCATCACCGTCACGGCAGTCGGTGGCTATGGCCGCGGCACGCTGGCGCCGGGCTCGGATATCGATCTGCTGTTCCTGTTGCCGGCAAAACCCGCCGCCTGGAGCGAACCGGCCATCGAGTTCATGCTCTATATCCTGTGGGATCTCGGCTTCAAGGTCGGCCACGCTACGCGCAATCTGGAAGAGTGCATCCAGCTCTCCAAGGGCGACATGACGATCCGCACTGCGATCCTCGAAGCCCGCTATATCTGCGGTTCGGTGGCGCTGTTCGAGGAACTGGCCGTTCGCTTCGACCGCGAGATCGTGCGCAATACCGGCCCGGAATTCATCGCGGCGAAACTCGCAGAGCGCGACGAGCGCCACCGCAAGGCCGGCGACACGCGTTATCTCGTCGAGCCGAACGTCAAGGAAGGCAAGGGCGGGCTTCGCGATCTGCACACGCTGTTCTGGATCGCCAAGTACTTCTATCACATCCGCGATCCGGCCGAGCTGGTGAAGCTCGGCGTGCTGTCGCGGCAGGAATACAAGCTCTTCCAGAAGGCGGACGATTTTCTCTGGGCGGTGCGCTGCCACATGCATTTCCTGACGGGCAAGGCAGAGGAGCGGCTGTCCTTCGACATCCAGCGCGAGATCGCCGAATGCCTTGGCTACCAGCCGCATCCGGGTCTCTCCGCCGTCGAACGCTTCATGAAGCACTATTTCCTCGTTGCGAAGGACATCGGCGACCTGACGCGCATCTTCTGCGCCACGCTGGAGGACCAGCAGGCGAAGGAAGCTCCCGGCATTTCGGCCGCCATCAGCCGCTTTACCCGCCGCACGCGGAAAATCGCCGGTACGCTGGATTTCCTCGAAGACCGCGGCCGCATCACGATTGCCGATCCTGACGTCTTCAAGCGCGATCCGGTCAATCTCATCCGGCTGTTCCATATCGCCGACATCAACGGGCTGGAGTTCCATCCCGATGCGCTGAAACAGGTGACGCGTTCGCTGAAACTCATCAACGGGGGACTGCGCGAAAACGAGGAGGCAAACCGCCTCTTCCTGTCGATCCTGACCTCGCCGCGCGACCCGGCGCTCATTCTGCGTCGCATGAACGAGGCCGGCGTGCTCGGCAAGTTCATCCCGGAATTCGGCAAGATCGTCGCGATGATGCAGTTCAACATGTATCACCACTATACGGTCGACGAGCATCTGATCCGTGCCGTTGGCGTGTTGGCGAACATCGACCAGGGCCGCGAGAAGGAAGCGCATCCGCTGAGCTATCAGGTGATGCCTGGCATCGAGGACCGCATATCGCTTTATGTCGCGGTCCTGTTGCACGACATCGCCAAGGGCCGGCCGGAGGACCATTCCGAGGCGGGCGCCAAGGTCGCGCGCAAACTCTGCCCACGCTTCGGCCTTTCGCCGAAGCAGACGGAGCTGGTCGTCTGGCTGATCGAGGAACACCTCACCATGTCGATGGTCGCCCAGACGCGTGACCTCAACGACCGCAAGACCATCGTCGACTTCGCCGAAAAGGTGCAGTCGATGGAGCGGTTGAAGATGCTCCTGGTGCTGACGGTCTGCGATATCCGCGCGGTCGGCCCCGGCGTGTGGAACGGCTGGAAGGGCCAGCTGCTGCGCACGCTCTACTACGAAACCGAGCTGCTGATTTCCGGTGGTTTTTCCGAACTGTCACGCAAGGAGCGTGCCCAGGCGGCGCGCGAAGTCCTGTCCAATGCGCTTCCGGCCGACTGGAGCCAGAAGGACCGCAAGGCCTGCACCAAGCTGCACTACGATCCCTACCTGCTGACGGTGTCGCTGGAGGATCAGGTGCGCCATGCCGCGTTCATCCGCGAGGCGGACAAGGCCGGCAAGCCGCTCGCCACCATGGTGCGCACGCATTCCTTCCACGCCATCACCGAAATCACGGTGCTGTCGCCCGACCATCCGCGTCTCTTGACGGTAATTGCCGGAGCCTGTGCGGCAGCGGGCGCCAACATCGTCGACGCGCAGATCTTCACGACTTCCGACGGGCGGGCGCTCGACACGATCCTGGTCAACCGCGAGTTCCCCAACGATGCCGACGAGACGCGTCGCGCCGCCACGATCGGCCGGATGATCGAGGACGTGCTGTCCGGCCGCAAGCGCCTGCCGGAGGTGATTGCGACCCGCACAAGGAGCCGCAAGCGCAACCGCACCTTCACCGTGCCGCCGGCCGTTACCATCTCGAATACCTTGTCGAACAAGTTCACGGTCATCGAGATCGAATGCCTCGACCGGCCCGGCCTGCTGTCCGAGGTGACGGCCGTGCTGTCGGATCTGTCGCTCGATATTGCCTCGGCGCATATCACCACCTTCGGCGAAAAGGTCATCGATACGTTCTACGTCACCGATCTCGTCGGCCAGAAGGTCACCAATGACAACAGGCACACCAACATCATCGCCCGGTTGAAGGCCGTGATGGCGGACGAGGCGGATGAAGTGCGCGACCGCATGCCGCCGGGCATGATCGCGCCGGCCGCCCCTGCGCCGAGAAGGGTCAAGGCACAACAATGAGTCTGGTCAAGAAATTCGCGACCGTCGGCGGCGCGACGCTCGGCAGCCGCGTGCTCGGTTTTGCGCGCGAAACGCTGATGGCGGCGGCACTCGGCACCGGGCCGATGGCCGACGCTTTCTACGCGGCGTTCCGTTTCCCCAACCTCTTCCGCCGCCTGTTTGCCGAGGGCGCCTTTAACGCCGCCTTCGTACCGCTTTTCGCCAAGGAGATCGAGGCCGGCGGCATCGATGGCGCCAAGCGTTTCTCCGAAGAGGTTTTCGGCGTCCTCTTCAGCGTGCTTCTGTTGCTGACCATCGCGATGGAGCTATTGATGCCGCTCCTTGTGGCCTGGGTCATCGCGCCGGGCTTCGTGGGCGACGCGGAAAAGTTCGACGTAACGGTCAAGCTCGCCGTCGTCATGTTCCCCTACCTGATGTGCATGTCGCTGACGGCGATGCTGTCGGGCATGCTGAACTCGCTGCACCACTATTTTGCGGCTGCGATTGCGCCTGTCTTCCTGAATGTCGTGCTGATCGCAGCACTCGGTTATGGGCTCTGGCAGGGCGCCTCGCCGCTTGAGACAGCGTGGTATCTTTCCTGGGGCGTGCTCGTTGCCGGCCTGTTGCAGATGGCGGTGCTCTATGCCGGCGTGCGCCATGCAGGCATGAAGATCGGCTTTCGACGCCCGCGCATCACGCCGAACGTCAAGCGCCTGCTGTGGCTGGCTTTTCCTGCAGCCGTCACCGGCGGGATCACCCAGATCAACCAGATCATCGGCCAGATGATTGCCTCCACCAAGGACGGCGCGATCTCCGTGCTGCAATATGCCGACCGCGTCTACCAGTTGCCGCTCGGCGTCGTTGGCATCGCCGTCGGGGTCGTGCTGCTGCCGGAGCTGGCGCGGGCGCTGAAGGGCGGGCAGGAGCGGGAAGCCGGCAACCTGCAGAACCGCTCGCTGGAATTCGTGCTCTTCCTGACTTTGCCGGCCGCCGGCGCGCTGTGGGTGATTTCCGACGAGATCGTGCGCGTGCTCTACGAGCGCGGTGCCTTCAGTCCGGAAACCACCTCGATCGTGGCGGGCACGCTCGCCATCTACGGTCTTGGCCTGCCGGGCTTCGTGATGATCAAGGCACTGAACCCCGGTTTCTTCGCCCGCGAGGACACCAAGACGCCGATGCGCATCACGCTCATGTCTGTCGTCATCAACTGTGTGCTCGCGGTGTCGCTCTTCCCGTTGTTCTACGAGCGCGGCATTGCCACGGCGGAAGCCGTGTCCGGTTGGCTGACGGCAATCCTGCTTTTCGTAACCCTGGTGCGCCGTGGCCATTGGCCACTGGAGAAGGCGCTGCTCTGGCGTGTCGCACGGCTGCTGATCGCGACTGTTGTCATGGCCGTGGCGCTCGACTATGCCTCCGACTATCTCGCCGATCGACTTGCGCCTGCATCGCCGCTCTACGAGCAGCTTCTGGCGCTCGGCCTGCTCATCGGCCTTGCCATGGTCGTCTATTTCTCCGTCGCTTTTCTCATCGGCGGCGCAAACCTTGGCATGATCCGCCGCAACATCAAGCGCAAGCCGAAGCCTGCGGCTGCACCCACGGACGAGCCGTCGGAATAAGCTCTCAGCGCGCGGCAAGCGCCGTGCGCCGTCCAAGCCGGGCGAGCCCACCGCAATGGTGCCAGCGCCGTTTCGGCCCGACATCGACATGGACGATGCCGTTGCAATAGGTGCCGATGCCGCCGATCGACGGCGCGGACCGTGCGGCGGCAATGATCCGCTTCACGGAAATGCCCGGCACCCGGATATCGGCGGCAAGGCATTTTCGGTGCAACGATCCGCGCCGGCCACCCGAACGGTGGCCGGATGTGACAAGCGGGCGGCGCCCGACCTGGCGCGCAATGTGGGAGAGGATGACGCGCAGTTTGCCCGGAAAACATCGGTGCCGCACGCGCGTCGTCTGGACGGTGTAGACTTTCGCGACGCCGTCTTTTTCGCTTTTGGCGACATGTTTGTGATTGCCGCCAGCCGTGGCTTCGGCCGCGAAAATCGATGTCAGTGCGATCACACAGGCAAGCAGGGTCGAGCAATTGTTGCGCATGGCACACTCCGGTTTGCGACACCGCGTCGAAACGCGGCCGATCAAAATCCGACTGCCCCTTTCCCCGCCGGGAACAGAGGCCCTGAAAGTGTCATTTATGAGGAGATGCTGATGAGAGGCCGGTTGAGGCCCCGGCGCGCAGACCCTGCCGCGCTGGCCCTCTTGATCGACATCCCTGTGCCGTGCATAAGCGCCCACATATTTTTTCGTGCAGTTCCGGACGGAAAACCGCCCTGGAATGGCTTCATCAACAGGATCAGGCCCTCCACCCGCCTGAAGGATAACCGTCATGAGCGCATTCAAGCCTCTCGTCTTCTCCGGCGTCCAACCGACCGGCAACCTCCATCTCGGCAACTATCTGGGTGCGATCCGCAAGTTCGTCGCCCTTCAGGCCGATAACGACTGCATCTACTGCGTCGTCGACCTGCATGCGCTGACCGCGCAGCTGGTGCACGAGGACATGCGGGGCCAGATCCGCTCGATTGCGGCGGCGTTCATCGCATCGGGCATCGACCCGACGAAACACATCGTTTTCAACCAGTCCGCCGTGCCGCAGCATGCCGAGCTTGCCTGGATCTTCAACTGCGTGGCGCGCATCGGCTGGATGGAGCGCATGACCCAGTTCAAGGACAAGACCGGCGGCAAGAATGCCGAGCAGGTCTCGCTCGGCCTGCTCGCCTATCCGAGCCTGATGGCGGCCGACATCCTTGTCTACCGCGCCACCCATGTGCCGGTCGGCGACGACCAGAAGCAGCACCTCGAGCTGACCCGCGACATCGCCCAGAAATTCAACATCGACTTCGGCAGCCACATCCGCAACGCCGGTACCGGCGTTGATATCGTTGTCGGCGAGGAGCCGGTGCACGCCTATTTCCCGATGGTGGAACCGCTGATCGGTGGCCCGGCGCCGCGTGTCATGTCGCTGCGCGACGGCACGAAGAAGATGTCGAAATCGGATGCGTCCGATCTTTCGCGCATCAACCTCACCGACGATGCCGACACGATCTCCAAGAAGATCCGCAAGGCGAAGACCGATCCGGACGCGTTGCCGAGTGAGGTCGACGGCCTGAAGGGCCGCCCCGAGGCGGATAACCTCGTCGGCATCTACGCGGCACTCTCCGACAAGAGCAAGGCCGAGATTCTGTCCCAGTTCGGCGGTCAGCAGTTCTCCGCCTTCAAGCCGGCGCTGGTCGACCTTGCCGTCACCGTGCTGTCGCCGATCACCGACGAGATGCGTCGCCTGATGGACGACACGACCCACATCGACGCGATCCTGCGGGATGGCGGCGAAAGAGCGCGGGCGCGGGCCGAAAAAACCATGAAGGAAGTTCGCGACATCGTCGGTTTTGTGCAGTAAGGTCGCCGCGAAACGTCCTTGAGAGAAGGGGGCCGTATGGTTTCTCGACGACTTTCCCGCCTTGAAGGCCACCGCCGGAAATTTCTGGCGGTCATCGACGACACGCCGGAATGCCAGCGCGCCGTCCACTATGCGGGAAGCCGGGCGAAGAATTCCAATGGCGGCGTCGTGCTGCTCTATGTGATCGCCAACGCCGATTTCCAGCAATGGCTGGGCGTCGAGGAGATCATGCGGGCGGAAGCGCGCGAAGAGGCGGAAGCCGTGCTCGCCAAGGCGGCGCAGGCGCTGCGCGAAGCGGTCGGCATCGAGGCGGAAATGGTCATCCGCGAAGGTGTCGCGAGCGAAGCCATCAACGGGCTGATCGAGGAGGACCGCGATATCGCGATCCTCGTTCTGGCGGCCGGGTCCGCCAAGGAAGGGCCGGGGCCGCTGGTCTCGTCGCTCGCAAGCCGCGCGCAGGCCTTCCCGATCCCGGTCACCGTCATTCCCGACCAGCTCAGCGACGAGGAGTTGGACGCGCTGAGCTAAAGCAATTCCAGCAAACGTGCGCAGCAGTTTTGCGTGCCGCGAATTGCGAAGGTGAAGCACTGACTGGTCTTGAAGACGGGCGCGGAAAAGCCTATCTTCTTTTGAATTATTCTAAATGTCTTGGCCGGCCGGCAAGCGCCGTGCCGCACGGAGAGAAAGATGTTCATCCAGACCGAAGCGACGCCGAACCCGGCGACCCTGAAGTTCCTGCCGGGCAAGATCGTGCTGGAGACCGGCACGGCCGAATTCCGCGACGAGACGGAGGCGCGCGCCGCTTCGCCGTTGGCTGCGCGCCTGTTCGGCGTACCGGGCGTCACCGGCGTGTTCCTCGGTTATGATTTCATCACGGTCACCAAGGACAGCGCCGACTGGCAGCACATGAAGCCGGCGATCCTCGGCAACATCATGGAACATTTCATGTCCGGCCAGCCGGTCGTGGCGAGCGGTGCGCTTGCCGGCAGCGACCAGCCGGAAGAGGGCGAGTTCTTCAACGAAGGCGACGAGACGATCGTCGCGACCATCAAGGAACTGCTCGACACCCGCGTCCGCCCGGCCGTGGCGCAGGATGGCGGCGACATCACCTTCAAGGGTTTCCGCGATGGCGTCGTCTATCTCAACATGAAGGGTGCCTGCTCGGGCTGCCCGTCTTCGACGGCGACGCTGAAGCACGGCGTGCAGAACCTTCTTCGCCATTTCGTACCGGAAGTGCAGGAAGTTGAAGCCGTCATGTAATGCCTGCCCCGCGAACCTCGGGTCTCCGTCATGATCCTCCTTGCGATCGATACGGCAGGCGCGGGCTGTTACGCGGCGCTCTATGACACCGATCAGGACACCATCCTCGGCGCTGCCGGCGCCGATATCGGCCGCGGCCATGCCGAGCGGCTGATGGACTTCGTCGATGCGGCACTCGATGCCGCCGGCATGACCTTGCAGGACATCGGCCGCATCGCGGTCACCATCGGCCCCGGCTCCTTCACCGGCATCCGTGTCGGCGTGGCGGCCGCACGGGGCCTGGCGCTCGCGCTCGGTGTGCCGGCCGTCGGCGTCTCGACGCTTGCGGCGATCGCTGCCGACCACCGGACGGGAACGCCCCTTATGGTCGCGATGGATGCCAAGCGCGATGAGGTCTACTGGCAGCGCTTTGCAGCCGATGGCGCGGAAGTATCGCCGGCTGCGATCGGCTCCCTCGACGACGTGCGCGGCATCGCCGCGGGCCATGATGGTGTGCTCGCCGGCTCTGCCGCCGCATTGCTGCGTGATGGCGCCCCGCAGGCGGGCGACGGCGTCTCCATCGCCACCGTGGCGCGCCTCGGTGCAAGCCTCGATCCGCAAGCTCACTTGCCGAAACCGCTCTATCTGCGCGGCCCCGATGCCAAGCCGCAGGCGGGATTCGCGATCCGGAGGGCGTGATCTGATGGCGCTCACCGACTATTTCACCCGCAAGCCGGCTTTCGATATCTTTCCGCTCGAAACTGCCGATGCCGGCATTGCCGCGATGCTGCATCGCGCGCGGTTTCCCCAGCCGTGGAACGATGGCGAATTCCATTCCCTGCTGTCGCAGCAGCCGGTCTACGGCTTCGTCGCGCTGCGGGAAGGCGTACTCGGCCGTACTGCCGGCGGCTTCGTGCTCGGGCGTGCGGTGGCCGGTGAAGCGGAAATCCTGACGATCGGTGTCGATCTTCGCTTCGAGCGCGCCGGCCTCGGCTGGCGGCTGATGCAGGCCGCGATTCGCGAGGCGAAGATGCGCGGCGCGGAAGATATTTTCCTCGAAGTCGACGACGGCAATGTCGCGGCTTGCGGGCTTTACGCCAAGCTCGGCTTCCTCAAGGTGGGCGAGCGCAAGGCCTATTATGCCGCGGCCGATGGTCGCCGGTCCACGGCGCTTGTCATGCGACGTGATCTTCGCTAGTTCCCCTGTATTGGGAGGCTGAACGAACAAGGGCGGGTCGCATGACGGAAGTGGAGAAATCGCTGGAAGAGCTTTGTGTCGAGCGCGGTATGCGCATGACGGAGCAGCGCCGAATCATTGCGCGCGTGCTGGAAGGTTCTGCCGATCATCCGGACGTCGAAGAGCTTTACCGCCGTTCGTCCGCCGTCGATGCGCGCATTTCCATCTCGACCGTCTATCGCACCGTCAAACTCTTCGAGGATGCCGGCATCATCGAGCGGCACGATTTTCGCGATGGCCGCTCGCGCTATGAGACGGTGCCGGACGAGCACCACGATCACCTGATCGACCTCAAAACCGGCAACGTCATCGAGTTCCATTCGCCGGAGATCGAGGCCCTGCAGGAGCGCATCGCGCGCGAGCACGGTTTTCGGCTCGTCGACCACCGTCTGGAACTCTACGGCGTCCCCCTCAAGGAGGGCGAGTGAGGCAAACCCTTGCTCCCTTTGAGTACCTGCCGGTGATCTTTTGATCACCTGGCTGCGCCTTGCCATTGCCCTGATCGTCCTTGTCACGGTGACGCTGGTCCTGCTGCCGATCCAGCTTGTCGGCCTGCGCTTCAACCTGAAATTCCGCCGCCGCCTGCCGCGTCTCTGGCACCGCGTCGCCTGCCGTGTGCTCGGCCTGAAGGTGCGCGTGCATGGCACATTGGAACCCAGCCGCCCGCTGCTGATCGCCGCCAACCATGCCTCCTGGAAGGACATCATGGTGCTCGGCTCGGTGGCCGATGTTGTTTACATCGCCAAGGCCGAGGTGCGCGGCTGGCCGGTCTTCGGCCTGCTTGCCCGCTTGCAGGCGACGATCTTCGTGGAGCGCGAGCAGCGCCAGAAGACCGGCGACCAGGTGGACGAGATCGCGCGCCGTCTGACCGATGGCGAAATCGTCGTGCTCTTCCCGGAAGGGACGACCTCGGACGGCAACCGGTTGCTGGAGATGAAGACCTCGTTGTTTGGCGCCGCCGCGTCCGCCGTGCCGCATGCGCCGGGCGGCGTGGTGCATATCCAGCCGGTGTCGATTGCCTATACCGGCGTGCACGGCATGGCGATGGGACGGTTCCACCGGCCGATCGCCGCCTGGCCGGGTGATATTGAGCTCCTGCCGCATCTTCTCGGCGTGGCGCGCGAAGGCGCGGTCGATGTCGACGTCGATTTCGGCGAGCGCGTGGATTACACGCGGGCAAGCAATCGCAAGCAGGTGAGCCGCGACGTCGAGGCACGCATTCGCGCCATGCTGGGCGCGCGGCTGCGCGGCCGGTAGATCCACGGCAGACAGGGCTTCATTTTTCGGGGTTTTTCCACTATGGAAGCGGCCATGAGCGAACAATCCCTCTCCATGCCCGTCGCAACCGCCACGCCGAACACCCGCAAGGTCTTCGTGAAGACCTATGGCTGTCAGATGAATGTCTATGACAGCGAGCGCATGACGGATGCGCTGGCGAAGGACGGCTATCAGGCGACGGACGTGCTGGAGGACGCCGATCTCGTTCTCCTCAATACCTGTCATATCCGCGAGAAGGCGGCGGAAAAGGTCTATTCCGAACTCGGCCGCCTGCGCGACATGAAGAAGGCCCGCGCCAAGGACGGCCGCGAAATGGTGATCGGCGTCACCGGCTGCGTTGCCCAGGCGGAAGGCAAGGAAATCCTGCGCCGCGCGCCAGCGGTCGATCTGGTGATCGGCCCGCAGACCTATCATCGCCTGCCCGACGCACTGCGCCGCGCCAAGGGTGGTGAACGCGTCGTCGAGACGGATTATGCGATCGAGGACAAGTTCGAGCACCTGCCGGCACCGGAAAAGGCCAGGACCCGCGCCCGCGGCGTTACCGCCTTCCTCACTGTGCAGGAAGGCTGCGACAAGTTCTGTACGTTCTGCGTGGTGCCTTACACGCGCGGATCCGAAGTTTCCCGCCCTGTTTCGCAGATCGTCTCCGAGGCTGAACGCCTTGTCGATGGCGGCGTGCGTGAAATCACGCTGCTCGGTCAGAACGTCAATGCCTGGCATGGCCTCGGCCCGGACGGCACCGAATGGGGCCTCGGCGATCTTCTCTACCGGCTTGCCGAAATCGAAGGGCTCGCGCGGCTCCGCTATACGACGAGCCATCCGCGCGACATGGACGACCGTTTGGTCGAGGCGCACCGCGACCTGCCGGCGCTGATGCCTTACCTGCATCTGCCGGTCCAGTCGGGCTCGGACCGCATCCTGAAAGCCATGAACCGTCGGCACACTGCGGCAGAATACATCGCCCTCATCGAACGCATCCGCGCCATCCAGCCGGAGCTGGCGATCTCAGGTGATTTCATCGTCGGTTTCCCCGGCGAGACCGATCAGGACTTCGAGGACACGATGCGTCTCATCGAGACGGTCGGTTATGCACAGGCATTTTCGTTCAAATATTCCATCCGCCCCGGCACGCCAGGCGCCGAGATGGACGGCCATGTCGACGAGGCCGTGAAGTCGGAACGCCTTGAAAGATTGCAGGCTTTGCTGTTTCGCCAGCAGCGCGAATTCGCCCGCACCTGTATTGGCAAGGAGATCGATCTGCTTCTGGAGAAGCCCGGCCGCATGCCGGGACAGCTCGTTGGCCGCTCGCCCTGGCTGCAGCCTGTGAATGTTGATGCAAAAACGTCGGAAATCGGTGACATTATCAGGGTACGAATCACCGATGCCGGGCCCAACAGCCTCTTCGCAGAAGCGATCAGGTGACGGGCGGACCCAAGGAGCTTGACCGCTTGAACGGACACGAACTGATGACGTCATCGCCGCGCCAGTCGAAAACCCAGACCGACGCAAATCACTTCGTGCTCACTTTCGAGAACAATCGATACGCAAGCGAGCTTTTCGGTCAGTTCGACCAGCACCTCAAGCTTATCGAACAGCGCCTCGGCATTGATGCGCGAGCGCGGGGCAATTCCGTCTCGATCTCCGGTGAAATCGTCGCCACCAACCAGGCCCGGCGTGCACTCGACTATCTCTACGGACGCCTGCAAAGCGGCGGCTCGATCGAACTGTCAGACGTCGAGGGCGCGATCCGCATGGCGATCGCCGCGGACGACCAGCTTTCGCTGCCGACCATGGAGCGCAAGGCCAAGCTCTCCATGTCGCAGATATCCACCCGCAAGAAGACCATCGTCGCCCGCACGCCGATGCAGGATACCTATATCCGCGCGCTGGAGCGGTCCGAACTCGTCTTCGGCGTCGGCCCGGCCGGTACCGGTAAGACCTATCTTGCTGTCGCCCATGCCGCCCAGCTTCTGGAGCGTGGCGCCGTCGATCGCATCATCCTGTCGCGTCCGGCCGTCGAAGCCGGCGAGCGCCTCGGCTTCCTGCCGGGCGACATGAAGGAGAAGGTCGATCCCTATCTGCGGCCGCTCTATGACGCGCTCTACGACATGATGCCGGGCGACAAGGTGGAACGCGCCATCGCCGCCGGCGTCATCGAAATCGCGCCGCTCGCCTTCATGCGTGGCCGGACGCTCGCCAATGCCGCGGTCATCCTCGACGAGGCGCAGAATACGACCTCGATGCAGATGAAGATGTTCCTGACGCGCCTTGGCGAAAACGGCCGCATGATCGTCACCGGCGACCCGAGCCAGGTCGACCTGCCGCGTGGCGTCAAGTCGGGTCTCGTCGAAGCGCTGCAGATCCTCAAGGGTGTCGAAGGCGTCGCCGTCGCGCGCTTCAAGGATGTCGACGTCGTGCGCCATCCGATGGTCGCCCGCATCGTCCGGGCCTACGAAGCCCAGACGGCCGTGCAGGACGAAAGCGAGCAGGTCGATCGCTGAGGCGGTCCTCATAATCTCATGAGCGAACTCGACATACAGATTTCCGTGGAGGAGGGCGCATGGCCCTCCGAAGAGCGCCTGCGCGCGACGAGCGAACGCGTTCTGGGCGTGGCGGTGGGGTTCCTCGCAAGAGAGGAAAAACAACCGTTCCCCAAGACGGGTGCGCCCGAAGTCTCGCTGGTCTTCACCAATGACGCAGAGATCCGCGGTATCAATGCGGAATGGCGCAGCCAGGACAAGCCGACCAACGTGCTGTCCTTTCCGGCCTTCCCGCTGACGCCCGGAAAAATGCCGGGGCCGATGCTCGGCGACATCATCTTTGCCGAGGAAACGCTGACCCGCGAGGCGGGTGAACTCGGCAAGTCTTTCGACGATCACCTCACGCATCTGCTGGTGCATGGATTTCTGCATCTCTTCGGCTATGATCACATGGACGATGAAGAAGCAGAAAAAATGGAAGGGCTGGAGACTCGCATTCTTGCCGAGCTTGGCCTATCTGACCCCTACGGGGATGACCCCGATGAATAGTTTGGACCAATGAGCGACTTCAGAAACCAGTCGGTAGCGACGGAAAAGAGCGAGGCGGACGCCTCAAGTCAGGACGAGGCGGGCAGTAGTAGCAGCGCGCCGAAGCAGGAAAGCACGGGCCGGTCATCCCTCTGGTCCCGCGCGACACGGCTTTGGCGCATGACGGGCGCCTCGACCCTTCGCAAGGACCTCACCGAGGCCTTGATGACCGAGGACACCGGCGGCGAGCCGGCCTTCCTGCCCGAAGAGCGGGCGATGCTGCACAATATTCTTCGTTTCCGCGAAGTGCGGGTCGAAGACGTCATGGTGCCGCGGGCCGATATCGAGGCCGTCGACCAGGACATCACGATTGCCGAACTGATGGTGATCTTCGAAGATTCCGGCCGCTCGCGCATGCCGGTCTACAACGAGAGCCTCGATGACCCGCGCGGCATGGTCCATATCCGCGACCTTCTCGCCTATGTCACCAAGCAGGCCCGCAACAAGCGCCGCACCAGGGCGAAGAACGGCACCGCCGCCCCTACTGTTGCAGTCGCCGAGAAGCCGGCACGCACGCCCAAGCCCGAATTCGACCTTGGACGCGTCGATCTCTCCAAAACGGTCGCCGAGGCCGGCATCATCCGTCAGGTTCTCTTCGTGCCGCCTTCCATGCTCGCCGCCGACCTGATGGCGCGCATGCAGGCGGATCGCACGCAGATGGCGCTGGTTATCGACGAATATGGCGGTACAGACGGTCTCGCCTCGCTGGAAGATATCGTCGAGATGGTCGTCGGCGACATCGAGGACGAACACGACGATGACGAAGTGATGATCCAGCGCGTCAGCGACGATGTGTTTATCGCCGATGCGCGCGTCGAACTCGAGGAATTGGCCGAAGCGATCGGCCGGGATTTCGATATTCGTGACCAGCTGGAAGATGCCGATACGCTTGGCGGCCTGATCTTCGCCTCGCTCGGCCGCATTCCGGTGCGTGGCGAGGTCGTGCAGGCGGTGCCGGGCTTCGAATTCCATGTGCTCGATGCCGATCCGCGCCGCGTCAAGCGCGTGCGTGTCACGCGCAAGCGCGCCAGCTCGGTCCGTCGCCGCGAGCGCCGGCCGGAAGGCGAGGGGACGGCGACACCCGCCGACCATGCAAAGCTGCCTGAACAGCAGAATGACGGGGCGAGCGCCGAATAGTCAGCGTCCGCCATTCTTCTAAAATGATCTGCGCCTTGTGCCGCCGTGACGCGGGACAAGGCGTTGGTTTTTTGGAAGACTGGCGCGGGCTGATTCGGGCAGCAATTCCAGCACGGCGCGCAGGGGTTTTCGTCCGGAACTGCGACAAACAAGGGGACGGAGCGTTTGCGCGTTTTTGAGAAGCGCGCAGGCTCGAGCAAAGGGGACGGCATGGAGCGGCTTGCGAGCACGGTCATGCTCCTGTCTGGAACGAGACGGGCGCTTGTGGCATTTCTTGCGGGCTTGATCGGCGTGCTGGCCCTGCCGCCCTTCGGTTTCTTCGCAGCCTTCTTCGTTTCCTTCACCGTGCTTGTCTGGCTGCTCGACGGCGCGAGCGCGGCACCGGAGGCCGGTTTCCTGCGGCGCCTCGCCCCGGCCTTCCGTATCGGCTGGTTCTTCGGCTTCGGTTACTTCGTCGGCGGGCTCTGGTGGCTCGGCAATGCGCTGCTCGTGGAGGCCGACGCCTTTGCCTGGGCGCTGCCGCTCGCCGTCTTCGGCCTGCCTGCCTTTCTCGCCTTGTTTTACGGTTTCGCGACAGCGCTCGCACGCCTCCTGTGGTCGGATGGCATGGGCCGCATTGCCGCCCTCGCCCTCGCCTTCGGTATCGGGGAGTGGCTGCGCAGCACGCTCTTCACCGGTTTTCCGTGGAACGCCATCGGTTATGGGGCGATGCCCGTACCGCTACTCATGCAATCGTCGGGCCTTGTCGGCATCGCGAGCATGAATGCGCTCGCTGTCTTCGTCTTCGCCGCGCCGGCCCTGCTCGGCACCCGGCGTGGCAGGTTTCCCGGTCTCACGCTCGCCACGCTGCTCTTTGCCGCCCATGTCGGCTACGGCCATTATGCCTTGAACCTAGTGCCGACGCCGGAAAGCCAGACGACGGTCATCCGCCTCGTCCAGCCGGTCATCGACCAGGCGACGAAACTCGATGATTCCGCCCGCGCGGAGATTTTCGAGCGCCACCTTTCCCTGAGTGCGGCAAAGCCGGAAGGGGACGGCAAGCGGCCCGATATCGTTGTCTGGCCGGAAACCTCCATTCCCTTCATACTCACGGACAATCCGGATGCCCTCGTGCGCATTGCCGATGTGCTGGAGGACGATCAAGTGCTGATCGCCGGCGCGGTGCGCACGGAGAGTGCCGGTTCCGGCAAGGCGCCGCGCTACTACAACTCCATCTACGCGATCGACGGCAAGGGCCAGATCATCGGCGCGGCCGACAAGGTTCATCTGGTGCCGTTCGGCGAATACATGCCCTTTGCCGAGGTCTTTGAAAGCTTTGGTGTGAGTGCTGTCGCCATGCCGGGCGGTTTTTCCGCCGCCCGTGACCATCAGCTCCTTAATGCACTCGGCAAGGGTCTTTATCCGCTGGTCTGCTACGAGGCGATCTTCCCGCACGAGATCAACGGATCGGCCGACGACGCGGCGGCGTTGCTGAACGTGACCAATGACGCCTGGTTCGGCACGACGCCCGGCCCCTTCCAGCACTTCCAGCAGGCGCGTCTGCGGGCCGTCGAGCGCGGTCTGCCACTGATTCGCGCCGCCAATAATGGCATTTCTGCCATCGTCGATGCGAAGGGGCAGGTCGTGGCGGGCCTCGCACATGACGTACCGGGCTTCGTGGATGCAACTCTTCCGGGAAGGTTTACGTTGGGTGAGGGGGAAAAGTGGCGGAACTGGTCATTTCCGATCGTTCTCGGCCTTCTCTTTGCCATGGCGGGCATTTCTCGCATTGGTTTTAGAAACAGGGTGAATTGACCAAAAACCCCTAAAATAGCATAGTGCACGCCGCCGGCTGTTCTCCTGTATTGTGATGACCTTCAGTGGTTGCGCATACAACGTGACGTTAAGTCATCGTTAAGGCTGCCGGATGGGTGGGGCCAATTCCGCGCGTTAGGACGAAAGTGATGATGGAAAACAAAAAGAAGCCGAATCCGATCGATATTCATGTCGGCAGCCGGATTCGGCTTCGCAGGACCATGCTCGGCATGAGCCAGGAAAAGTTGGGGGAAAGCCTCGGCATCACCTTCCAGCAGATCCAGAAATACGAAAAGGGTACGAACCGCGTCGGCGCCAGCCGGTTGCAGAACATTTCGAGCATCCTGAACGTCCCCGTCTCCTTTTTCTTCGAGGACGCGCCGGGCGACCAGACAAACACGCAGGCCGGGTTCGCGGAAGCATCGAGCTCCAACTATGTGGTCGATTTCCTGTCGTCCTCCGAGGGTCTCCAGCTCAACCGCGCCTTCGTCCGGATCGGTGATCCGAAGGTGCGCCGCAAGCTCGTCGACCTCGTCAAGGCGCTGGCGGCCGAAGCCGAGCTTGAGTGATTAATCGTTCTGGCAACGGATGAAAGGGCGGTCCCATGGGGCCGCCTTTCCTGTTTCTGGCGGCCCGTATCGCGCCGCCGGCAGGTGCGAAACAACGCCCGAAATCGCAGGACATAAACATATTCTTATGTCCTTCTGTGCTTGTCTTTCCCCCGCGAACTGAATAACAACGTCGAAGTCTATTTTCTTTGAGGGGAATTCCCGCATGCGCAGCAGTTATCTCTTCACCAGCGAGTCCGTCGCCGAGGGCCACCCGGACAAGGTTTGCGACCGCATCTCCGACGAAATCGTCGATCTGGTCTATCGCGAAGCCGTGAAGTCGAAGGTCGATCCCTGGTCGGTCCGTATTGCCTGCGAGACGCTTGCGACGACCAACCGCGTCGTGATTGCCGGTGAGGTCCGCCTGCCGCCGAGCCTGCTCAAGAAAGACAAGGACGGTAACGACGTCATCAATCCCTCGAAGTTCAAGTCGGCCGCCCGCAAGGCGATCCGCGACATCGGCTACGAGCAGGACGGTTTTCACTGGAAGACGGCGAAGATCGACGTGCTGTTGCACTCCCAGTCCGCCGATATTGCCCAGGGTGTCGATAACGCTGCCGACCGGCAGGGCGACGAGGGTGCCGGCGACCAGGGCATCATGTTCGGCTACGCCTGCCGCGAAACCGCCGAACTCATGCCGGCGCCGCTCTATTATTCGCACCGCATTCTCCAGCTGCTCGCCGATGCCCGCAAGAAGGGTGAGGGCGATGCCGGCAAGCTCGGCCCCGACGCCAAGAGCCAGGTGACTGTGCGCTACGTCGACGGCAAGCCGGCTGACGTCGCCTCCATCGTTCTCTCCACGCAGCATCTCGATGCAAGCTGGGATTCGGACAAGGTCCGCGAAGTCGTCGAGCCCTATATCCGCGAAGCGCTGCACGACCTGAAGATCGCCGACGATTGCGTCTGGTACATCAACCCGACCGGAAAATTCGTCATTGGCGGCCCGGATGGTGACGCCGGACTCACCGGCCGCAAGATCATCGTCGACACCTACGGCGGCGCTGCCCCGCATGGCGGTGGTGCCTTCTCCGGCAAGGACACGACCAAGGTCGACCGTTCGGCCGCCTATGCCGCGCGTTATCTCGCCAAGAACGTCGTTGCCGCCGGCTTTGCCGATCGCTGCACGATCCAGCTGTCCTATGCCATCGGCGTCGCCCAGCCGCTCTCGGTCTATGTCGATCTGCATGGCACCGGCAAGGTCAGCGAAGATGCCCTCGAAGCCGCTCTGCGCAAGGTCATGGACCTTTCGCCGTCGGGCATCCGTCGTCATCTCGACCTCAACAAGCCGATCTATGCCAAGACCGCCGCTTACGGCCATTTTGGCCGCAAGGCCGGCCGTGACGGTTCCTTCGCCTGGGAGCGCCTCGACCTCGTCAAGGCCCTCAAGGACGCCCTGAAGAACTGAGGCCGACATGACTGATGCAGAGCGCCGCAGCCGGGCGACCGAAGCCTTTTTCGGTCGCCGCAAGGGAAAGCCGTTGCGCGAGCGGCAGGCGCAGCATCTCGAAACGTTGCTGCCGGAGCTGAAGGTCGATCTCTCGACCCCGGCCCCGGCGGATATTTCGGCGCTCTATGACGTGAAGCCCGCGCGCCTGCGCCTCGAAATCGGCTTTGGCGGCGGCGAACATCTCATTCATCGCGCCGTCGAGCAGCCGGAGACCGGCTTCATCGGCGTGGAACCCTTCGTCAATTCCATGGCAAAGCTGGTGGGCAGCGTCGAGGAAAAGGGCGCGAAAAATATCCGGCTCTATGATGATGATGCGACGGAGCTTCTGGACTGGCTGCCGGCGGCGTCGCTCGATCAGATCGATCTGCTCTATCCGGATCCATGGCCGAAGAAGAAGCATTGGAAGAGGCGGTTTGTCTCCAAGGTGAACCTGGACCGCTTTGCCCGGGTGCTGAAGCCGGGCGGGCTCTTCTGCTTTGCGTCCGACATCGACACCTATGTCAACTGGACGCTGATGCACTGCGGGTCTCATCCCGCTTTCGTGTGGACCGCGGAAAATGCGGCCGATTGGCTGACGCCGTTTTCCGGCTGGCCGGGCACGCGCTACGAGGCCAAGGCCAAGCGCGAAGGCCGTAGCTCGGCCTATCTCACCTTCCGCCGTCTCTGACGGAAGGTCTCAATCCGGTATCAGTGCAGGCTGACAGTGCGCAGCTCGTCTTCGGCGGCCTTGTAGAAGGTGCTCGAACGGTTGTCGGTGAGCAGGATCGGCGTGCCGTCTGCGCCAAACAGCGCCCAGAGGTCGAGGCTCGGATCGATTTCAGGCGCTTCCGGGAAGACGCGTGACACTTCGTCCGCCTTCATCTTGCGGATATAGCCGACCTCGCCTGCGCCGAGATGCGCAAGATCTGCCTTCGAGACGGTGTGGATTGCAGTTTTCAGTCCCATCTTTGCCTCCATGGCAATGCCGGCAGGTGCCGGCCGCTGGACGCCAATGGCCACAATGGCCCATCGGTGCGTCAGCGATCAGGTTACGCTTGAGACGATCCGGCGGGTGTTCCCGCAGGAACGGCTCATGATCTAGTCTGATACGGAAATGTTAATTTTCTTTACCATTCGTTGAGGCTCCGGCCGGACGAGGTCGACCGCCAGCAGGCCGTTCTTCAATTCGGCGCCCTGAACGCGCATGCCATCGGCAAGCACGAAGGTGCGCTGGAACTGACGGGCTGCAATGCCGCGATAAAGATAATCCCGCTCGCCGCTGTCGACTTGGCGGCCGCGAATGACGAGCTGGTTTTCCTCCGTCGTCACGTCGAGCTCCTCCTCGGAGAAACCAGCGACGGCAAGAGTGATACGCAGGCGCTCGGGCGCACCCGTGTCGCCATCCGGCCGCAGCCGCTCGATGTTGTACGGAGGGTAGCCATCGTTGCCCTTGGCAATGCGCTCAAGGGTCTTTTCCATGGCGTCGAAACCCAGGAGCAATGGGCTCGTGAAAGGGGTCATGCGTGACATCGTCTAGTCCTTGGCTTCAAGCGACTGTAAGGGGACCCGACATCGGCATCCCTTTGACTGCAATATGGTGATTGCCGGCGCATGACGCAAGACGCTTGCGAAAGGCGATTTCGCAAATATAGTCGCCGCTTCGCCCGCGCGGCGCGGGTAGAATCATAAGAAACAAGGGACGGAAGCGGGCATGTCTGAGCCACGGAAAATCATCATCGACACGGATCCCGGCCAGGACGATGCCGCAGCGATCATGCTGGCGCTCGGCAGCCCGGAACTCGATATCCTCGGCATCACTACGGTTGCCGGCAACGCGCCGCTGGCTCTGACCTCCCGCAATGCCCGCATCATCCTGGAGTTCTGCGCCCGGCCCGACGTGAAGGTTTTCGCCGGCGCCGACAAGCCGGTCGCACGACCGCTCATCACTGCGGAACATGTCCACGGCAAGACCGGCCTCGACGGCCCGGAATTGCACGACCCGCAAATGCCGCTGCAGGACCAGCATGCCGTCGATTTTATCATCGAGACGTTGAAGCGCGAGCCGGCCGGCACGGTGACGCTGTGCACGCTTGGCCCGCTGACCAACATTGCCACCGCGCTGGAGAAGGCGCCGGAGATTGCCGGCCGCGTGCGCGAGTTGGTGATGATGGGCGGCGGCTTCTTCGAGGGCGGCAACATCACGCCGGCCGCCGAATTCAACATCTATGTCGACCCGGAAGCGGCCGCCGCCGTCTTCAACTCCGGGATCCCGATCGTCATGATGCCGCTCGACGTGACCCACAAGGTGCTGACGCTGAAGAGCCGTGTGGCGAAACTGCGTGAAATCGGCAGTCGCCCGGCCATCGCGCTGGTCGAGATGCTCGACTTCTTCGAGCGCTTCGACATCGAGAAATACGGCTCCGACGGTGGCCCGCTGCACGATCCGACGGTCGTCGCCTATCTGTTGAAGCCGGAGTTGTTTGCCGGCCGCGACTGCAATGTCGAGGTGGAAACGGCCTCCCCGCTCACCGTCGGCATGACGGTCGTCGATTGGTGGCAGGTCACCGGGCGCAAGCACAATGCCCGCGTCATGAAGGACGTCGATGCCGACGGCTTCTTCGCGCTGCTCGCCGAGCGCGTCGGTCGCCTCTGATGCGCGGGCCGCGCCATGCCGCCCCGGGCACGGAGGGCCGTTTCCACAAGGAGATGATGGGCCTCTATGATCGCTTTGCCGAGCTCGGCTTCCGCCCGGTCCTGCTGCGCCGTTTCGTGCTGCTGAACGGTGGCGTGGCGGCTGCGAAGGACCTTGTCTTCAAGCCCGGCACGACGGGCCTGGAGCGACTGCTTGATGCCGGCAAGGCCGAGCTTTCCATGGAGGCGATGATGCTTCGGCCCGAATACCAGGGCCTGTTTTCCGAACTGGAGCTGAAGGAAGCCACGCAGCGGCTGGCGAACGCAAGTCGGTCTCGCTCCCGCGGCAGGCTTCAGGCACAACCGACGGAGCCAAAGTAGGCTCCCCAAACAAAAAGGCCGGCGAAAACGCCGGCCTTTTCTTTGCCTGGTATCTTGGCTCAGAACTCTTCCCAGTCGTCCCGGGCGAGTGCCGTGTTGCCGGCGACCTGCGGCATGGCGCGGGCCGTGCTGCGCGGTGCCTGGTAGCTTGAGCGCGGCGCCGCCTGGGTGCGAGCCGCGTGCTGCACCGGCTGGGCGGCCATGCCGGCCGCACCGGCGCGGAAGCGGGCGACGAGCGCCTTCAGCGTCTGGGCCTCGTCATTCAGCGCCACCGAGGCAGCGGTGGTTTCCTCCACCATCGCGGCGTTCTGCTGGGTCACCTGGTCCATCTGGTTGACGGCCGAATTGATCTCCTTGAGGCCGACGGCCTGTTCGGTGGCCGAGCCGGAGATCTGGCGGATGAGTCCGTTGATCTGGATAACCTGTTCGGCGATGTTTTCCAGCGCGCCACCGGCCTTGCCGACGAGATCGACCCCTTCGCGGACCTGCACCTCGGAGGTGTTGATTAGCGTCTTGATCTCCTTGGCCGCATTGGCCGAGCGCTGGGCGAGTTCGCGAACTTCCTGGGCGACGACCGCAAAGCCCTTGCCGGCGTCACCGGCACGCGCGGCTTCCACGCCGGCATTCAGCGCCAAGAGGTTGGTCTGGAAGGCTATGTCGTCGATCACGCCGATGATGTTGGAGATTTCGCGCGACGAATGTTCGATGCCATGCATGGCAGCGATCGCCTTGTGCACCACTTCGCCGGACTTGCTGGCATCCTGGCTCGCCGTATCCACCGACTTGGCGGCGACGCGGGCATTTTCCGCGCTGGAATTGACCTGCGAGGTGAGCTGGTCGAGGGCAGCGGCGGTCTCTTCCAGGCTTGCTGCCTGTTGTTCGGTGCGATGCGAAAGATCGGCCGCGCCCTTGGAGATTTCGCCGGTGCCGCCGCCGATATTGCCGATCGACGTATTGACCGTCTGGATCGTCTCTTCGAGGCTGGCAATCGCCGAGTTGAAGTCGGTCTTGAGTTTGCCGTACTCGCCGGGGAAGTCACCGGAGAGACGGAAGGTCAGGTTGCCGGAGGAAAGCTGGGCCAGGCCATCGCCGAGGCGGGCAACGATATCGCGCTGGAGGGCGTTCGATTCCGCGCGCTCGGCTTCCGAACGATTGCGCTCGGCCTCGGTCATCTGGCGCTGGCTGCTGGCTTCGGCTTCCAGGCGTTTCGTGTCGGCGAGCTGGTGGCGGAAACCCTCGAGCGCCTTGGCGACCGAGCCGGTTTCGTCCGAGCGCTGCTGGCCGGCGATCGGCTGGGTATAGACGCCGTTGCTGAGCGTCGCCACGTCGCTGACCAGGCCGGCAAGCGGCTTCTGCACGAAGAAGCGTACGGCGAGGTAAAGGCCGGCCAGCACGGCGCCGAGCACGATCAGGCCGCCGATGATCATCACATAGGTCTGGTCGTTGACCGGCGCATTGATCGCGCTGTGCGGCACGTCGACGAGAACCGCCCAGGTCGTGTTGATGTCCGGCAGGGCGAACGGATAGACGACCCGGTCAAAGGAGGCGAGTTCGTCGAATGAAAGATCCTTGATGTGGCCGACCTTGCCGGTGGCAAGTGCATCCTTGACGATCTCATGGCCCTGGCCGTCATAGTCTTTCATGAGGAGTTCGACTGTCGGTGCGACGATCCACTTGCCGGTCTGCGAGACCAGCATGACGCGGCCTTCGCCGAAGGGCTTCAGCTGGCTGAGTTTCTCGTAGAGCGTCTTCAGCGAGACGTCGACGCCGGTGACGCCGATCATCTTGCCGCCCACACTGACCGGATAGGCGATGGAGGCCATGGTCAGGCCTTCGCCGGTCGAGGTTTCGGCATAGGGTGAGCTCATGGCACCCTTGCCGCTCTTGGCAGCCAGTGCGTACCATTCCGCCTTGTAGTCGGATTCGAAGGTCGACAGCGTGATCGAGCCGTCCTTGCGCTTCGTCCAGTAGGGGTTGAACGAGCCGTCCTTGAAGGTGCCGCTTTCCAGCTGCTCCGGCGTCTCGCGCGACTTGCCGTCGAAGGCGTTCGGCTCTTCCGCAAACCAGCTGCCGAGGGCAAAACTGTTCTTGTCGGTGTTCGCCTTGATGATGTTGACCACAGCCTTGCGGTCCAGCAGGCCGTTGGCATGTCCCTGTTCGATCACGCCGCCCATGGCGCGGGCGGCGCCTGCAAGCGCGCCGATATCGGCGGCGATATCGGATGCAATCGCCTTCGCCTCCGTGTCGGCAGCGGTATAGACGAGATCGGAGACGCGGGTCTGGGTCTCGGAGATCAGAACGGTGTTGGACGCGAGCATCACCAGGGCGATCGTGCCGCCGGTTACAGCGATGAGCTTCGTCGCGAGTGACTTGGCCTGGAACTTGAACATGAAATCCTCACGATGAGAAACGTCCGCGGCGACCGGCCGCGATAGGGCAGATTCATTTGCGGGATCTCCATCATGGAGGGCGGGGCGCGCGACCAGCGCCAGAGACGGCCCGGCCCTGAACAGGCCGGTGTCTGAGATTTCAGTAACCGATAAAATATTAATAAAGAACCAAGTTTTGCGGCGACATATCAGTCTCAACAGACTGAATTATCAGGCATCGCAAGCAAAGCGACGCCTGATATGCCATTTGCGAAACGGCGGCTGGTCGCTGCTGTGTCGCGTTCTAGACCTTGGCGTCGACAGCGGCAGCGAAGGGGATGGAGGGCTGGGCGCCCGGCTTGAGGCAGGCGAGGGAGCCCGCGACCGCCGCACGGCGCAACGCCTCCTTGAAACCGAGCCCGGCATCGAGCGAGGCGGCAAGGTAGCCGCAGAACGTGTCACCGGCACCGACCGTATCGACCGGTTCGATGGCAAGGCCCGCCGCGCGAAAAATATCATTCTTGCGGATGGCGATCACGCCGTCGGCGCCGAGCGTCACGATGATCGTCTGGCCGCTTTCGGCATGCAGCGCGCGCATGGTCGCCTCGCGCGCCTCATCGGAGAGTTCCCCCTTGCCGACGAAAAGGTCGAATTCCGTCTCGTTGGCAACAAGGATATCCGCCATCGCGCCGAGGCGCTTCGCATCGGCGCCGAAGGGCGCGATGTTGATGATCGAGGTGACGCCCTTCTGCTTTGCGCTGACAAGGGCCGCCTCGATGGCGGCGTTGGGGATTTCGAACTGCAGCATCAGGTAGTCGCCGCGCGACATAGCGCCAACGGTGCGCTTTGCGTCCTCATCCGTGACCGTGCCATTGGCGCCGGGCACGACGACGATGACATTTTCGCCATCGTCGGCAACGAGGATATGCGCGGTGCCGGTCGCTTCGGCTGCGGAGCGCACGGAGTTGAGGTCGACGGCGGCATCGGCAAGCAGCGCCAGCGCCTGGCTCGCCAGCCGGTCATCGCCGACGGCACCCGCCATGCGAACCATGGAGCCTGCGCGCCGCGCCGCGAGCGCCTGGTTGGCGCCCTTGCCGCCGGCGGCCGTGGTGAAGCTGCTGCCGACCACGGTTTCACCCGGCTTCGGCAGGCGGTCTGGCGTGGCGATGAGGTCCATGTTGATGGAGCCGAAGACGGTGATCATGAGAGTGCCCCTTGTCGTTTCCGCCGGACACTGCCCGAGGCGGTCAGTCTTCGTCAACTACTCTCAGGCGTAACGGCCCACTTCGGCTCTCGACTGCCTTCTCCAATGGCTCGGAAGGGGCTGTAACCGTCTCGAATTCCATGTCGCCGATGCGCACGCCGCGCCGTGTCAGCTTCTCCGTAGAGGTGAGAATCAGGTCAACATCCTTCTGCGCGGACGTGAAGTGACCATGCAGCTTTCGCACCCGGTCGTCGAGCCGCGTCAAATCGTCCATCAGGCGCGCGACCTCGCCCTGGATGACATGGGCCTGCTCACGCATGCGCTGGTCTTTTAGTAGCGCCTGCAGCACCTGCACGGAAAGCATCAGCAGCGAAGGCGAGACGATGACGATGCGCGCCCGGTGTGCCCGCTGCACGACGGCCTCGAAATGTTCGTGGATGCTGGCGAAGATCGATTCCGACGGTACGAAGAGGAAGGCGGTGTCCTGCGTCTCGCCGGCAACCAGGTATTTTTCGGCGATATCGCGGATATGGGTTTCCATGTCGCGGCGGAATTGCTGGGCGGCAACCTTGGCGGCCTCCGGCGGTCGCCCGTCCGACATGGCGTTCCAGGCCTCCAGCGGGAACTTGGCGTCGACCACCAGCGGCGGCTGGCCGTTCGGCATGCGGATGGTGCAGTCGGGGCGCACGCCGTTGGAAAGCTGCGCCTGGAACTGATAGGCACCGTGCGGCAGCGCGTCGGCGATGATCGTCTCCATGCGCGATTGCCCGAAGGCACCGCGCGTCTGCTTGTTGGACAGGATCGCCTGAAGCCCGACGACGTCCTTCGCCAGCGACTGGATATTGGTCTGCGCCGTATCGATGACGGCGAGCCGCTCCTGCAGGCGGCGCAGGTTCTCATGCGTCGAGCGCGTCTGCTCGGAAATCGACTGGCCGAGCCGCTGCGTCAGTCCGTCGAGACGCGTATTGAGCGCCTGGTTCGTTTCAGACTGTTTGGCACCAAAAACCTCCGCCATGGCGCCGACGCGCCCCTGCATCTCGGTCTGCGCCCTGATAAGTTCGGCAAAGCGCAGCTCCGCCATCATCGCCGCTTCTCGCTGACGCGCCTGGCTGCGGCGGGCAGAGAGGAGGCCAAAACCGCCCAGAAGAACCGCGGCGAGCAGCACGAGAGCGGGGCCTGGGCCGCCGAGCCGGGCGAGGAGCGAGGACAGCAACATGTCAAAGGTCGGGTCGATCATGCCGCGACCATATCACGGTTTGCAGCGGAAACCAGATCATAACGTGAACAAATCGCCAGGCGGGGCGGCATGTGCCCAGCCAAATCCGATTGAAAGCGCAAAAAAACCGCGCTAAGGAGGCGCATGACCATCAAGCCGCTGATTATCCTTCCCGATCCGATCCTCCGCGAGGTCTCGAAGCCTATCGAGACCATCGACAGCGAGGTGAAGAAGCTCGCCGACGACATGCTGGAAACCATGTACGATGCGCCAGGCATCGGGCTTGCCGCCATCCAGATCGGCGTCGCGCGCCGCATGCTCGTGCTCGATGTCTCGAAGGACGGCGAAGACAAGACGCCGCTCGTCTTCATCAATCCGGAAGTCGTCTCCGCGTCGGATGCGCGCTCGGTCTATGAGGAAGGCTGCCTGTCGATCCCGGATTATTATGCCGAAGTCGAGCGCCCCGCCATCATCACGGTTAAGCACCTCGACCGTGACGGCAAGGAACAGCTGACGCAGGCCGAAGGCCTGCTCGCGACCTGCCTACAGCACGAGATCGACCACCTCAACGGCGTGCTGTTCATCGACCATATTTCCAAGCTGAAGCGCGAGATGGTGATCCGCAAGTTCACTAAGGCGGCCAAGATGCGCGGCAGCAAGGCGCTCTGAGCGGGCAACGTCCGCTTCCATTCCTCTTACGGAGGCTGACCGATGGCCCTTCGCATCATCTTCATGGGCACGCCGGATTTCTCCGTCCCGACGCTGGCGGCGCTTGCCGAGGCCGGTTACGAGATCGTCGCGGTCTATTCGCAACCGCCGCGCCCGGCCGGCCGCCGCGGCCTCGAACTGGTGAAATCACCGGTGCACCAGAAAGCCGAGCAACTCGGCATTCCCGTCTTCACGCCGGTCAATTTTCGCGAAGAGGCCGATCGTGACGCCTTCCGTGCGCTGAAGGCGGATGTGGCGGTCGTCGTCGCCTATGGCCTGCTTCTGCCGGAGGCCATCCTCGCCGGCACGCGGCTCGGTTGCTACAATGGCCATGCGTCGCTTTTGCCGCGCTGGCGTGGTGCGGCCCCCATCCAGCGGGCGATCATGGCGGGCGACACGGAAACCGGCATGATGGTCATGAAGATGGACAAGGGCCTCGATACAGGCCCCGTCGCCCTGACCGCCCGCGTGGTGATCGGCGAGACCATGACTGCCGGCGAGTTGCATGATGCATTGATGCAGGCCGGCGGCGCGCTGATGGTGGAGGCCATGGCGAAGCTCGAATCCGGCGACCTGCCGTTGACGGAGCAGGTGCAAGAGGGCGTGCTTTATGCCGCGAAGATCGACAAGGCAGAGACGCGCATCGATTTTTCCCGCCCGGCGACGGACGTGCACAACCATGTCCGCGGCCTCTCGCCATTTCCCGGCGCCTGGTTCGAGCTTTCGATCGCCGGCAAGCCGGAGCGGGTGAAGGTGCTGGCAAGCGAGCGGGCGGACGAGGCCTTGGCCAAGCCCGCCGGTACGGTTCTCGACGATCGGCTGGCGATCGCCTGCGGTAGTAGCGGCGCGGTGCGGTTCACGCGGCTGCAGAAGGCCGGCGGCAAGCCGCTTGATGCGGCCGACTTCCTGCGCGGCACGCCGGTCGCGGTCGGCCAGGTCATCGCCTGATGCCACGCTACCGCCTCCTGATCGAATATGACGGTACGCCCTATGTCGGCTGGCAGCGGCAGACGAACGGTCATTCCGTACAGGGCGCCATCGAAGCGGCGATCTTCTCGCTCACCGGCGAGACGGTCTCCGTCAATGGCGCGGGACGCACGGATTCGGGTGTCCATGCCATGGGGCAGGTCGCCCATACCGACCTTTCACGTGCATGGCCGGAGCATACGCTGAGGAACGCCCTCAACGCGTATCTGGGCACGGCCCGCGAGCGGGTGGTGATCCTCGATGCTGCGATAGTGCCGGATGATTTCAGCGCCCGCTTCTCGGCCGTCAAGCGGCACTATCTCTACCGCATCATCTCGCGGCGCGCACCGTTGGCGCTTGAGGCGAACCGCGCGTGGTTCGTTACCAGGGAGCTCGACCATGCGGCCATGCATGCGGCCGGGCAGATGCTGGTCGGACGGCACGACTTCACCACTTTCCGCGCCGTCAAATGTCAGGCGAACAGCCCGGTGCGTACCATCGATCGGCTGGAGGTGACGCGCAGCGGCGACCTCATCGAGATGCGCGTTTCGGCGCAGAGTTTCCTGCACAACCAGATCCGCTCCTTTGCCGGCACGCTGAAGCTGGTGGGGGAAGGCAAGTGGACGGTTGAAGACGTACAAGCCGCGCTCGAAGCACGCGACCGCAAGGCCTGTGGCCCCGTGGCGCCGCCGGACGGGCTTTATTTCATGGCGGTCGACTACTAGAGCAATTCCGGTGAAATCCGGTTCACCGGGATTGCTCTCGATTCTTGTTTTTCCCGCATTTTCCGACGCCGAAGCGATGCCGCTTCGGCTGGAAATGCTTTAGGCGTCCAGAACCGCGACATGCAAAAAGAGCATCAAGCCGGCAGCGTGCCGAGGATGCGCTGCAATTCCTGCCCGACGATCATCGGCGGCAGCACGAAGATCGCCGTCATGGCTGCGGCCAGGAGCGTCTGCTTGCCGACGCACATCCAGACGAGGCGGAACTGCAGGACGACGCTCGCGCCGAACACGGCATAGAGCAGAAGACCGGCAAACGGCGCGCTTGTCGGCAAGACGAGCGTCAGCGCGAAGGGAACCGCCGCTGCATAGGAGAACGGCACGGCAACCCAGTTGCTCGCCGTCACCACGGTCGCGAGATACTTGCCATAGCCGAGCGGACGCGCCAGCGCGACAAGCAGCACCAGCGGCAGCAGCCAGCCGGCCACGTCGATCACCAGGAGCTTGACGAAGAAGGCGACGCCGGCCGGCGTATCCGCCGGCATGCTGCCAAGATAATAGAGCCGCCAGGACGCCCAGATGACGGCGAAGGCCGGCAGGCACCAGACGAAGGCCCAGAACGAGCGGACAAGCCCGCGCAGCGTCAAATCCAGCCAGCCGAACCCTTCCTGCTTTTGCCGGAGCAGCAGGAAGACACCGGTCAGGTAGTAGAGGACCTCATCAAGCCTGGGCATCGCCGAACCAGCGTTCGATGAAGGTCTGGTAGATCACCGTGAGCGTTTCGAGGTCGGCGACCGCCACCCGCTCGTCCACCATGTGCATGGTCTGGCCGACAAGGCCGAATTCCACCACCGGGCAATAATCCTTGATGAAACGTGCGTCCGACGTGCCGCCGGTCGTCGACATTTTTGGCGCCCGGCCGGTGACGGCCTCGATGGCGCCCGACAGCGAGGCGATCAGGTTGTTGTTGCGCGTCAGGAAGACATGGCTCGGCCGCTCGGCCCATTTGATGTCGTAGCGGAGGGCGTCGCGGCCGGGCCGCAGCTTCTCGTCGGCAGCGGCCTCATCGAGCCGGCGCACGATCTCGGCCATCACGGTCTCGGCCGTCCAGGTATCGTTGAAGCGGATGTTGAAGGCGGCGCGGGCTTCGGCGGGCACGACATTGGTGGCAGGATTGCCGACGTCGATCGTCGTCACTTCAAGGTTCGACGGTTGGAAGCTTTCGGTGCCGGCATCGAAGGGCGGGTACATCAGCGCATCGGTGAGCGCGATCACGCCGCGCACGGCATTGTCGGCAAGGTGCGGATAGGCCGCATGCCCCTGCACGCCGTGCACCGTGATGGCGCCGGAAACGGAGCCGCGCCGGCCGATCTTGATCATGTCGCCGAGCTTGTCCGGGTTGGTCGGCTCGCCGACGAGGCAGGCATCCCAGCGTTCGCCGCGCTCGGCTGCCCATTGCAGCAGCTTGATCGTGCCGTTGACGGCCGGGCCTTCCTCGTCGCCGGTGATCAGGAAGGAGATGGAGCCCTTCGGCGGACCGTTCTTTGCGATCTGGCGCGCAACGGCGGCGACGAAGCAGGCGATGCCGCCCTTCATGTCCACCGCGCCGCGGCCGAACATCTCGCCATTGGCAATCTCGGCGCCGAAGGGCGCATGCGTCCAGGCAGCCTCGTTGCCGACGGGCACGACATCCGTATGGCCGGCAAACATCAGGTGGGGACCCTCCGTGCCGATGCGGGCATAGAGGTTTTCGATATCCGGCATGCCGGGCTCGCTGGCCGTCACGCGTTCCACGGTGAACCCGAGGGGTTCCAGCATGGCGACAAGTGCGGTCAGCGCGCCACCTTCGGCCGGCGTCACGGAGGGGCAGCGGATGAGCGTTGCGAGATTTTCGATCGGATCGGCAGAGGTCATGGGCATGCGGTCACTGCGACGAGAGGGAGGTATGGAATCGAGGTTTAGCCGATCGCCCGGGGCCTGTCACGAGCGGCGCGTGGCCGCGGCGCTCAGTCCTTCGGGCGATTGGGCAACTCGCCATATTGGTTCGGGCCGTTCGTTCCCGGCCAGACCAGGAAGACGATCAGCGCGAAGAAGGAAATGGCCGGTACGAAGAGGCAGATGATCAGCGGCACAGGCAGGTTCATGTCGTGCAGCCGCTTGACCGTCAGCAGGACGGAGGAAACGGTGGAGACGATGGCCACGCCGACGAAAACGAAGGACCAGAGGAGGAAGGACGGATCCTCCTTCGGCACGATGAGGATGCGGGTGAGCGCCGCCGAAAGCAGCATCAGCCAGAAGGCCCAACCGAGCGCGAAGGGCACGCGGCTCAGCCGGCCGGACCAGCCGAAGAAGAACCATGTGAGGTTTGGCCTCTGCTCTTCCACGGCTGTCATGGCTTAGTCTCGCAACAGTTCGTTGATGCCGGTCTTGGAGCGCGTCTGCGCATCGACGCGCTTGACGATGACGGCGCAGTAGAGGCCGGGGGCCGGCAGGCCGTTCGGCATGGTCTTGTCGGAAGGCATGGAGCCGGCGACGACGACGGAATAGGGCGGCACTTCGCCATAGGTCACGTCACCGGTCGCGCGGTCGACGATCTTGGTCGACTTGCCGATGAAGACGCCCATGCCGAGCACGGAGCCTTCACGCACGATGCAGCCTTCAACGACTTCCGAGCGGGCGCCGATGAAGCAATTGTCCTCGATGATCGTCGGACCGGCCTGCATCGGCTCCAGCACGCCGCCAATGCCGACGCCGCCGGAGAGATGCACATGCTTGCCGATCTGCGCACAGGAGCCGACCGTCGCCCAGGTATCGACCATCGTGCCTTCGCCGACATAGGCGCCGAGGTTGACGAAGGAGGGCATCAGGATGGCGTTCGGCGCGATATAGGCCGAACGGCGCACGATGCAGTTCGGCACGGCGCGGAAGCCGGCCTTTTCGAATTCGTTGACGCTCCAGCCATCGAACTTGGAGGGCACCTTGTCCCACCAGGCGGATTCGCCCGGGCCACCCTTGATGATTTCCATCGGGTTGAGGCGGAAGGAGAGCAGCACGGCCTTCTTCAGCCACTGGTTCACCGTCCAGTTGCCGTCTTCGCCGCGTTCGGCGACGCGCACCTTGCCGGTGTCGAGCAGGTTCAGCGATGTCTCGACCGCATCGCGGATTTCGCCGCGCGTGGAGGTCGAGATGCTGTCCCGTTCCTCGAAGGCGCGGTCGATGGTTGCGGAAAGGGCGGACAGGTTGGACGTGTTCATCGGAATTCCTTAAACTTCGACGCTTATTTTCGATGGTCGGGATGCCGGAAGGTCGATTTCATCAATCAGCAAAATGCTCTAGAGCAAGTGCCGGGAAAGATGAAGCCCCTTTCCGGCAGATACTGTCGCACGGGCGAAATGGTAATCCCGTGAGACCTGAAAGCAGGACGTGACATGGCAAGACTGAAGAAGAAGAGCCTGCGCCGCAAGGATGGCGTATGGGACCCGTTGGCCGACAGCGCGCAGGACAAGCACCGTGCCGCCGTGGTGCCGCAGACGCCGCAATCGGCACACCCCGCCTATCGCCTGGCCTATGTCGACGACGATTTCCTCTGCCGTGAAGAGCTGCGCCCGGTGCGCCTCCAGCTCGAACTCTTGAAGGTCGAGATGATGCTCGCCGAGCGCGGCATCAAGTCGACTGTCGTGATGTTTGGCGGCGCGCGCATTCCAGCTCCCGGCATGGACGCCTGGGCGGCGCGCAACGAGACGCAGCGCGCCAATCTCGAGGCGGCCTCGGTCTATTACGAGGAAGCGCGGAAATTCGCGCGCATGTGCTCGGAGCGGTCGGCCGAACTCGACTACAAGGAATATGTCGTCGTCACCGGTGGTGGGCCGGGCGTGATGGAAGCGGGCAACCGCGGTGCGGCCGATGTCGGCGCGCCGTCGATCGGCCTCAACATCGTGCTGCCGCACGAGCAGGCGCCGAACCCCTATGTCACGCCGGAGCTGAGCTTCAACTTCCACTATTTCGCGATCCGCAAGATGCACTTCCTGCTGCGCGCCAAGGCCGTCACGGTGTTTCCGGGCGGCTTCGGCACGCTGGACGAGCTGTTCGAGACGGTGACGCTGATGCAGACCGGGCGCATGGCGCTGGTGCCGCTCATTCTGTTCGGCAGGGCCTTCTGGCACAAGATCATCGATTTCGACGCCCTCGCCGCCTTCGGCACGATCGCGCCGGGCGATGTCGAGCTGATGCAGTTCGTCGAGACCGCGGACGAGGCCTGGGACATCATCGTGAAGTTTTACGAGACGATGGAAGCGGAAAACGCCGCCGCCGCGGTGGCGCACGGCTGAGGCGGCACGGCACGGCGTAAACCCATAACAAAAAAAACGCCCCGGCGAACCGGGGCGTTTCAGTCGGACGTGCTGCTAGGAATACTTACTTCTTGTGGCGCTTGCCGACCTCGTCGGTGGTGATGAAGCCATCGCCGTTGCTGTCGCGCTGTTTGAACATCGCGGCGGCGGCGGTTTCCATCTCCGCCTTGGTCAGCGTGCCGTTCTTGTCGGCGTCTGCCCGCTCGAACATGCGCGTGCCCATGCGGTCCATGCGCGCATCGCGCAGCGCCTCACGGGCGGCCTCCCTGGCTTCGCCATCAGTCGCCTTCACCTCGCGGAACGCCTTGCGGGCGTCACGGAAGGCATCGCGCTTGGCATCGACTTCCGCCTTCGTCACCTCCCCGTTCTTGTCCACGTCGAAGCGCTGGAAGGTTGCGGAGGCCTGAGCCAGCATTTCGTCCTGCGAGACCTTGCCATCCTTGTTGGTGTCGAGGCGCTCCAGCATGCGTTCGGCGCGCTCTTCACCGCCCTTGCCGTGGTGGCCCTTGCCCTTCATCGGGCGGGCATCCGCCGTGTCTATGGCGCCGTCCTTGTTGCTGTCGTGGCGCGCAAAAATCGTCTCCGCCGAGGCGAGCACTTCGGCTTCCGAAAGCGTGCCGTTCTTGTCCGTATCGGCACGGTCGAACATCTTGCCGGCACCCGGCAGCATGAAGGGGCCGGCCGCCTGGAGTGCTTCGCGCGCGGCGTCCTTGTCGGCATCGGCCGCATTGCGAACGGCCTTGCGGGCATCCTTAAAGGCGTCGCGGCGCGCCTTGATCTCGTCCTTCGTCACCTGGCCGTTGCCATCGGCGTCGAAGGTCTTGAAGGTGGCGGAGATGTTGGTCTTGAACTCGTCGAGCGAGACCTTGCCGTCCTTGTTGGCATCGAGGCGCTCGATCATCGCAGCACCACGCTCGCCATGTTTGCCCTCGCCCTTGGCGGCGAAAGCGGGGGCGGCAATACCCGAAAGAAGAAGGCTGGCTGCTACGGCGCCGAGAAGAAGGTCTTTTCTAGCCATGGTCGTTTCCTTGTATCCATCTTGTCCCTGAGGGCAGGATAGGGAGAACGCCGGCTTTCACCAGTTACAAATTGGTAATTTAACCTTTTGACAAGAAACGGTTTTTTCCGTGTCAGGATTGTGTTCGGCTAGAGCAGGGCGTTGAGGAAGCCGACAAGATCCGACGTCATGTAGTCGATATGTTTGTCATCGTCCGTCCGCTTTTCCCAGGCGTCGACGAATTCGTGGCCCTCGTCGCGGGGAACAAGCAGCACCGTCTTCATGCCGAGTGTTTTGGGCACGAGAAGATTGCGCGGCAGGTCCTCGAACATCACGGCATGGCCCGTATCCACCCGGTGCAGCGCCATGAACTTGTCATAGGTCGCGCCCGCCGGCTTCGGTACATATTCCGCCGCGACGATATCGAAGACGTCGTCGAAATGGTGGAAGATACCGAGCGCCTTGGCGGCCATCTCGGCATGTTTCACGCTGCCATTGGTGAAGATGAACTTGCGGCCGGGCAAAGCCTGGATCGCATCGCCGAGCGAGAGGTCGGGCGACAGCACGTCGTAATTGATGGCGTGCGCTTTTTCGAGGAAATCGGCCGGATCGATCTTGTGGTGGATCATCAGCCCGTTCAGCGTCGTGCCGTGATCGTAATAATACTGCTTCTGCAAGGTCCGCGCGTCCTCGCGCGAGAGACCCAGCAGCGCCGAGACATAAGCCGTCATGTTCTTGTCGATCTGGGCGAAGAGATCGATGTGATGCGGATAGAGCGTGTTGTCGAGGTCGAAGACCCAGTCACGCACATTTGCGAAATCGGCTTTGTTCGGAAGATCGGTCATGGAGCGTCTTATGACATGGCCGATTGCCGAGGGAAACGGAATTTTCAGCGCAGGTCTTTGCGGGCGATGGATTTGACCTGGTCCGCATGCTAGCGGCAGGACATGGAACTCTGGATCCCCATCACCATTGCCGCCGCCTTCATGCAAAACCTGCGCTCGGCCCTGCAAAAGCATCTGCAGGGCAAGCTCGGCACGCGCGGTGCGAGCTTCGTGCGCTTCGGCTACGGCTTTCCGCTGGCGATCCTCTATGTGGTGGTCCTGCACTGGCTCGTCGGCCTTCCCTTTCCGACGTTTAACGGCGCCTTTGCCTTCTGGGCGGTGATCGGCGGTCTCGCGCAGATCTATGCGACCATGCTGCTGGTCTACCTGTTCTCGCTTCGGAATTTCGCGGTCGGCACCGCCTATTCCAAGACGGAACCGGTGCAGGCGGCGATCTTCGGCTTCGTGCTGCTCGGCGAACGCATCACTTTCGGCGCCGTCATCGCCATCATCGTCGGCGTCATCGGGGTGATGCTGATTTCGGTCGCCCGCGCACCGCTCTCGTGGCGCAACACGTTCGCTGCGCTGACCAGCCGCACCGCCCTGATCGGCATCGCGTCGGGTGCCGTCTTCGGCGTTTCGGCAGTCGCCTATCGCAGTGCGTCGCTGTCGCTCGATGGCCCCGGCCCGATCATGAACGCCGCCGTCACACTGGCCTGCGTCACCACCTTCCAGACGGCTTTCATGCTGGTCTGGATGTTTTGGAAGGACAAGAACGAAATCGTGCAGGTGCTGAAAAGCTGGCGGTCGTCATCGCTGGTGGGCATTGCTGGTGTGCTGGGCTCGGCCTGCTGGTTCACCGCCATGAGCCTCCAGCAGGTCGCCTATGTGCGCGCGCTCGGCCAGATCGAACTGATCTTCACCTTCATGGCCTCCTACTTCCTCTTCCACGAGCGGGTAAACCGCACGGAAGTAGCGGGATGCCTGCTCATCGTCTGCGGAATTCTCGGCCTGCTGTTCTGGTAGCGGAGCCGGCGGCCGAGACCGCCGGCGAGAGCATCAGGGCACGATCAGCGTGCCCGCGCCGTGCTCCGTAAAGATTTCGAGCAGGACGGAGTGGGCGGTCTTGCCGTTGAGGATGACGACGCCCTGCACGCCGGCCTTGATGGCGTCGATGCAGGTCTCGACCTTGGGGATCATGCCACCGGAGATCGTGCCGTCCTTGATGAGTTCGCGGGCCTGCGCGACCGAAAGCTCCTTGATGAGCTGACCGTCCTTGTCGAGCACGCCCGGCACGTCGGTGAGGAACAGCAGGCGCGTGGCGTTCAGGGCGCCGGCGATGGCACCCGCAAAGGTGTCGGCATTGATGTTGTAGGTATGGCCATCACGACCCGGTGCCACCGGCGCGATAACCGGGATCATCTCGGATTTGGCGAGCAGGTCGATCAGTGTGCGGTCGACCTCGACCACTTCGCCGACGAAGCCGAGATCGAGGATACGCTCGATATTGCTGTCCGGGTCGACGACGGTCTTCTTGGCCTTTTCGGCAAAGACCATGTTGCCGTCCTTGCCGCACAGCCCGATCGCCCATTCACCGGTCTGGTTGATGAGTGCGACGATTTCCTTGTTGATCGAGCCGGCCAGCACCATCTCGACGATCTCGACCGTCTTCTGGTCGGTGACGCGAAGGCCGCCTTCGAATTTCGATTCGATGCCCATCTTGGTCAGCATGGCGCCGATCTGCGGGCCGCCGCCGTGCACGACGATCGGATTGACGCCCGACTGCTTGAGCAGCGCGACGTCGCTTGCGAAGGCCTTGCCGAGTTCCGCATTGCCCATGGCGTGGCCGCCATATTTCACCACGATGGTCTTGTTCTCGTAGCGCTGCATGTAGGGCAGGGCCTGGGCGAGAAGGCGGGCTTGGGTTTCGCTTTCGGATAGGGACATGGCGGCCTCTTGGGACTTTGGTGGCGGCCTGTTTAACGCATGTTTTGTGACGATGGAATGATTCGCATACGAGATTGCGCATGGCCGGGCAAAAAGACTAGGTTGCGGGCGCGACAGGCAAGGAGCGGCGCGTGACCGGCAATGACATCTCCTACCTCATCGGCCGCGTGTCCCTGAAGGACCGCAAGGCCTTCGCCGCGCTGTACGATGCGAGCGCCGCGAAACTTTTCGGCGTCTGCTTGCGTATCCTCAGAGACAGAAGCGAAGCTGAAGAGGCGCTGCAGGAGGTCTACGTCAAGATCTGGCAGCGCGCCGATCGCTACGTGGCTGGAAATGTGCACCCGATGGCCTGGCTCGCCGCGGTCGCGCGCAACCACGCGATCGACGTCATTCGCGCACGAAGACCGGTGGCAACGGACATCGATGAAGCTTATGATATCGCCGACCCGCTCATGTCGCCGGAGGAGGCGGTCGTGCTCAGGTCGGAGGGCCGACGAATCGATATTTGTATGGAAGAGCTGGAGCCCGACCGGGCATCGGCCGTCCGGCATGCCTATATAGAGGGCCTGAGTTATGAGGAACTCGCCGAAATCCACGGCGTGCCGCTGAACACGATGAGAACCTGGCTTCGCCGAAGCCTTTTGAAACTGAGAGAGTGCATGAGCCGATGACGGCGTCAGACAAAGACATGAGAGACCCCCGCCGCGACGAGGTGATCGCCGGCGAATATGTGCTCGGGGTGCTTTCCGCCGAAGACCGCCGCAAGGTGGAGGCGCGGCTTGCGCAGGATCGCCAGTTCGCCGCCATGGTGAACCGCTGGGAGGAAAACCTCTCGACCTTCAACGACGACTACGAGGCGATGCAACCGCCGCCGCGCGCCTATTCTGCCATCGAGCAGCGTATTCTCGGCACGACGCCGCCCGACGCGGCTTTTTCCGGCAAGGTTTCCGGCGGTTTCTGGAATTCGCTGGCGCTCTGGCGCTCGCTCGCCTTTGCTTCGCTCGCGGTCGCCGCTGGCCTTGCCTTCTCGATGAGTGCGCTGCTGGCGCCGCGCCCGATGAGCGGCGGAAGGCTGGTCGCCGATCTTTCCGGCGAGGGCGCCACGATCAATCTGGTGGCCCGTTACGACGAGGCGAACGGTGCGCTGCGTGTCACCCCCGTCGCAGCCGGCAAGGAAAAGGAAAAGTCGCTCGAACTCTGGCTCGTCGAGGAGGGCAAGGCGCCGGTCTCGCTCGGCGTGTTGCCGCAGACGGGTGAGGGGGAACTGGCGGTGCCGGCGGTCATGCGCGGCCGCCTCGTGCAGGGCGCGGTGCTGGCGGTCAGCGTCGAGCCTTTCGGCGGCTCGCCGACCGGCAGCGCGACCGGCCCGGTCATCGCATCCGGTGCCGCGCGCTTCGATTGATCCAGATCGGTCAATGCCACAAGCCGCGCTTTGCGCGGCTTTTTTATTTTCCGATCAAGGATTTATAAAAAAGATCGGCCGTCCTGAAACTCTTTTTCCAAAGCTCCCGTTGCTCACAATGATCGCCCGTTGGGCATCGCAAACGGGAGGACCCGCATAATGCGGGCCGAAAAGGAAGGATCCACCCCATGAGCCGTTTCACCCTTCGCACCGCCGCCCTCGCCTCCGTCTTCGCGCTCGGCGCCTTTGCTGCCCATGCCGAAAATCCGAAGGTCGGTGGCGCAGCGATGTTCGAAGACAAGAACATCGTCGAAAACGCCGTCAATTCGAAGGACCATACGACGCTGGTCGCCGCGGTGAAGGCCGCCGGCCTGGTGGAGACCCTTTCGGGCGCCGGCCCGTTCACCGTCTTCGCGCCGACGAATGCCGCCTTCGAGGCGCTGCCGGCCGGCACGGTCGATACGCTGCTGAAGCCGGAAAACAAGGACCAGCTCACCAAGGTGCTGACCTGCCATGTGGTGGCGGCAAACGCGCTTTCGGAAGCAATCGGCAAGATGATCGCCGATGACGGCGGTAATCATCCGGTCAAGACCGTTGGTGGCTGCATGCTGTCGGCCAAGATGGATGGCGACAAGATCACGTTGACGGACGAGACGGGCGGTGTGGCGACCGTGACGATCGCCGACGTCAAGCAGTCGAATGGCGTCATTCACGTCATCGACAAGGTTCTGCTGCCGAAGGCCTGACCTCTAAACCCGCGCCCGCCTCGAAACCCAGCGCGGGTCAGCCTTCGTCAGCCTTGGGCCGCCGGTTCTGCCGGCGGCCTTTTTAGCGTGTAATCGCGGTGATGATGGCGTTGCGCACGTCGTCGAGCCCACGGCCCTTTTCCGACGAGGTGGACAGCACTTCAGGATAGGCCGCCGGACGCTTGATGATCTTCAGCCGGGTTTCCTCGACGAGCCGCGGCACCGCGACGTCCTTGATCTTGTCGGTCTTGGTCAGAACGACCTGATAGGAGACGGCCGCCTTGTCGAGCAGCGCAAACACCTCGTCGTCATTGGGCTTGATGCCGTGGCGGCTGTCGATCAGCACATAGACGCGTTTCAGCGTGGAACGGCCGCGCAGGTAATCGAAGACGAGCTTGGTCCAGGCATCGACCTGTTCCTTCGGCGCCTGGGCATAGCCGTAGCCGGGCATGTCGACGAGCGCCATCGGCGGCAGGTCGTCCTCGGCGCCGGTGTATCCGTCGGGAACGAAGTAGTTCAGTTCCTGCGTGCGACCCGGCGTATTCGAAGTGCGCGCCAGGCCCTTGTGACCGACGAGCGCGTTGATCAGCGACGACTTTCCGACATTCGAGCGCCCGGCGAAGGCAACCTCCGGCGGGCCTTCCGGCGGCAGGAATTTCATGGCCGGCACGCCGCGGATGAAGATCCACGGCCTGCCAAACAGCGGCTTGTCGCCCGGTGACGTCGTCTCGGTCATAAGTCTGGCCTTTGTTGTCTGGCCCCCGGCTTCCCGGTTTTGGCCGCGAAAGTCAAGCGCGCCGCTGCCGCCAGAGCTCTACGCCGAGATAACAGAGCAGTGCCGCAAGCACAATGAAGCCGCCGATGACCGTGCGGGCGCCCGGTACCTCGCCGTGGATGACGGCGACCCAAAGCGGCGCGAGCACCGTCTCCGCGGTGCCGAGCAGCGCGGCGAGCGCCGACGGGATGAGGCGCGCGCCGGTGACGAAGAGCGCGAGGCCAAGGCCGAAATTGAGCGCGCCGAAGACGATGAGGACGCCAAGCTCCTGCCCGGTGATGGCGAAGCCGGAGGCCTGGCTTGCCGCCGTGGCGCAGGCGATCACGGTGCCGAGGAAGACGGCCGGCGTCATGCGCACATGGGCGAAGCGGCGGGTGATGATCGTCGCCGTGGCAAAGGCGAAGGCAATCAGGATGGCGAGCGCATCGCCCATCATCGAGACGCTGCCGCCGAGCGATTCCGAGACCATGATGGCGACGCCGCCGATGACGGCCGCGATGGCGAGCCAGGTATGGGCCGCGATCCGCTCGCGGAAGAGCAGCCAGGCCATCAGCGCGGCAATGAGCGGCACGCCGGCCTGGATCAACACGACATTGGCGACGGTCGTGTAGGCGAGCGCGAGAATGAAGGAGGTGGAGGCCGTCGCGAAACACACGCCGACGGCGACACCGGCAAGGCCCATGCCCTTGAAGAGCTGCACCGTGCCGCGCGGCCCATCCCGCACCAGCATGAAGCCGAGGAGGAAGAGGGCGGCAAAGAGCGAACGCCAGAAAACGACCGTCCAGCCGTCCTCGATATGGAGAAAGCGTGCCAGCGTGCCGCCAAAGCTCCAGACGACGGCGGAGCCGAGCACGAGCGCCGCGCCATACCCTTGCCCCCGGCTGTCCGGGAGGGTGGGGGTAACCGGAAGCGATGAAGCGGACATGGGGCGCTCGCTAGAGCAATTCCAGCAAAAGTTTAAAGCGGTTTTGCGTCCGGAATTGCGTGAAAAACAAAGACATTGTCGCGAACATGCCAGCAGCCTGTTCGCCATGCTTCCATGCCAGCGACGGGGGCATGTCGCAAGCGGGCCGTGCTGAAAAATCAGGCAAAAGAAAACCCGGCGCGAAGGCCGGGGTTTGCTTGGAGTTCGCTGAAAGCGTCGTCAGGATGATCCGGCCTTCTTTCCGAACAATCCCTTGAGATTGTCGAAGAGTTCGATCTTCACGCCCTGGCGCTTCATGATGATCGCCTGCTGGATGATCGACAGCGTGTTGTTCCAGGCCCAGTAGATCACGAGACCGGCCGGGAAGGTTGCCAGCATGAAGGTGAAGATCAGCGGCATCCAGGTGAAGATCATCGCCTGGGTCGGATCCGGCGGCGTCGGGTTCATGCGCATCTGCAGGAACATGGTGACACCCATGATGAGCGGCCAGACGCCGATCATCAGGAAGTGCGGCACGTCGTAGGGCAGCAGGCCGAACAGGTTGAACAGCGACGTCGGATCAGGCGCGGAGAGGTCCTGGATCCAGCCGAAGAACGGCGCATGGCGCATTTCGATCGTGACGTAGATCACCTTGTAGAGCGCGAAGAAGACCGGAATCTGCAGGAGGATCGGCCAGCAACCCGCCAGCGGATTGATCTTCTCCTCCTTGTAGAGCTGCATCATCGCCTGCTGCAACGCCATGCGGTCGTCGCCGTGCTTGGCCTTCAGCTCTTCCATCTTCGGCTGCATCTTCTTCATGTTCGCCATGGAAGCGTACTGCTTGTTGGCGAGCGGGAAGAACAGGGCCTTGACGATGATCGTGGTGATCAGGATCGCCACGCCGAAATTGCCGAAGTAGCGGTAGATGAAGTCCATCAGCTGGAACATTGGCTTGGTGAAGAACCAGAACCAGCCCCAGTCGATCATCAGGTCGAACTGCGGGATCGAGTAGAACGTCTCGTACTGATCGATGATCGGCACTTCCTTGGCGCCGCCGAAGAACAGGTTCTTGACGTCGACCTTCTGGCCGGGCGCGATGGTGATGTCGTCCTGGCGGTAATCCGCCTGGTAACGCGGGCGGCCGTCCGTGAAGTAGGAGAAGCGCGTCTCGTAAGGCGTCGCCTGCGGCGGCACGAGCGCGGTCGCCCAGTACTTGTCGGTGATGCCGAGCCAGCCGCCAGTCGCCTTGCCGGGCGCGACCGTCGTGTCTTCCTCGGCCGCGGTGTACTTCACTTCGTGCAGGCCGAGCGCGCCGAGCACGCCGATGAAGCCTTCGTGCAGCACGTAGACGGACGGATCCTTCGGCTTGAAGAAGCGTGTCGTGCGGCCGTAGGGCGAAAGGGCGATCGCGGTGTCCGTACGGTTCTCGATGCTGTCGGCGACGGTGAACATGTAATGCTCATCGACCGAGATGGTGCGGGTGAAGGTGACGCCCTTGTCGTTGGTGAAAGTCAGCTTCACCGGGGTCGTCTGCGTCAGCTTGCCGGTGCCGTCCTGTGTCCAGACGGTCTGCGGGCTCGGAACCTGGCCGGTCGCATCGCTGCCGACATAGCCGATTTCGGCGAAATAGCCGTGTTCGGTCTCGGCCGGGCTGAGCAGCGTGATGATCGGGCTCGTCTTGTCGACGGTCTCGTGGAAGTCCTTGAGCTTCAAGTCGTCGAAGCGCGCGCCCGTCAGGTTGATCGAACCGGAAAGCGAAGGCGTGTCGATCTCGACGCGGGCGGACCTAGCAAGGGCAGCCTCGCGCGTCTCGGTCGTCGTGCCGGTTGCCGCGCCGCCCGGCAGCGTGCCGCTGGTTCCCGTGGCGGTGGTCGTGGTGCCGCCGGCCGTCGTCGTCTGCTGGATCTGGGCCTGCTGTGCCTCGAGTGCGACGCGGTCCTTCTCCAGCTTGGGGTTCACATAGAGGAACTGCCAGGCAATGAGGATCACGACGGACAGCGCGATCGCCACGAAATAATTGCGGTTGTTTTCCATCACTCTTTCCCGGGAGCAGCAGGGCGCTGCTGCTGCTTCTGTTTCTGCCTTGTCGCGATCCTCTCCTTGAGACCGGCTTCAAGGGTTTTGAAGGGCGCGTTCAACACGTCCCGTCTGGCGACAACCACATAGTCGTGTCCGGGCTCCATTGCAAACCCGGCGGATAGCCGCACCGCCTCTTTCAGGCGCCGCCGCATGCGATTGCGTTCCACGGCATTGCCGTGTTTCTTGGTAACGGTGAAGCCGACGCGGGGCTGTTCGTCCGGCGCTTGCCGGTCGCGCACTTCGAGAAGGAACAAGGGTCCCCTGCGTTTCTCGCCCTCGCGCACAAAAAGAAACTGCGGACGGCTTTTCAGCCGTCCGACAGCAGATTGTCTAACAGTCTTCGTCATTGCCCGTCGCCTCTGTTCCGGGCAGGCACGGCCTTAGGCCGAGAGGCTTGCGCGGCCACGTGCACGGCGTGCGGACAGGACCTTGCGGCCGCCCTTGGTAGCCATGCGGGCACGGAAGCCGTGACGACGCTTGCGAACAAGCTTGGAGGGTTGGTAGGTACGCTTTGTCATTTATTTAATACCGCGGTGTGCGGCCCTTCTTGGTTTGCATTATGCAAGCAGTGTTGAAAGTCCGGCATAGCCAGTCCCTCGCGGGAAGGCATCTTTCCAGACGTGCGCGGCTTATAAAGGCAAAACCGGCGGAAAGTCAATTGCGGCTCTGTCGCCTGCCGGATTGTCATAATCGTTAAGATGATTGCAACTCAAGATTGCATTCCCTTAATGAAATTCAGGCTTCCCTTACGTTAAGTGTGGCGAGGTATTTGATTTTCTTCAAGAAATATTTGCATCGCAATATTAGGGGTCGATTAATCGTGGCCGGTCCGGGCGGTTGCATCAAAGTCTAGTTAACTTTTAGCGTTTATCGTCCCTATCAAAGGGCGAGGCGGCTGTGCGGTCTTGTCAGTTCTCAAGCACGGCTTTGGAGTTTGACGTGAAGATACGCGGCAGGATTTACCTCATCGTGGGTTTGATGGGGCTCATCTCGGTCCTCATCGGTGGCATAGCCGTCCATGTGGTTTCGGAATACAGCGACAAGCTCCATCAGTATGAGAACGCCGCCGACCGCGCCTTCCTCGGGGAGCACCTGAACCGACAGGTCACGGCCGTCGTCATGGAAGCCCGCGGCGTCTACGCGTCCAAGGATACGGATGGTGCGAAGAAGTTCGCCGATGGTATCACCAAGGAACTCGACGGTATCGACGAGACGCTGAGCAAGTGGCGCCCGAGCGTGCCGGATGCGCAGAAGGCCGCCTTCGACGCCGTCGTGGCGCGTGCGGCGGAATTCCGCACCTTCCGCACGGAAACCGCCCGCCTCGGCACGACCGTCTCGATTGCCGCGGCCAACGAGCAGGGCAACAACGAGCTCAACCGCGCCAACCGCAAGGCTTTCCAGAAGGAAATCGATGCCGTCGTCCAGACGGACAGCGAGAACCTGACAGCGATCAAGGCCGAGATTTCGGCCTTCGAAACCCTCATGCTGACGCTCGTGCTCGGCACGGTCGGTGCCGGCCTCGTGCTCGGCGGCGGCGTCGCCTTCTACATCGCGACCAACCAGCTTAGCCGCCCGATTCAGAATGTCACCGAGACGATGAAGCGCCTCGCCGGCGGCGACCTCGACACCGAGGTGCCCTATGCCGGCCGCCAGGACGAGATCGGTGAAATGGCCGGTGCGGTTGCGATCTTCCGGCAGAATGCCATCACCGTGCGTGATCTCAATGCCCAGGAGCAGATCCTGCGCGAGAAGAGCGCCGACCTCCAGTCCTCCATCGCGACCGTCGTGCATGCTGCCGCAGCTGGCGATTTCAGCTCGCGCATCAGCAAGGACTACCAGAACGAGGACCTCAACCGCTTCGCCCGCAGCGTCAACGAACTCGTCTCCGGCGTGGAGGAGGGCATTGCTGAAACCCGCCGCGTCATTGGCGCACTCGCCGATGGCGACCTGACGCAGACCATGGACGGCTCGTTCCGCGGCGCCTTCGCCGAGTTGCAGCAGAACGTCAACGCGACGCTCGCCACCCTCCAGCGCACCATGCGCGAGGTGCGCGGTTCGACCGATGCGATCAACGCCAATTCCGGCGAATTGCGCACGGCCTCCGACGACCTGTCCAAGCGCACCGAGCAGCAGGCCGCAGCGCTTGAGCAAACCTCCGCCGCGCTCGAGGAAATCACCGCAGCCGTCAAGAATTCGACGGAACGGGCAAACGAAGCAAGCACGATGGTCGGCGAGGCGACGCAGAGCGCCAAGCAGTCCGGCGCCATTGTGCGCAACGCCATCGACGCCATGGGCCGCATCGAGCAGGCCTCAAGCGAGATCAGCCAGATCATTTCGGTGATCGACGAGATTGCCTTCCAGACCAACCTGCTGGCGCTGAATGCCGGCGTCGAGGCGGCACGCGCCGGTGAAGCCGGCAAGGGCTTTGCCGTCGTCGCCCAGGAAGTGCGCGAACTCGCCCAGCGTGCGGCAAGTGCCGCCAAGGACATCAAGGGCCTCATCACCAAGTCGGGTTCCGAAGTGTCGGTCGGCGTGAAATATGTGCAGGAGACCGGCTCCGCCCTCTCCGACATCGAGACCCGCGTCGTCACCATCAACGAGCGCATCCATGCGATCGCCACCGCCGCCCGCGAACAGGCGACGGGTCTCCAGGAGATCAGCACCGCCATCAACCAGATGGATCAGGTCACCCAGCACAATGCCGCGATGGTCGAGGAAACCTCGGCCGCCACGCACAAGCTGAAAGGCGAGGCGGACAGCCTGGCCGATCTCGTCGCGCGCTTCCGCACCGGCGATGTCGTTCAGCGGGTGGCCGCCGTGCGGGCCGAAACCCGCCCGGTCGAATCGCCGGCCCGCCGCATGATGGGCAATGTCGCCCGCGCCTTCGGTGGCAACCGTTCGACCGCGACGGCGGCCGTTGCCCAGGAGAACTGGGAAGAGTTCTGATCGGTAGCCGGATTCCCGCAAAACGGGCGCGGCGGTCGCAAGATCGCCGCGCTTTTGCTTTTGCGGCCACTGCGTTGGAAAAATTGCCGCAATCTCCTATAATTGGCTGTCGGACGTGAACTGAAGGTGCGTCGATCCTTCGTCACGATCTGTGAGCCGCGCTGCGGCCTGTCCTGGAGTTTTGCAGATGGTGGACAGAGACGGGGTACCGTCCTTGACCGAGAAGCCGGTACCGGCGGTCAGCTTCCTGTCCGGCCTGTCGGGCAGGCTTCTCCTGCTGACCGCCGTGTTCGTGCTGATCGCCGAGGTGCTGATCTTCGTTCCCTCGGTTGCCAACATGCGCCTGCAATGGCTGCGTGACCGGCTGAACACGGCCGCTGCCGCCAGCGTCGTCATCGAAGGCCTGCCGGACCAGGAATTGCCGCGCGCGGTGCAGGCAGAGACCCTGATGGCAACCGGCGCCAAGGCGATCGTGCTGAAGAAGCAGGATGCCTCGCGCATCGTCGCCGCTGTCGACATGCCGCCGAGCATCGATGCGCAATACGACCTCTCCGACGTTTCGACGCTCACCTCGATCTACGACGCCTTCGACACGCTGGTCTTCGGCGGCGACCGCATCATCCGCGTCTTTGGGCCGGTCGGCGAATCGAGTACGCGCATCGAACTGCTGCTCGACGAGTACAAATTGCGCCGCGCCATGCTCGGCTATGCGCGCAACGTCTTCATCCTGTCGATGATCATCTCGCTGGTCACGGCGAGCCCCATTTTCTTCGCGCTCAATCGCCTGCTGATCCGCCCCATCCGCCGCATGACGGCGAACATCCAGGAATTCACCGCCGACCCGTCCAATCCGAGCCGCGTGCTGGAGCCTTCCGGCGGGCGCGACGAGATTGCCGTCGCCGGCGTCCATCTCGCCGCCATGCAGCAGACGCTGCAACGCACGCTGAAGGAACAGAAGAACCTCGCCGATCTCGGCCTCGCCGTGTCGAAGATCAACCACGACATGCGCAACATCCTGTCTTCCGCCCAACTCATGTCCGACCGCCTGTCGGATGTCGACGACCCGGTGGTCAAGCGCGTCGCGCCAAAACTGCTGCGCAGCATCGACCGGGCCGTCGGCTATACCAACGAGGTGCTTTCCTATGGCCGCATGCGCGAGCCGGAGCCGCGTCGTCGCTTCGTCGCGCTGCGCCCGCTGGTGCAGGAGGTCTCGGAGGTGCTGGCGCTCGATTCGCGCGGCGATATCGAATTTATGCTTCAGGTCGAGCCCGGCCTTCAGGTCGACGCCGACAGCGAGCAGCTCTTTCGCGTCATCCACAATCTCTGCCGCAACGCCGTCGAGGCGCTGTCGCAGGCCAACAGCGTCGAGCGGCGCACCGTGCTCGTCACGGGCCTGCGCACCGGCAGCGTGGTGTCGATCGCCATCGACGACAACGGCCCCGGCATGCCGGCCAAGGCCCGCGAAAACCTGTTTGCCGCCTTCCGTGGCTCCGCGCGCTCCGGCGGCACCGGGCTTGGCCTCGCCATCGCCCGCGAACTCGTGCTCGCCCATGGCGGCACGATCGCGCTGGTCGAGAAGGTAACGCCCGGCACGCTCTTCCGCATCGAACTGCCGGACCGCCCCGTCCCCCTCGACGCCTTCCGCCACCGCGCATAAAGCCCGGTGTTCCGGGCGGGATGTGACGGCACGATGAAAAAAGTACATTTTTTCTCAGAAAGGCGCTTGCAATAAGCCGGCGCACCCTTTAGGAACCGCCTCGCAGCCGGGCAATACACACCCCGTTGCCAGCGCACCCGTAGCTCAGCTGGATAGAGCACCAGACTACGAATCTGGGGGTCAGGAGTTCGAATCTCTTCGGGTGCGCCATTTCTTTTCCAGTCATGTCCTTCATTTGTTAGCATGCGCCGATCGTGCGCTTGGTTTGTTGCTGCGCCGTCCATGTGGAGAGCGAATTGGCTTCGACTGCGCAAACACGGGTTGATCGTGCCTCGCGGGTCATCGCCGCGCCGGCGCTTGCTCTCTATGAAGCCCTCGTCGATCCCGTCACCCTTGCCGTCTGGCTGCCGCCGGAGGGCATGACGGCGCGGGTTGAGGCGTTTGACGCGCGTGAAGGCGGGCGCTTTCATCTGGTGCTCTTCTATTCCGAGCCGGGTGCGGGCAAAAGCTCGGCCGACAGCGACATCGTCGAGGGGCGGTTTGTCACGCTCGTGCCTAGTGAGCGTGTGGTTCAGGAGATCGATTTCATTTCAGACGATCCGGCTTTCGCCGGGACCATGCGCATGACCTGGTCTTTCGAGCCGCATCCGGACGGTACGCTTGTCGCTGTTGCCTGCGAAAACGTGCCTTCGGGCGTCCGGCCGGAGGATCATGACGTCGGTTTGCGTTCCAGCCTCGACAATCTCGCAGCTTACATGCTTGGTCGCGCCGAGGCCTGAGTAGGGCGGGCGTGGCCGATATGACACGCGCTGCCGCCTCTGATCCTGGCCTTAAGGCTCCCGCCGCCTCGGGTCCCTTCAAAACCATCCCTCACTCGGCTAAGCAGGCAACAACGGTGTCTGCTTAGCGTCGGCCAAACAGGAATAGCGGAAGGAAGCGGGACATGACGAACCGTGAAATACCGCGCGTATTGCGTTGCGTGATACTCGCCGGATTGCTGGTGCTGGCGGGCTGCGCCGGCCGGCCGGAAGGCGTACTGGTGCCGAGCGGTGAAACACCGGCGGGCGTGTCGACGGTCAATCTGCTGGTTGCCACGACGCGCGCGCGGTCCAGCCAGCCGGGCGTGCTGTTTTCCGGTGAACGCGGCTCCGATCTCCTGATGAACGACATCGTCGTCTCCATCCCACCGGAAGACAAACGCGAGGTCGGACAGGTGCAGTGGCCGGAAAAGCTGCCGGCCGACCCCATGAAGAGCTTTTCGACGGTCGGCGTGACGCCGGTCGATGGCGCGAAGGCCGGTGGTGCCTGGCTTGACCAGAACCTGCCGAAGAGCCGGCGCGTGCTGATTTTCGTGCACGGTTTCAACAATCGTTATGAGGATGCGGTCTATCGCTTCGCGCAGATCGTGCATGATTCCAAGACGGACGCCGCACCGGTGATCTTCACCTGGCCGTCGCGCGCCAGCATCTTCGATTATTCCTACGACAAGGAAAGCACGAACTATTCGCGCGATGCGCTGGAGGAATTGCTGCGGGCCGCCGTCAATTCGCCCAAGGTCGGCGAAATCACCATCATGGCCCATTCCATGGGGACGTGGCTTGCCGTCGAGACGCTGCGCCAGATGGCGATCCGCGATGGGCATGTGCCGAAGAAGATCCAGCAGGTCATCCTGGCCTCGCCGGATCTCGATGTCGACGTCTTCGGCCAGCAGCTCCGTGCACTTGGCAAGGACAAGCCGAAGTTTACCCTGTTCGTCTCGCGCGACGACCGGGCGCTGACGCTCTCGCGCCGCATCTCCGGCAATGTCGATCGGCTCGGCCAGATCAATCCGGCTGAAGAGCCCTATCGTTCGATGCTGGAAAAGCAGGGCATTACCGTGCTCGACCTGACGGCGCTGAAATCCGGCGACCGTCTCAACCATGGAAAATTTGCCGAAAGTCCCGATGTCGTGCGCCTGATCGGCAATCGCCTGATCGATGGGCAGGCGGTCTCGGACTCACAAATTGGTTTGGGCGAGCGGCTCGGTGCTGTCGCCCTCGGGACGGCCCAGACGGTGGGGAGTGCGGCGAGCATCGTGGTGTCCACGCCGATCGCGGTCTTCGATCCGGTGACGCGCAAGAACTATGATGATCAATGGCGGCGCTTCGGCAACGCGGTCGAAGATACGACGACGACCGCCGTCGGGCAGTAAAAAGGCGGCCCCTTCGGGCCGCCCTTCCGCTCAATCGTGTCAGGCGATTACCGGACCCAGATCACCTCGCGGGTGTTGCGGTCGACGAGAACCGGTCGGTCATCGACATAGATGTAGCCGTAGCTGGGGCTCTCCGGCACTTCGACGATCTGCACGGTTTCCGGGATCAGCGCACCGGCTTCGACCGGGCCTTCCAGCATGACCGGCTCAAGCCGGTTGCGTTCGACATAGGTGATGGTGGTTTCCGGGATGTCGGCAGAAATGCTCGCCGTCGTCTCGATTTCCGGCGCGTAGATCACCTGGCGGCTGTCGGTCCGCACGATGACCGGGCGGTTGTCGACATAGACATAGGCGAGGTCCGGGTGATCCGGGATCGGCGTCAGCGTGACGGTGTCGTCGAAGCGCGTGTCGGCCGTTACCTGACCCTGCAGAACGACCGGCGGCGTCGGGTTTTCCAGCACATAGACGCGGGCGTCATCCGGCACGGCTGCTTCCGCACCGATGGCGAAACCGGCTACGCCGCCGACGATCGCGCCGACCGGGCCGCCGACGACGGCGCCTACGGTCGCACCGGCTGCCCCGCCGGCAGCGCCGCCGAGAACTTCCTTATCGGCGTCGTCCGCATGGGCAACAGTCGCGCCGATGAGTGCGAGGGCCGCACCAGCCATGAGAATCTTGCGCATGTCTTTCTCCTTCGAAAGTTGGGTTTCCCACCCCTTCGGCGGAGACAACGTGACATGCTTTGCTCTGTTCCCCCGGACTAGCGGCGCGGCCTGTCACGTTGTGTAACGCGCGTTAACCGGCGCTCTCAGGCGATTTCCGCTTCGCGCCTTGCGATTTCATAATCCTCATGGTGCACCTGCAACCCTTCCTCCGTCACAACGACGATGCCATAGGCAGCCGGTTCGTCGACCGAAAGCGAGGCGTTCGGCATGTCGAAGGGCATCGGCTGCTGGTGCACCGGGCTCTTGAAGATCGAGAAGGGAATGCCGCGATGCGAGCCGCCGATCGTGCGGTGCACATGGCCGGCGAAGATGTGGCGAACATTGCCGTGTTTCAGCACGAGATCGTAGAAGGCGTCTTCGTTGCCGAGCCGGATCGCATCCATGCCGGTAAAACCCGTCTTGTGCGGCGGGTGGTGCATGAAGAGGAGGACCGGCAGGCCATTTGCGCCCGCAAGCGTGCGGTCGAGCCAGGCGAGGCGCTTTTCGCAGAGATAGCCGGCATGGCTCATCGGGTAGTCGTAGGGCGGCGCAAACAGCGTATCGAGCAGCACGACGCGGCAATCGTCAAAGTCGATCGCCTGCTGCACGAAGCTGTCCTCGTCCGGCGCCACATGCGAGAAGGTCTCGAGAAAACGGTCGCGATAGTCGTGGTTGCCGATGGTGATCGCCGCCGGTGGCACGAGCACGGAGAGCAGGTCGCGCAGGCGCTCGTAAGACTGGGTGTCGGCGCGATGCGTCAGGTCGCCGGTAAAGATCACCCGGTCGGCATCCGCATGATAGCGGTTGACGTGTTCGATGCCGGTGAGCAGCCTTTGATAGGGATCGAGGCCGATGATGGTCGAGCCCTCGGGCACCATGTGCAGATCGGTAAAGACAATGAGTTTGGTCATGGAAAGGTCTCTTGGCGGGATGATGCTCCGCGCCCCAAGGTACATTTGGGCCGGAAGCCAGTCGTAGCGCGCAATCCTGTTGCATGAAAAGCAGTTGGAACGCATGACAATCTGATATATCAGAGAGACGAAGCCAATCGATCCCCGGCACGGGCCGTGCGGGACAGAAATAGCCGGCGCGCCGGCGAAGACGGAGCACGACGACATGAGATGGAAGCGCACGATCCAGCTGCTGGACGTTCATTGCGAAGGCGAGATCGGCAAGGTGGCGATCGGCGGCGTGCCGAAGATTCCCGGCAACACGATCGCCGAGCAACTCAACCACATCAACACGGTCGATGACAGCCTGCGCCGCTTCCTCTGCCTGGAACCGCGTGCGGCGGCGACCGGTTCGGTCAACTTGCTGGTGCCGGCCAAGCGCCCGGAGGCCGATGCCGGCTTCATCATCCTCCAGGCCGACCAGGCGCATGCCTCTTCGGGCTCCAACTCGATCTGCGTCACCACGGCGCTGCTCGAATCCGGCATCGTCGAGATGAAGGAGCCGGAAACCATCGTCGTGCTCGACACGGCAGCCGGTCTCGTCAAGGCGACGGCGACCTGCCGCGACGGGCGCTGCGAAAAGGTCAAGCTCACCATGGTCCCGTCCTTCGTCGAGGCGCTCGATGTCGAAATCGACACGCCGCACTGGGGCCGCGTGCGCTTCGATATCTCCTATGGCGGCATCTTCTATGCGCTCGTAGACGTCGACCAGATCGGCACGAAGATCGAGAAGGCCAATGCGCGCGCATTGGTCGATGCCGGCATGGCGCTGAAGGACCTGATCAACAAGTCGATGAAGGTCGTGCACCCGGAAATCCCGGAAATCAACGGCGTTGCCTATGTCATGTTCCGCGATCGCGATCCGGACGGCATGGTGCGCACGGCCACAACGATGTGGCCCGGCCGCGTCGACCGTTCGCCCTGCGGCACCGGTAACTCCGCCAACCTCGCGACGCTGCATGCCCGCGGCCTTGCCAAGGTGGGCGATACGTTCCGCTCGCGCTCGATCATCGGCTCGGAATTTGAGGTCGGGCTGCAAGCCGAAACCGAGGTTGCCGGCCGCAAGGCCATCATCCCCACCATCGCCGGCCGAGGCTGGACGTTCGGCCTGCACCAGATAGCGCTCGACCCGACGGACCCGCTGGCAAACGGTTTTGCGATGACGGATACCTGGGGTCCGCAGGCCGGCGAGATCAGCTAAGGCACAAAGTTCGGCCCGGAGTGGATCACCGCTCCGGGCCTGCGATAGACTTATTTTGCGGCGTAGTGCTTCTCGATGGCGCCAAGCGTGATCGGATCGATCTCCGCATTGCCAGCCTCGTCGATCAGGTCGCGCTTGGCCAGAACCTGCTTGATGGCGAGGCGCGCATCGGCGCTCAGCTGCTCCGGCTGGTCGCGCAGGATGACTTCGAGATCGACGTCGCGCATCTCGAAGGCAGCGACGAGGCTGTTGACCGCCTGCTCGATGTTCTTGACGATGCCGGTGCCGCTCTGCTGCATCAGGCCGAATTTCAGCTTTCCGTAGCTGTCGCCCTGATCGGCGGCCTGCTTGAAGTAGCCGGCTGCGGCTGCGAGATCCTGCTCGATGCCTTCGCCGGATTCCAGCATGAGGCCAAGGTTGATCATCGCGTCGACGCTGCCGCCTTTCGCCGCAAGCGTGTAGAAGGCCACGGCCCGCGCGTTGTCCTCGCCCACGAGGCTACCGTCGTCGAGCAGTACGCCGAGATTGAAGGCCGCTGTTTCGTCGCCGGCCGCAGCCGCCTTGTCGAACCAGCGGGCCGCTTCCGCGCCGTTGATCGCCGTGCCGATGCCGTCGCGATAGGCGACGCCGAGATTGTAGGCGCCCAGCACGTCGCCCATTTCCGCAGCCTTCTTGTAGTGGCTGAATTCGGCGGCAGGGTCGCCGCGCTTGCCGAGCATCGCGCCGTAATTGACCATGGCCACGGTGTGGCCCAGCGCCGCTGCCTCCGCATAGAGCTTCATGGCGTCGAGATTCTGGCCGGCACGCTCTAGTGCCCGGGCAAGCTGGAAGGCCATGCGCGCGCCGCCGCCGGCATTGTAGGCCTCGCGGCAGGCCGAAAGGGCCGCACCGATCTGGATGTCTTCCAGCGCGACCGGCGCGAAGGCCTTGTTGCGCGTGCTGTCATACCGGCTGCCGGCACTCTGGTCGCAGCGGGCTTCGATGGAAAGCGTGTTTGCCTCAGCGCCGCTTGCGGCACCGACAAGAAGGGCCGCGAAGAAAAGGGCGCGGCCAGCCGTCTTCATACCTGTGGATCGTGTGATCATGATCCGTCTCCCTTCGTTGGATGACCGCACCTTAGACGACTGGTGGGCGGCGGCTGTTTCCACGGGAACAGAGGGAACGGGAAGAGCGGCGCATAACGGATGCAGCACAGGCGGCTTGTGCGATTGACGGGCCGGCCCTATCAGTTCAATTCCATCCGACGGCTTGTCCCGTCCGAAAGGTGTGTCATGCGAACGCTCAAGGCTTTTGAACCGATCACCCTCAGCCGCAGGCTCTTCATTGCCGGCGGCGCCCTGGCGTTGACGGGTATCGGCGTGCGCGCAACGCAAGCCAACGCGATCATCGGCAAGGCGGTGGAAATCACCGGCGACGTCACCCGCAAGCAGGAAAACCTCCTGGAGGGTCTGAAGGCCGGCGCCAGCCTGATGGACCACGATTTCGTCAAGACCGGTGCCAAGAGTTTTGCCTCGCTCGAACTCGGCGATGACACCAGCCTGCTGCTCGGCAGCGACACGGAGCTGCTGATCGATACCTTCATCGCGGGGCAGGGCGGCACAATCGAGCTCGGCACCGGGCAGATGGTCTTCGACCGGCCGGAGGGCCTTGCCAAGATCGACCTCACCATGCGCACCGCCTTCGGCATGATCGGCGTGCGCGGCACGAAATTCTTCGCCGGCCCCAGCCGCGGCGTCTTCGGCGTCTTCGTGGAGCACGGCCTCGTCGAGGTCACCGGCGGCGGCGTGACACGCCAGGTCGGCCGCGGCCAGGGCGTCGATATCGCGACGCCGGGTGCTGTTCCGAGCGACGTTGCACAATGGGGTGATGCCCGCATCCGCGAGGCCTATGCCAGCGTCGGTATCCGCTAATCGAACGTGAACAACTCTATCTGGCCGAAGCCACGGATTTCGTGGCTGCCGATGGGGCGTAGTGGCCGGGTCGTTTCGCTTGCCGCCTGGGGCCCGACGCAGATGTGGGTGCCGAGGAACTTGTTGGCATCCTGCAGGCGCGCCGCGAGGTTCATCGAATTGCCGTGCGCCGTGTAGTCGAGCTTGCCGCCGACGCCCACTTCCCCCAGCACCACCATGCCCGTTTCGATACCGATGCGCGTGCGGCCGAATTCCTGTTCGAGGAAGCCGGGGCGGCGGCGCATCTCTTCGGTCAGCGTGCGGATGTCATCGGCGCAGGCGAGTGCCTTGTCGACATGATGGTCGAGATCGTCAGGCGCGTTGAAGAGCGCGTGCACTGCGTCACCCACCACCTTGTCCACCATGCCGCCATGGCGGGCCACGAGCGCGTTCACCTCGGTGTAGTAGATGTCCAGCAGCTTGACCAAATCATGCGGGCCGAGCTTCTTGGAGAGCGAGGAAAAGCCCTCGATATCGGTAAACACCGCCGTCACCTGTCGCTCCTCGCCGGCGACGCGTCCGAGATCCGGATTGTCGATATAGCGCGAGACGACGGATTGCGGCAGGTACTGGGCAAAACGCTGGCGGGCGGTGGCTTCCGCCCGGCGCACATGGGCGAACTGCAGCAGGCCGGTGACAAGCGCCGCCGTCCCCACGATCAGCGAAACGCCGACCGCATCGGACAGAAGCGCTGTCTGCATATAGACGAGGGCTGATGCGCCGAACACGAGGCCGACAAGCCCGAGACCGGCCAATGCCGCCCAGAGTGGGCGAAGCCGCGCCGCCGCCAGCGCCGCCGCCGCACCGGCAACGAAGGCCAAGGCCGCCTCGATCGGCAAGAGGCCGATATCGCGCATCGGGATGTGATCGGTCAGGATGGAGTTTGCGACGTCCGTATGGATTTGCACGGAGGGTTCGAGCGTCATGGAGGCGCTGGTCCTGAGGCCGCCGAGATTGGGCAGGCTGCTGCCGATCAGCACGACCTTGCCGGCAATCCTTTCGGCCGGCACCAGGCCTGCCACGACATCCGCCGCGGAGAAGGTGCGTGCGCCCACCGTGTCGGCTCGGCTTGCCACAAAGCGCAGGCTGCCGTCCTCGTCGAGCCGCAGGATGCGCGAATCCTGCCGCACCCAGGCGGGGTTGCCGCCGAGCACCGGCGTGCCCGCTCCGGCCGCCAGCCGCGCCGCTTCCACGCCGAGCGACGGATAGGCCGCATTGCCGAGGATCGCATAGGCCTGCACGCGGCGTACCACCGCGTCCTCGTCGCCAACCAGGAAGGCCGCCGCCGCCGCCGCCGCCTTGTCCTGCAGGAAGGCGCAGGAGCTTTCCGTGCCGTCGATGAACCAGAGGTCCGGGATGGTGACCGGCCGTTGCAGGGCAAGCGCGGGGATCGGGTGCGGCGCGCCGTCCGTCGCCTCGCCGATGAGGAAGCCGAGAATGGTCGGCGTCTGGCCGATGGCGTTTGCCAGCGCGGCATTGGCGGGCTCTTCCGCCGCGCAATCGGTGGAGAAGATGAAGTCGAAGGCGATCGCCGCCGGCTTTGCAGCGGCAAGCCGTTCGATCAGCCCTGCCGTCTGCGTGCGCGTCCACTCCTTGTCCGGCACACTCTGGAAGGCCTTGCGGTCGATGTCGACCACGACGATCCGGTCGCTCTGGCGAGCCGGCACCGCCTGGGTCAGCGCGTCGAAATAGTATTCACGCTGCTGCTCCAGCGCCGTTTCGCCAAGCGAAAACAGCGCCAGCGCACCGGCAAGGCTGGCCACAAGGCCGGCGACGAGCGGTCTATATCTCTTGGCGAACATGATCGGCCGCTTCCGTTGAAGTGTAAGCCGCAGTCGGCCTAGTCGTCATCCGGCTCGGCAATGCCGTAGAGCCGGCCGATATGACAGTGGATGATACCATCATTGCGCCGGATGGCACCGGCCTCTTCCAGCGCGAGGATCGAGCGGTTGATCTTGGGCCGGCTGGCGCCGACGATGCTGGCGATCTCGGTCTGGCTGAGCGAGAGCTGGAGGTTTGCGCTGTCCGGCAGTTCCTCGCCGTGGATGTTGCGCAACGTCGCGAGGAAGAAGCGGGCGACGCGGGCATCGAGATCGTAGAGCGCGATGGTTTCGAGCTGTTCCGTCGTTTCGCGCAGCTTGGTGCAGAGATAGTGGATGATCGCCTGCGCCGCCGTGGGATTCCGCGTCAGGATATCGATGAAATCGCGCTTGGAAATCACGTAGCCTTCGGTCGCCGTCACGGCGGTGGCGTCCGCCGAGCGTGGCTGGCCGTCGAGCAGCGCCATTTCGCCGAGGATCGAGCCGGCTTCGAGTTGGCGCAGCGACAGTTCCTTGCCCTGCGGCGTGATCAGCGAAAGCTTGATGCGGCCGGAGACGAGCACGATGAGATAGGTGCCTTCGTCGCCGCGCTGGAAGATCACCGTGCCGGGCGACCATTTGCGCCACGTCGCGATTCCCGCGATCTCGATCAGCGTTTCCTTGTTGAATCCCTCGAAAATCGGGAAAGAGCGCCAGAACGCGGCACTCTTGTTGATCTCGTTCATATCCGGTTTCCCCCGACCGCCGCTGACGAAAACAAAACACGCGCCGCTCGCCGAAACTTTCGCCCACCCGTCGTGCGCTTGCAACAGAAAAGAACGGAGAGCTTTGGGCCGGTCTCTTCGTTACTGGCAGATCCGCACGCGCTTGTTGACCGCCTTGCCGTGCTGATCCTGCGTCTGGACGCGCTTGGTGATGCAGGTCTGCTGATAGTGGCCGTAGGTGCCGTCCACATAGGATGGGCCGGCATGGCCGTTGGCGGTGAAGGTGAGGGAGGCGGCGGCGAGCGCAAGGGCGAGAAGATAGTGGCGCATGATGGGGTCCGGGAGGGAAAGAGGAGGGCGGCGGGCTGCAATGCCCCTCTTGTCGCATGGCCTGAACTGCCCCTCTGTTCCGCGGGGAACAGGTCGTCGTTCACAAAAAGCGAACGATCTGTATTCCGATTGCCCGTCTAGTTTGACGACGGAAAGCTGATATCTCTTTGCCAACTCAAACAGCCAAGCCTCAGGAGCTTATCATGCAACAGAACGCCGTCGTCCTTCTCGGACGCATCCTTCTCGCCCTCATGTTCATCACTGCCGGTTACCCGAAGCTCATCGATCCGTCGGGCACGGCCGGCATGATCGCCGGTGCCGGCCTTCCGGCCGCGACCGCGCTTGCCTATCTTGCCGGTCTCTTCGAAGTCGTTGCCGGCCTCTTCATCCTCGTCGGCTTCCAGACGAAGATCGCTGCCTACCTTCTCGCTGCCTTCAGCGTCTTTACCGCTCTTGTTTTCCATAGCGGCGCGATCAACGTTCCGGACTTTCCGGAAGGCGCAAACGGCCTGCTGACTCTCTTCAACGGCCTGATGATGTGGAAGAACATCACGATTGCTGGTGGCTTCCTCGTGCTCGCCGCCTTCGGCCCGGGCGCCTACTCGCTCGATGCCCGCTCCGCTGCCGGCAAGGCCGTCGCCGCCTAAGCGACCCGTACTCTGATCCTCCAGAAACCCTTCCCGGCCTCCGGGAGGGTTTTTCGTTTCCGGCCTGCTGGAAAGCCGCCTCTCTTGCTGCTATGCGCACGGGTAAGACAGTGACGTGGAGAGATGCCGATGTTTTCCAATTCCTTTCCGGACCGAGACGTGATGGCGGAGCTGATGGCCCGCATGCTGTGGGAGATCAAGGCGGTGCATTTCCGCCCGGAAGAACCCTACAAGCTCGCGTCGGGCATGGCCTCTCCGGTCTATATGGATTGCCGCAAGCTGCTCTCCTATCCGCGCATCCGCTCGGCGATCATGGATTTCGCCGCCGCGACCCTCACCCGTGAGGCCGGCTTCGAGCGCTTCGACGTGATTGCCGGCGGCGAGACGGCCGGCATTCCCTTCGCCGCCCTGCTGGCTGATCGTCTTGGCCTGCCGATGATCTACGTGCGCAAGAAGCCGAAGGGCCATGGCCGCAATTCGCAGATCGAAGGCGTGATGCAGGAAGGCGCCCGGGTGCTCGTCATCGAGGACCTCGTGACGGTCGGCGGTTCCATGTTCACCTTCATCGATGCGATCCGCGCGGCCGGCGGCGTGGTCGATCACGGCATGTCGCTGTTCTACTACGGCATCTTCAAGGAAGCCGAGGCGCGCTATGCCAACGGCGGCGTGAAGCTGCACCACATCGCCACCTGGCGGAATGTTCTGGCAGTTGCGAAGGCAGAAAAACTCTTCGATGATGCGACACTCGCCTCGGTCGAATCCTTCTTCGACGCACCCCTCGTCTGGTCGGCTGCCCATGGCGGCGTTGCGGAGCTGCCGACGTCGTAAAAGGCTCTGGCGCTTTCTCGTGTGATCGTTTAAATCGATTGAAAGTCCGCTTGGGAGGAAATGCTGATGATCCTGTGTTGTGGTGAAGCCCTGATCGACATGCTGCCGCGCACGTCGACGCTTGGCGAGGATGCCTACGCCCCCTATGCCGGCGGAGCGATCTTCAACACGGCGATCGCACTCGGCCGTCTCGGCGTGCCGACCGGCTTCTTCACCGGCCTTTCCGACGATATGATGGGCGACATCCTGCGCAAGACGCTCGGCGAAAGCGGCGTTGATTACAGCTACTGCGCAACCCTCTCGCGCCCGACCACCGTTGCCTTCGTCAAGCTCGTGCACGGCCATGCGACCTATGCCTTCTATGACGAGGGCACCGCCGGTCGCATGATCACAGAAGCAGAGCTTCCGGCTTTGGGCGATGATTGCGAGGCACTGCATTTCGGCGCGATCAGCCTCATCCCCGAACCTTGCGGCTCGACCTACGAGGCGCTGCTGAAGCGCGAGCACGAAAAACGCGTCATCTCGCTCGACCCGAACATCCGCCCCGGCTTCATCAAGGACAAGGACGCCCATATGGGCCGCATCCGCCGCATGGCGGCGATGGCGGATATCGTGAAGTTCTCCGATGAGGACCTCGCCTGGTTCGGCCTTGAAGGCGACGAGGACGCGCTTGCCCGCCACTGGCTGCACCACGGCGCAAAACTTGTCGTCGTGACGCGCGGCGCGGAAGGTGCCGTCGGCTACACCGCTGACCACAAGGTCGTGGTGCCGAGCGAGCGCGTGACCGTGGTCGATACGGTCGGCGCCGGCGATACGTTCGATGCCGGCGTTCTCGCCTCGCTGAAGATGCAGAACCTGCTGACGAAGCAGCAGGTGGCGAAGCTCGACGAGGACCAGATCGCCAAGGTACTGGCACTCGGCGCCAAGGCCGCCGCCGTCACCGTCTCGCGCGCCGGCGCGAACCCACCCTGGGCGAAGGAAATCGGGCTCGCCTGAGGCCGTAGCGCTGGTATCGGGGTGTGGGGGGAGGAGACCGCAACCTCTCCTTCGTCATCCTCGGGCTTGACCCGAGGATTCACACCATTCACGCCGTCGTTGCCGCCTGGATCCTCGGGGCAAGCCCGAGGATGACGGGGAGGGTAGGAAAGCACTTTCCAAAGCGGCTGTGAAAACCGCCTTCATTCGGCTGTCATCGCCGCATGGTCAAAGGGGCCATGCTCGACCACACCGCCCCAGATTCGCTCCCCGCCGCCCGTTCCGATGGACGGGCTCCCACCATTCTTGTCGTCACGGATGCCTGGCGCCCGCAGTTGAACGGCGTCGTGCATACGCTCGAAGAGCTGGCCCGCTCGATGGCGGAGGAGGGCGTCGACGTCGTCTTCCTGACGCCGCAAGAATTTACGACGGTGCCGCTGCCGTCCTACCCGGAAATCCGTCTCGCCATCACCTCGAAGCGCCGTGTGCTGGCCGAAATCGAGAAGATCGCCCCGGATTACATCCACATCGCTACCGAGGGCCCGCTCGGCATGGCCGCACGCAGCGCCTGCCTGGAGCGCCGGTTGCCCTTTACCACGGCCTATCACACACGTTTTCCCGAATTCATCAGCGCCCGCCTGCCCATTCCGGAAAGTGTCAGCTACTGGTGGCTGCGCCGCTTCCACAATTCCGGCAACGGCATGATGGTGGCGACCAAGTCGCTTGGCGCGGAAATGGCGGCACGCGGTTTCGTTCGCATCAAGCGCTGGTCGCGCGGTGTCGATACGAAGCTGTTCGATCCGGCCAAGCGCCGCGATCTCGGCCTGCCGCGCCCGATTTTCCTGAATGTCGGCCGCGTTGCGGTGGAGAAGAACCTGCCCGCCTTCCTCGGCCTTGACCTACCGGGCAGCAAGGTCGTCGTCGGCGACGGGCCGGACCTCGCTATGCTGCGCCAACGCTACCCGGATGTGCATTTCCTGGGTCGCAAGCTCGGCGAGGAACTCGCTGCCGTCTACGCCTCGGCGGACGTCTTCGTCTTCCCGAGCCGCACGGATACGTTTGGCAATGTCATGCTGGAGGCGCTCGCCAGCGGCGTTCCGGTTGCCGCCTTTCCGGTGACTGCACCGCGGGACGTGCTCGGCGATGCCGGTGCGCTATCGGAAAACCTGCGGGACGCGGCGCTCGCCGCGCTTGATATCCCGAAGGACGTCGCGCGCGAGCGTGCCATGACCTATAGCTGGCGCGCCTGCGCGCGCGAATTCCTCGGAAACCTCACCCGCGTGCCGCGTGATGCATTCGCGGCACGTCGTCTCAGCCTGCGCTGAGCCTATTCGGCAGCCTTCAGCAGGGCGGCAACGAGACCGGCGGTCGATGAATCGTGGCCGTCGGCACTTTCCTTGCCTTCGACGACCGGCAGCAGGCCCGTCGCCAGCTCCTTGCCGAGCTCCACGCCCCACTGGTCGAACGAGTTGATGTTGAAGAGCACGCCTTCGACGAAGACGCGATGCTCGTAGAGCGCAACCAGCCGGCCAAACGAAAACGGCGTCAGGCTGTCATAGACCATGGTGATCGACGGACGATTGCCTGAGAATACGCGGTGCGGCGCGATCTTGTCGGCCTTTGCCTCGTCCATGCCCTTCGCCGTCAGCTGCGCCTTGGCTTCCGCCAGCGTGCGGCCCTTCATCAAGGCTTCCGACTGCGCTAGGCAATTGGCGATCAGCAGCTGATGCTGGTGGCGCAGCTCTTTCTCGTGGCCGTTCGCCGCGATCATGAACTCGGCTGGGATGATCGTCGTGCCCTGGTGGATGAGCTGGTAGAAGGCGTGCTGGCCGTTGGTGCCCGGCTCGCCCCAGACGACGGGGCCGGTCTGGCCTTCGACCGGCGTCGAATCCATGGTGACGGACTTGCCGTTCGATTCCATGTCGAGCTGCTGGAGATAGGCCGGGAAACGCGACAGGCGCTGGTCATAGGGCAGGATGGCGCGCGACGGGTAGCCGAGCACGTTGCGGTGATAATAGCCGATGAGCCCGAGCAGCACCGGGATGTTCTCGCGGACCGGCGCCTTGCGGAAGTGGTTGTCGATGGCGTGGCCACCGGCCAGGAATTCGGCAAAATTCTCCTTGCCGATGGCGATCATCAGCGGCAGGCCGATGGCCGACCAGATCGAATAGCGCCCGCCGACCCAATCCCAGAACCCGAAGACGCGATCAGCCCCAATGCCGAAGGCCGAGACCTTGTCGAGCGCTGTGGAGACCGCGCAGAAATGGCTGCCGACCGCCGCATCGCCCAGCGCGTCGGCGATGAATTTGCGCGCTGTCGCGGCGTTCGTCATCGTCTCGATCGTCGTAAAAGTCTTCGAGGCGACGATGAACAGCGTGGTTTCGGCGTCGAGCAGTTTCAGTGTGTCGGCAATGTGCGCGCCGTCGATGTTGGAGACGAAATGCAGCCGCGGGCCGTCATGGAACGGTGCGAGCGCCAGCGTTGCCATGACCGGGCCGAGATCCGAACCGCCGATGCCGATATTGACGACGTCGGTGATTTTCTTCCCGGTCGCGCCCTTCAAGGTGCCGGAACGGATACCGTCGGCAAACACGCCCATGGCGTCGAGCACGCCGTTGACATCAGGCATGACATCCTTGCCGTCGACCAGCACGGGCGTGTTGGCGCGGTTGCGCAGTGCCGTGTGCAGCACGGCGCGCTCTTCGGTAATGTTGATGATCGCGCCTGCGAACATCGCATCGCGTTTCGTCTCGACGCCGGCGTCCTTTGCGAGTGCTTCCAGCCCCTCGAGCACGGTGTCGTTCACCGCACATTTCGAATAGTCGAACAGGAAATCGTCGAGTTTGGCGTTGTAGCGGGAAAACCGCTTGGGGTCGGCCGCGAAGGCGGCTCTGATGTCTGTGGCGTTGGTATCGCGGGCGATGGATTTCAGCTTTTCGACAAGCGCGTTCATCGGCGTCTTCCTTGGCTTTGGACGATGCCGGCTAGCTAGTCGCTTTGGCATGTGCAAATCAAGACCGCAAACGCGACTTGTCCGAAAAAATTAAATCGGTTTAACCGGTGCAGGTGTCAGCCCCGAAGGTCCTTTCGGAGAATCTTGCCGACATTCGATTTCGGCAGTTCGGTGCGGAATTCGATGAATTTCGGCCGCTTGTAGTTGGTGAGGTTCGCCGCGCAATGCGCCTTCACATCCGCTTCGGTGAGCGCCGGATCCTTCTTCACCACGAACAGTTTTACCGCCTCGCCGGAATGTTCGTCCGGCACGCCGATTGCCGCGCATTCGAGAATGCCGGGATGCGACATCGCCACTTCCTCGATCTCGTTGGGGAAGACGTTGAAGCCGGAGACGAGGATCATGTCCTTCTTGCGGTCGACGATCTTGGTAAAGCCTTCCGACGACATGAAGCCGATATCGCCGGAGCGGAAGAAGCCGTCGGGGGTCATTACCTTGGCGGTCTCGTCCGGCCGCTGCCAGTAGCCGGCCATGACCTGCGGGCCGCGGATGCAGATCTCGCCTACTTCGCCGAGCCCCAGCGTCCTGCCGTCGTCGTCGCGGATTTCGATGTCCGTCGAGGGCAAGGGCAAGCCGATCGTGCCGGTGAATTCCGCACGGTCGAAACGGTTGGCGGTCGCGACCGGCGAGGTTTCCGACAGGCCATAGCCCTCAATGACGGCGCAACCGGTCATCTTCTGCCAGCGTTCGGCGACCGGCCGCTGCACCGCCATACCGCCGCCAAGCGTCAGCAGCAGGTCGGACAGGTCGAGCTTGGCAAAGTCCGGATTGTTCATCAGCGCGTTGAACAGCGTGTTGAGGCCCGGGAAGATGTGGACGCGGTACTTCCCGAGTTCCTTGACGAAGGCGGGGATATCGCGCGGATTGGCGATCAGCACATTGTGGCCGCCGAGCGCGATGCCCATCAGTCCATTCACGGTCAGGGCGAAGATGTGATAGAGCGGCAGCGCGCAAATGAAGACGAGTTGGTCCGGCCGCTTCTTCAGATGGAAGATCGGCTCGATCCACAGCTTGATCTGCTCCATGTTGGAGAGCAGGTTGGCATGGGTCAGCGTCGCGCCCTTCGAGACGCCCGTCGTGCCGCCGGTATATTGCAGGAAGGCGGTATCATCCGGCGCAATGCTGACGGGCTTCAACGTGCCGTGCGCGCCTTCCGCCATCACCTGCTTGAAGGGAATATGGCCCGGCAGCGACCAGGCGGGCACCAGCTTCTTCACCTTGCGTACGACGAGATTGACGATCAGGCCCTTGAGGCCGAGCATGTCGCCCATCGTGGTGACGACCACATGCTTGACGGCCGTGCGCGAGACGACCTGCGCGACGGTGCTGGCAAAATTCTCCAGAACGAACAGCGCCTTGGCGCCGGCATCCTTCAACTGGTGTTCGAGTTCGCGCGGCGTATAGAGCGGGTTGACGTTCACCACGACGAGACCGGCACGCAGGATGCCGAAGATGATCACCGGGTTCTGCAAAATGTTCGGCATCATCACCGCGACGCGGTCGCCCTTTTCAAGGCCGCGCGCCTGGAGCCAGGCGGCGATGCTGCGCGATGCGGCCTCGAAGTCCCGGAAGGTCAGCGTCTTGCCCATGCTGGTGAAGGCGGGGCGATCGGCAAACTGGGCGCAGCAGCTTTCAACCAGCGCGCCGATGGACGGATAACCGAGCGGCGCGATATCACCGGCCATGCCCTCGGGATACGAGGCAAGCCAGAAGCGGCCGGACGGCTGCGTGGAAGGGTCCTGAACTGTGGCCGACATGCGTGCTCCTCCTCGTTGGGCGCGGGCATCGTCCGTCCCGCCGGCACCGAAGGTCCTCCAACCGTTCGATGCGGACAAGATGATGCTTTTAGCGGGCGCCATCAAGAGTCATCGCTATATTACATTGACGTAAACGTCAACAATTCACCGGCTTGTCCAACATAGCTTTTCTGTAAGTCGCGGCAATCGCTGGCCCTGCGGCGTCTCATCGCGCTTTGGCCTAAAATATCACGTATATGTTTAACAATCTTGGGGTACAGCTTATCTAGGCAGTCTGGCCTGGACGACGCCGCATTGGAGTGAACGCGCTTGCTGCATTCGGAACATCGCAGAAATGAGCCCCGGTTTCTCGGCGCTGCCCGCCCGAGCAGCGTCGCGCTCATATCGCCCATCTCGGCGGCGCGCTGGCTCCTTGTCCTTGTCGCCTTCGCCGGCATCTATTTCTTCCATGGCTTCGTCGTGCCGGTGCTTGCGGCCCTCGTCATCGCATTTGCCAGTTGGCCGCTCTATGCGCGCCTGCTGGCGCAGGTGAACGGCAACCGCACACTCGCGGCCTCCATCGCCATTCTCCTCATCCTGGCCTTCATCATCGGCCCGATCATGATTGCCTCGACCTATGCCTTTCACGAAATCCGTGAGTGGATCGGTTGGGCGGTGGAGACCAATCGCACCGGGGCCGTGACGCCGGACTGGATTCGTGCGCTGCCGATCATCGGCGGTTGGCTCGACATGCAGTGGACACGCTTCATCGATCATCCGGGCGCCATCGGCGAACTGACGCAGATCGTCAGCGGCGCCAATATCGGCAATATCTATCGTGTCGCACTCGCAGCCGGCGGCAAGGCCTTCGGCCTGCTGCTCGCTATGCTCTTCATGCTGATCGCGCTGTTCTTCATCTACCGCGACGGTCAGTCCTTCGCCGGCCAGGTCGATCGCCTCGGCGAACGCATCCTGCCGATGCGTTGGGAGCGCATTTCCCGCATCGTGCCGGCAACGATCAGTTCCACCGTCACGGGCATGACGCTGATCGCCATCGGCGAAGGCATCGTGCTCGGCGTTGCCTACTGGGTTGCCGGCGTGCCGTCTGCCGTCACGCTCGGCGTGCTGACCGGCATCATGGCGCTCTTCCCCGGCGGCGCGCCGCTGTCCTTCTCGCTCGTCTCGATCTATCTCGTTTCCAGCGGCTCGCCGGTCGCCGGCCTCGCGCTCTTCATCTGGGGCTCGGTCGAACTCTTCATCGTCGACAAGACGCTGCGCCCGCGCCTCGTCGGCGGCCCGATCAAGCTGCCGTTCCTGCCCACCTTCTTCGGCCTCATCGGCGGCGTGAAGACCATGGGTTTCCTCGGTCTCTTCATCGGCCCTGTGCTGATGGCGCTCCTCGTTGCCATCTGGCGTGAATGGATCCGCGAAGTCGACACGGCGGAATCGCCCTCGCCGGTCATTCTCGATCCCCATTCGGCACCGCCAAGCCAGGCCGACCAGGAGCGCAACGTCGGCTGAGCCGGCGCCCCTCGACTCGGGGCTTTGGATGAGCGATTGTCTCAGATAAGGGGACAGTCAATGCGCATTTTCGGCGTTATCGCGGCAATATCCACGCTCGCCATGGCCACGCAGGTCGAGGCGCAGGAGTTCGATGCCAGCGGGCCGACCGGGCCACGCGTCAGCCAGAATGAGGCGCAGGCTGAAATCGACCGCCTCAAGGCCGTTATCCGCGAACTGGAACGCGAGATTTCCCGGCTTCGCGAAAATGCATCCCCGGTGGAGAACGAGCCTCAGAAGGGTAGCCTCATTGGCACTTGGCTCGGCGGAGTTTCCTGCGGCCGCCGGCAGTTCTCGGTCACCTTGTCGGTCGGCGAGCAGTTCGGCAGGGTGGCCAAAGGCTCGTTTGCCTTCAGCGGTGCGGGAACGGGAACCGACGAGGCGCAGATAAGCCCCATGCCGACGGAGGATGCGCCCGATTCCTACATCATCGTCACCGCGAAGGCGGATACGTACGATTATGTCGTTAAAATCGACGCGAACAGGATGTCGGGCAAATCCACCAGCAGAAACTGCACGATCCAGCTGGAGCGCGATTAGCCGCGTTCACCGGCGGCTCATGCCCACGGCCAGAAGTAAAACCGTCCGAGAACGCCGCCAGAGAACGCCGCCAGAGTTGGCCGCGCGGGATTGCCGCCGCTACTTGCTAAAATTAGTATGCGTGCCATAGGTTGCCCCGCGCATTTGCGCACTTTTTGGGGGACTAAACATGACGACGACTATGCGGACGGGGCTTGCTGCCCTCGTTCTTGCCACCGCTTTCACCGCATCCACCACTTCGGCGCTGGCCTGGGGCTGCATCGCAGTCTCCGAGGAGGGCAGCTACGGCTACAGCTACAGCTATGACGACGAGGGCGATGCACGCGAAAAGGCGCTGACCGAATGCGCAAACCGCACCACGGAAGAATCCGTGTGCGAGATCACCGAGTGCGACGAAAACGACTAAGAAAATTTGCGCCTGGAAAGCCTGCCGAACCAGCGGGCTTTACCACCGCTGAGCCCAGCGGCGTGGGTTAGAACCGACCCCGAACACCAAACTGCAAGGACATCGTCTTGAAGGATGCGCCGGCAGCATTCCTGTAGAGCGTCGCGGCGCCGGTCGATGTGTCCGTCGAGTTCAGGTCGCCCTTTCTGTGGAAGACATTCTCGAAGTTGCCGGCGAGATAGATCGATGCCGTCTCTGTCAGTTGATAGTCGACGGCTGCATTGAGCATAAGGACAGGGGCCGCGTTCATGTCACCGAAAGACCGGGTGGCGGTGAGCCAGTGGTCGTCGGTATCATCGATTCCGACAGTCATGCCGCCCTTGACGCCGCCGGACAGGGTCAGGCGGTCGAAGCTGGTCGACCCATCGAAGCCGACGAAGAGCGTGGGTATGTTCTGCTGGTAGGTGATGCCGCGCAGACCATCCGGGATCTCGCCAATGTCGTTGCGGATGCCCCCCTCGCTGTAGATGTACGAACCGCCGAAGGCGTCCCAGCGCACCTGGGTATATTTCACCCCGCCGCCAACGCTGACAGTGCTGCGTTCGTCAGCGAAGACGTTTTTGCCGATCTCAAACGTGCTGCTGAAATAGTAGTCGAGGCGCGTATCGGGATGGATGGAGCGATCGCTCCAGCCGTCCATGCTCTGGTCGATGGCAAAACCCGGCACCCAGTCATAATCGACCATGTGGCCATCGCCGCCAAAGCCGAAGTCGAACTTGCCTTTGACGTGCCAGTCGCTGCCGAGGTCAGCGCCTGCCGCTACTGTGTAGAGGGTGACCCCGTCGGTGTCCCAGTCGAGCTGGCTCGCTTTGTCGTTGCCCAGATAGACATATTCGTGGGCTTCGATGTTCATGAGGCCGACGCCGCCGGACAACCATAAACTGCCGTCAGCAGATCGCGCAGTCATATCGCCTGCATGCGCCATGGGCGTACCAAGCGCCAATGCCGCCAGTGCAGATCGAAGCATTAGAGATCTCATATATGACAATCCCGGAGCAAGAACAGGCCTGTTTTCCGGCATGTTCGGAGTGACGCGTAACCGTGCGACCTATCTCGACTTGATAATACAGAGGGTCGTAGCAAATCTGCACTAGTGGTGCTGCGCACGCCGAGGACAAAAAAGGGTTGAACTCCGTCGTCCACCCTTTTCTCTGAAACCGGCAGCCGCAATTCCGACCAAAAAACCTGTTCGATCCCGACCGCATGTCGGGGACCGGTGCCGAGATTGCGACGCTGAAGGGCGTGCCGGTTTCCGACGACTGCAAACTTGACTATGAGACGCACCATCCACTGATCACCGGCTCCACCCTCGTCGGCGGCATTTGGCGAACGCGATCAGCCAACCAACCATGCTTTCGGCACGGAGCTGCTGCAGGACGACATGACAAAAACAATAGAACGACGCGTTGTGGTGCATTTTCCAGGGTTCGAGCCAATGACTGCTTCGGCGCACCACGGCCGCTTCAAGCGCTCCGCCCAATTCTCATCCAAGGTCTGGGACTACTCCGCAATCGTATCTCCGCTCGCCGACGAGGACGTCGGCCCGAATTTCACGGTCTCGAGCGACGTCGCGGGCTGGAATACATCCACGACCGTACACCTGTGCGATCACAACGGATTGCTCGAAAAGCTGACTGAAAAGCAGATCCTGCACCGTATTGTGGCGGGCTTTTTCAGCGCCGCGCAGGTCGTGTATTATGGTGCGGCGGCCGGCTACTTCCGGCACGCATGGCGGTTCGGGCTGTTTTTCGTCTTTCCATACCTGTTGATGAGCTTGGTGCTCGGGGCCTGCCTTTTTGTGGCTGCGACCCCTTTCTGGCTGGATTTGCGCCCTTGGCACTATATCTGGAGTGTTCCGCTCGCCTGGTTTGGCTTTCAATACGTGCTTTTTCCGCTTACCGAGCGTTTTCTCACCCTCCATCTTTTTGCCGACTGGCAACTGGCGGTGTCAGCCGCCCGCCTCGACGATCCGAACCTGATCAAATGGTTGGAGCAATGCGCCGCGCGGCTCGCCAAAGCGCTCGATGAGCCCGCCGACGAATATGTCATCAGCTCCCACAGCATGGGCTCGACGCTTGCAGCCCATGTCCTCGGAATGGTGCTGGAAAACAATCCTGCGGCACTGGTTGGAAAAAAGGTCGTCTTCCTCACCCTCGGAGGGGCGATTCTGCAATGCGCTCTTCTCCGGCCGGCCGCCAAGTTGCGCGACAGAGTGGGGGCGATAGCGCGCGTGCCCGAAGTGTCCTTCGTCGAGGTACACTGCCTGACCGACGTGATCCATTTCTACAAATGCCCCGTCGTCTCGCTGTGCGGGCACCCGGACGCCCCCCAGGCGGAGCAAATGTACATCCGCGTGAAGAAACTGCTCGAACCCGAGCGCTACAAGCGAATCAAACGCGATTTTCTCCGCGTCCATCGCCAATACGTGCTTCACGGCGACAAGCGCGGCACCTTCGACTTTAGCCTTCTAACCGTCAGCCCCTTTCCGGCGCATCGAACGGACGACGTTTCGAAGAGGGACTTTAAGGCGCTTGATGAGGGCTGATGGCGCTCGTGCTCGATGCGCGAGTCATCAATACACGGCTTGTCGGCTGCATCGGTTTCTATGAAGGCGCAAGCAAGCCGCAAAACAGCTCGCGTTCTCATCACTTCAAATTTTCAGGAGAAATGGTGCCGCTTAGCAGACTCGAACTGCTGACCCCGTCATTACGAATGACGTGCTCTACCAACTGAGCTAAAGCGGCCTTCAAACGATCCCGAAGCGTGTCGGGACCGGAATTGGTGCGCTGATAACCGCAATGGGGAGAGATTTCAAGCGGGGAGTTTCAACTTCCGCATATTTCTCTGTGCGATTTTCCAGCGCGCCGCGGTCAGGCGGCGCAAATGCGGTGCTTTGCGGCGATGTATTCGCGCTCCAGCCGGGCGACGAGATTTTCGACGGGGGCGATTTCCTTGATGGCGCCGATGCCCTGGCCGCAGCCCCAGATGTCTTTCCAGGCTTTGGCGCCGGTCGTTGCCGCTTCGAAGTCCATCTTCGTCGGGTCGGCTTCCGGCAGATGGTCCGGATCAATGCCAGCGGCAGCGATTGAGGGTTTCAGGTAGTTGCCGTGGATGCCCGTGAAGTAGTTGGAGTAGACGATGTCTGCGGCGGCGCTATCGACGATCATCTGCTTGTAGGCGTCGCTTGCGCGCGCCTCCGTCGTGGCGATGAAGGGCGAGCCGATATAGGCCATGTCGGCACCCATCGCCTGGGCGGCGAGGATTGCGCCGCCCGTCGCGATCGCGCCGGAGAGGAGGAGGGGGCCGTCGAACCATTCGCGGATCTCCTGGATCAGCGCGAAGGGCGAGAGCGGGCCGGCATGGCCGCCGGCGCCGGCCGCAACGGCGATCAAGCCGTCCGCGCCCTTGCGGATCGCCGAATTGGCATGTCGGTTGTTGATCACGTCGTGCAGCACGATGCCGCCATAGGAGTGGATCGCGGCATTCACCTCCGGCACGGCGCCGAGCGACGAGATCACCACGGGCACCTTGTATTTCACGCACCTCATCAGATCGTGCTCCAGCCGCTTGTTGGAGCGGTGGACGATCTGGTTGACGGCGAAGGGGGCAGAGGGGCGGTCGGGATTTTGCGCGTCGTGCGCGGCAAGGCCTTCGGTGATTTCCGCCAGCCACTCGTCGAGTTGCGATTCCGGGCGCGCATTCAGTGCCGGGAAGGCGCCGATGACGCCGGCCTTGCACTGTGCGAGGGTCAATGCGGGATGCGAGACGATAAAGAGCGGCGCGCCAACGACGGGCAGGCGCAGCTTGTCCTTGAGGATCGCGGGCAGGGCCATGGTGGAAGTCCAGTCCAGTTTTGACGTTTACGAAAACGTCAAAACCATAGCAGCGGGATTTCTTTCTGAAAAGGGGTGGTGCGGTGAAGGCAGGAGCATGTGGTCGTGGGCCGGGAGATTGCGATCAAGGCTGGAGGTTATGGCGTAAGGGGACGGAACTGGGCTGTGTGAGACGAAAGATCCCGGTGCTAAACGCAGGCCTGGAAACGCCGGATGGGTCGATGCGGCGGCGCGTTTTGATGCCATGTTGCGGAAAAAACCTGCTGACGCCTCGAAATCCGGCCGGACGCTTTCCCGATGGAGCACGGGATCAGTCGCCCTTCCGCAACGCTTATCCCCGGCGGCACTGGGGCAGTTTCGGCCGGAAGACTTGCGCAAAGCCCCGGCAAACGTTACGCAAAAGCTAACAAAGACTGGAACGTAGGGCTCTTTCTACAGATGTATCGTGACGGCCGCGTCAGGCGGCTCCCGCAAAAGGGGTGGATGTGAGCGGACTGGAAACGGCAATCAGAAACGCGCTGGCGCGCTCCGAACGTGCCAATGCCGAAGTTCGGGCGCGCATCTACCAGTCGGCGCGCAATGCGCTGGAAGCCGGCCTGCGCAAGCAGGAGATCAACGATCCCGAGACGATTGCCACGCAGCGCCATCGACTGGAAGCGACGATTCACGAGATCGAGGCGGAAGAACGGGCGCAACTCGCGACAGCACCCGCACACGACGTTCGTGTAGAACCCGTCATCGAGACGCGGGCGGAACCGGCGCTGCGTGCCGAGCGCGAGGTGCGCCCCGAACCGAAGCTCGACGCCGAGCCGCGTGTCGATGCGCGCCAGCCGGCAGCAGCAGGCGATTTCGGCGCCATTCGCCCCGAGCGCGCGGACGGCTTTGCCAAAAGCACCAAGACGACGGCATCCGCGAGTGCTGCCGCAACAAGCGAAGCATCCGATTTCCGCCCGGAACGGGTCGCCAAGGCGCGCAAGCGTCGCGGCCGCGTGTTTTCCTTCCTGCTCGTCGTCGCAACGCTGATTGCGGCTTTCGGCGCGCTGGCCTGGTGGGTGCAGACGAGCGGGCTTCTCGACGACTTGCAGAATGGCGCTGATGGCTCGACGCCGCCGGCCACCGTTTCCGGCGAGGATTTTTCCGGCGAAGACCCGATCAAGAAGGCACTCGATACGCAGAGCCGCTTCTCTTCCGACTGGCGGAACGTCTTTTCGCCGGCGGAGACCGCCAAGCTTTCCGCAGGCGCGGCCGGCCGTTTCGAGGCTGTCAGTACCAATGACGGTCCGGCGGTGCGCGTCACCTCCACCAATCCCGAGCGCGACGGTTCGGTGCAGATCGAGGTGTCCCCCGACGTTCTGGGCGAAATGGGCGGCAAGACCTCGACGGTCGCCCTCACGCTGCAATCCGTCAACGGCAAGCCGATCCAGGTCTCGGTCGAATGCGACTTCGCGACGATGGGCGGCTGCGGCCGCCATCGCTTCACGGTGTCGGAGCGCGCCGATATCCTGTTCCAGGTGGAATTCGACCGCTCGCTCTCGCCGAGCGGCGCGGGGCATCTGGTGCTGAACAGCGACATGACCGGCGGGGATGCGGCGGTGAACCTCTACGCCGTCCGCATCCTGCCGGGGGAGTGAGCCGTCAGGCCCCTATTTGACGAAGCCCGGGCCGGAGCCGACGATCTTGTTGTCGATCTCGCCGATAGCCTTTTCGTCCTTGCCCTCGTAGTCGAGCGTCGTCAGGATGTGGCGGATCAGGTTGATGCGCGCGCGGCGCTTGTCGTTGGCGCGGATCACCGTCCACGGCGCCCGGTCCGTATGGGTCGCCTTCAGCATGCGATCGCGCTTTTCCGTGTAGTCGTCCCACTTGTCGAGTGCGGCGATGTCCATCGATGAGAGCTTCCAGACCTTCAGGGGATCGTGCCGGCGATCGTGGAAGCGCTTGAGCTGCATCTCGCGGCCGATATTCAGCCAGAACTTGAAGAAATGGATACCTTCGGAGGCGATCATCTTCTCGATGCGCGGCGTCTCCTTCAGGAATTTCTCGTGCTCCTCCGGCGTGCAGAAGCCCATGACCGGCTCGACGCCGGCGCGGTTGTACCACGAGCGGTCGAACAGCACGAATTCGCCTGATGTCGGGAAGGTCGCGACATAGCGCTGGAAATACCATTGGCCGCGTTCCGTCTCGGTCGGCTTGGTCAACGCGACGATGCGGGCGGAGCGCGGGTTCATGTTGGACATGGTGGCATGGATGGCGCCGCCCTTGCCGGCGGCGTCGCGCCCCTCGAAGATCGCCATGATGCGCTTGCCGGTCTTCTGCTGCCAGAACTGCACCTTGACCAGCTCGACCTGCAGACGTTCGAGCGTCTCTTCATACTCGTCTTCATCGAGCTTCTTGTCATAGGGGTAGTCGTCCGATTGGTACGCCTTCTTGTCGATCCAGTCGGGAAGTTTTGGATCGTCGATATCGAACACCCGTTTCTTGCCGTCGATATCCAGCTCCACAGCCCGGCTTTCGACCTTTTCCGCCATCGTTCACTCCTTCAGAAACAGCTGCGGCGCATACCGCGACGCTGAGAGGTGGCCACAACCGGATTGCGAATTCAAGCGCACCGTGAAAAACATGTCATGAAGCTGCGCTATCCATGGAGAATCGATGGAGGTGCGGAGGATACTATGCTTGCAAGGGAATGGGTGGCGGTGACGGATCAGCGGACGGGCCTCGGCTGGCTGGCGGCGCAACTGTGGGGCGAGCGTGTTCTCATTGCGTCGGCCGTTTTCGTCGGCTTCATGATGTGGCTGGCCGGGCTTCATCTCGGCTGGGTGTCGTTCGCCGTCCTCCTGCTCGTCATCGCGGGCCTTCTGCGCTTGGAGCGCCGTGCGGCTGAGGCCGGCAGCACGGCCATGGCTGGGGCCGCCGCACCCGTTTCCATACAGCCGGCCGTCGAGCCTGCTCCGGTTGCCGACGACCTCACGGCGATAGCGGCCGTTCTTGGCGCGCTCGATGCACCGGCGCTTCTTCTGTCGGCGCGTGAAACGGTAAAGCTCCAGAACCGTGCGGCAGAAGCCATCTTCGGTCCGATCCCGCAAGGCAGTGACTTTGCCGGCCGGATCCGCGCGCCCGGCATTCTCGACATGGTGCGGGATGCCATCGGTTCGGGACAGCCACGCGAAACCGAGCACGCCGAGCGCCTGCCGTCCGAGACGGTCTATGTCGTGCGCATTGCCCCGCTCGCCGGTCCGACGACGGAACCGCTCTGGCTGCTGACATTCCGGGACATATCCCAGGCCCGTCGTATCGACCGCATGCGCTCGGATTTCATTGCCAATGCCAGCCATGAACTGCGCACGCCGCTCGCGTCGCTGCGCGGCTTTATCGAGACCCTCCAGGGCCCGGCCAAGAACGATGCCAAGGCGCATGAACGGTTCCTTGTCATCATGCATGAGCAGGCGACGCGCATGAGCCGCCTTGTTGATGACCTGCTCTCGCTCTCCCGCCTCGAACTGCGCTCGAACCTCACGCCGGACCAGACCGTCGATCTGGTGCCGCTGCTCGGCCATGTGCGAGACAGCCTGCAGCCGCTGGCATCGGATCTTGGTGTCGAAATCAAGCTCGATCTGCCCAAACATCCCGTGTCCGTTCCGGGTGACCGCGATGAATTGGTCGAAGTTTTCGAAAACCTCATCGAAAACGCCTGCAAATATGGCCAGGAGGGCAAGCGGGTGGACGTCGTGCTGTCCGGCGGCGGCGACACGCCCGTCGAACTCAGCGTCACCGACTACGGTCCTGGCATCCCGCCGGAGCACGTGCCGCGGATAACCGAACGTTTCTATCGGGTTAACGTGGAGGCGAGCCGTTCCAAGAAAGGCACAGGTCTCGGTCTTGCCATCGTCAAGCACATCCTGACCCGCCACCGGGCGCGCCTTGTGGTGAAGTCCGAAGTGGGCAAGGGAACGGTGTTTACCGTCAAGTTCTGACATAAAAAGTCGTACTAGTTTGGCGTAAATTAAAATTACTAAATAATTTCATGTATTTAACGTGTCACAAATGTTTCGTCAAACTGACATAAAAGAGAGGGCGATCGGGGTTTAGAGAAGAGCCGCCGGTCAACGGCAGAGAGCGCAAGAACAGCGCTTCCCACATATGTCCTCTTCGGGAGAACCCAGATGAAATCTCTTAAGCTCACTGTTGCGGCGCTCGTTGCTTCCGCCGCTTTCGCAGGCGTTGCCGTTGCGCGCGACCAGGTCCAGATCGCAGGCTCCTCCACCGTTCTTCCCTACGCCAAGATCGTCGCTGAGACGTTCGGCGAGACCTTCCCGGACTTCAAGACCCCGATCGTCGAGTCCGGCGGTTCGTCGGGCGGCCTGAAGGAATTCTGCAAGGGCGTCGGCCCGGAAACCATTGACATTGCCAACTCCTCGCGTCCGATCAAGGACAGCGAAGTTGAAGCCTGCAAGGCTGCCGGCGTAACGGAAATCCAGGAAGTCAAGATCGGCTACGACGGCATCGTCTTCGCAACCGACGCCGGCAATGCCGACCTGAAGCTCGAGCCGAAGGACCTCTACCTGGCGCTCGCCGCTGAAGTCGTCGTCGACGGCAAGCTCGTCGCCAACCCCTACAAGAAGTGGTCGGAAGTCAACAAGGACCTGCCGGACGCCGAAATCGCCGCCTACATCCCGGGCGAAAAGCACGGCACGCGCGAAGTCTTCGAAGAGAAGATCCTTGCTCACGGCTGCAAGGACTCGGGCGCTCAGGACGTCATCAAGGCTGCTATTGCCGACGCCAAGGAGCAGCTCTCCAAGTGCGTAGCCGTTCGTAAGGACGGTCTGGCTGTCGACATCGACGGCGACTACACCGAAACGCTCGCCCGCATCGCCGCCAACAAGTCCGGCGTCGGCGTGTTCGGCCTCTCCTTCTACGAAAACAACGCCGACAAGCTGAAGGTCGCCACCGTCAACGGTATCGTTCCGTCGACCGAAACGATCGCTTCCGGCGAGTACCCGGTTTCCCGCCCGCTGTTCTTCTATGTCAAGAAGGCACATCTCGGCGTCATCCCGGGCCTGAAGGAATATGTCGAGTTCTTCACGAGCGACGACATGATCGGTGCAGACTCCCCGCTGGCTGAATACGGGCTGGTCGCTGCTCCGGATGCAGAGCGCGAAGAGATCCGCAAGGCCTTCGCTGACGGCAAGATCATGTAATTGACTTGGGCCGGTGCGGCGCTCCTCGAGGAGCGCCGCACCGGCCGCTCCCTTTCGGGCAGTTTTCGCCCACGTCATGTTCTTCGGCCGGGAATGGGACGCCTTGTCGAACGGTCGGGGCGGGCGATTGGGCACGCTCGGAGCAACACCAGCAAAAGTGCATGAGCGGTTTTGCGTCTGGGGTTGCGACAAACAAAATGACAGCGCGGATGATCTCGCCGGGAGAGTTTCCTAAATGAGTATTTCCTTTCTTCTGCTCATCATCGCCGTCATCGGCGTGGCGGGCTATTTGGTCGGCAGCTGGCGCGCCAACGCGCTCTCCGGCGGTAAACTTTCCAACCTGCATTCCCGGCCGGGTTACTATGGCTCCTTCGTTGCCATCTGGGCCATGCTTCCGGCGATCGCCGTGCTCCTCGTCTGGATCATCGCGAGCCCGTTCTATATCAGCTCTACCGTGCGCGCCGGCTTCCCTGATGAGGTGAAGGCCGAACCGCAGGCGACGCAGAACCTCAATTACAACATGATCGGCGCCATCGCCCGCGGCCTGCGGCTGCTCTCGCCCGAAGAGCGGGCTGGGGTGTTTGCGGATGGCGCCACCGCGCGCACCGTTCTGGCCGGCAAGGGTGTACCGCTGGCAGCCGATCCGGCGCCCTACATGCTGACCTCTGCGGACGATTATAACCGCATGACGGGCACGAGCAGCATGATGCTGTCGATCCTTGTCGTCCTCGCGGCAGTCGGTGGTTCCCTCTTTGCCTATCGGTCGATCGCGCCAAGGTTCCGCGCCCGCAACCGCGTCGAAGGGGTGATGCTGGTCGGCCTTATCGCGGCCTCCTCGATCGCCATTCTGACGACGATCGGCATCGTTGCTTCCATGGCGACGGAAGCCATCCACTTCTTCAACATGGTGCCTGCCTGGGAATTCTTCTTCGGCACGACGTGGGATCCGCGCTTTGCCGCCGCCGGTGCGACGGACTCGTCCGGTCAGTTCGGCCTGATCCCGCTGCTCGCTGGCACGCTCTATATCGGCTTCGTCGCTATGCTGGTTGCCGTGCCCGTCGGCCTCTTCGCGGCGATCTACATGTCCGAATACGCCTCGCGCACGGTCCGTTCGGTTGCCAAGCCCTTGCTTGAAGTGCTCGCCGGCATTCCGACGATCGTCTACGGCTTCTTTGCCCTGGTGACGGTCGGCCCGTTCCTGCGCGACATCTCCGCCCAGCTGAACGGTCTCGTCACCGGCAACTATTCGAACTTCATCCAGGCACAGAGCGTTCTGACCGCCGGTTTCGTTATGGGTATCATGCTGATCCCCTACGTCTCCTCGCTGTCGGACGACATCATCACCGCCGTGCCGCGGGCGCTACGTGACGGCTCGCTCGGCCTCGGTGCCACCCGCTCGGAAACCATCAAGCGCGTCATCCTGCCGGCGGCACTGCCCGGCATCGTCGGCGCACTCCTGATGACCGCATCGCGCGCCGTCGGCGAAACCATGATCGTGGTGCTGGCCGCCGGTGTTGCCGCCCGCATGCAGCTCAACCCGTTCGAGCCGATGACGACGGTGACGGTCAAGATCGTCAACCAGCTGACGGGGGACCTCGAGTTCACCTCGCCTCAGACGCTGGTGGCCTTCGCGCTTGGCATCACGCTGTTTGTCATCACGCTTTGCCTTAACATCTACGCCCTCTATATCGTGCGCAAATACCGGGAGCAGTACGAATGAGCCAGGTCTCTACGAGCCCCTCGATGGCCGCCCTAGGTGCTGCCGCCAAGCCTCAACGCCGCGATATCGGTCTGCGTGGCCGCTACGCCGCCGAACGGCGCTTCCGTCTCTACGGCATGGCCGCAATCAGCTTTGGCCTACTGTTCCTGTTCCTCCTGCTGTTTTCGGTTGTCTCCAAGGGCTATACCGCCTTCCAGCAGTCGATGATCACCATTCCGGTCGAATTCTCGGAACAGATCATCGACAAGAACAATGAGCGCGCCACCAATCCGCAGAAGCTGGTCTCGGCCAACTATCCGGTCGTTGCCCGCAACGCACTTGCCAAGGTGCTCGGCGTCAGCGAAGACGACCGCGCCGGCCTCAAGGCGGTCAACGGCATGATCTCGGACAGCGTCCGCGTTCAGCTGCGTGACCTCATCACGGCCAATCCGGCACTCATCGGCACCACGCAGACGGTCACCTTCCTCGCCCACGGCGATCTCGACTCAGCGTTCAAGGGGCAGATCGATCTCTCCGTCGCGGAGAGCAACCGCAAGATCTCCGACAAGCAGCTCGGCTGGATGAACCAGCTTGCTGAAACCGGCGCGCTCGCCAAGCATTTCAATACCGGTATCTTCATCAACGGCGCATCGAGCCGTCCGGAAGCCGCCGGCGTCGGCGTCGCGGCCGTCGGCTCGCTCTTCATGATGCTGATCGTGCTCGCGCTGTCGCTGCCGATCGGTGTGGCCGCCTCGATCTATCTCGAGGAGTTCGCCCCGAAGAACCGCTTCACCGACCTCATCGAAGTCAACATCAACAATCTCGCCGCGGTGCCGTCGATCGTCTACGGTCTGCTCGGCCTCGCCGTCTTCGTCAACTTCGCGGGTTTCCCGCGCTCGGCAGCCCTCGTCGGCGGCCTGGTGCTGACCCTGATGACGCTGCCGACCATCATCATCGCGACCCGCGCCGCTCTCAAGGCCGTGCCGCCGTCGATCCGTGCAGCGGCCCTCGGCCTCGGCGCCTCGAAGATGCAGACCGTGTTCCACCACGTCCTGCCGCTCGCCATGCCGGGCATCCTGACGGGCACGATCATCGGCCTGGCGCATGCGCTCGGCGAAACCGCACCGCTGCTCTTGATCGGCATGGTCGCCTTCGTCGCGGACATTCCGTCAACGCCGCTTGAGCCCGCAACGGCCCTTCCGGTGCAGATCTACATGTGGGCGAACGAGGCGGAACGCGCCTTCGTGGAGCGCACGTCGGGAGCGATCATCATCCTCCTCATCTTCCTCATCCTCATGAATGTGGGTGCAATCCTGTTGCGCCGCCGTTTTGAACGGCGCTGGTAGAAGGTTATAGACAGATGAACATCATGTCAGAAGCAGCAGTCGAGAAAGCGCTGGACAAGAAAATGAACGACATTTCCATCAAGATGATCGGCAAGGACGTTTCGGTCTACTACAGCGACAAGCGCGCCCTCTACGACGTCAACCTGAACGTCCGCGAAAACACCGTGACTGCGCTCATCGGCCCGTCGGGCTGCGGCAAGTCGACGTTCCTGCGCACGCTGAACCGCATGAACGACACGATCGAAGGCTGCCGCGTCACCGGCCGGATCACGCTCGATACGGATGACATCTACGATCCGAGCATCGACGTCGTGGAACTGCGCGCCCGCGTCGGCATGGTGTTCCAGAAGCCGAACCCCTTCCCGAAGTCGATCTATGAAAACGTCGCCTACGGCCCGCGCATCCACGGCCTCGCCAAGACGAAGGCGGACATGGATGCCATCGTCGAAAAGAGCCTGCAGAAGGCCGGCCTCTGGAACGAGGTGAAGGACCGTCTGCAGGAAGGCGGCACCGGTCTCTCCGGCGGCCAGCAGCAGCGCCTCTGCATCGCGCGCGCCGTCGCCGTCAGCCCGGAAGTCATCCTGATGGATGAGCCGTGCTCGGCGCTCGACCCGATCGCGACCGCCAAGGTCGAGGAACTGATCCACGAGCTGCGCGCCAACTTCACGATCGTCATCGTGACGCACTCGATGCAGCAGGCGGCCCGCGTCTCGCAGCGCACCGCCATGTTCCACCTCGGCAATCTCGTCGAGGAGAACGACACCGACAAGATGTTCACCAACCCGGACGACCAGCGCACGCAGGACTACATCATGGGCCGCTTCGGCTGACGCGATCGTCGCCAAAGCCCTGAAAACCCGAGCGCATTAAGGACAGAACCATGTCATCGACCCATATCGTCTCGATTTACGACGAAGAACTGAAGTACCTCTCCCGCCGCATCTCCGAGATGGGCGGCACGGCCGAGCAGATGGTTGCGGATGCCGTCCGCGCCCTGGTCGCGACCGATGGCGCTCTGGCGCAGAAGGTCATTTCCGAGGACGTCATCCTCGACACTGCCGAGCGCCAGATCAACGAGAAGGCGATCGTCACGATCGCCAAGCGCCAGCCGATGGCGGCGGACCTGCGCGAAATCATGGGCGCCATCCGCATCGCGGCCGAACTGGAGCGCGTCGGTGACCTTGGCAAGAACACCGCCAAGCGCGTCATCGCGGTGCAGAGCTCGGGCATGCCGCGCAAGCTCACCCGCGGTCTCGAGCATCTCGCGGAACTCGCACTGATGCAGCTGAAAGAAGTCCTCGACGTCTACGCGACCCGCTCGATCGAGAAGGCCAAGGCCATCCGCGAGCGCGACGACGAGATCGACGCGATCTACACGTCGCTGTTCCGCGAACTCCTGACCTACATGATGGAAGATCCGCGCAACATCACGCCCTGCACGCATCTCCTGTTCTGCGCCAAGAACATCGAGCGCATCGGCGACCACGCGACCAACATTGCGGAAACCATCTACTACATGGCGACCGGCTCGCAGCCCGAGGGTGAACGCCCGAAGGACGACACCACGACGTCGGTGGTCACTGCCGACGTTACCGACGCCTCCGAGTAAGGAGTTTCACCTCCATGGTGCCCAGAATTGCCGTCGTCGAAGACGAGGAGGCGCTCAGCGTCCTCCTGCGCTACAATCTCGAGGCCGAAGGTTTTGAGGTCGATACGATCCTGAACGGTGACGAGGCCGAGATGCGCCTGCAGGAGCGCCTGCCGGACCTTCTCATCCTCGACTGGATGCTGCCGGGCGTTTCGGGCATCGAGCTGTGCCGGCGGCTGCGCCAGCGTCCGGAAACCGAGCGCCTGCCGATCATCATGCTGACGGCACGCGGCGAGGAAAGCGAGCGCGTGCGCGGGCTAGCGACCGGCGCCGACGACTATGTCGTCAAGCCGTTCTCGACGCCGGAGCTCGTCGCGCGCGTTCGCGCCATGCTGCGCCGTGCAAAACCCGAGGTCGTCTCGACGGTGCTGCGCTGCGGCGATATCGAACTCGACCGCGAGACGCATCGCGTGCACCGTCGCACCCGCGAGGTCCGCCTCGGCCCGACGGAGTTCCGCCTCCTGGAGTTCCTGATGACCTCGCCAGGCCGCGTCTTCTCGCGCTCGCAGCTTCTCGATGGCGTCTGGGGCCATGACATCTATGTCGACGAGCGCACCGTCGACGTGCATGTCGGGCGCCTGCGCAAGGCGCTCAACTTCGCCAACATGCAGGACGTCATCCGCACCGTTCGCGGCGCTGGCTACTCGCTGGAAACCTGAGCCAAGCGTTTCCTCCCAAGGACGGAAATGGGCCCTTCGGGGCCTGTTTGCGTTTTTGGGGCTGCGCGTCTCTCGCCAGCACAAAAGAAAAGGGCCCTTCCGGGCCCTCATCGCATTCAGCTCTTCGTTTCTGCTAGCGCATCCGGCGCCGTTCAGCCGATGGCTGGTAGGCGAGGCGCTGGTGGTAGGTGCAGTAGGGTGAGTTGTCCGGGGACTCGTTGCCGCAGAAGTGGAAGTCGTCGTTCAGCGGGTCGCCGATCGGCCACTTGCAGGTGCGCTCGGTCAGCTCGGTCAGTTCCAGCTTCCGCGACATCGGCACAACCACTTTGTTGCCGTTGGCGGGAACCGGAAGCTGCTCCGTCTGTGCGTCGAAATCGGCGTCGATGTCTTCCTTGGCGAGGATCGCGCCGGTCGGGCGCGCCGCCACGCGAGCGGGGACCGGACGGGCCGCGAAGTTCGACGGCCGCGGCGTTGCAACGGCCGGACGCTTCGGGCGGGCGGCGGTCGGCGTGCCGCCGGCTTTCGCGCGGCCCGGCAGGTTCAGGCGGTGCACCTTGCCGATGACGGCGTTACGGCTGACGCCGCCGAGCTGCGCTGCGATCTGGCTCGCGCTCAGACCTTCGCTCCAGAGCTTCTTGAGTTTCTCGACCCGCTCGTCTGTCCAGTTCATCTTCTCGTCTCCGTTCGACGCTCGCGATGCGGGAATCCCTCATCGCGTTCCGGATGGGTCCGGAACTTGAACGCCCTAACTCTTTTGGTGACTAGTTCCGCCGCTTGCAGTCTAGTAATTGGTCTTTAACCTAGAGTTCGGGGGACTCTGTGACAAGAGTCGCGGGAATCGGTGCGAATCGATTTCGGAGTTTTCCCCAACTTGCTGCCCTGGTGTGACTCAAGAGCGACACCTTGCGCGCGTATCGTGAATCCTCACGTTGCGGTAGGTTCAGCGGCATTTTAGACGTGCATTTCATTGACATTGCAGGGAGAAATGCTGATAGTGCCGCATGCCGCCGAAAGGCGGTTTTTGATTTTTCTAAAGCCTGGAAAAGTCAAGCCGTAAACGAATCTTTCCGCATCTCTTTTCGGGGGACCTGCGCCATGGCCGATGCCGCGCCGCTCTATGAAACCTATATGCGTGCACCGCTCCGGTTCACGCGCGGGGAGGGCGTCTGGCTGATCGCCGAAAATGGCGAGCGATATCTCGATTTCGCCGCTGGCGTCGCCGTCAATTCGCTGGGCCATGCGCATCCCCATCTCGTCGCCGCGCTGAAGGATCAGGCCGAGAAGGTCTGGCACCTGTCCAACCTCTATGAGGTTCCGGGCCAGGAAAGCCTTGGCCGCCGGCTGACGGAGGCGACCTTCGCCGACAAGGTGTTTTTCACCAATTCCGGGGCGGAAGCGCTGGAATGCGCGATCAAGACGGCGCGGCGCTATCATTTCGCCAAGGGCCACCCCGGCAAGTTTCACATCATCACCTTCGACGGCGCCTTCCACGGCCGCACGATCGCCACCATCGCGGCCGGCGGACAGGAAAAGTACATCGAAGGTTTCGGCCCCAAGGCGCCGGGCTTCCTCAAGGTCCCCTTCGGCGACATCACAGCCGTCAAGGATTCGATCACCGAGGAAACGGCGGCCATCCTGATCGAGCCGGTGCAGGGCGAGGGCGGCATCCGCCCCGTTCCGAAGGAATTCATGCAGGAGCTTCGCCAGCTCTGCGACGAGTACGGCCTGCTGCTCATCCTCGACGAGGTGCAGTCCGGCGTCGGCCGCACCGGGCGCCTCTTCGCCTATGAATGGTCCGGTATTGCGCCGGATATCATGGCGGTTGCCAAGGGCATCGGCGGCGGCTTCCCGCTTGGCGCCTGCCTTGCCACGAACGAAGCGGCTGCCGGCATGGTCGCCGGCACACATGGCTCGACCTATGGCGGCAACCCGCTCGCCATGGCTGTCGGCAATGCGGTGCTCGACGTCGTGCTGGAAGACGGGTTCCTTGATCATGTCCGCGACGTCGCCCTCGTCTTCCGCCAGGGCCTTGCGGCCCTCAAGGACCGTTTCCCGGAGATCATCGAGGATGTCCGCGGCGAAGGCCTGATGCTCGGCATCAAGGCAAAGATTCCGGTCGCCGACCTTCTGAAGGCCGTGCGTGCGGAAAAGCTGCTCGGCGTGCCCGCCGGCGACAACGTGCTGCGGCTTCTGCCGCCGCTTACCGTCACGGCGGAAGAGGCGCGCGAGGGGCTCGCCCGCATCGAGCGCGCAGCCGAAAAGCTGACGGCGGCGAAAGCCGCATAAGCAGGACCGAGACAGACAGGACACATCATGGCCAAGCATTTTCTCGACCTTTCCGCCGTTTCGGAAAGCGATCTCCGCGTCATCATGGACGATGCGCACACGCGCAAGGCCGCTCGCAAGGCCGGCACGGAAGAAAAGCCGCTCGCCGGCAAGATGCTCGCGATGATCTTCGAGAAGCCGTCCACCCGAACCCGCGTCTCCTTCGATGTCGGCATGCGCCAGCTCGGCGGCGAGACGCTGTTCCTGTCCGGCACCGAGATGCAGCTTGGCCGCGCCGAGACGATCGGCGACACCGCCAAGGTCCTGTCGCGCTACGTCGATGCCATCATGATCCGCACGACGGACCATAACCGTCTGCTGGAGCTTGCCGAACATGCCACCGTGCCTGTCATCAACGCGCTGACGGACCTGACGCATCCCTGCCAGATCATGGCCGACATCATGACCTTCGAGGAGCATCGCGGCTCGACGAAGGGCAAGACCTTTGCCTGGACGGGCGACGGCAACAATGTGCTGCATTCCTTCGTCGAGGGCTCGGCCCGCTTCGGCTACACGATGAGGATGGCCGTGCCGATGGGCTCCGAGCCGGACGACAAGATCCTGAATTGGGCGCGCGACAATGGCGGCAATATCCTGCTCGGCCATGATCCCGAGGCGATCATCGACGGCGTCGATCTGGTCGTCACCGACTGCTGGGTCTCGATGAACCAGGAACACCGCGCCCGCGGCCACAACATCTTCCAGCCCTATCAGGTCAACAAGCAGCTGATGGCGCGGGCGAACGACGATGCGCTCTTCATGCATTGCCTGCCGGCGCATCGCGGCGAGGAGGTCACCGACGAGGTGATCGACGGCCCGCAGTCGGTGGTCTTCGACGAGGCGGAAAACCGCCTGCATGCGCAGAAGTCGATCCTCGCCTGGTGCCTCGGCGCCGTCTGACGCGCGTCTTGAAAAACACGCCGGCCGATACGATCTAGGGGCCATCACAGGGCGCTGGAAGGCGCTCTCTCTGGCGCATGCCCGTCCGGTATGGAATGATCCGGGTGATAGCGCGCTGAATCACGGTAGAATGCCGGTCGCAAGCAGCCGGGCCCATGGCCCGGTGGCTTCCCGGTGTGCAAGGAGCAGAATGATGATGGCTGACAATGCCTTGAAACTCGGTGAGCTCGGTTATTCCGGCGACGACCATATCCTGCCGTTTCAGGTGGAAGGGCTCGACGTGCGCGGTCGTGCCGTGCAGCTGGGTCCCATGCTCGATACCATTCTGGGCCGGCACAATTATCCTGCCCCCGTCGCTCGGCTGCTCGCCGAGGCGATAACGCTTACCGTGCTGCTCGGCACCTCGCTGAAGTTCGAAGGCAAGCTGATCGTCCAGACCAAGGGCGACGGCCCGGTCGACCTGCTCGTTGCCGATTTCTCCGCACCGGAGAATGTGCGCGCCTATGCCCGCTTCGATCAGGCAGCCCTTGATGCTGCCATCGCCGCCGGCACGACGGAGCCGCATGAGTTGCTCGGCAAGGGCATTCTGGCCTTCACGATCGATCAGGGCACACACACGCAGCGCTACCAGGGCATCGTTCCGCTCGACGGCGAGACGCTGGAGGAGATTGCCGGCGTCTATTTCCGCCAGTCGGAGCAGATTCCAACCAGGGTGCGCCTCGGCGTTGCCGAGCTCTTCGATCGTGACGAGGCCGGCAAGGTGCGCCACCGCTGGCGGGCCGGCGGCATGGTCGCACAGTTCCTGCCGCAGGCGCCGGAACGCATGCGCCAGCCGGATTTGCCCGGCGGCGATGGCGACGATGTCGGCCACAAGATCGATGACGACGACAACTGGGCCGAAGCCAAGGCGATGGTCGAGACGATCGACGCCGATGAGCTGACGGACCCGACTGTCGGCACCGAACGGCTGCTGTTCCGCCTGTTCCACGAGCGCGGCGTACGCGTCTACCAGCCGCAGCAGGTCTTTGACCGCTGCTCGTGCTCGCGCGAGAAGCTGAAGGGCGTGCTGGTCGGCTTCAGCGCCGACGATATCGCGCACACGGCGGACGACAAGGGCGATATCTCGGTCACTTGCGAGTTCTGCTCGACGACCTACCGCTTCGACGCGACGGAAGTCCTGCCGCAATAGGCCCCCAAGCGCATCCTCAGTTGAGGGTGCGCGGTTGTCCTGGTGTATCCAGCGAGAAGGCAGGAATGGCGACGTCGAAGGCTTCGCCGTTCTCCGCCTCCATGCGGTAGCGGCCGAACATGATGCCGGACGGTGTTTCGAGCGGGCAGCCTGAAGAGTACTCGTAGGTATCGCCGGGGCGCAGCGTCGGTTGTTCACCGATGACGCCGGGACCGTTGACCTCGTCGACCTGGCCGTTCTGGTCGGTGATGTGCCAGTAGCGTGTCATCAGCCGCACGGCGACGTCGGAATGGTTGGATATGACGACGCGGTAACCCCAGACATAGCGGCTATCATCGGGGTCGGACTGGTCGGCCAGATAGTACGGCTCTACGGTCACTTCGATGTCGCGGGTTAGCGCACGATACATGGGCAAGCCTTGAACTGATTAGCTCCTGCTATTCTACAGGAATGTGGTTTCGTCAAGGATAAGCAAAGAGGCACCGGCCGCATCGGCCGGTGCCTCCGTATTTGTCCATCTGTCGCTGAAGGTCAGGCTTTGACCTTGGAGAGCGCGCGGGCAAAATCTTCGAGCAGGTCTTCGCTGTCCTCGATGCCGGCGGAAAAACGGACCGTGCCGGCCGACATGCCGAGTTCGGCACGCGCCTCGTCCGTCAGGTTCTTGTGCGTCGTCGTCGCCGGATGGGTGATCAGGCTCTTGGCGTCGCCGAGATTGTTGGAGATCTTCGCGACTTGCAGCGCATCCTGCAGCGCGAAGGCCGCTTCCTTGCCGCCCTTCAGCTCGAAGCAGACGAGCGTCGAGCCGCCCGTCATCTGCTTGGCGATGATGTCGGCCTGCGGGTGGTCCTTGCGGCCCGGATAGATCACGCTGGCAACCTGGCTTTGCTCGGCGAGGAAATCGGCGATGCGGCTGGCATTTTCCGTCTGCTGCTTGACGCGAAGCGGCAACGTCTCGATGCCCTTCAGCAGTGTCCAGGCGTTGAACGGCGACATGGCCGGGCCGGTGTGGCGGAAATAGTCGTGCAGATGCTCGTTGATCCATTCCTTGTCGGACAGCACGACGCCGCCGAGGCAGCGGCCCTGGCCGTCGATATGCTTGGTCGCGGAATAGACGACGACATGCGCGCCGAGTTCCAGCGGCTTCTGGAAGAGCGGCGTTGCAAACACGTTGTCGACGACGACCTTGGCGCCGATCTGGTTGGCAAGCTTGGCAACGCCGGCAATGTCGATGACTTCCAGCGTCGGATTGGTCGGGCTTTCCAGGAAGAACACTTTCGTGTTTTTCTGAATGGCCTTTTCCCAGTTGGAAAGGTCGCGTCCATCGACCAGCGTGCATTCGATGCCGTATTTCGGCGCGAGCGTCTCGACGACCCAGCGGCACGAACCGAACAGCGCGCGGGCGGCGACGATATGGTCGCCGGCCTTCAGCTGGCAGAGGATCGCAGCCGTCACGGCTGCCATGCCGGACGCGGTGGCGCGTGCATCTTCGGCGCCTTCCAGCAGGCACATGCGCTTTTCGAACATGTCGTTGGTCGGGCTGCCGTAGCGGGCGTAAATGAAGCCATCCGTCTCGCCCTTGAAGCGGGCTTCGGCCGCAGCCGACGTGTCATAGACGAAACCCTGCGTGAGGAAGATTGCTTCTGCGGTTTCGCCGTGCTGGGAGCGGGTGGTTCCGCCGTGAACGAGTTGGGTGGCCGGGCGCCAGGACTTGCTCATGTGATCGTCGCCTTCAAACAAAAAAACCGGCCGCAAAAGCAGGCCGGTTTTAAACCCGGCCTTTTTAGCTACTTGTTTTACGTGGCTGCAAGCCGGCCGGCCAAATCACCACGGGATAACCTTGCTAATACTGCTTGGCCGCGCTTGCGTCAATTGCCGGCATTTGGTTTTGTGCGGACCTTCTGATGGGACGATACGATGATGGCTTCTGCGGTGCGCAGCACGGGCATTCTGGCGGACAACGCCATTCGCGGCTTGTTCGACAGCGGACGGCTGACGAGTGAAACGCCCCTCGACGACGACCAGATCCAGCCGGCGAGCCTGGACCTGCGCCTCGGCGCGATCGCCTTTCGCGTGCGCGCCAGCTTCCTGCCCGGCCCGTCCCATCTCGTTGCCGACAAGCTTGACCGGCTGAAGCTGCACGTCATCGATCTGTCCGAGGGCGCGGTGCTGGAGACCGGCTGCGTCTATATCGTGCCGCTGATGGAAAGCCTCGACCTGCCGGCGGAACTCGCCGCCTCGGCGAACCCGAAAAGCTCCACCGGCCGCCTCGATATCTTCACCCGCGTCATCACCGATCGTGCCCAGGAATTCGATAAGATCCCGGCCGGCTATTCCGGCCCGCTCTATCTCGAAATCTCGCCGCGCACCTTCCCGATCGTCGTGCGTCGTGGCTCGCGCCTGTCGCAGATCCGCTTCCGCAAGGGCAAGGCCCTGCTCGGCGAGAGCGAACTGCTGGCGCTGCACGTGAGCGATACGCTGGTCGCCAGCGAAACGCCGAACGTTTCCGGCGGCGGCATCGCGCTGTCGATCGACCTCAAGGGCACCGGCCCGGAAGGCCTGATCGGCTACCGCGGCAAGCACCACACCTCCGTCGTCGATGTCGATCGCAAGAACCAGCACGATATCTTCGATTTCTGGGAGCCGCTGTTCAGCCGCGGCCGCAACGAACTGATCCTCGATCCGGATGAGTTCTACATTCTTGTCTCGCGCGAAGCCGTGCACGTCCCGCCGCTCTACGCCGCCGAGATGACGCCCTTCGATCCGCTCGTCGGCGAATTTCGCGTGCACTATGCCGGCTTCTTCGATCCGGGCTTCGGCCACGCCCCGGCCGGCGGCTCCGGCAGCCGCGCGGTGCTCGAAGTGCGCAGCCACGAAGTGCCCTTCATCCTAGAACACGGCCAGATCGTCGGCCGCCTCGTCTACGAGCACATGCTGGATACGCCGGAAGGCCTCTACGGCTCCGGTCTCGGATCGAACTATCAGGCACAGGGACTAAAACTCTCCAAGCATTTCCGCGTCGGATAAAGCTGCTCGCGAAGACGAGGTCACCGTTGTGTTGCGCTTGTGGTCCACAATGTTTGCAGCGGTGGCATCCTCTGTTATCAAACAAAACTCGCACGATGGTTGGTTTGATAACTGGTGCTCACGAACACGGTGCGGTGGCGCCGTCTTATAGAGGCACTGCCATTCGACTTTTGTCTCGGGCTTACACGGTATAGGCGAACAGGCTTGGCTGAGCGGATGGTGAATCACCCTTGGAACCAGTGCGCCTGCAGCATGCGCACTGAGTATTCATGTAATCGTGCGCTCGGCCCAAAAGAACGAGGCATGATGGGGCCAAGCTCTGGAGAGCAGTCATCAACTGTACCACGAGCATGAAAATGTCGCGTGAATGCACGGCATTTTTGCTCGGACGAGGCGCTAGTTAGTCATCGAACTATACCTTGATGAATTCTGGCTTCTCTGCTGGGGGTGGTGGGCGGGATTCTATGTATAGCATGCCCTCTTGTGCGGCTTGAGGTGTGCGCTGATTACGTTTACTGTTGAAGTATAGATGGCTTGAATTTTCTAGGAGGGTTTTCTTCCCCTCCCGTATAGTCAAAATTCTCCTCCTCAACGCCTATCGTAAACTCAACGATACTGCGAACGCCATTGGCGACCACGAATTTTGCCGAGGTAATCGTAAAACCGGTTGTTCCCCACACATAAGCACGCTGCGCGAAGTCATTCGAAAATATATCCAACCCATATTGCTGAATTTGAAGGGTCAAGCTCGACGGCGCTGGAAGTTTCATCGCCGCATATAGATCGGCGACGCTATCATATTCATCATCTGGAATGAAAATACTTGTATCAAAGAATTTCTGTACCACAGCAAAATTCGCTGGGCTAACATATCGACCAGGGCCATCAGTCATAAAGGAGTTCAGATCGACCGTAATCTGCTGCCCGCCTTCCGACTTCTCACGAAGCCTTTCCTCAAAATCCGATGGCGGCTGAAATGTCCCATACAGAAACGCAAGGGTTGCGTTCTCAACTGATACGGCACTCCAATGCTCAGTGTGAGTCATTGCCGTCTCCTTCTATGCTAGCGGGTGATTTTGCGATGGTGGAGCTTCCTCTACCCCCATTTCCGGAGATTTCGACAACAGAGGAAGAGGTTTCACCGGGGAAAGTGACAAATACAACGTAGTATTCTAAACCAGTCAAAGAAAACAACTTGTCATTCACGACGCTAAAAATACTTCTATTATCGAGTTCGCTTGGGGTAACGTAACTCTCAGCTTGCCCATCGTAATACTGAGATACAGAGCAGCATCTTGGGTTTTTCTTTATGAATTCGCTTGGGGTGGAGTCCGAAAATTCCCGTTTTTGGAGAACGTATTCAACCCCAATTTTTAATGCAGCTTCACTCTTTGCGCGCAGAAAAAAATTCTCGCGATCGTAATAGGAATATATAAAAAACAAAATGATAACCGCGAGAAAAGCAAATAATGAACCACGTATTTTTCTGAAGAAAATTATATATATTAGAACGACAACAATAGAAGCTATCAATTTGCTACTCTTATATTTTGATTGCGTTTCAACAAGAAATTCATTGTCGCCGTTGCGCTAGGGCAGTTAAATCGCTTGCCATTCTCGTCACGCTATCACGACCTTTTTTGACTTCATCCTGCGTCTATGGGTAACGGACAAAGTTAGGTTCACTTTTGATTGATTATCATCGATTCCAAACACAACCTAGGCTGTGCATCTTGATTGTGTCAACCAGACCGGCACACGCAGATCGATCAAAAAAACGTCAAGAAATCATGATATTGTATTGCCCGCGCCCTTGGGCGCGTCAGGCTCTACTCCGTCCGTCCGTCCGTCCGTCCGCTCCGTTGTCGCGGTGTCGCCAAACCCGCCGTCGCGGTTTCGGCCCATGCGGATGACGATCCCAGGCAGGATTTGAGCGGCTGCGTCTGCTCCTCAGCCGCCACTTTATTTTGTAGCGCTGTCGCACGTGCTGGCATTCGTCCCGTCGCGGGATGCGTCAGTCACCAGCAGATTGTGACTTGTGGGGCAAGCGGAAACCGGACTGAGGAATTACTGTTCAACTCCTGCAACTCATAGCCCCGGTGTCTAACCGTGAAGAGGCCGATGGAAGTGTTGAATTGGACGGTTGTGCGTCTGCTACTTTGATCAGGAGAATCTACCGGGAACCCATGATGTTTGGCGGACTAATTATAATGCGAAGATCAATCCTCCCGCACTGCGAGCTCTCCAAACTCCTCGCCTTGACACGCCCGGCGAACTGTTGAATGACTGCGCCGTCGCGCTGCCTTGCGGGTATGATGTAATGGTAGCCTGTCAGCTTCCCAAGCTGAACGCGCGGGTTCGATTCCCGCTACCCGCTCCAGCCCGATTTGTCAGGGCCTTGTGCGACATCCAAGCCAATCGTTTTTCGGACGGTTTTCGGTGTGTTTTACACCTGCCGTTCGCGATCCTGTCTGCATTATCAAACGGTTTCGGGTGCAGGTGGGCGCTCCGGCACCGTTTGCGTGGGGCGGTGGGCCGTCTTGTTCCAGAAGAAGGGGTTGCTGCGCAATTCGCCAACGGCGCGCCAGGCTGCCCGGGAGACGAGCAGCCAGTAGACGGGTGTCATCGTCCAGCGCCAGCCGACTGCAGCCCGTTGCTGCGGCGTCATGCCTTTGCGGCCGAGCGCGATGAAGACGGCGTAACTTCCGAAAATGTTGACGATGTCGATCGCAAAGAGGGTCAGGTGAAGCGGCCCGACAGTGTAGGCCTGCTGGAAGGCAAGCTGCCAGGCGATGAGGCCGAGATAGCCGACGATGAGCGGGTGGGCCAGCGACGACAGAATAAGCCCGCCGATCAGCACCTGGAAGACGAGGCTCGGCCCGAGCCCCATGTCCTGCACCAGCTGCGCAGGTTGGCGCATCAGTACCAGCCAGGTTTGTAGCCAGCCCTTGAACCAGCGCGTGCGCTGGCCAAGCCAGGCCTGCATCGTGGTCGGGGCCTCCTCATAGGTCGGCCTGGTGATCGTGCCGCACCGATATCCCAGCCGATAGAGCCGCAGGCCCAGATCGGCATCCTCCGTGACATTGTAGGGATCCCACCCGCGGACCTGCTTTAGAACGCGGGTGCGAAAGTGGTTCGACGTGCCGCCAAGCGGCATGGGCAGGCGGGCGGCGGCCAGGCGCGGCAGTAGCACGCGGAACAGGCCGGCATATTCCAGGGCGAAGAGCGCGCTCAGCCAACTCTCGCGCGCATTGGTGATGACGAGGGGCGCCTGAAGACAGACGACATCCGGCGAGCCCGCCTCGAATGTGCGCCAGGCTTCTTCGAGTTGCAGGGGATCGATCCGATCCTCCGCATCGTAGATCACCAGGTATTCGCCGCGCGCCGCGCCAAGCGCATAGGACAGCGCTTTCGGCTTGGTGCGGGGCTGACCGGGCGGGACCTTGACCACTTCGTATTGCCGGCCGAGGCGGACGGCGGCAAGCGCATCGAGCGTTTCCTCGTCGTCGGCCTCGCAGATCAGTTTGATGTCGAGGCAAGTGACGGGCCATTCCAGCCGGTTCAGCGTGTCGATGAGTTGCGGGACAACGGCCGCTTCCCGATAGAGCGCGATGAAGACGGAGTAGACGGGGCGCCGAACCGCCGGGGGGCGGGGCAGCGGCCGGCTTCCGGCGCGTTCACCGGTGCGCATTGCCGCAAGGCGTATGGAAAACGAGGCGAAGAAGAAGCAGCTCAGCACGATATGCAGCAGGAGCAGCGTGATCTCCGGCGCGGCGATGGTTAGCACGGCCATGATCGATACCGCCGCTCCGGTATAAAAACCCTGCTGTCCCCACAATGTAATGCGGGCGCTGGCCTCGGGCATGCCGCGAAAAAGCTGGTCGACCGTTTCGCGAAGGCGCCGCGAACCGCCGGCCTCCCACAAGGCTGCACGAAGGGCGGTGGGCGTGGTGGCAGCCAGCATCGTGCGAAGGGCGGGAGAGAAATGCAAGCTTTCGCCCAGATAAGCGAGCCTTTCGGCGCTCGGCACGATCACCGTGAGGGGAGCCTGGGTAGGATGGCGGATCCTGATGATCGTCGGCTCGATCAACTGCGTGTCGGCGTCGGGGATATCCTCGATCTGCTCTGGGTCCAGTTGCGGCAGGAAGGGCAGGCCCAGGATTTCGGCAAGGGCTTCATAATATGTCGCCTCGCAAACCACACCGCTCGCGAGAAACTCTGCCTCGAGGGTCGTGCCATGCCGGCCCGCCTGAACCAGCATCGTCGAGATCAAGGTTTTGGAGAGGCCCAGCCTGCGGAAAAGACGGGCTTCCGACATCAGGCAAGCGGGAACGTGCAACTCGGCCTGCGGCGCCGGGCATGCCGGCGCAATGCCGATTGCAGTGGCGAAAGCGACGTCATCGGGATATTCTGCCAGTCGCATGCAGCCCCCGGTGCCGTTTGAACGGCAGCGCCCCATTGAAACCCCAAGTTGATTGTAATGGTGTATAGCGGAATTTCATCCTTTAAATTTCACTGGCTTGTTGCGCTTTGCCTGTTGATTGCGGTGGCCCCGCCTGGCGCTGCCGCGCAGGAACGGCCGTCGGTTGATCTGCCGATCCTCTTCGACACGCGCGAGCGCATTGCCCGCCCGGACCTTTCGGGGATCGTCCGCCTGCGCTTTTTGACCACCGTGGATTTCCCGCCCTTCAATTTCATCGACCAGACAGGCAAGCTCGCCGGCTTTCACGTCGATCTCATTCGCGAAATCTGCCGCGAACTTGCCCTGACGGACAAATGCCAGGTTCAGGCCGTGACCTTTCCGGAACTGGAGAAGGCGCTGGTGGACGGCAATGGCGAGGCGGTTGCTGCGGGCGTGGCCGTTACGGCAGAACTGCGCGAGCGTTTTGTCTTCTCCCGGCCGTTCATGCGCCTGCCCGCGCGCTTCGCCGTGGCAAGGAAAACGGCGCCAGCCGGGGAGAGCGCTGCGGCGTTGTATGGCAAGCGGGTGGGTGTCATCGCAGGCAGCGCGCACCAGGCGATGCTGGGCACGTTCTTCCCGCGCATCCAGCCGGAGGCGTTTCCCGACCGTGCGGCGCTGCTTGCGGCCTTGAAGGACGGCAAGGTGGATGGGGTGTTCGGCGATGGCCTGCAACTGGCCTTCTGGACGAACGGGACGGATTCCGCCGGCTGCTGCCGCCTCTTCGACGGTCCCTATCTGTCCGAGCTGTTTCTTGGCGAAGGGTTGGCCATCATGGTCCGCAAGGAGGACGCCGTGCTGGCCGAGGCGATTGATCACGCCCTGCTGGCTTTGTCGCGCAACGGCCGTTTGCAGGAAATCTATTTGCGGTATTTCCCGATCAACCTCTACGGCGGCTGAGTTGGAGCATTTCCAGCCTGTTACTGGCTCGCCCAGATGATACGGGCGATCCAGTCCACATCGTCCATATCGAAGTTGCGGTTGGGATGGTCCGGGTTCAGCGAGACGAGTTCGATGGTGCGCGGGCTTTGGCGGTGCAGCACCTTGGCCATGACCTCGCCCTCCCGGGTCTTCACCACGACGCGGTCGCCGCGTCGCACCTGCGCGCCGGGCTCGACGATCAAGACGTCGCCGTCGCGATAGAGCGGCATCATGCTGTCGCCCTGCACCTCAAGCGCATAGACACCCGCCTTGTGGGCCGGCGAGGCGGGAAACTCCACCACGTCCCAGCCCTGGCCGGCCGGAAAGCCGCCATCGTCGAAAAAGCCGCCGGCGCCTGCCTGGGCGAAGCCGAGCAGGGGAATGGTGCCGATCTGGGGAGGAAAACTGTCCTGCTGCAGGACGGCCTCGCGCACGGCATCGGTATAGGTGAAGAACTCGTCGATGGAGGCGCCCGTCGCGTCGAGCACCTTGGCGATCGATTCCGTCGAGGGCCAGCGCTGGCGGCCGTCCGCGCCCTGCCGCTTCGATTTGTTGAAGGATGTCGGATCAAGCCCGGCACGACGGGCAAGCCCGGACGGGGAGAGCCGGTTGCGTTCGGCAAGGGCGTCGATCGCGGCCCAGATCCGGTCATGGGAGAACATGTTGTGTAACCCTGCCAAGGCGGCGGACCGGCCAGTGCCGGTCCGATTGATCGGAAGCATAGCCAAGGACGGTTTGCGAGTAAAGAAAAAGGATTATTTTCCTGTGTCGTTTTTCGCCTGATTTTCGGCTGCGCGCCGCCGCGCCACGATGCTTTCGCGCCAGATGGTGAAGATGCCGGCGGCGACGACGATGGCGGAGCCCACAACCATGTTGATGTTCAGCGTTTCGCCGAAGATGCTGACGCCGATGATCGCCGCCAGCACGACCTGGAGATAGGTCAGCGGCTGGACGGCCGCCGCGTCGAGCAGGTCGTAGGCCCGGATCAGGAAATAGTGGCTCGACATGCCGGTGATGCAGAGCAGCCCCATCCAGAGCCAGTCGACAGGGGCAAGATTGGTCCAGAAGAAAGGTCCGACGAGGGAGATCGCCGCGGCACCCGCCACGCCGGTGTAGAAGAAGCTTGTTGAGGCCGTATCATCCCGGCTCACAAGGCGCGTTGCGATTACATAAAGCGCAAATATCAACGCGGATGCGAGCGGCAGCAGCACGGAGAGGTCGAAGTCGGTGCCGGCTGGGTTGAGGATGACCAGCACGCCACACAGGCCGACACCGATCGCCGTCCAGCGGCGCCAGCCGACGCGCTCGCCGAGCAGCGGCATTGACAGCAGCGCGACGAAGATCGGGCCCGATGCCAGGAGCGCCTGCGAATGGGCGAGGCCAACGGTGGTGAAGGCGGTGATGGTGATGACGATCTGGACGGCGAGAAGAATGCCTCGCAGGATTTGCAGGATCGGCCGCTTCGTCGCCGCCACGACTTTCAAACCACCCGGACTGCGTGCGCCCAACGCCACGGCGAAGGCGGCAAAAGCCCAGAAGCGCAGCATCGCGATAAAGACAGGCGGATAGGCACTGCCGAGATGTTTCGAAATGGCGTCCTGCAGGCTGAAGATCAGGATCGCAAGCAGGGTGAAGGCGTAGCCGAGTCGTTTGGAATCCATGGTCCGCGCATATACCCGTCCCGCCGTGCTTGCACGTGTAAACTTGCACGTCACCGGACTTTTCGTGGTGGTTTACGAGGCGTGACGCCGTGGGTGGGAAAAATTTCCTCCCCGTGATTTCCTACCACTTTCGCGGCGTCGAGCGGCGCGCTATCAAGGGTGAGGCGCGCCTTTGCCGCGCCGTCGAGGTTCATCCCGTGCAAAAGACTGTTTCTTCCGGCATTCTACTGACGTCGTTTGCCTATTTCCTGTTTTCCGTGCAGGACGCTTCCGTGAAATGGCTCGTGGTGGCCCTGCCGGTCTGGCAGATCCTTTTCGTGCGCAGCGTCACGATCTTTGCGCTCTGTTTCGCCTTTGGCGGGCGCCCGATTCTCACGGCTGCGCGCCACTCGCCCGTGCTGAAACCGCTTTTCCTGCGCAATCTCCTGCTGCTGGCGGCCTGGCTTTCCTACTATACGGCGGCGCGCGATCTCGGGCTCGCCGAGTTGACGACGCTCTACTATGCCTCGCCGATCGTCATGACGATCCTTTCCGTGCCGATCCTCGGCGAGAAGGTGCCGGGCTACCGCTGGCTTGCCGTCGCGACCGGCTTCGTCGGCGTCGTGGTCGCCTGCGGGGTCGCGGTGAAGGGGCTCGAACTGTCGCTGCCCGTCTATCTCGCCTTGCAGGCCGCCATCTTCTGGGCGATCGCGACGGTGCTTCTGCGCAAGACGGCCCTGCAGGAGCGCACGCAAGTGCAGATGACCATATCGAGCGGCCTGTTCGTCCTCTACACCGCCCTGGTCGTGCCCTTCGTCTGGCAGCCGATGTCCGGCCTTGACCTCGTGCTGATGGCTGGAACGGGCGTACTTGCCGGCATCGGCCAGTTTGCACTGTTCGAGGGCATGCGCCGCGCGCCGGTTTCCGTGCTGGCGCCCTTTGAGTACACCTCGCTCGTCTGGGCTTTCGCGCTCGGCTATCTCATCTGGAGCGACGTACCCGGCTCGAACGTCTTCGCCGGTGCGGTGCTGATCTTTTCCGCCGGTTTGATCATCATTGCCACTGAGCGGTTCGCGGGGCGTTTACGGGTTCGCACATGAGCGTTAAGGGGTGAAACAACCAAAAGATTCCCTGCTTTTCCGGCTTCGTCGGTTGCAAGCGGGCACTGTAACGATATTGTCGCCGTCCTGTAGACGGCGCTAACCGGGGGGTGGAATGCCGATATCGAACGCCGCATTCGTGCGCTCGACTATCATCCTGTTGATTGCAGGCATGATCTCGTTGCTCGGCATTGTCGGCACGTCGCTTTGGCTCGTCAGCAAGGTGCAGACCTATTTTGCCGAACTGATCGAGGTGCGCGAGGTTCGCAGCGCCGCGGCCGACCTGCTTTCGACCATCAAGGACGCCGAAACCGGCCAGCGCGGCTTCGTGATCACCGGCGAGGCGAATTTCCGAAAGCCTTACGATGATGCGCTGAAGGCCGTTACGGAGCGGCAGAGGTCGCTTGAAGAAAAAGCGTCGCGCTTCCCCCATTATGCCGAGCGCACGCCTGACATAAGGCGTCTCGTCTCGGAAAAGCTCGTCGAACTCGCCGAGACGGTCGAGGCGGTCGCGCAAGGCAACACGGCCGAAGCCGTGGCGCAGGTCAAGACGGACCGCGGCCGCCTTATCATGGATGAGCTGCGCACGCAGCTGGGTGACATCATGGCCGATGCGGACAGGCGCTTGCAGGAGGGCGTCATCGATACGCTGTGGTCCGCAGGCGCGCTGCAATGGACGACGGTCATCGGCGCCATTGCCATCATCGGCGTACTGGGTGGCGCTGCCGTCATTGTCGCCCAGTATACGCGCGACATCGTCGTCGCCCGCCGTGAAGTCGAGACGCTGAACGCCACGCTGGAAAAGCGCGTCGATGAGCGGACGGAGGAGCTGATCCGCGCCAACCAGGAAGTCCAGCGCTTCGCCTATATCGTCACCCACGACCTGCGCGCGCCCCTCGTCAACATCATGGGCTTTACCAGCGAGCTGCAAGCCTCGCTCTCTGCCATCCAGGGCTACGTGCTGGCCGACGAAAAGCCACCAAGCGTGGACGATATCCTCGAGGCGCGCCGGGCCGTTTCCGAGGATCTGCCGGAGGCGATCGGCTTCATCCGCTCCTCCACCAAGAAGATGGACGGGCTGATCAATGCCATCCTGAAGATTTCGCGTGACGGGCGACGCGAACTCAAGATCGAGCGCGTGGACATCAAGGCGCTCGTCGAGACGGGGGCTGCAGCGCTCACCCATCAGGTCAGCGAATCCGATGGCGAGATCACCATCGACGAAAAACTGCCAACCGTCATTTCCGACCGGCTGTCGCTCGAGCAGGTGTTCGGCAACCTGTTCGACAATGCCATCAAGTATCAAGCGCCGGATCGGCCGCTGCGCATTTCCGTCAAGGCGCGCAATGCGGGCCGGGCCGGCTTCTATATCGAGTTCACCGACAATGGCCGCGGCATCGCGCCGGAAGATCACGAGCGGGTCTTCGAACTGTTCCGCCGCTCCGGCACGCAGGACAGGCCCGGCGAAGGTATCGGCCTGGCGCATGTGCGTTCACTGATGCGCAATCTTGGCGGTGATATTGTCGTTAGATCCGAACTCGGGCAGGGGACGACCTTCGTGCTTCGTCTGCCGCCCGACCTCAGCAAAGTTGTCAGGAGTATGCAGGCATGAACGGACTGGGCAAGGAAGTCACAATCGTCATGATCGAGGACGATGAGGGCCATGCGCGCCTCATCGAGAAGAACATTCGCCGCGCCGGCGTGCACAACGAGGTCGTGCCCTTCACCAACGGCACCGAAGCGCTCGATTTCGTGCTCGGCAAGGATCGCTCGGGTCTTGCCAGTGCCGGCAGGTTCCTGCTGATCCTGCTCGATCTCAACCTGCCGGACATGTCGGGCATCGACATCCTGCAGAAGATCAAGACCAACACCCACACCAAGCGCCTGCCGGTCGTCATCCTGACGACGACGGACGACGAGCGGGAAATTCAGCGCTGCTACGATCTCGGCGCCAATGTCTACATCACCAAGCCGGTCGAATACGAAAGCTTTGCGCATGCGATCCGCCAGCTCGGCCTGTTCTTCTCCGTGATCCAGATTCCCGAGACGCAGTAAATGAAGGAAGGCCCCGTCCGCATCCTCTATATCGACGACGACCCGATTCTTGCCCGGCTCGCGGAGCGTGCGCTCGGCCGCCTCGGCTATGAGGTGTCGCATGCGGAGGATGTGGAACGCGGCCGCGCGCTTTTTGCCGAGGGCGGTTTCGACACGGTCGTGCTCGACCATTTCCTGAAATCCGGTACAGGCCTTGCCTTTCTTCGGGAGCTTGCCGATGCGCCGGGTGCCGTTCCGGTCGTCTATGTAACGGGCTCGAGCGATGCGCAGGTCGCCGTGGAGGCCCTGAAGGCCGGTGCGGCGGATTATGTCATCAAGTCCGTCGGCGACGACTTCATGCCGCTGCTCGCCAACGCGCTTGGCCAGGCGCTGGAGAATGCGGAACTGAAGCGTGCGAAGCTGAGGGCCGAGCAGGAAATCCGCACCGCCAAGGAGCGGGCCGAGGTGCTACTCGCCGAAGTGAACCACCGCGTCGGCAATTCGCTGGCGCTCGTCGCGGCCCTGATCCGGCTGCAGATGTCGAGCGCGTCCGACGAGGCGGTGAAGGAGGCGCTTGCCGAAACGCAGGCCCGCATCACCGCCATCGCCGGCATTCACCGCCGGCTCTACACGTCTGAGGATGTGCGCAATGTCGACATGGGCGCCTACCTCTCGACGCTGCTGTCCGAACTCGACACCTCGATGAAGAGCCAGGGCCGCAACGTGCGTCTCAACCGCATGCTGGAGCCGTTACATATTTCGACCGACCGCGCCGTCTCGCTGGGCGTGATCGTCACCGAGCTCGTCACCAATGCTTTCAAATATGCCTATGGCGAAACGGGTGGCGAGGTGCGCGTCGGCTTCACCCGGCTCGATGCGCAAAACGCGCTGCTCTTCGTCGAGGATGATGGCATCGGCTGGCGCGGCGAGGGGCCTGTGCGCGGCACCGGCCTTGGCACCAAGATCATCGGTGCGATGGCGGGCAGCCTCGGCGCAAAGCTGGAATATGCCAATCGCCCTGCCGGCACACGGGCGGAATTGCTGGTCCGCATGGGAGAGCCTTCCCGCGCGGCGTGAGTTTGTTTGCCCTGCAAGCAAAAGACCCGGATGCAGGGGACATCCGGGCCTTTGGGGAGGTCAGCGAACCGTCAGCTTACTTGCAGACCTTGATCCGCTTGATGATGACGTTGCCGTAGTAGTCGTAGGACTTCACCTTCTTGATGAAGCAGTAGGGCTCGTAGCCATAGCTGTAATAGCCGGCCTGCGAGGGCGCTGCGAAGGAAACCGCGGCGACGAGGGCAACGGTGGCGGAAACGATGAACTTGCGCATGGGGTCTCTCCTGATCTCTGGTTGGGGATGAGCCTCTCTCATCCAGTGACCGGACTTTCCCACATCGCCCCGCACCGCGTTGTTCCGCATGGAACAGGCACCGTTGACGCCCGGCGCGGCTGACCTAGCTAGAAGGCTTTAATCTTCAAGGGAGCGTCAGGCATGGAAACGCGGGAACTCCATCGCGGCCGCCTTATCGACCACATCCAACTCGTCGTGCACAATCTGGCCGCCAGCCGCCGCTTTTACGAAGCGGTCTTCGACGCGCTGAAAATTCCAATCGGCGGCACGGGCGAGGACTACTTCTGGGCGGACGAGCTGTTCATCTCCAGCATCGACAGCGAGGCGGCCGCCGGCAAGCTGACCGGGCGGCATCACCTGGCCTTTCAGGCAGGAGATCAAGCCATGGTGAAGGCGTTTTACGAGGCCGGCCTCTCCGCCGGCGGCAAGGACAATGGCGGACCGGGCGAGCGGCCATACCATCCAGGCTATTTCGCCGCCTTTCTGCTTGATCCCGACGGCAACAATATCGAGGCGGTCTATCACGGCGAGGCCAAACGCAGCGCGCCGTCCGTGAAGATCACTTTCTAGGCGTCGTCGAGCGCAACGGTTTTCAGCGGCTTGCCGCCATCGATGAAGAGCTGTCCGCCGGCCACCAGGGCTTTTGCGATCCGAGCCCGGGCACGCCGACCGGCCTCGGGATGGCGCCCGTCAAGCGCACCGACGCGGATGGCAACGGCAAGATCGAACGGCATCTCGCCGGGTTCGAGCACGAAATCCTCGGCGACGATACAGCGAAAAGCGAGGCGGCCGGAGGCGATTTCGGCGGACGATCTGGCAACGGCCTGCCGGATGGCTGTTTCGGAACGGTCGATCGCCAGGACGTGGCCGTCGCCGATGCGATGGGCGATCTCGTGGGCCATGGCGCCCGGGCCGCAGCCGATTTCGAGGATGCGCTGCCCCGGTTCAAGGGGCAGCGCATCGACGATGTCCAGGAGCCGCGGCGAGAGGTCCCGCGTCATGGTGTCGGGAAGGCGGCTCAGGCCGCCTTCTTCTCCTGCGGGGCGAAGCGGCCGTAGAAGGTCTCGCCCTTGGCGGCCATGTCCTTGAGCAGCGGCGTCGGCTGGAAGTGGCTGCCGTATTTGGCGGCGAGCTTTTCGCACAGCGCAACGAAGGTTTTGACACCCATCCCGTCGATATAGGACAGCGTGCCTCCGGTGTAGGGCGCGAAGCCGAAGCCGAGGATGGAGCCGACATCGGCCTCACGCGGATCGGTGACGATGCCCTCTTCCATGGTGCGGGCGGCTTCCAGCGCGATGGTGACGAGCAGGCGCTCCTTGATCACCTTGATGTCGACATCGTCAGCCTTCTGCTGCGGGTAGAGGTCCTTCAGGCCCGGCCACAGCTTCTTCTTGGCGGGCTTCGGCGGGTAGTCGTAAAAACCCTTGCCGGCCTTGCGGCCAAGGCGACCTTCGCCTTCCACCAGCTTGGTCACGAGCTCCATATGACGCGGATCGACGGAGTCCGGACCGAGGTCCGCTATGGAGGCCTTGAAGATCTTGTAGGACAGATCGACGGCGACCTCGTCGTTGAGCGACAGCGGCCCGACCGGCATGCCGGCCATCTTGGCGGCATTCTCGATCATTGCCGGCGGCACGCCCTCGATCAGCATGTCATAGGCTTCGGCCATGTAGCGGAAGACGCAGCGGTTGACGTAGAAGCCGCGCGTGTCGTTGACGACGATCGGCGTCTTCTTGATGGCGGCGACATAGTCGAGCGCGGTGGCAAGAGCCTTGTCGCCCGTCTCCTTGCCGAGAATGACTTCCACCAGCATCATTTTGTCGACCGGCGAGAAGAAGTGGATGCCGATAAACTGGTTCGGACGCTTGGAGTTTTTCGCAAGGCCGGTGATCGGCAGCGTTGAGGTGTTGGAGGCGAAGATGGCGTCTTCGCGCAGCACGGCCTCGATCTTCTCGGTGACCTCCTTCTTGACATTGCGGTCTTCGAAGACGGCCTCGATGACCAGGTCGGCATCGGCGAGGTTGGCATAATCCGGCGTCGGCGTGATCAGGGAGAGCAGTTTCTCGCCGTCCTCCTTCGACAGGCGGCCCTTGCCGATGGCGCCGGTGACGAGGCCCTCGGAATGGGCCTTGCCCTTGTCGGCCGCCTCCTGGTCGCGGTCGATGAGCACGACCGGAATGCCGGCAGCGGCGGTGACGTAGGCGATGGAAGCGCCCATGAAGCCGGCGCCGACAACGGCGACCTTCTTGATCTCCGACTTCGGCACACCGGCCGGGCGGCGCGCACCCTTGCCGAGCTCCTGCATGGAGATGAACAGTGACCGGATCATCGAGAAGGCTTCGGTCGTCTGGAGGATGTGCGTGAAGTAGCGCTGCTCGATCTTCAGGCCCGTCTCGAAGGGCACCTGAAGGCCTTCATAGACGCATTTGAGGATGGCGAGCGCGCCCGGATAATTGCCGGCGGTTTCGCGGCGCAGGATGGCGGGGGCAGCCGGCCAGAGCTGGGCGGAAGCGGGCGTCCAGATGCCGCCGCCGGGGGCCTTGAAACCCTTTTCGTCCCACGGCTGGACGGGCTTCAGGCCGTCCTTGATGAGCTGCTTGGCAGCCGGGATGAGCTGGTCGGGCTCGACCACCTGATGCAGGAGGTTCATTGCCTTGGCGCGCGCGGCCGTCAGCGACGAGCCGGTCGTCATCATCTGGAGGGCGTCCTGCGCATTGGCAAGGCGCGGCACGCGCTGGGTGCCGCCGGCGCCCGGGAAGATGCCGACCTTGACTTCCGGAAGCGCGATCTTGACGGACTTGGCATTCGAAGCGACGCGGCCGTGGCAGGCGAGCGACATTTCGAAGGCGCCGCCCATGCAGGTGCCGTTGATGGCGGAAACCCACGGCTTGCCGCAGGTTTCGAGCTTGCGGAACAGCCAGGTCATGCGGCCGGTGGCTTCAAACAGCTTTTCGACGGCGGTGGCCGGATCGGTCGCCTTCGCGTCCTTCAGGAGGTCGAAGCTCGCCTTGATCATGGAGAGATCGGCGCCGCCGGAGAAGGAGGATTTTCCAGACGTGATGACCACGCCCTTGACGGCGGCGTCTGCCACCACCTGGTCGATGATCTTGTACAGTTCGTCCATCACCTCGATGGTGAAGACGTTCATCGACTTGTCGGGCATGTCCCAGGTGACCAGCGCAATGCCGTCGGCGTCGGTCTCGATGGTGAAATTCTTGTATGCGCTCATGGTTTTCTCCCCCTCGGTAGAGAATGGGCTCAGTAGAGAATGGGTTCAATGTGCAGCGAGGCTTTGCCTCTGCCGCCGTACGCCTGTTTCGTCGTGTTGATCGCAATGAGCCGGCCGTCGCGCTCGAGGCGGATGGTGAAGCCCGGTGCGACCGCCTTGCGGAGCGCCGAGCGCTTCACCCGCATCGAAAAGCGGATGGAATGCCGGTTGCCCTTGCTGATGACCGTGGTCTGGGCGATGCGCCGTGCGGCAACATCCATGATGCCCTGCTCCTCCAGCCGGATCGTCAGCCGGCCGACCGGAACGGGACCGCTCGCCACATTGGTGACAGTGCCCGACAGGACGAAGCTGTCACCTGCCTCGGCGGAGGAGGCGATGAGGCCTGCCCCGATGAGGGTGAGGAAGCTGCGGCGGGTCGGGTTCGTCATGCTCAGGTCCTTTCGGTGATGAAGTTCTTGTCGCTCACGATGGGCTCCTCTTCCCAGAAAGTTTTCCTACCAGAGGTAGGCGATTGCGAGGCCGGATATGCCGATGAACAGGATGGTGAAGAGAAACGTGCCGCGGAGTTCTGCGCGCTGAATACGCATCTCTTCCTTGGTCTTGACCTTGGTAAAGGCCTCGTAGTCGTCCCTCATGTCCTTGTCGCGATAGTGATGTGCAAGTTCTTGCTGCACCCCAGGTCGCTCGGCCCTGTAAAGTTCCCGGTCCGGCCGCGCATCGCCCATCTCAGACCCGTTCGATGATCGTCGCTGTGCCCATGCCGGCGCCGATGCAGAGCGTGACGACGGCGGTGTTGAGGTCGCGGCGTTCCAGTTCGTCGAGCACCGTGCCGAGGATCATCGCACCCGTGGCGCCGAGCGGATGGCCCATGGCGATGGCGCCGCCGTTGACGTTAATCTTGTCGTGCGGGATGTCGAAGGCCTGCATGTAGCGCAGAACCACGGCGGCGAAGGCTTCGTTGAGCTCGAAGAGGTCGATGTCGGAAAGCGTCATGCCGGCGCGGGCGAGCAGCTTTTCCGTGACGTCGACCGGGCCGGTCAGCATGAGGGCCGGATCGGAACCAATATTGGCGAAAGCCTTGATGCGGCCGCGCGCCTTCTTGCCGAGGATGTTGCCACCCTCTTTCGAGCCGAGCAGCACGGCGGCAGCGCCATCGACGATGCCCGACGAATTGCCGGCGTGGTGGACGTAGTTGATGCCTTCGATTTCCGGATGGGCCTGGATGGCGACGGCTTCGAAGCCGCCCATCTCGCCGGGCATCTGGAAGGAGGGGTTGAGCGAGGCGAGCGCCTGCATGTCGGTGCCGGGGCGCATGTGCTCGTCATGGGCAAGGATCGTCAGGCCGTTGATGTCCTTCACCGGCACGACGGCGTTCTTGAAGTAGCCTTTCTCCCAGGCGTGCGCCGCCCGCTTCTGGCTCTCGACGGCATAGGCGTCGACGTCGTCGCGGGTAAACCCGTATTTGGTGGCGATGAGGTCGGCCGAGACGCCCTGCGGCATGAAATAGGCGGGGAAGTTGACCGAGGGGTCCATGAACCACGAGCCGCCCGACATGCCGAGGCCGACGCGGGACATGCTTTCAACACCGCCGGCGATCACGATATCATCAGCGCCCTGGGCGATCTTCGCCGCACCAAGGTTGACGGCGTCGAGGCCGGAGGCGCAGAAACGCGACAGCTGAATGCCCGGCGCCTTGGTCGAATAGCCGGCTTCGAAGGCGGCGGCCTTCGGGATGACAGAGCCCGCATCCATGACGGGATCGACGCAGCCCATCACGATATCGTCGACCTTGGCCGTATCGAGCCCGTTGCGGTCACGCACCGCTTCCAGAACCTTGGCGGCGAGACGGACGGACGGCACTTCGTGCAGCGAACCATCCTTCTTGCCGCGCCCGCGCGGGGTGCGCACATGATCGTAGATGAAGACGTCGGTCATTGATTTCTTCTCCCTAGCGGCGCGAAGCGCCTTAGAATTCGTGGCTCGCGGCTTGCGACTTTAGCCCCTCGCCCCGCAATGGGGGAGAGGGCGAAGCATCAGAATGCTTCGGCAGCCAGTTCCATCGTCGTGTCTGCGCCGGCCTCGATGCGGGTCTTGCGCAGCGTGGTTTCCGGCATCAGACGCTCCATGAAGAATCTTGCCGTGATCAGCTTGTTCTTCAGGAAATCCTTGTGCTCGCCAGCACCATTGGCAAGGCCTGCTTCGGCAGCCTTGGCGATCTTGGCCCACATGTAGCCGACGACGACGAGGCCGAAGAGGTGCATGTAGTCGGTCGAGCCGGCACCGGCATTGTCGGGCTTGGCCATGGCATTCTGCATGAACCACATGGTTCCGGCCTGCAGGTCGTTCAAGCCCTTCTTGAGGCTCTTTGTGAACGTTGCGAGCTTCTCGTCATTGCGATTCTCCTCGCAGAAATCGCCGATTTCCTTGAAGAGGGTCATGACGGCGCGGCCGCCGTTCATGCCGAGCTTGCGGCCGACGAGGTCGAGTGCCTGAATGCCGTTGGCGCCCTCGTAGATCATGGCGATGCGCGCATCGCGCACATACTGGCTCATGCCGTGTTCTTCGATATAGCCGTGGCCGCCGAAGACCTGCTGGGCCATGACGGCGTGGTCGAAGCCCTTGTCGGTGAGCACGCCCTTGAGGATCGGGGTCATCAGGCCGAGGATGTCGTCGGCGGCCTGGCGTTCCGCCTCGTCGGTGGAGCGGTGGGCGATGTCGGATTTCAGCGCGGTCCACAGCGTGAAGGCGCGGCCGCCCTCGGTCCAGGCCTTGATGGTCATCAGCGTGCGGCGGATGTCCGGGTGCACGATGAGAGGATCGGCCTTGCCATTGGGGTTCTTCACGCCGGAGAGCGAGCGGCCCTGCAGGCGTTCGCGGGCATAGCTCGCGGCGTTCTGGTAGGCGACTTCGGCAATCGACAGGCCTTGCAGGCCGACGCCGAGGCGGGCCTCGTTCATCATGACGAACATGGCGTTGAGGCCCTTGTTCTCCGCGCCGATGAGGAAGCCGGTCGCCTCGTCATAGTTCATGACGCAGGTGGCGTTGCCGTGGATGCCCATCTTGTGTTCGATCGCGCCGCAGGAGACGCCATTCTTGTCGCCCGGCGTGCCATCGTCCTTGAGCATGAACTTCGGCACGATGAAGAGTGAGATGCCCTTGGTGCCCTCAGGTGCGCCCTCGATGCGGGCAAGCACGAGGTGCACGATATTTTCCGACATGTCGTGGTCGCCGGCGGAGATGAAGATCTTCTGGCCGGAAATCTTGTAGGAGCCGTCGCCCTGCGGCACGGCCTTGGTGCGGAGCAGGCCGAGGTCGGTGCCGCAATGGGGCTCCGTCAGGTTCATCGTGCCGGTCCAGGTGCCTTCCACCATCTTCGGGAGATAGGCGGCCTTCTGCTCGTCGGAGCCGTGCACGAGGATCGCGGCGATCGCGCCCTGCGTCAGGCCCGGATACATGGTGAGCGCCATGTTGGCTGACGACATGTATTCGCCGACGGCGGTGTGCAGCACATAGGGCAGGCCCTGGCCGCCGAATTCTTCCGGAACGGCAAGACCCATCCAGCCGCCCTGGCGGTAGAGGTCGTAGGCCTCCTTGAAACCCTTGGGCGTCGTCACCGTGGCGTCGTCTTTGCGCACGCAACCTTCCTGGTCGCCCGAGAGATTGACCGGGAACAGCACTTCCTCGGCGACCTTTGCGGCCTCGCCGGCAATTGCCTCCACCATGTCTCCCGTCGCGTCGGCAAAGCCAGGCAGGTTGTTGTACCGCTCGAGCGCCAGAACGTCGTTCAGGATGAAAAGCGTGTCATTCACGGGGGCCTTGTAGATCGGCATTTTTCGCGTTCCTCACCTATCCCACGGACATGAGTCCGGTCCTTGGCGAGGGATACTATAAAACTTTGACGTTTGCGTAAACGTCAAAACGCAAAGAGCGGCGACTTTTTCATCGGAAGCGCGAAACGCGAGGGGGAGCGACGGGCGCCAGCGCGCCGGATGTACCTCCCATCAACGACGGCTGCTGTGCCGCAACCGGCCGTCTTCCCCTCCAAAGAGCACTCTATGAGTAAATCGTTAAAAAATTTCCGGGATAGTTAACCCCTTGTTTACCACGTTTCATGAATTGTGGCGCTTGAGGGCGTGGGATCGGGAATCATTCGTTTCCCTCTGTGAACCCCGGGCGGCAAGTCCGGATTTGACAGGGACGATACTGTTTCCAACTGCGCATGCGGTGTTTGACGGCGGCGACGAACCTCCCGCTGAAAATGGAATAAGGGCGCAGCCGGGCGGCAGTGCCTTCAAGGGTATCTCCCGGCAGCCGGACGGCCGCCAAAGTGAGGCAAAAGATGAACGGATAGCGAAACCCGCAACGCCCAGGCGAAAGATCCTCGCTGGATGCGCTCAATCGCACGATCGAAGGGCTCGAGGCCCGCATCGAGGGACTGATGGCAAACGGCCGCGACACGCGCGGACGGGGCGAGGAGCGTCTTGCACCGCGCGGTGAACCAGCGCGTTACGAACCCTCGCGCACCATTCCGCTACGCGAAGACCCGGTCTCCGAAATCATGCAGCGCCAGCGCGCCATCGAAGGCGGCCGCGAGCGTGTCGCCCAGCGTGTCGAGCGCCGCCCGGTTTCCGGCGACCACTACGCTGCAGCCCAGCAGGCCCATGCCGCCTATGGTAGCCACCAGACCGCCGCGCCCGCCCGCGCTGAAGGCTCTGTCGAGGACATCGCCAAGGCGCTCGTTTCGCTGCGCCAGGACCTGAAGAAGGACATTGCCGACGGCCTTGAGCGCGAGATGCAGTCACTGCGCTCGGAAATCCGCGGCATCCGCCAGAGTGCCGAAGGCCGTGGCAACAATGACGACCTGCGCGAGGAGCTGCTCAGGCTCTCCACCGGCATCAACCAGCTCGGCCGCCAGTCGGGCCAGACGGAAGGGCTGCGCGTCGAATTCGACGAACTGCGCTCCGTGCTCGACGGGCTTGCCCGCGAGGATTCCGTGCGCCGCATGGAAGATCGCTGGACCGGCGTCGAAAAGAAGCTCTCGGCCTTCGACCAGACCCGCGACGACGAACTGGTGGCGCTTGCCTATCGGCTCGATGAACTGAAGAACCAGATCGGCGCGGTCAGCGCCACTCCGGCGATCCATGCGCTGGAAGGCAAGATGGAGACCATCGCCCGCGCCATCGACATGCTGGCGCGCCAGGCCAAGCCGGACGACGGCCGTTTCGCCTCCGCCGTCACGACGCAGTTCGAGGGGCTGGATATGCGCCTCGACGAGATCAGCCGCGCGATTGCCGCCGCAGGCCGCATGCAGCAGTCGTCGGTTACCGACAATCCGATGATGCAGCGCCTCGAAAGCCGCATCGCCGACCTCGCCAGCCAGCTCGACGTGATGGCGCACCGCCCGGCGCCCGTGCAGGAACAGGGCCTTGGCCTGCGCCTGGATGCGCTCGCCGGCCGTATCGAGGAACTGTCGAACGAGCGTGCAGCGTTGCGTCTCGAAGAGCGCATCGAGCAGCTTTCGCTGATGCTGGAACAGAGCCAGCAAGCTGCCCCGGTTCGCGAGAACGAAGACCTCGCCTTCTATCTCTCCGACATTTCCCGCAAGATCGACGCGCTCGACCAGGGCAGCGTCAACGACCTGCTGGCCGAGCGCCTGGACGCACTCGCCCGCCGCATCGATGGCCTCGATACGCCCGTCGGCACGCCATTCCAGGAAGACCGCTTCTCGCATATCGAAGGCCGGCTCTCGGCAATCGCCGACCGGCTGGATGCGACCCGCGTCGCCCCCGTCGGCGATCATGAAGCGCTGCGTGGCCTCGAAGCACAGATCGCGCATCTCTCCACGCTGATCAGCACGCCGTCTTCCACGGTCGCAGCCATGCCCGCCGAGGTCGAGAACCGTCTTGCGACGATCGAGGACTATATGGCGACCAACGACGAATATATCGTCGAGGCCGCCCGCCAGGCCGCGGAAGCGGTTATGGAAGCCTACCGCCATGCCGGCCCCGCGGCCTCCGCTTCGACCGACATGGACGCGATCGCCGGCCTTGCCGACGACCTGCGCGCTCTGGAAGAGCTGACCCGGTCGAGCGAGGACCGCACCGCCCGCACGTTCGATGCACTGCACGACACGCTGGTGCAGATCGCCAGCCGCCTGGAACAGCTCGACGCGCCGCGCGAAACCTTCGGCCGCCGCGAGGCCATCCAACCCCGTGCAGAAATGCCGCGCGCCGAAATGCCGGCCATGGATTTCGGCCGCGACGACGAGCGCGCCTCCAACCCATACGGTAACGACTACCCTTTTGACGATGACGGCTTCGGCACGCGCGAGATCCGCCAGGCCGAAGTCGAGGAGCCGCGCGAGGAAAGCCGCTACGCCGAGATCGAGGTCGAGAACATCCCGGTTCCCGAGCGTGCCGCGCCGGCCGAGGAAATCGCGGGACAGGCTGTTGTGCCGACCGGTGACGAGACGGCAAACGTGCAGCCCAAGGTCGGCCTGCTGGCCGGCTTGAAGCGCCGCCTCGTGCCGGGTCGCAAGGACGCCACGGTGCCGACCGAGCGCCGACAGATCGATCCGACGCCGTCGATCGACCCCACTGACGAGCTGGCGCCTGAAGAAGCCAACCAGCTGCTGGAGCCGGGCTCCGGCGTGCCCGACGTCCGCCGTATCCTGGAGCGCGTGCGCGCCGGCCAGGCTTCGGGCAACCGCCCGGCAACCGGCGTCGACGGCGACAAGGCGGCCCAGCAGATCGCGGCCGCCCGCCGTGCCGCTAAGGTTGCCGCCGAGGAAACCGACGCGATCTCCCGCGTTGCCCCGGCCAAGAAGGACGATAAGGTGGCAAAGGGCGAAAAGCCGGCCTCCGCCCTGTCGCGTCACCGCCGTCCGATCCTGCTTGCCGTCGGCGCCGTGCTTTTGGCGATCATGTCCTATCCGCTGGTCAGCACGCTGGTGACGGGTGACGAGGCACCGGTCGTCGTTGAGCAGACCGCGATCAATACGAACGAGGCCGCACCGGTCGAAACCACGACGGGCTCGGGCGAAGCCGTGACGGCCAACACCGCCGCTGCACCTGTTGTGGGCAATGAGGCGGTGACCGATCCGGCACCTGTCGAGAGCGCCGACGAGCGCGGCCTTGCTGGCAACGAGATGGAGCAAAGCGCTGACACGGACCCCGTTATCGAGACCCCGCCGACGCACACCTCCGCGACCGGCTCTGATGCGCTGACGGCTCCGGCCACGACCGACGACAATGCGACCGCAGGCTTCGAGCCGGTCACCACGCCGGAAGCCGAGCCGCTTACGGACGCCAAGGACACCAGCGCTGCTACGGAGACCGCGCCGGTCGACCAGACCCAGACGGCGGCGATCGTCGTTCCCGACGTCATCACCCCGGCCTCGCTCTCCAAGGCGGCGACGGAGGGCGACCCGCTGGCGCTGTTCGAAATCGGCGCGCGCTACACGGACGGCCGTGGCGTTGCCACGGATCTCGCGGAAGCCGCCCGCTGGTACGAGCTTTCCGCCGCTCGCGGCTTTGCGCCGGCTGAATACCGCCTTGCCAACCTCTATGAAAAGGGCCAGGGCATCGAGCGCGACCTTGCCCGCGCTCGTGAACTGTACGAAGTCGCCGCCAACAAGGGCAATGCGAGCGCCATGCACAACCTCGCGGTTCTGCTCGCGACCGGCATCGGCACGGCGCAGCCCGACTTCGACGGCGCGGCAAAGTGGTTCCAGAAGGCATCCGAGTTCGGTGTGCGCGACAGCCAGTTCAACCTTGCCATCCTCTATGCACGTGGCAACGGCGTGAAGCAGGACCTGGAAGAATCCTACAAGTGGTTCGCCATCGCCGCCCGCGACGGCGACAAGGACGCGGCCGAGAAGCGCGACGAGGTGGCGAACGCCATGCGTCCGGAACAGCTGACGAGCGCCAAGGCGAAGATGGAACTGTGGAAGCCGCAGCCGCTCGACGAAAAGACCAATTCCGCCGACCTGCCGGACGAATGGGTCGGCAAGCCGACGAAGACCGCCAGCGTCGACATGAAGAAGGCGATCCGCAACATCCAGGCGATCCTCAACAACAATGGCTTCAATGCCGGCACGCCGGATGGCGCGATGGGAAAGAAGACGGTTGCCGCGATCAAGTCCTTCCAGAAGTCGGTCGGCCAGAAGGAAACCGGCGAGATCGACGATGCGCTGGTGACGGAATTGCTGAAGCGCAACAAGCAGCCGAGCTGATCGGTCACATGCCGGGAACCCGCGCAAGCGGGTTCTCCGGTTGACTTGACCATACCCTCACGGGCATGACGCTCACCACAGCACCGCGCGTCGTTAATGATGCGCAAAGGTCGCTGTGGCATTTTGTATGCGCTGCACGTCTTATCCTTAAATCGGCCCTGATTTCAGGAATTATGCAGTAGAAAAATTATGTGTCGCTCCAAGATGATACGCGTCCGTCAGACGTCTTATCCTAGAGGGCGGCAACGGCACGCCGCATTGGCTGCGCCGACAGGACCGATCCTTGCGCGATGCAAGGCGCGACCGGCCGATGGAGGGGGCCTCCCTTCCCGCGGCGCGGCGCTTCCGTGCATCCGCAGCTTGCCGATGGCGTGTCTCGTCGGGAGGTAACGAAGGTGAATGCGACTGCGAGAATAAGCCCGCTCGTGCGGGGAAAATTGCCGATCGGGGTATCGTTGTGACTGTTTATCTGCCCATCGCAGAGCTCTCGGTGAATATCTTCATTATTCTCGGCATGGGCGCGGCCGTCGGTTTTCTGTCCGGCATGTTCGGCGTCGGCGGCGGCTTCCTGATCACGCCGCTGCTGATCTTCTACAACATCCCCCCAATCGTCGCGGTTGCGACCGGCGCCAACCAGGTCGTCGCCTCGTCGGTATCCGGCGCGCTCTCGCATTTCCGGCGCGGCACGCTCGACATCAAGCTCGGCACGGTGCTGCTTGCCGGTGGTCTTGCGGGTGCGACCGTCGGCATATGGATCTTCGCGGCCCTGCGCAGCGTCGGCCAGCTCGACCTCGTCATCTCGCTGCTCTACGTCGTGCTGCTCGGCACCGTCGGCACACTGATGCTGCTCGAAAGCATCCGGGCGCTGCGCCGCGCGGCCACCAATCAGCCGGTCTCGCTGCGCCGCCCCGGCCAGCACAGCTGGGTACACCGCCTGCCGCTGAAGATGCGTTTCAAGAAGTCGAAGATCTATCTCAGCGTCATTCCGGTGATCGGGCTCGGCTTCGGCATCGGCATCCTCACCTCCATCATGGGTGTCGGCGGCGGCTTCATCATGGTGCCGGCGATGATCTATCTGCTGCGCATCCCGACCAATGTCGTCGTCGGCACCTCGCTGTTCCAGATCATCTTCGTCACCGCCTACACGACGATCGTGCAGGCGACGACGAACTATTCGGTCGATATCGTTCTGGCCTTCATCCTGATGGTGGCGGGCGTGATCGGCGCGCAATATGGCGTGCGGGTCGGCCAGAGGCTGCGCGGCGAACAGCTGCGCGCGCTGCTGGCGCTGCTGGTTCTGGCCGTCGGCGCCCGTCTGGCGGTCGATCTCGTCGTCACCCCGCGGGATCTCTACTCCGTCGTCAGCGAGGGGGTCTATCGATGAGAGCGATAGCAGCCCTCCTGCTGGCGCTTGGTCTTGCTTTTCCCGCCGCCGCGCAGGTGCTGGAAGACAGGCCGGTGGAGTTTCCCGAAAAGCTCGAGATCGGCATTTCGACGGACGAGATCGCGATTTCCTCGGATTTCCGCGGTGCCGACCTGACGATCTTCGGGGCGATCGAAAACTATGATCCCGCCCTGCTGGCTCAAGGCAAGTACGACATCGTCGTGGCGCTCGAAGGGCCGAAGGACAACAATACGGTGCGCGTGAAGGAGCGCATCTTCGGCATCTGGGTCAACCGCCGCTCGATGACCTTCGAGCTGGTACCGGAATCCTATTCGCTGTCGAGCACGCGCGATGTCGAGACGATCGCCGAGCCCGCTATGCTGAACGGCGTCGGTGTCGGCATCCAGCATATCCGCCTGTCGCCCGTCGGCTATCTCGGCGACGGCAGCAACCTCACCGAGTTCCGTGACGCGTTCCGGCGGCTGAAGGAGAGCGGCGGGTTCTACCAGAAGGATCCGGGTGGCGTGCAGTTCATCAGCGCCAGTCTGTTCAAGGCGACGGTGCGGCTGCCGGCGAGCGTGCCGAACGGCACCCATGTCGTGCGTGCGCATCTCTTCCGTGATGGCGTGTTCATCGCCGAGAAGGCGCTGCCCCTGCGCGTGATGAAGACCGGCATCGAGCAGATGATCTCCAATGCCGCTTACAACAATTCGCTCGCCTATGGCGCCTTTTCCGTCTTTCTCGCCCTTCTTACAGGCTGGCTCGCCAGCGTCGTCTACCGCAAGGATTGAGGTCAGGAACGGTAGACGAGCACCGGGATGGTCGAGTGGCTGAGCACCTTGGTGGTGACGCTGCCCATCAGGAAGGCGCCGATGCCCCGCCGGCCGTGCGAGGCCATGGCGATGAGGTCGCAGCCGCGCTCCGTGGCCGTATCGATGATCGCCTGCCAGGCATCACCCGCCGTCACCTGCACCGTCGCCGCCGAAACGCCCACTGTAACGGCCCTGTCTTCCGCCGAGCCAAGAATGCGCAGGCCCTCCTGGCGCACCTGTTCCTCGTATTCCGCCCGCACGTTGATCACCTTGTCGGGCGTAATCGGCAGGATGTGCAGCGGCTCGGCCACCGTCATGACCGACACTTTCGCACCAAGCGCCTTGGCAAGCTGAAGCGCCTGCTCGACGGCGGCCGAGGACAGTTCCGAACCGTCCGTCGGAACGAGAATATGCTTGTACATGACGCGATCTCCTTTTTGCCCAATCTAGGGTGCGAACCGGCTGTGGCCTTGATGGAAATCAACAGGCCGGCATCCGTCAAGCCGGCGCTGTCGATTTGACGCTGCGCGCGACCGTCGCCGCGTAGGCGGCCTGCAATTCTCCGAAGACCGAGCGGGCCGGCGGCGGGCTGCCCATATGGATGGCACGCAGCTCCTCCATGAAGGCGTCCCACATCTCCGGGCCGCCATCCTCCAGCAGCTCCGCGCGGATCGACAGGTCCTCCGTCACCGACAGGAAGCGCCGGCCCCAGGCGCCCATCATGGCGAAGACCGGCACCAGCGCGATGCCCATTTCGGTGAGGCTGTAGAGCGCCTTCTGCTTGTGGCTCGGATCGTCTGCCTTGCTGATCAGGCCTTCATCGACAAGACGGCGGAGTCGGTCCGCGAGAATGTTCGAAGCAATACCTTCTTCCGATTTCGTCAGCAGTTCGCGAAAATGCCGGCGGTTGCCGAACATCATGTCGCGCAGAATGATCAGGCTCCAGCGGTCGCCGAGGATTTCAAGTGTCAGGTTGATCGGGCAGCCGGAACGATGGGTGTCTTTCATCAGGATCTCCAAAACTGCTTGCAGAGTACAATCGGTTTTGCTATCTATCAACCAGTTGCAAATCGCAACTGGTTAGAAAAGCGGCACCACCACGGAGGAAATGGAGATGGCAAAGGTAATCGTCTGGAACCTCGTGACGCTCGACGGCTTCTTCGAGGGCGAGAAGAAATGGGACCTCGACTTTCATAACCGAGCCTGGGGACCGGAGCTGGAAAAGCTCAGCAGCGACTTCGGCGCTTCCGCCGGTCTGCTCGTCTTCGGCCGTGTCACCTATGAGGGCATGAAGGCCTACTGGACGACGGCGGAGGACGAGGGCGAGGGCGAGGTGAAGGCCTACATGAATGCCCTGCCGAAACTTGTTGCCTCGCGCACGATCACATCGTCCGACTGGAACAACACCGAAATGACGGCCGACATTGTCGGCGAGATCACGAGGCGCAAGCAGGCGCTCGACAAGACGATCTACGTCTTCGGCAGCGCCGACCTGACGGATTCGCTCCTGAAGGCCGGTCTCGTCGACGAGGTGATGCTGGCGATCGTGCCGGTACAGCTCGGCAAGGGCACGCCCTTCTTCAAGGAAGGCGCGCGGCGCGATTTCGATCTGGTCGAAGCCAAGCCGCTTTCGAATGGTGCAATTCTCGCGCGCTATGCACCGGCTACGGCCTGATAAACATTTCTTGAAGAGATGTGTTGAAACAAACCACGGTGTTGACCCCTTGCGGCGCTAGGGTGGGTTGCGGACGCGGCCCGCCGTCTCGTTTGCGATCGAACAAGGGAAACCACCATGCGCACGAACGCACTTCTCGCTGGAACCATGCTCGCCGCCACACTTCTGGCTGCTCCGACTTTCGCCCAGACGGCAAAGACGGCCGAAACCGAAAATGCCAACGCGCCTGACCAGAAGCCGGCCTTCGAAAATCAGACCCGCGCGGCTCTTCCCGATGCGGTGCCTGAGATCAGCGTCGATGTCGTGGCGGAAGGCCTGCCGCATCTCTGGGCCATGGAATTCCTGCCCGACGGGCGCATCCTTGTGACGACGAAGGAAGGCGCCATGCATGTCGTCTCGCAGGAAAACGGCGAGGCAAGCCCGCCGATCGAGGGCGTTCCAGCGGTCATGTCCGAAGGGCAGGGCGGCCTGCTCGACGTGGCGCTGGCCCCCGATTTTGAAAGCTCCAACCGCATCTACTTCTCCTTCTCTGAACCGCGCGAGGGCGGCAACGGCACGTCGGTCGCCTCAGCGCGGCTGACAGAAGAGGATGGCAAGCTGGCACTCCAGGACCTGAAGGTGATCTTCCAGCAGATGCCGACCTATGACGGCGACAAGCACTTTGGCTCACGGCTGGTTTTCGGCCCGGAAGGTCAGCTCTACGTGACCGTCGGCGAGCGCTCGGACCGCGAGACGCGTGTCGGAGCACAGGATCTCGGCAGCGGCTTCGGCAAGGTTTTCCGCATCGACGCGGAGGGCAAGGCGCTTTCCGACAATCCCTTTGCCAAGCAGGACGGCGCGTTGCCGGAAATCTGGAGCTATGGTCGCCGTAACCTGCAGGCCGCCACGCTGGATGGCCAGGGCCGCCTGTGGACCGTCGAGCATGGGCCGAAGGGTGGCGACGAGTTGAACCGCCCGGAGGCGGGCAAGAACTACGGCTGGCCGAAGGTGACCTATGGCATCGAATATAGCGGCAGCCCGGTCGGCGAAGGCATCACCACGCTGCAGGGCACGGAACAGCCGGTCTATTACTGGGATCCGGTAATCGGCCCCTCCGGCATGGCCTTCTACAACGGCGACGCCATTCCGGAATGGAAGGGCGCCTTCCTGATCGGCGGCCTCGTCAGCCAGGGCCTCGTCGTCTTGCACATGGAGGGCGACAAGGTGGCCCGCGAGGAACGCGTGCCGCTCGACGCCCGCATCCGCGACGTGAAGGTCGCGCCGGACGGCACCGTCTTTGCGTTGACGGAAGGGCGAGGCGGCGGGGAATCGACGATCCTCAGGCTGGTGAAGGCAAGTTAGCGCCGGGAAGCAATCAACCGCGCAGGTTCGCGAAGCGCACCGAATAGATGCGGTCGCGACCGAGCATATGGGCGATGAGGTTTGGCCGGTCGAAGAGACCGATCATCGCCTTGTGGCGCAGATCGAGGCCGCCGGTCATCAGACCGAAGGCGGGCATCAGCATCCGCTTCCCATCGGTTGCAAAGCAGGGGCGGCGCACCGCCTTCTCGCGGCGGACGACGGTGGCGGCCGGATGTAGGTGTCCGGCGATCTCGCCCGCGGGGGAAATCAGCGACGGCTCGTGGCGGAAGGCAAGGCCGGCATAGTGCAGTTCGTCGGCGGATTGGCCGGGCAGGTCGACAGTGCCGTCCGGATCATGGTTGCCGTTGATCCAGATCCAGTCGCGCCCGCGTGCAAGGTCCGTGATCTTGCTGCGGAAAATCTCCGGAAGATGGGCGGAGCCGATACGATCGTGGAAATTGTCGCCTAGGCTGACGACGATTGCCGGATCGTGCCGGGTGATGACGGCTTCCAGCACCTTGAGCGTTGCCAGCGTATCGTAGGGCGGCAGCATCATGCCGCGGCGCGCGAAGGCCGCGCCCTTTTCGAGATGCAGGTCCGAGACGACGAGCAGGCGGGTTTCCGGCAGGTAGAGCGCGCCGAGCGGATCGCACACGGCTTCCACGCCCGCGACGACGGTGCGCGCCGAGACGGCGTCGAAATCCTGTATGCCCATCGATGCCAGAGCCAACCTCTGCATGCGCGTTCTATTCCTAAATCTGCGTCTCGCCCATCGCCTCGGCGATCAGGTCTTCGGCTGCTTCTGCCAGCAGCGAATCCTGCGCCTCGCCCGCCACCGGTTCCTTGCCGATTTCCAGCATGATCGGCAAGGCGAGCGGTGAAATGCGGTCGAGCCGCCGGTGCGTGATGTGGCCCTTGATTCGCATCAGCATATCGCCCAATCGCTGAATATCCAAAAGCCCCGCCGCTGCATCGCTGCGCGTAGCTTCAAGCAGGATATGGTCCGGCTCATGGCTGCGCAGCACGTCGTAGATCAGGTCGGCGGAAACGGTGACCTGCCGCCCGGTCTTTTCCTTGCCCGGATGGCGTTGCTCGATCAAACCCGCAATCACGGCGCAATTGCGGAAGGTGCGCTTGAGCATAAAACTTTCGTCGAGCCAGGCCTCCAGGTCGTCGCCCAGCATGTCCTCGTCGAAGAGGTTTTCGAGCGACGGGCGTTCGACTGCGAATGTGTAGCCGAGATCGTCGAGCGCCCAGATGGCGAGCGAATAGTCGGTCGCGACGAAACCGAGCGGCCGGCGGCCGGCGCGCTCCAGCCGGCGCGTCAAAAGCATGCCGAGCGTCTGATGCGCCAGCCGTCCCTCGAAAGGATAGGCGACCATGTAGTGGCGGCTGCCGCGCGGGAAGGTTTCGATGAGCAGTTCGTCGCGCTTCGGCAGGGCTGAAACATCCCGTTGCAGGGCGAGCCAGTCGCGCACCTGCTCGGGCAGTGCGCCCCAGCGCTGCGGGTCGTCCAGCATGCTGCGCACCTGATCGGCGAGGTAGGTAGAGAGCGGGAATTTGCCGCCGGCGTAGGCCGGAACCTTCGGGTCGAGCGAGAAGGCCTGGGAAACGAGACATTCGTTTTCGCGGATACCCTCGAAACGCAGCACCTTTCCGGAAAACAGGAACGTGTCGCCGGGCGCCAGCATTTCGAGAAAATATTCCTCCACCTTGCCGAGTGAGGCGCCGCCGCGGCCGATGGTGCCCTTTGCGCCGCGTTTGACCATGCGCACGTTCAGCATCGGCATTTCGACGATCGTGCCGAGGTTCAGGCGGTATTGCTGGGCAACGCCCGGATTGGAGACGCGCCAGAGCCCGTCCACCGTCTTGCGGATGCGGGCATAGCGCTCGTAGGTTTTTAGCGCATAGCCGCCGGTCGCGACGAACTGCACGATCCGGCCGAACTTTTCGCGGGGCAGATCGGTATAGGGCGAGGCGGAGGTGATTTCGGCAAACAGCACGTCTTCGTCGAAGGGCGCGGCGCAGGCCATGCCGAGCACGTGCTGGGCGAGCACGTCGAGCGTGCCCTGGCCGACCGGCGGCGTATCCTGCGCGCCGAGGTAATTGGCGTCGAGGGCCGCCTGGCATTCCATCACCTCGAAACGATTGGCGGGAACCAGGATCGCGCGGCTCGGCTCGTCCATGCGATGGTTGGCGCGGCCGATGCGCTGCGCCAGCCGCGAGGCACCCTTTGGCGCGCCGACATGGATGACGAGATCGACGTCGCCCCAGTCGATGCCGAGATCGAGCGTCGAGGTGGCGACGACGGCGCGCAGCTTGTTTTCCGCCATGGCCGCCTCCACCCTCCGGCGCTGGCCGACATCCAGCGAGCCGTGGTGCAGTGCGATCGGCAGCGTGTCCTCGTTGATGCTCCAGAGCGCCTGGAAGAGAATTTCCGCCTGGCTGCGCGTGTTGACGAAGAGCAGCGACGTCCTGTGCGCCTTGATCGCCTCATAGACCTCCGGCATGGCGTACTTCGCCGAATGGCCGGACCACGGCACGCGATCCTCGCTCTTGAGGATGGTGATGATCGGCTTCGCGCCAGAGGGTGCGGTGACGAGGCCGGCATGGGTTTCCCTGTCCGGCTGCTGCGCGACCAGCCAGCGGCGAAGGTCCATCGGCTCGGCGACCGTCGCCGAAAGCCCGATGGTGCGCAGCCCCGGCGCAAGACGGCGCAGCCGGGCGAGGCCAAGCGACAGCAGATGGCCGCGTTTGGAGGTGACGAGCGAATGCAGCTCGTCGAAGATGACGTATTTCAGGTCCTTGAAGAACCGCTCCGCCTCGCCGTTGGCGATCAGCAGCGCCACCTGTTCCGGTGTCGTCAGCAGGATGTCCGGCGGGCTGAGCCGCTGGCGCTGGCGCTTGGCCTGCGGCGTGTCGCCGGTGCGGGTCTCGACCGAGATCGGCAGGCCCATCTCGGAAACGGGCTTCATCAGGTTGCGCTCGATATCGACGGCAAGCGCCTTCAAAGGCGAGATGTAGAGCGTGTGAATGCCGGTGAAGGGACTGCCTGGCGGGATTTTTCCGCGACGCGTGAGATCGGTCAGGGCAGGGAGGAAACCCGCCAGCGTCTTGCCCGCGCCGGTCGGAGCGATGAGGAGAAGGCTTTCACCGCCCGACGCCCGCGCGAGCAGCTCCAGCTGATGCGCACGCGGCTGCCAGCCCTTGGCCGAAAACCAGTCGGTGAAGGGTTTTGGCAAAAGAGCAAGGCCGGCGGCAGAATCGAATGTGTTCACGCGCCTAAGCTAGTGACGGGCAACCGAATGTGAAGCGGCTTCGGCAAAAATAGGTTCACATGGCGATGTAGCGGTCGGCGCGGTGGTTGACGGTAAGGAACAGGTTCAGCACCACGGCGCCGACGACCGAGCAGAGCACGATGAAGGGCGGGGCGACCAGGAAGGCGGCGGCCAGCACGAAAAGATCGAAGGCAAGTTGGACGAGACCGGCGCGGATGCCGAAACGCTCCTGCAGGTAGACCGCGAGTACCCCGACGCCGCCAAGGCTGGCGCGGTGGCGGTAGAGGCCGAGCAGGCCGAAGCCGAGCAGGATGCCGGCCAGCACCGCCGTCCACATCGGATCGATGCTCTCGATGCGCACGAAATGGGGTTGCAGCTCGGTGATGACGGAGGTGAGCGAGACGGCGATGATGGTCTTGATCGTAAAGGCCCAGCCGAGGCGCTTCAGCGCCAGCACGTAGAAGGGGATGTTCACGACGGTGTAGAAGAGGCCGAAGCTGTAGCCGGTGAGATAGTGCAGGATGAAGGCGACGCCGGCCGTGCCGCTTGCCACCAGCCCGGCGCTACTCATCAAGGCGAGGCCGAGTGCGGCGATCATGCTGCTCGCAAACAGGCCCTGCGCATCTTCCAGCGGGGTATGGCGGGTCGGGGTGGGGTTCCAGAAGCCGTAACGCCGCTTGTCAACGTCCATGCCTGATCTCCGATGGTCTTTGTGTTGTATAGGGCGCCGCCGCCCGTGCAAGCTTATCCCTGCCGCCGCGCGAGGAAGAGCAGGCCATGCACCGGCTGGCCGGCATCCCGCCGGATCACGCTCTTTTCCAGCGCGACGAGGTCGAAGCCGTTTTCCACCATCCGTCGGCGGATGAAGGCTTCCGGATGGGCGTAGCGCAGCGACGGGCGCAGCAGGGGCGCATCGCCCTCGCCGCCGTCCTCGACGGAAAAGGCGAAGAGGCCGCCGGGTTTGACAAGCCGGGCGACGCTCGGGAAAACCTCTGCGAGATCGCCGAGATACATCAGCACGTCGGCAGCGCTGACGAGGTCGGCGCGCGCGTCCACTGCCGCGGCAAAGAGGCCACTTGTTTGCGCCGGCAGCGACAGGTCGACCTGCGCCAGATGATCGTAGACCGCCTTTTCCCCTGCTTTCGCCAGCATGCCGGCGGACAGGTCGAAACCTTCGAGACTGCCGGCATGGGCACGGATTTCCACGCCGAACAGGCCGGTGCCGCAGCCGATATCCGAAACGAGGTCGAACCGTGCGTCTTCGTCGGCATGCTTGCGCACGAGGCGGGCGAGCGTCTGCGGCACGGTGTAGTCCAGCCGCTCGACGAGAGCCGTGTCGAAGCGGTTGGCATAGTCGTCGAAGAGGCGTTCCACATAGGAGCTCGGGGGCGCGGCGGGGGCTTCTGCGGCGCCCAGCACGGCAAGTTTCAGGCCGGCGCCGAAAATGTCGGTCGGGTCGAGGGCCACGACTTTTTCGAGTGCGGCGGTCGCCGCCTCCTTGCGGCCCGATTTCTCGGCATATTCGGCGAGCCGGAACCAGCCGGCGGCCCAGGTCGGTACCTGTTCGAGCGCCTGTTCCATGACCTCGTATGCCTCCGCGAACTCGCCCGATTCCGCAAACATGCGGGCATAGTCGGCGCGACGGTCGGCGATGAGATCGCCGGAGGAAAAATGCGGGCTCGTCATCGGTGCTTGTCGGGGGGCTCGGAAACGGGGAACTGCGACGCTACATGGCAGGGCCGCGGCAAAAGGCAAGCGAATTCTCGGACCGGCGACCATTGCTTGCGGCGCAAGGGTTGAGCGCTTATCTGAAGGACACGAATTTTTGGAGAATCAGCGGATGTCGAATGGCGTGAACGGGTTTCTTGGCGACAGCCCCCTGCGCGTGCTCATCAAGCTCCTGATCCTGTCGGTGGCGGTGGGCTTCCTGATGTCGATCTTCGGGCTTTACCCGGACGATATTCTGTTTGCGGTGCGCGATTTCTTCCTCGACCTGTGGAACACCGGCTTCAAGACGCTCGGGCGCCTCGGTGATTACCTGCTGCTCGGTGCCGTCATCGTCATACCGGTCTTCATCCTCATCCGCCTCGTGAGCTATCGCCGCTGATCATGCTGTCCCGCCGTTCTTTTCTCACCGCCTCCGCCGTGGCCGCCGCAGCGCTTGCCGCGGGCTGCTCCACCACCAGCGTTTTGAGCCCGTCGGCCGGCACTGGCAGCGACCAGACGCCGACCTCGCTTGCTCTCGTCAACAAACTGAGGGCCGACCGCGGCCTGCCGGCGCTTTCTATCGACAAGGCGGCGCAGCGTGCGGCGATGGACCAGGCAAGCCGCATGGCCTCTGCCGGCAAGATGGAGCACAATATCGGCTTCGGCGCCAATTTCGCCAAGCGCATGAAGGGCATGGAGGTGGCGCTGCCGGCGGCGGAAAACATCGCCGCGGGGCAGGATAGTGCGACAGAAGCCTTCGATGCCTGGTATCGTTCACCAAAACATCTGGAAAACATGTTGGGGAAGAGTTTTCAGGGCCTCGGCGTTGCGGTGGTGTCCAATCCCTCGTCCGGCAACCGGCCTTACTGGGCGATGGTGCTTTCGGGCTGAGTTTCCATATTCGTAGCAATTGGAGCGGCGCGTGGACCGAAATCGAGATCAGCAGATCGTCCGGATTGCCGAGCTTGAAATCGATCCCGCGCAGCTCGATGCGTACAAAGCCTTGCTTGCGGAAGAAATCGAAGCATCCGTTCGGCTCGAACCGGGCGTCCTGATGCTGCATGCGGTTTCCCTTGTCGAAGCGCCGGAGAAGATCCGGCTGCTGGAAGTCTATGCCGATGAAAGCGCGTATCAGGCCCACCTCGCCACGCCGCATTTTCAGAAGTACAAGATGCTCACGGCCTCCATGGTTCGCGCGCTCCGCCTCGTGCCGGTGACGCCGATCCTGATGAGTGCCAAGTAGAGGGCAGGGCATGAGCGCGACGGCAGCAAGCGAAAACGAGGGCGCAGGTCCCTTCAAGGTGACGCACCGGCTGGTGCTGGCGATCGCCATTCCCATGACGCTCGGTTTCCTGACGACGCCGCTGATCGGGCTGACCGACACGGCGGTTGCCGGCCGGCTCGGCTCGGCGGATGCGCTTGCCGGCATGGCCATCGGCGCGGTGATCTTCGATCTTCTGCTCGGCAGCTTCAATTTTCTGCGCGCCTCCACCACCGGCCTCGTGGCGCAGGCCTTCGGCCGCGGCGATCGGCGCGAGGAACAGGCGGTCTACTGGCGCTCTCTGATCATCGCGCTCTGTTGCGGGCTTGGAATCGCATTGCTCTCGCCGTTGCTGCTGTCTGCCGGGCTCTTCCTGATGGCGCCGTCGCCGGGTGTCGCGGAGGTCACGTCCACCTATTTCACGATCCGCGTGCTGGCCGCCCCCATGGCACTTGCCAACTATGCGCTGCTCGGTTTCGTGCTGGGGCGCGGACAGGGCATGACGGGACTGTTGCTGCAGGCGATCATCAACGGCATCAATATCGTGCTGTCGATCACGCTTGGCCTCGGGCTCGGCTGGGGCATTGCCGGCATCGCCTGGGGTACCTTTGCCGGCGAGACGATCGGCATGCTGGCGGGGCTCCTCATCGTCGTGTCGCGCTTCGACCGGGCTCATCGTCCCGCGCGGGCCGAAATTTTCGCACGCGAACGGCTGCGGGCGCTGTTCTCGCTCAACCGGGACATCATGATCCGCACCTTCGTGCTGATCGGCGCCTTCGCCATCATGACGCGCATCGGCTCGTCGATGGGTCCGCTGGTGCTTGCCGCCAATGCGGTGCTGATGAACATTTTTCTCGTCGCCGGCTATTATCTCGACGGCATCGCCAATGCGGCCGAACAGCTGGTTGGCCGGGCCTTCGGCGCGAATTTCCGGCCGGCCTTCGACCGCGCGGTGAAGCTCACCATGCTCTGGTCGTTCGGGCTCGGCGCGATCACGACGGCGCTCTTCCTCGCCTTCGGTACGGATGTGATTGGCCTGTTGACGACGACGGAAAGTGTCAGGGCGGAGGCGGCAAAATACCTGCCCTGGGCGGCGCTGACGGCGATCACCGGGGCACTTGCCTTCCAGATGGACGGCGTGTTCATCGGCGCGACCTGGTCGTCGGCGATGCGCAACATGATGCTCGCAGCCTTCGCCGGCTATCTGATCGCGCTTGCCCTCTTCGTGCCGCTCTTCGGCAATCACGGGCTCTGGCTGGCGCTCAATCTGTTCCTGGCGTTTCGGGGGATTTTTCTTGCGCTGCGCCTGCCGGTGCTGACGGCGCGGCAGTTTTCCGGGGTGGGCCGGAGCTAGGCTCCGACCCCTGCCATTCAGAACGGCTCGTCAAGCTGGGCGTCGATGTCCCGGGCATCCAGCGGCTTTTTCACCTGTTTCGGCTTCAGCCGGACGATGCGGTCGGGATTTTCCGCCGTCGGATTTTCCGGCACGGTGCCTGGCGGAAGCGCATTGAGGGCGATATCGGCTTTGCTGGTCCGCTCGATGGCCTCGCCCGAAGGTTGGTCCCGGCGCTGGACAAGACCGCTGACCTTGCCGTCTTCTTCTTGAATTTCCGCACGGGCGCGCAGCCAGTGCGAATATTCCCGGCCCTCCGGACGGCCTTCTTCCTCCCAGATGTCATGGGCTTTTTGGCGGATTCGTTCGTCGTGATCATCCATCGTATCGTCCCTTCCCGGCTTTTTTGGCCGTTTCGGCGGGATCGGTGCAGGCTACCGTCGATGCGAATCGGCTTTTGCCGGACACTCCACCCGCAGGGACGTAACCCGGAGGGAGGCCTTTGGTTCCCGTGGGATCAGAGGGGACGGTCCGCCCAATGGGCGGTGCGCGTGCCGCGAAGCGCGGAAATCGAGGCGATCTGCTCGCGATCACAAAGGCGCGATAAGCCGCTCACGATCTCGCCCGGCAAGGTAGGACCTGCATAGACCATGCAGGAATAGAGCTGCACGAGGTTCGCACCGGCGCGGATCTTTTCCGCCGCCGTCTCTGCCGAGGAAACGCCGCCGACGCCGATGATCGGCAGGCTTTCGCCGACGCGCTTGCGCATCTTGGCAAGCACGATCGTCGATTTTTCGAACAGCGGCTTGCCGGAAAGGCCGCCCGCCTCGCCGGCCTGGCTGGTATTGCGAAGGCCGGCACGCGACAGCGTCGTGTTGGAGACGATGAGGCCGTCCAGCGGATGGGCAAGCGTCACTTCCGCGATGTCGTCGAGGCCTTCTTCCGTCAAGTCCGGTGCGATCTTCAGGAAGATCGGCACATGGCGACCACTGCGGGCCGCCTCCTCCGCACGGGCAGCCAGAACGGCGGACAACAGCGCATGGAGACTGTCTTTTGCCTGAAGGTCGCGCAGGCCCGGTGTGTTGGGCGAGGAAATGTTGGCGGTGAAATAGCGGGCGACGTCGTAGAAGGTGTGGATGCCCGCAACATAGTCCGCGACGCGATCGGTGCTGTCCTTGTTGGCGCCGATATTGACGCCGATCAGCGCATCGCGTCGGCAGGCCTTCAGCCGTTCGAGTGCTGCTGCATGGCCGGCATTGTTGAAGCCGAGGCGGTTGATGACGGCATCGTCCTCCACGAGGCGGAAGATGCGCGGCTTCGGATTGCCCTCCTGGGCGCGCGGCGTCACCGTGCCGATTTCCGTGAAGCCGAAGCCGAGACGCAGCAGGGCTTCCGGCACCTCGGCATTCTTGTCGTATCCCGCGGCCAGGCCGAGCGGGTTGGGAAAGGTGAGGCCGGCAATGGTCTGTGCAAGGCGCGGATCGGGCTTTGCCGGGCAGGCCGGCACGATACCGGTCTTCAGCGCGGCGATCGACATGCCGTGCGCGGTTTCCGGGTCGAACAGGAAGAGGCCCTTGCGGCCAAGGGTCGAAAGCAGCGACATCAGAGGGACATCTCCGGAAACTGGTGGGTGCCGTCGGGGCCAAGCGGCAGGGGCTTTTCCCAGAGCACGGCGAACAGCGGCAGGGTGGCATAAAGGTGCGGGAAGAGATCGCCGCCACGCGATGGCTCGTAGACGAGTTTTTCGCCAAGGGAGCCGCCATCAACGGCGATGAGGAGAAGATCGCTCTGCCCGGCGAAATGACGGGCCGCTGTCTCCCGCGCCTGGGTCGCGGTGGAGAAATGGATGAAGCCGTCAGCGAGGTCGATCGCGGCGCCCTCGAAAATCCCGGTCTCCCTGGTTTTTTGCCACAGACTTGCCGGAACGATCTTGTAGATTGTTTTGGCCATCTCGCCCGTTTCTCCCAAGGCTACCGCATTCAACGGTAGCGCTTGCCGCAAAGAACGGCGAATGTCCACCGGCGACAGGCCCGGAAACCGGCTCTTGGAGGATTTTGCATGCGAATCTGCTCTCTGCCAGTGATTGTCGCCGCCACCCTTCTGGCGGGGTCCGCCCATGCCGAGGGCGAGGGGCGTTATCGCATGGAGAAGACCGAGGGCGGTTTTGTCCGCCTCGACACCACGACCGGCGAGGTTTCGCTGTGCCGCGAGCAGGATGGCCAGATCGTCTGCCGCATGGCCGCCGACGAGCGCGCGGCGTTCGAAAAAGAACTCGATCTGCTCACCAAGCGCGTCGAAGCCCTCGAAAAAGGGGGTGCAACCGCACTGAGCGATGCAAAACCCGCACTACCGACGGATGAAGAGATTGACCGGACGATGAGCATCATGGAAAAGATGATGCAAAGGTTCATGGGCATCGTGAAAAACCTGGAGGACGGCGAGGAGGAAACCGCCCCCGGGAAAGACACGATCCCGCAGAAGACCTGACGGAGTATTCCGCGCCGGCTGAGACCGTGCCGCCTCCGTCACGAGGTCCATATACTCTTGGGAGGGAGCGCATGGCATCGGCACTCACGATCATCATCGCGGATGACCATCCGCTGTTCCGCGGCGCGCTGAAACAGGCGCTGACCGGAATGGACGGCAATCCCGATATCGTCGAGGCGGGGGATTTCGAGGCGGCGCGCAAGTCGGCCGAGAGCAATCCCAATGCCGATCTGCTGCTGCTCGACCTCGCTATGCCGGGCGTCAGTGGCCTTTCCGGCCTCATCTCGCTCAGGGCCGAATTCCAGAGCCTGCCGGTCGTCATCGTTTCGGCAAGCGACGACCCGGCCACCATCCGCCGCGCGCTCGATCTCGGTGCCTCCGGCTTCATCTCCAAGTCGGCCTCCATCGAAGACATCCGCGAGGGCATCAGCCTAGTGCTGGAGGGCAATATCTATACGCCTGGCGGTTATGTGCGCGGGCCGGAGCAGGACAGCGAGGTGGCAGACCTCATCGCGCGGCTGCGCACGCTGACCCCGCAGCAGTCCCGCGTGCTTGCCATGCTCGCCGAGGGCCTGCTCAACAAGCAGATCGCCTATGAACTCAGCGTCTCCGAGGCGACCATCAAGGCGCATGTCTCGGCAATTCTCCTGAAACTCAATGTCGACAGCCGCACCCAGGCGGTTATCCAGCTCGGCAAGATCGGCGCCGCACAGGCGGCGGCCTGATCCTACTATTCCGCGGCCTCGCGCTGTATCGTTGAAAGCTGCGTCAGCCAGGCCCGCATGGAGGCGGGGCGGACGGGCTTGTTCTGCACGATGATATTGTCGCGTTCGGCTTCGGCGCGCACATCCGGTGTGCGGTCGGCGGTGACGAGCAGGGCCGGCACCTCGCGGCCGCGCGCCGCGCGCAATTTCCCGATCGCCGCAATGCCCGTGCCGTCGCCGAGATGGTAGTCGGCAATGACGGCATCGACTGGGGGTGCGCCACCCGCAACCATCGCCTCGACCGCCGCCATTGATTCGGCGAGCGTGACCGTGCAGCCCCAGCCGGAGAGCAACAACCGCATGCCGTCGAGGATTTTTGGTTCGTTGTCGATGCACAGCACCCGCAGGCCCTTCAACGGCTCGTCGCTTGCCGGCACCTCCGCGGGTTTGTCGGCCACGTGGCGGCTGGCGGCGGCGTCGATCGGCGCGCGCACCTTGAAACTGGTGCCGCGGCCGGGCGTCGATTGCAGTTCGACCGGGTGGGAGAGCACGCGCGAGATGCGGTCGACGATCGAAAGGCCGAGCCCGAGTCCGGGGGCGGTGCGCGCGCCCTCGTCGAGACGGGCGAACTCCTTGAAGACGGTGCGGAATTTCGAGGCGGGAATGCCGATGCCGGAATCAAGCACCTGGATGATGGCATGGCCGCCCTTGCGCCGCACACCGACCAGCACTTTGCCGGAGTTGGTGTATTTGATGGCGTTGGAGACCAGATTCTGCACGACACGGCGCAGCAGGTTCGGGTCCGTGCGTATGGCAAGCGACGAGGACAGCACGGTGAACTTGAGGTTCTTTGCGCGTGCCATCGGCGCGAAGTCGGTCTCGATGCGCTTCAGGAGATCCTTGAGCGGGACCGTCTGCACGCGCGGCTTCATCGCGCCCGTGTCGAGGCGGGAAATATCGAGCACTGCGCCGAGGATGGCTTCCACCGATTCGAGCGAGGAATCGATATTGTGGATCATCTCGCGGTTCTCCGTCTCACCGAGCCGTTCCACGAGGGTGGACGAGTAGAGGCGCGCCGCATTGAGCGGCTGGAGAATGTCGTGGCCGGCAGCGGCGAAGAAGCGCGTCTTGCCGATATTGGCCTCTTCGGCGGCCGCGCGGGCCTCGGCAAGCTCTGTGTTGACGCGGGTGAGTTCGACGGTGCGTTGTGCGACGCGCTGCTCCAGCGTTTCGTTGACCTGTTTCAGCGCCCGGTCGGCGGCCACCCGATCGGTGATGTCGGTATAGGTGGAAACAAAACCCTTTTCCGGCATGGCGTTGGTGCGGATTTCGACGATGCGCTCGCCGCCGCCCAGCACCAGCGCGAAAGGCTCGTCAAACGTCATGGTGCGGGTGATCGCCGCCTCGCGATCGGTCTCCGCGATATCGCCGCGTTCGACGAGGATTTCGACGATATCGGAGAGCGGAAAGCCGACCTGGCCGACATATTCCGGCAAATCGAGCAGATGGCGAAAGCGGCGGTTCCAGACGGTGAGGTTACCGGCGCTGTCGAAGACGGCGATGCCCTGGTCCATCTGGCCAAGTGCCGTCTGCAGCATGTCCTGATTGTATTGCAGGGCTTCGCTGGCCTGGTCGAGCAGCCAGTCCGTATCCGTCGGCGTGTCGTCGATGCGCTGCAGCACGAGCGAGAGCACGAGGCGGGCGGAAGAGGAGCCGATGGCGCTGCCGAGCAGCTGTTCGGAAAAATGCACGATGGCGGCATCCGCCGGTGCATTGTCCTCCAGCCAGCGGCCGACCTGTCGCTCATAGGTGTGGAAGGAGCGCTGCATGCGCTCCTCCCCGAGATACTTGGCAATGGTGGTCTTGAGGTCGCGCACGGTCACTTTCGTGCGGCGACCACGAAAGGCGCGTTCGAGGCGTGGTTTCGAGCGAATGAAGGTGCCGGCCTGAAGGCGCTCCAGCGAGGTCGGGTTGCGCGTCAGCGAGCCGATCACATAGGCGCCGATATTGACCATCATGGAAAGCAGCGTCGCGTTGACCAGCGGATCGGCTGCCTCACCGGTAAAGATGGTGGAGCCGGGAAACAGGAAGCCGAGCACGGTTTCGGCGACATAGGCATTGTCCGCAACGCCGATGCTCGGCAGAAAGAGCAGATAGGCCCAAATGACGAGGCCGCAGATCATGCCGGCCATGGCGCCGCGCGCATTGGCATTGCGCCAGAACAGGCCGCCGAGCAGTGCAGGCGCCACCTGCGCTACGGCGGCAAAGGCCAGGAGGCCCATCGAGGCAAGCCCCGCATTCGCCGTCGCCGCGCGATAATAGGCATAGCCGAGCAGCAGCACGAAGAAGATGGCAAGGCGCCGGATGCGCAGCAGGATGCGTGAAAGATCGTCCTGCTGCTCGACGCCGCCGATGAGGTTGCGGCGCAGCACCACCGGAATGACGATGTCGTTCGACACCATGATGGAAAGCGCCACCGATGCGACGATGACCATGGCGGTGGCGGCGGAGAAGCCGCCGATGAAGGCGATGAGCGTCAATAGCGGCTGGTCGAGCGCGAAGGGCAGGGTCAGCACGTAAAGGTCGGGATCGCCCGTGCCGTTGAAGGTCAGCACGCCACCGATGGCGACGGGCAGCACGAAGAGGTTGATGGCGATCAGATAGAGCGGGAAGAGAATGCCGGCTGTGCGCAATTCGCCGGCCGTGCGGTTTTCCACCACCGTGACGTGAAACTGGCGCGGCAGCATGACGATAGCGAAAGCGGAGAGCGTGATCAGCAGGATCCACCGCGCGATCGGCGTCTCATAGGACAGCGCCTGCATCATACGCTCGTTTTCGGATGCGCGCTGCCACAGGTCGCCCGGTCCGTCGAACATCACATAGATGACGTAGAGGCCGACCGAGGCGATGGCGATGAGCTTGACCAGCGATTCCATCGAGATGGCGAGGATGAGGCCGTCCTGGTGCTCGGTCGCGTCGGTGTGGCGTGTGCCGAAGACGATGGCGAAGCAGGCAAGGAATAACGTCACGACGAGTGGCAGATCGATGAGCCCGCCCGAGGCGGCGATGCCGAAGCCCGTCGTGTCGACCATGGCCGAGACGGAGCTGGAGACCGCCTTCAATTGCAGCGCGATATAGGGAATGTAGCCGATCAGCGAAATGAGGGCGACGACAGCGGCGACACCAGGATTCTTGCCGTAACGTGCGGCGACGAAGTCGGCAATCGAGGTGAGGCGTTCGGATTTGGCGAGTGTGACGATGCGGCGGAGAAGCGGCATGCCGAGGGTGAACATCACGATCGGGCCGATATAGATGCCGAGAAACTCAAGGCCATGTGTGGTGGCGAGACCGACTCCGCCGAAATAGGTCCAGGAGGTGCAGTAGATGGCCAGGCTCAAGGCATAGACGAGCGGCCGGCCCTTCGACGTGTGCCCGGCGCGTTTGGCCTTCCGGTCGCCGTAACTTGCTACCGCGAAGAGCAGGAGCAGATAGGCGAGTGCCAAGGCGAATATCAGTGAGCCCGGCATGCTTCCCCCCCGCAGTCCTTCGGCCGTCTTTCGGCAGAATAGGCCAAAGCGTTGCGGAAGGAAATTGCAGCTAAGGTCGGGGGTGAAAAGTCCCCCTGTGTAAACCCCTAAATATTGATGGATCGCAGTTTCCTAACGCGAAAAACTAAACTAGGTTGCTTCTGCGTCGCAGCAAAAGGAGACCCGTATGCTCAATGAGTTCAAGGCGTTCATCGCCCGCGGTAATGTTATGGACCTCGCCGTGGGTGTCATCATTGGTGCAGCTTTCAGCAAGATCGTCGAATCGGTCGTCAACGACCTCGTTATGCCGATTGTCGGTGCTCTGACGGGCGGCGGTTTCGACTTTTCCAACTACTTCATTGCGCTGTCGGGCAATGTGACGGCGACGTCGCTTGCGGCGGCTCGCGAACAGGGTGCAGTCTTTGCCTATGGCAGCTTCATCACCGTCCTGATCAACTTTCTGATCCTCGCCTGGATCATCTTCCTGATGATCAAGGGTGTGAACCGTATGCGCGCGTCGCTGGAGAAGGAAAAGGCTGCCGGTGCCGCCGAACCTGCACCGCCGCCGGAAGATGTGCTGCTTCTCACCGAAATTCGCGATCTTCTGAAGAGCCGCCCGGCCGCCTGAGGCGCTGCTCTCCCGTTTTCGAACGAAAGGCCCGGCTCGTCGGGCCTTTTATTTTATCGCCCAGCCCTTCAGGCGGGCGCGTTCGATTGTTGCAAGCAGGGCTTCTTCCGGAGAAAGTCCCAGGCGCTCGGACCGCCGCAGCAACCAGCCGGCGTGAACGAGGCGGATTTCGACGGGAACACTATCGATGCCTAGGGCAAGTGCTGCCGCCATGCGGTGCTTGCCGCTCGTGTGGCGCACAAGACGCCCGCTGGCATTGATCGCAACGCCGATATCGCGTTCGGCCAGATCCTGCCACAGCGAACGTGTCCAGCGGTGCCATTGCCCGGTCTGGTCCTTCAGGCCAAGATCGCCACGCGACACGATCCCGTTCTCCTCGATGTTCTCGATGAGGGCGAGATAGTACTCGAAGTAGCTGTCCAGCTTGTCGATCGTATCGATAGCCACGCGATTTCGCTGCACCGCAACGCCGTTGTTGATACTGCTGGCGTAGTGACGGTAGTGACGACCTTCGCGAAAACGCCGCCGCAGCTGGCAGATTTCCACGATCTCGCCGTGGGAGAAGGATCTGTCGATCGGCTGCAGGATCGGTCTCCAGTCGCCGCCATCGAGAAAATGTCGACCGATCCACCGTGGACGATTGCCGTCCAGAAAGTTGTCGCGCAGCCGCGTGCGCACGATTTTCGGATTGATCGTCAGGAACAGGGCATCGCCGAAATGGAAGTGGCTCTGCGTGGTGGAAAGCCCCGATCCGCCCTCCGTGGCAAGGTGCGCGACGGTTCGATTGAAGCGGCTGGTAAAACCGAACTTCGCCGCCAGAAAATCATGCACCGGGATCCAGTCGAGAAAACGCCGGGCAAGCGACGGCGCTGGCGGCCGCATGTCGGGCGGCAGCCGTTGGTAGACGGGTCCTGGAAACGTGTACCGGTTGGCCAACCCTGTATCCGACTTGCTTTCGATCACCGCGCGCGCGGTTGGGCGGCAGACAGTGCCGCATCCATGACAAATAAAACACGGTTTGCAAAGGCTCAGGTGAAGTCGCCAACAGGGTTTACCGCCTTCACGGGGTATTCCTGGCGGGTTCATGCCCTCTTATACAGATGGCAGCCGTGGGCCGCCGGCTGTATAAGGGGTTGCAGACTACGCCGTCGCTCCGACTGTTTTTGTCTGGTGGATTTCGACCAAACTCGGCCCCGTTCGAGCCGCGGCCCGCTCCAGTGAGGCCGGGAGATCGCGCACGTCGGCGAGGCGTTCGGAGGGCAGGCCATAAGCGGTGCCGATGGCGATGAAATCCGGCGCCGAGGGTTTTACGCCCTCCGGCGTGATGCCGGCATCGACCATGAAATTCTCGATCTCCTGGTAGCCGTCATTGTTCCAGACGAGGAAGACGACACGGGCATTCGCATCCGCTGCCGAGCCGATTTCCGACAGGGAGAATTGCAGGCCGCCATCGCCGACCAGGCAGATGATCGGCGCATCGGGTTCGGCAAGTGCCGCGCCCACGGCCGCAGGCGGCGCGAAGCCGAGTGCACCGTAACCCGTCGCGGCATTGAACCAGCTGCGTACGCGCGGCGCATCGCAATAGTAGTTGCCGGCATAGACGGCCTGCGTGGAATCGCCAACGATGATCGCCTTCGGCAGCGTCTTCCAGATCGCATCGATGATGCGGACTTCCGTCTGCATCTTCGGCGTCAGCTCGTTCCAGGCATTTTTGCGTACAGTCTCGGCGCGTGCTGCACCGTTGCTGATCGGCTTGTGGCCTTCCAGAAAGCCCAGCATGCCGGCCGCTGCCGTCTTGGCGCTGGAGAAGATCGACAGGCCAGACTGTGGCGTGCGAGCGAGCTGGGCCGCGTCGATATCGATGCGGATCAGCGTCTTGAGGCGCGGGAAGCCGCCATCGACATTGATGTCATAGTCCGTCGGGCCGAATTCGGTACCGAAAGCGACAACGAGATCGGCATCGGAGAGTAGCCGCCGCACGGCCTTGAGGCTGGGGCTTGCCGGAATGCGCAGCGGATGGCCGCCGAGCAGGCCGCGGCCATTGACTGTGGTGACCACCGGTGCGCCGATCCGTTCGGCGAGTTCGCGGATTTCCTCTTCCGCCGTGATCGCGCCGCCACCCGCTAGAATGACGGGGCGGGAGGCATTGGTGCAGAGGATTGCGGCACGCTGAAGCGTTTCCGCATCGGCGCGCGGGCGGGTCGCGACGGCGGCCGGGAAGCTGCCGGTCTCGATGGGTTTTGCCATCACGTCGGTCGGTATTTCGATATGCACGGGGCCTGGGCGACCGGAGAGCAGCACCGCGAAGGCGCGCTCCACGACAAGCGGCAGGTCGGCGGGGTTGAGCAGCGTGTGCGAATAGAGGGCCAGCGTCTTCATCATGCCCTGCTGGTCCGGCAACTCATGCAACAGGCCGCGGCCGTGACCCAGCGAATCGCGCCGGTTGACGCCTGAGATCACCAGCATCGGCACGGAATCCTGCCGCGCCTGTGCCATCGCCGTGATGGTGTTGGTGAGGCCGGGGCCGGTGATGACGAGGGCGACGCCCGGCTTGCCGGAAACACGGGCGTAACCGTCCGCCATGAAGCCGGCGCCCTGCTCGTGGCGCGGCGTGATGTGGCGGATCTTCGAGGCGGCGAGCCCGCGATAGAGCTCGACCGTATGCACGCCCGGAATGCCGAACACGACCTCGACGCCATTGGCTTCGAGCAGGTCGACGAGAACTTCGCCTACGGTTTTCGTGGTCATGCACGGCGCTCCTTGGGGCTTGCCGATCGGGCGGCGAGCGCTGCGATGCGTCGGCAGGCCTCGTCGATATGATCGTCGGGTACGGTCAGGCTCAGGCGGATATAGTCTTCGGCCGCATCGCCGAAGGACGACCCCGGCATGACGGCGACCAGTTCCTCGCGCAGCAGTGCCCAGGCGAAGTCCTCGCCGCTCAAGCCAGTCCCGGCAACATCGACGACGATGAACATGCCGGCTTCCGGCGGCAGCGGCAAAAGACCGGGAGCCTTGGCGAGGGCCGTGGCGAACCGGGTGGCGCGTGCCTGGTAGGTCCGGCGCATCGTGGCGGCGGTGGCGATCGGGTTGTCGAGCGCATAGGCCGTCATGTCGGCGATGAAGGGTTGGCCACCGAACAGCATGGTTTCGGAAACCGAGAGCAACCGCGTGCAGAATTCGGCCGGCCCGATCGCCCAGCCGCTGCGGAAACCGGGTGCGGCGTGGGATTTCGAGATCGAGGAGACGACGATGGTGCGCTCGGCGAGGCCCGGATTGTCGAAGGGCGAGGCGAAGGTGGCGCCGAAGACGAGCTGTTCATAGACCTCGTCGCAGACGATCCACAGGTCGTGCTTGCGGCAGACGGCGCCGATCTCGGCGATTTCTTCCGCGCTCAGCACCGCACCGGTCGGGTTGTGCGGTGTGTTGAGCAGCAGCACGCGGCATTGCGGCGTGATCGCGGCTTCAAGGTCGGCGGCCTTCATGTGAAAACCGTTTTCCGGGCGCAGCGGCACGGCAATGCGGTCGGCACCGGTGGAGCGGATGACGCCTTCATAGGTGGCATAAAGCGGATCGCCGACGAGCACGGCATCGCCCGCTTCGACGAGGCCGAGCATGACGGCAAAGAGAGCGGTCTGGGTTCCCGGGAAGCACAGCACGTTTTCGGCCGTCACATCGCTGCGGCGCTTGCGGTATTTCCGCACAAGGGCATCCACGACGGAGGGCTCTCCCCGGCCGTTGGAATAGCGGTGGCGGCCGGCATGCATGGCGCGTACGGCTTCGTTCAGCAGCATCGGGTCAGGGGCCACGTCCGGCTCGCCGATGGTGAGTTCGATGACGGCCTTGCCTTCTTTCTTCATCCGCCGGGCTTCGGCATGGATGGCCCATTTTTCTGAGCCGAGATTGGCAAGCCGGTCTGTGATGGATGCGTAGCGCATGGCCGTCCTCTGCATTTCATTTTGGTGTGGTTTAGCGATCGGCGCCCGCGGCGTCGACCGGCTTGAGACGTATTCCGACAATCGCCTCGATGGATGTCAGCGCGATCTCGACAAGTTCGCTTTCCCCGAAAAGTTCGCCCGCGAGGCAACCCTCCAGCCACAGGCCGTCGAGCAGGCCATTGACCGCGATGGCGAGCGTTCGGCAGCGCTCCGGCGAGGCATCCTCGCCGCGGGCGGCGAGGAAATCGGCGAGCAGGCTTTCCAGCGTTTCGCGAAAGCTCAGATAGCCTTCGCGGTGGATCGCGGCGAGTTCGGGATCGACGCTGACCCGGCTAATGAACGAGGCCCAGAGCGAGAGGCTGCGGCTGTTGGCGACCGGTTCCGTCAGGTTGATGACGATGAAGTCGCGCAGCCGCGTTTCCGGATCGCCCGTCACCCGCTCGGCCTTTTCGGTCAGCCGCGCGATGACGAGGCGATAGGCCTCCTGGAGGATATGCTCCTTGGACTGGAAATAATGCCGGATAAGCCCCGCCGTGACGCCCGCCTTGATGGCGATCTGCCGGACCGTCGCGCCCTGCAGGCCATATTCGGCGATGCAGTCGAGCGTCGCCTCGATCAGATCGTGGCGGCGTTCGGCCTCGGGGGCGCGATGGAAGGTTCGGCGGGCCATGGTCCCCCTCGTTCGTTGGTGCCTCAGGCGGCGCGGCGCAGCACCGGTCGCGTCAGGCAGGTCGGGCCGCCTTCGCAGGCGATGCAGAGCGCGTCGGCCTCGAAGGTCTGGACCGTGCAGCCGGCCGCTTCCATCGCCGCTTTGGTGGCCGGGAAACCCTCCACCATGATGACCTCGTAAGGCCGGGTCGGCAACACGTTTAGCGACAGGCCGTTGCTGGCATGGAATTCGTCGGCCGGCGCCTCGATGAGGCGGATGCCGCGCTTCTTGAGCAACTGGTAGAAAGCGGCCGGCAGAAGCGGTGCGAAGACCAGCGCCAGATCGTCGGCAAGCGGGCTCATCACGCTCATCAGGTGAAGGCAGGCTTCCTCGCCGTGCCAGAGCGGCAGGTCATAGGCAAGTACCGTGACGCCATGCGGCGCGAGGATCTTCGAGATCTGGTCGATGCCTTCCTGATTGGTGCGCACGCCGCGGCCGATGACCAGCGTCTTGGCGTCGAGCCAGATGCAATCGCCGCCTTCCACCGTGCCGTCGCCCTCGATGCGCCCGAGGATCGGAATCTGGCGCTCGGCATAGGCCTTTTCGTGCAGGGCGGTCTCGGCGACGCGCAGCGGCTTACCCATGCGCAAGAGGATCGCGCCATAGTCCGACATCAGCGACGGATCATGGGTGAACATGGCGTCGGCAAGACCATCGCCCTCGTCCTCCAGCCAGATGATCTCGCTGCCGGACTTTTCGACCAGGTCGGCGAAGGCCTTGTACTGGTGAACGGCGCGCGCGCCATCGAAGGTCGGGCCATAGTGCCACTTGGCGGGATCGGCGGCCTTCAGGCTTGCGCCTGGGCGGCGCATGAGAACGCGCATCAGGGGGGCCGACATTTCCTGCGAACCGTAGGCGGTCATTCAATGCTCCTGCTGGAAAATGGATCATGGGCGGGCGCTGCCGGAAAAGTCAGCGATTGGCCTATTATACGCTTGAATAATTTCTTAACAAGTGCCACGATGCTTTCAACAAGACGACACGACGGGCCGAAGATGCCCGCGGGAACGCTGAAAACAGGGGAAGTTTGGCATGATCCATGCATCGATTTTCCGTGCGCTGGAGACCTCTCCACGATGACGGAACGTGCCGAGGCAATCGCGGTCCGGGACCTGCACAAGCGCTTCGGGCCGCTTGAAGTTCTCAAGGGGGTTTCGCTCACCGCGCATGAAGGCGACGTCATTGCCATCATCGGCGGTTCGGGTTCCGGCAAGTCGACATTTCTGCGCTGTATCAACATGCTGGAACTGCCGAGTGCCGGCTCGGTGACCATCCATGGCGAGACGATTGCCATGAAGATGGACGGCCATGGCGGCATGATGCCATCGGACCGCAAGCAGGTGCAGCGCCTGCGCTCCCGCCTCGGTATGGTGTTCCAAAGCTTCAATCTCTGGCAGCACATGACCATCCTCGAAAACGTAATCGAGGCGCCGGTGCATGTTCTCGGCATCAGGAAGGATGAGGCAATCGCCCGCGCCGAGACGCTGCTGCGCCGTGTCGGGCTCCATGAGAAGCGCGACGCCTATCCCGCCTTTCTCTCCGGCGGCCAGCAGCAGCGCGCCGCAATCGCCCGGGCGCTCGCCATCCAGCCCCATGTCATGCTTTTCGATGAACCGACCTCCGCGCTCGATCCTGAACTGGTCGGCGAGGTGCTCTCCGTCATCGGCGACCTCGCCAAGGAGAAGCGCACGATGATCCTCGTCACCCACGAAATGAAGTTTGCCCGCAATGTCGCGAGCCACGTCGTCTTTCTCGCGAACGGCGTCATCGAGGAACAGGGCCCGCCGGACGAACTGTTCGGAGCGCCGAAATCGGAGCGGCTGAAGAAGTTCATCAGCTCCATTCACTGAGACCCAAAAAAACCAACAGAGGGAAAATCATGAAGAGTGCCTTGAAGACAATCGCCCTTGCCGCCGCGATCGGCCTTGCCGCCGTCTCCGGTGCCTCGGCCCAGCAGGTTCGCGTCGGTTTTGCCGCCGAGCCCTATCCGCCGTTCACCTCGCCGGACGCCTCCGGCAACTGGCAAGGCTGGGAAGTGGACTTCATGAAGGCGATCTGCGCCGAAGCGAAGCTCGACTGCGTCGTGACACCGGTCGCCTGGGACGGCATCATCCCGGCGCTCACCACCAACAAGATCGACATGATCATCGGCTCCATGTCGATCACGGCGGAACGCCAGCAGACGATCGACTTTTCCGACAAGTATTACAACTCGCCTCCGGGCATCATCGGCGCCAAGGACGTGAAGTTCGACGCGACGCCAGAAGGCCTTGCCGGCAAGACGCTCGGCGTGCAGGTGGCGACCATTCACCAGGTCTATGCCAACAAGTACTTCGCGCCCGCCGGCGTGACGGTGAAGGAATACCAGACGCAGGACGAGGCCAACAACGACCTCGCTGCCGGCCGTATCGATGCCGTGCAGGCGGATTCCATCGCGCTCACCGACTTCACCAAGACGGAGCAGGGCGCCTGCTGCGACCTCAAGGGCACTGTGAAGGACGATCCGGAAATCCTCGGTCTCGGCGTCGGCGTCGGCCTGCGCAAGGGCGAGACGGAGTTGAAGGACAAGATCAACGCCGCGATCAAGGCGATCCGCGCCAACGGCACCTATGACACCTTCTCGAAGAAGTATTTCGACTTCGACATCTACGGCGGCTGATCGCCTGCCTTGTGCCTGATGCCGGCGGCGCACGTCGCCGGCAGTTCCCCTCGAACGGACACGAGACCCTATGGCCGATGCCGGATCGCTGATCAACTGGAGCCTGCTTGCCTTCGACCCACCCGGCTGGGGCGGGGTCATGCTGGCGGGGCTCTGGCAATCGCTCCAGATTGCTGTCGGCGGTTATACGCTCGGCCTGATTCTCGGCACCGGCGGCGCCATGGGCAAGCTCTATGGCGGCCCGGTCACCAAGGACCTGCTCGAAGTCTACACGACCCTGGTGCGCGCGGTGCCGGAACTCGTGCTGATCCTCATTCTCTATTATGCCGGCACGGATGTGCTGAACCAGCTTTCCGCGCTTGTCGGCTTCGGCCCGGTCGATATCAGCGGCCTTGCGGCCGGTATCTTCGTCATCGGCGTCGTGCAGGGCGCCTATTCGACGGAGGTGCTGCGCGGCGCGATCAAGGCGGTGCCGGCGGGACAGATGGAGGCGGCGCGCGCCTATGGCATGTCGCCCACGCAGATCATGCGCCGCATCACGCTGCCGGCCATGCTGCCGCATGCCATTCCCGGCCTCTCCAATCTCTGGCTGATCGCCACCAAGGATACGGCACTGCTTGCCGTCGTCGGCTTCAGCGAATTGACGCTGGTGACGCGCCAGGCGGCGGGCAGCACCAAGGCCTATCTGCTGTTCTTCTGCGCGGCCGGCGTACTCTACCTGATGATTACCCTGGTCTCCAACGTGCTGATCGGCTTCATCGAGCGCCACTATCGGCGTGGCATGGCGAGGACCAGCTGATGAGCGATCCGACCATTTCCGCCCTCGCGCTGACCGAACTGCCGACGAAAGCGAGCATGTTCAAGCCGCATCGCATCGTGCTGATGGCGATCGCGGCCCTTCTCGTCTTCTGCATCGTCTGGTTCATGCGCTGGGACTGGGTGCCGAAATATTCCGGCCGCCTTGTCCACGGCATCGGTGTGACCTTGCTGATGCTTTTCAGCACCTCGATCCTCGGCTTCTTCCTCGCCGTGCCGATCGGGCTGGTGCAGGTGACCGGCCCCTGGCCGCTGAAGGTGCTGGCCCGCGTTTTCTGCACGATCATCCGCGGCACGCCGCTGCTGCTCCAGCTCTGGCTGCTCTATTACGGCCTCGGTTCTCTCTTTCCGCAGTTTCCGGGAATCCGCAGTTCCTTCCTCTGGCCCTATCTGCGCGAGGCCTGGCCCTATGGCGTGGCGGCGCTGACGCTGTCCTTCGCCGCCTATGAGGGCGAGGTGATGCGTGGCGCCTTTGCCGGCGTTCCGCCCGGCGAGCTGGAAGCCGCCCGCGCCTATGGCATGAGCCCTTTCACCGTCTTTCGCCGCATCTGGCTGCCGCGTGCCGTGCACCGTGCTCTGCCGACGCTGAACGGCGAAACCGTGCTGCAGTTGAAGGCGACGCCGCTGGTGGCGACGATTACCGTCATCGACCTTTATGCCGTCATCTCCAAGGTGCGGCAGGAAACCTACATCACCTATGAGCCGCTGCTGCTGCTTGCCCTCATCTATCTCTGCCTGACCGCTATCCTGGTGGTCGCCTTTCGCTATTTCGAAAGCAGAATTCCCACACGCGGTGCCTGAAAACGGACAATGACATGACAATCCATACGACTCTCAAGAACTCCATGCCTGAAATGGTGGCGATCCGCCGCGACCTGCACGAACACCCGGAACTGGGCCTGGAAGAAGTGCGCACCTCTGATGTCATCGCGCGCCATCTGGAAAGTTATGGCTACAAGGTCACCCGTGGGCTCGCCAAGACCGGCCTCGTCGCGACGCTAACGAACGGCACCAGCCGCAAGTCGATCGGCATCCGCGCCGATATCGATGCCTTGCCGATCTTCGAGGAAACCGGCCTTCCCTATGCCAGCAAGACGCCCGGCAAGATGCATGCCTGCGGCCATGACGGGCACACGACCATGCTGCTCGGTGCCGCCAAGGCGATCGCCGAAAGGCGCAATTTCGATGGCACCGTGCACCTGATTTTCCAGCCGGCGGAAGAGAATTTCGGCGGTGCAAAAATTATGGTGGAGGAGGGGCTGTTCGACAAATTTCCCTGCGATGCCGTCTTCGCCCTCCACAACGAGCCCGGCCTGCCCTTCGGCCAGTTTGCGCTCCGCGAAGGCCCGATCATGGCGGCGGTCGACGAGGCCCGCATCACCGTGAACGGTGTCGGCGGCCACGGTGCGGAGCCGCAGGAGACGCTTGATCCGATCGTCTGCGGCGCCTCGATCGTCATGGCGCTCCAGACCATCGTCTCGCGCAACATCCACCCGATCGATCCGACGGTGGTAACGGTCGGCTCGTTCCATTCGGGTTCGGCGAGCAATATCATCCCGAGCCGAGCGGAAATCGTCGTCGGTATCCGCTCCTTCGATCCGAAGGTGCGCGACGAGCTGGAGCGTCGCGTCCGCCTCATTGCGGAACGCCAGGCTGAAAGCTATGGCATGAGCGCCACGGTGAACTACCAGCGCTTCTATGACGCGACGGTCAACCACAAGGCCGAGACCGATCTGGTGCGCGAACTTGCCACGCGCTTTGCCGGCGCCGACAAGGTCGTCGACCTCGAACGCCCCTTCATGGGCAGCGAGGACTTTGCCTATATGCTGAAGGAACGACCGGGCACCTATTTCTTCCTTGGCGGCAAGAGTGGCGAAAACGACCATTCGCTCCACCACCCCGCCTACAATTTCAACGACGACCTGCTGCCCGTCGGTGCGGCCTTCTGGACGGAACTGACGGAACATTACCTGCGGGCGGCCTGACGCCCGTGCAGCCGTTTCGGCGACGCGAGTGGGACCCGGTCCACAGAGCGGTTTCACCACAATTTTGCCACGATTCATTCCGTGTTTTGGCGGCTTTCGGCTCTGATTTTTTGAGTGTCACACATTCGTGAAACTCTTGAAATCGGTGCCGAGCCGTTTAGTGCCTCAATCCTTAACGCTCCTGCCGTTCGCTGCATCCTCGGCGTGCTTGCGTGGATTCGCATATTTAAAATCCCCGCCAAATCAATACCTTGAGATGTCATTTCCCTTTTGACAGAAACCGTCCTGATGGACGGTTTCTTGGTTTTTGGCGCCCCCGGTTGTGCGCGGGAGTAACGATTTTCATTGTTCGAAAAACGTTGACGACTGTTTCCAATTTGAGACCCTTGCGGCCCACAAAATGAGGGACCATCTTTATTTGACGAAAGCGGCAATACCCGCTTCCGGAGATAAGCGAAGGGAATGGCGATGTCGTAACCGATGCCGAAAAGCCTGGCTGAAACTCCCTTCAAGCTTTGATGCAAAGCACATATGAAAAGGACCAAGACAATGACCAAGACCATTAACGCAGCTTTCGCAACCGCTCTTTTTGCCGCTTCCGTTTTCGGTGGCTCGGCCGCTCTCGCCGGCGGGGACTACTATAAGGGCGCCTATCCGGAATCGGAGCAGAACCAGAAAATGGATAGCCAGAGAATCGATCGCGTCCGCACCAACAGCATCGGCAGTGGTTATGCCGCCGACGGTGGCTACCGCCAGAGCGTGAAGGTCGGCCGGGCGAACGGTGACTATTATCAGGGCGCGAACCCCAATGCCCGCTAAGGCATAGTGCCACGTTCGACGCCTTCGCGAAGCTCCCGGTGTGCCCCCGCCGGGAGCTTCGCTCGTTTCGGCCCTGCCAAGGTCGGGGCGGAAATGCCGCACGCGGGCGATTGTCGCGCTGCGGCAACGTGGGTGTACGGACGGAATTGACCTTTGCCTGTTTTGCGCCGCATTCTTTGAGGCGACCGCAGCCTGATTGGGATTGCGGCGGCTTCAGAAAGGTCGTGGCCAATGTTCGAATCGCTGGACGCAACACTGCTTGCCCGCTTCCAGTTCGCCTTCACCGTCTCCTTCCACATCGTCTTCCCGGCCTTCTCGATCGGGCTGGCGAGCTATCTCGCGGTACTGGAAGGCCTGTGGCTCTGGACGAAGGACGAGGTCTATTTTTCGCTCTTCAATTTCTGGAAGACGATTTTTGCGCTCGCCTTCGGCATGGGTGTGGTTTCCGGCATCGTCATGTCCTACCAGTTCGGCACGAACTGGAGCGTCTTTTCCGACAAGGCCGGGCCGGTCATCGGGCCGCTGATGGGCTACGAGGTGCTGACGGCCTTCTTCCTTGAGGCGGGTTTCCTCGGCGTCATGCTGTTCGGCCTCAACCGCGTCGGTCCGAAGCTGCACTTCTTCGCGACCCTCATGGTCGCCGTCGGCACGCTGATCTCGGCCACCTGGATCCTTGCCGCCAATTCCTGGATGCAGACGCCGGCCGGTTTTGCCATCAACGATGTCGGCCAGTTCGTGCCGGTCGACTGGTGGGCGGTGATCTTCAACCCCTCCTTCCCTTACAGGCTCGTGCACATGGTGCTCGCCGCCTATCTCACGACCGCCTTCGTCGTCGGCGGTGTCGGCGCCTACCACCTGCTGCGCGGCGATGCGCCGAAGCGTGCCAGAAAGATGTTCTCCATGGCGATGTGGATGGCGGCGATCGTCGCACCCATCCAGATCTTCGCCGGCGACATGCATGGGCTGAATACGCTGGAGTATCAGCCGGTCAAGGTCATGGCGATGGAAGGGCACTACCAGAGCCATCCGGACGGCGCGCCGCTCATTTTGTTTGGCATTCCGAACTCCGCCGAGCAGCGTGTCGATTATGCCATCGAGATCCCGAAGCTTTCGAGCCTCATCCTGAAGCATGACCTCAACGCCCCGCTTGCCGGGCTGGATTCCGTACCGAAGGAATTGCATCCGCCGGTCGGCATCGTCTTCTGGTCCTTCCGCATCATGGTCGCCATCGGCTTTGCCATGCTCTCCATCGGGCTCTGGTCGCTCTGGTGTCGGTGGCGGGGCACGCTCAGTGAGAACCGCTGGCTGCACCGCGCCGCTGTCCTGATGGGACCCGCCGGTTTCGTCGCCGTACTGGCCGGCTGGGTGACGACGGAAGTGGGCCGCCAGCCCTATACGGTCTACGGTCACCTGCTGACGGCCAATTCCGTCGCCCCCATCGACGCGCCGGCCGTCGCGACCTCGCTGATCGCCTTCATTATCGTCTACTTCTTCGTCTTCGGCGCCGGCACCTTTTACATCCTGCGCCTGATGGGTCGTCTGCCGCGCGATCCGATGCCGGATCTTCAGGACGGTCCGCTCCGCACAGCCGGCATCACGCCGGCCGCCGCCCTTGCTAGCAAATCCGGGAGCCACCACCATGGCGTTTGACCTTCCCTTCATCTGGGCGGCGATCATCGCCTTTGCCGTGCTCGCCTATGTCATCCTCGATGGCTTCGATCTCGGCGTCGGCATCCTCTTTCCCTTCTTCAAGGAAAAACACGACCGCGACGTGATGATGAACTCCGTCGCGCCCGTCTGGGATGGCAACGAGACCTGGCTGGTGCTCGGCGGTGGCGGGCTGATGGCCGTCTTCCCGCTCGCCTATGCGACGATCCTTCCGGCGCTCTACATGCCGCTCATCCTGATGCTGCTCGGCCTGATCTTCCGTGGGGTCGCCTTCGAATATCGCTGGCGCACGCGGCGCGGCGAGTTCCTCTGGGACATCGCCTTTGCCGGCGGCTCGATGGTCGCGGCCTTCAGCCAGGGCGTGGCGCTCGGTGCGCTGGTGCAGGGCATCCCGGTGGAAAACCGCGCCTATGTCGGCGGGTGGTGGGACTGGCTGACACCGTTCTCCATCGCAACGGGTTTTGCCCTCCTCGTCGGCTATGCCCTGCTTGGTGCGACCTGGCTGGTGATGAAGACGAGCGGCGATCTCGCTGCCCGTGCCCGCGGTTACGCGCTCAAGGCCGGCATCGGCACGCTCGCCGCCATGGGCATATTCAGCCTGTGGACGCCCTTCATGGAGCCACTCTACTTCGACCGCTGGTTCGGCTGGCCGACCGTTGCCTTCAGCGTCTTGGTGCCGCTGCTTGTGCTCGGCTGCTTCGCCCTGCTGATCCAAGGGCTGCGCACCGAACATGATTCGCGGCCGTTCATTGCCGCGCTCGGCCTCTTTGTGCTCGGCTTTGCCGGCATCGGCATCAGCTTCTATCCCTATATCGTGCCAGCCTCGCTGACGATCTGGGAGGCGGCCGCACCCGAGGAAAGCCTTTCCTTCCTGCTGGTCGGCGCCTTGGTGCTCGTACCGATGATCCTCGGCTACACGGCCTATGCCTATTGGGTTTTCCGCGGCAAGGTCGATCCGGAGGAGGGTTATCATTGATGGTGGAGAACTCGACAGGGCGGAAATTGCTGTGGTTCGTGGGCCTGTGGGCGGGCGGCGTTCTGGTGGTCACCGTGGTCGGTTTCGCCATCAAACTGGTGATCGGAACGTGACTTCACGTAACGTGACATCATCCAGCTTCGCGCCAGCTTACATGCCTAGGTTCCGCCTCGGCCAGCATGCAGGCCCGCAAGCGAAAGACAGGACCGCACCCTCCTTTCGCTTTACCCCCGGGCCTGCATGTGGCCCCGACCGTGACCTTGTGTCTCGCGACGGAGAGATGCCTTTCCCCCCAAACATTCCTCTGCTATCCGGGTGCCCATGAAGGAGACCGGAATGGCGAAGATTGCGGCAGACTGCACGACGATGGCGGAAATCCGGGAAAACATCGACCGGGTTGACCATACGCTGATGGCGCTCTTTGCCGAACGCTGGAGCTTCATTCGCCGCGCCGCCGAGATCAAGGCCGGCCTCGGCATTCCCGCCGACGTTCCCGAGCGCGTTCGTGAAGTGCGCGACAACGCCCGCCACAACGCCGAGACCCACGCTCTCGACGGCGGTTTCTACGAAGAGATCTGGGCGCAGCTCATAGAGCACGCCATCGCTTACGAGAAGGCGCAGCTCGGCGAGGTTTGAGGGTCAACGCTGATTGCGCTTGCCGAGGTGATCTTCCCAGTCGAGCGCGGTGCGCACGATGAAGGTGAGGTCGTCGTGCTCCGGCTTCCAGTCGAGTTCCTTCATCGCGACCGAGGGATTGGCGACGATCAGAACTGCATCGCCTGGCCGGCGGCCGGCGACCCGCACCGGGAAATCCGTGCCGGATACCGCCTTCACCTGCTCCAGAACCTCCAGAACCGAGAAGCCCCTCCCGTAGCCGCAATTGGCGACGATCGAGCCACCGCCCGCGCGCATGCGCTGCAGCGCCTTGAGGTGTGCATTGGCAAGGTCGCTGACGTGAATATAGTCACGAATACAGGTGCCGTCCGGCGTCGGGTAGTCCGTGCCGTAGACATCCATACCGTCGCGTTTGCCAAGGGCTGCCTGGCTGGCGACCTTGATGAGATGGGTGGCGCCGGCGCTGGATTGGCCGGTACGGCCGCGCGGATCGGCGCCGGCAACGTTGAAATAACGCAGCGCCGTATAGGTGAAGTCATGCGCCGCGGCGGTATCGCGCAGCATGATCTCGGTCATCAGCTTGGAGGAGCCGTAGGGCGATTCCGGTCGCAGCGCGGCCGTTTCCAGCACCGGCTCGGTGCCATCAGGCGTGCCGTAGACGGCGGCGGTCGAGGAGAACACGAAATACGGCACCTTCGCCGCGACGGCGGCGGCGATCAGCGCCCGTGACTTGACCGTATTGTTCTCGTAATAGGAGAGGGGGTCGGCGACCGATTCCGGCACGATGATCGAACCGGCAAAATGAATGATCGCGTCGATGGCGTTTTCGGCGAAGATTTGTGCCAACAGCGCGGCATCGGCGATGTCGCCCTCATAGAACCGCGCTTCCGGCGCCACGGCCCAGCGGAAGCCGGTGGAAAGCCGGTCCAGCACCACCACCTCTTCGCCGGCGTCGATGAGCGCCCAGACCATGTGGCTGCCGATATAACCCGCGCCGCCCGTGACAAGAACCGCCATATAACCCTCCGAATCGCCCGAATTTCAGGCATATCACCTTGCCGACCGGCAGGACGCAACCGCAATCACGCCCCGCCGTTTTCCCGTTCCAGAAAGGCAACATCATGTCCGACCGCTTCATCGTGCTTTCCGGCTGCTCGGGCGGCGGAAAATCGACCTTGCTCGAAGAACTTCGCCGGCGTGGCCATGTTGTCGTCGAGGAACCGGGACGCCGCATCGTGCAGGAGGAACTGGCAAGCGGTGGCCAGGCCCTGCCATGGCTTGATCTCACTGCCTTTGCCCGCCGCGCCATTGCCATGGCGCTCGCCGATCGCGAAGCGGTGCGCGATCACCCGGGGCTCGTCTTTTTCGATCGTGGCCTCGTCGATGCCGCGTCGGCGCTTGAGGTGTCAGGCGGGGAGCCGGTCCTGGCCGGGCCGGCGGCCGGGCATCGCTACAACAGGCGTGTCTTCCTCACTCCGCCCTGGCCGGACATCTATGCCGGCGACGCGGAGCGCCGCCATGGCTTCGACGCCGCCCTGGAAGAATATGACCGGCTCGAAAAGCTCTATCCCGCCCTTGGATATGAGACGGTCATCTTGCCCAAGGTTTCGGTGGTCGAGCGCGCCAACTTCGTGCTCGACCAGTTGTGACCAGCCTCAGCGCGCCGCGATATAGCGCGCCAGCCTGTCGGCCGCTTCTGCGACCTGTTTGGGATCCCGCAGGAAACAGGCGCGCATGAAAAGTTCGCCGCCGGGGCCGAAGGCCGTGCCAGGCGCAAGGCCGACATTGGTGCGGTCGACGATATCGAGCGCCGTCAGGCGCGAATCCGTCACGCCGTCGATCTTGAGGAAGGCATAGAGCGCGCCGTCCGGCTTCAGCGTCTCCACCCGATTGGTGGCAATCAGCGCGTCGCAGAAGACGTCACGGTTTCTGGCCGCCTTGTCGATATTCGCCTGCACGAAGGCATCACCTTCGTCGAGCGCGGCAATCGCACCCTGCTGCAGGAATTGCGGCACGCCGGAGGTGGAATACTGCACGAGGTTTTCCAGCACCTGGCCTATTTCCGGCGGGGCGACGATCCAGCCGACGCGCCAGCCCGTCATGGACCAGTTCTTCGAAAACGAGTTGACGAAGATGACCCGGTCGCCATCCTCCATCACATCGAGGAAGGAGGGCGCGCGTCCACCGGCATAGTGATAGAGCGCATAGATCTCGTCGGCCATGATCCACAGGTCATGGCGCCGTGCGATGGCGAGAAGGTTTTCCAGGTCCTCGCGCGTCGCCGTCCAGCCGGTCGGGTTGGACGGCGTGTTGACGAAGAGCACGCGGGTCTTCGGCGTGATTGCCGCCTCGACGCGATCAAGATCGACTTGCCAGCGCCCGCCGGCAAAATCGAGTTGCACGGTAATCGGATTGGCCCCGGACAGCTCTGCTGCCGCCGCGAAATTCGGCCAGGCCGGCGTCAGATACACCATGTCGCCGCCCGGTGAGACGAGCGCCTCGATGGCAAGCTTGATCGCCTGCATGCCGGAGCCGACGACATAAAAATGCTCGGCCGGCAGTACCTTGCCGAAGCGCCGGGCGTAATAACGCGACAGCGCCGCCCGGAGCTCGGGAATGCCGCGCTGCCACGTATAAAATGTCTCGCCCCCAAGCAGCGCCTCGGACGCCGCGCGCGCAATGAACTGCGGCGTTGGCAGATCCCCTTCGCCCACCCAAAGCGGGATCAGCCCCTCACGCCCGCGCGCATAATTGACGACTTCGACGATCCCGCTCTCCGGCGCCCGGAGCGAACGGGGGCTAAGGCTTTCGACGATGCTCATGAAAACTCCGCAAACAGAAATCCGGCCGTCGCCAGGAAAGGCGAAGCAGCAAAGGTCTATCCGGTTTCGCGGGACCGTTCACGCGAGTTTCGCTGACAGATCTATCGAATTCTGTGATGGAAGGAGGATGTGTCAGAGCGGGAAACCCGAATTCATCGGGTAGTCCAGCTTGCGGCAATAAATGGAAAAAATGGTGCCCGGAGGCGGATTTGAACCACCGACACGCGGATTTTCAATCCGCTGCTCTACCAACTGAGCTATCCGGGCATCTACGTGGATTTCGCTTGGAAATCCGTGGGGCGCTTGGTTTCGCCCCGGGAGCGAGCGGGGTTATAGCATCTTGCAAAAATGTGTCCAGCCCTATGGGCGGTTTTTTGCGGGAAAAATGACGGGTCGTGCAAGCTTTGGAAAAGATTGTGTTTTTGCCGTGCGACAAAGGCGTCACATGTCGTCTTCGTCGGCCTTCGTTTCATCGTCGGCAACGGGAATGGCGTAGGAACCGGAGAGCCAGCGGTTGAGATCGACATCGCGACAGCGCGGCGAGCAGAAGGGATAGTGCTCGCGAGCCGAGGGCCGCTTGCAGATCGGACAGGGGACGGCCTTGCGCAGGGGCGCGACCGTCGCGGCCGGGTTTTTGCTTTCGTCCGCCATGTCAGGCGTCCGCCCAGCCGGCATGCACGTCAAAACCTTCGCCGGAAAGCAAGGCGAGCGTTTCGTAGAGGGGGAGGCCGACGACGTTGGTGTAGGAGCCGGCCAATTTGACGACGAAGCTGCCGGCAATGCCCTGGATGGCGTAGCCGCCTGCCTTGCCGCGCCACTGGCCGGAGGCGAGGTAGCGCTCGATGTCGGTGGTCGAGAGGCGCTTGAAGCGCACCTTGGTGTCGATGACCTTCTGGCGCACGGTGCGGTCCGGCGTGATCAGGCACACGCCGGTAAAGACGCGGTGGCTGCGGCCTGAGAGAAGATGGAGTGCGCTCGACGCCTCGTCGATCATCTCGGTCTTCGGCAGGATGCGGCGACCCACCGAGACGACGGTGTCGGCAGCAAGGATGTAGCTGCCGGCAAAGGCGGGATCGCCCTTGATCGCGGCGAGCGCCGCCTGAGCCTTGCCGGTCGAGAGACGCCGCGCCAGCGAGCGGGGATGCTCGGCGCGCTTCGGCGTCTCGTCGATATCCATGGGCATCAGGCGCGTGGGTTCAATGCCGGCCTGCGCGAGCAGTTCGACGCGGCGCGGCGAGCCGGAGGCAAGGATGAGCGTGTCGGTCTGCGCCATGGGGTCTCCGGGGGCGCCGGTCTTCGCTCTGCGGCATCAGCCGGGCGAGGGCGCGGCCCCTCTGGCTTACTTGAAACGGTAGGTGATGCGGCCCTTGGTGAGGTCGTACGGGGTCATCTCGACCAGAACCTTGTCGCCGGCGAGAACGCGGATGCGGTTCTTGCGCATGCGGCCTGCGGTATGCGCGATGATCTCGTGCTCGTTTTCGAGCTTGACGCGGAACGTTGCGTTCGGGAGCAGTTCCGTCACGGTGCCGGGGAATTCGAGGACTTCTTCTTTTGCCATCTTGTGATGATATTCCTGTAGGTGGATGAGGGCGAGCCGGATGCCCGCCTCGAAAAATTTGCCGGAAACTACACAATCCCCGGTGCTTTGTGAACACCGAAGCGCCGGGTTTCTGCATTTGCCGAAAATCGGGCCCCTGGAGGCTCAGCCCGGGTCTTTCAGGCGCTTCTCTATCAGAGTTTTCAGAAATTCGCGAACCTCGCGGTACGAGCTCAGAATCTGCTCGCGTGTGCCGGTCGCAACCGTCGGGTCGGGTGTCGGCCAATACATGACGTCGACTGCCATCGAGCGGGTGAGTTCGAGGGCTGCATGGTGGGCTTCGGGCGCCAGCGTGACGATGAGGTCGAAATAGTCGTCTTCCAGTTCATCGAGCGACCGCGGCGCATGGCGGCCAAGCGAGAGGCCGACCTCGTCGAGCACCGCATCGACGAAGGGGTCACGCTCGCCGGGACGCACGCCGGCGGAGGCGACATAGGTGCCGGGCAGCAGGCTGCGGGCGATCGTCTCGGCCATTGGGGAGCGCACGGCGTTCATACGGCACATGAAGAGAAGCGAGCGGGGTGTTCGCGACCGGGTTTCCTGAGGTGCCGGGGAAACGCCCTCCATCCGCTCACCCGCGCCAATAGAGAACGCAGACGAGCGTAAAGAGGCGGCGGGCGGTGTCGAAGTCGAATTTGATCTTGCCCGAGAGCCGGTCCACCAGCGTCTGCGAGCCCTCGTTGTGGATACCGCGCCGGCCCATGTCGATCGCCTCGATCTGGCTGGGTGTCGCCGAGCGGATCGCCTGGTAATAGCTCTCGCAGATCAGGAAATAGTCTTTCACGATGCGCCGGAACGGCGTCAGCGAAAGGATGTGGGTGGCGACATCGTCACCGGCCTCGGTGCGGACGGTGAAGACCAGCTTGGAATCGAGAAGCGAAATGTTCAGGCGGTAGGGGCCGCCGGCATGGCCGATCGGCTCGAAGGTGTTTTCCTCGATGAGGTCGAAGATGGCGACGGCACGCTCGTGCTCCACATCCGGCGTGGCGCGGCCGATCGTGTCGTCCAGCACCACGTCGCAGAGGCGGAAGCTGCCCGTCGTGCCCATGGCCTCATGTCTCCAGGTTGAGCCGGATGGCGACGGAGCGGGCATGGGCGCCGAGCCCTTCGGCTTCGGCCAGCGTGACGGCGGCAGGACCAAGCGCCCGCAACTGATCCGGGCCGAGGCGCAGGATGGACGTGCGCTTCATATAGTCGAGCACGGAAAGGCCGGAGGAAAAGCGGGCTGAGCGGGCGGTCGGCAGCACGTGGTTCGACCCACCGACATAATCGCCGATGACTTCCGGCGTGTGGCGGCCGACAAAGATGGCGCCGGCATTGCGGATTTGCGGCAGCAGCGCATCCGGATCGGCTGTGGCGATCTCCAGGTGCTCGGCGGCGATGCGGTTTGCCAGCGGTACCGATTTTTTGAGGTCCGGCACGAGAATGACGGCGCCGAAATCCCGCCAGCTGGCGGCGGCCGTCTCCGAGCGCTCCAGCGTCTTCAGCTGCCGTTCGACGGCGGCCTCGACGGCATTGGCAAGGTCTACGCTGTCGGTGACGAGGATCGACTGGGCGCCGACATCGTGCTCCGCCTGGGCGAGCAGGTCGGCGGCGAGCCAGTCTGGATCGTTGTCGGCATCGGCAATGATGAGCACTTCGGAGGGGCCGGCGATCATGTCGATGCCGACCGTGCCGAAGACATGACGCTTGGCGGCGGCGACGAAGGCATTGCCGGGGCCGGTGATCTTGGCGACGGGTGCGATCGTTTCGGTGCCGTAGGCGAGGGCCGCGACGGCCTGCGCGCCGCCGATGCGGTAGATCTCGTCGATGCCGGCAATACGGGCGGCGGCGAGCACGGCAGGATTGATCGCGCCTTCCTTCGCCGGCACGACCATGACGATACGCGGCACGCCGGCGACCCTGGCCGGCACGGCGTTCATCAGCACGGAGCTCGGATAGCTTGCCGTGCCGCCCGGTACATAGAGGCCGACGGCATCGATTGCCGTCCAGCGCGAGCCGAGGCCGACGCCGATATCGTCCTCGTAGATGTCATCCTTCGGCTTCTGGCGGGCGTGATGCTTTTCGATGCGCTGGGCGGCGAGTTCGAGTGCTGCAATGATCTTGGCATCGACCGCATCGAAGGCAGCGTCGATCTCCTCGAGCGACACGCGCATGGAGGTGACGGCAAAGTCCAGGCCGTCGAATTTTTTGGAGTAATCGGCGAGCGCCTTGTCGCCCCGCGCGCGAACATCGTCGATGATCGTGCGGACAATCGCATTGACGTCTTCGGAGACCTCGCGCTTGGTCGTCAGGAAGGCAGCGAACCGGCTTTCGAAATCGCTGCTCTGGTAGTCAAGTCTGATCGCCAAGTCGTCCGTCCTGTCGTCTCCCGGCGAAAAGCGCCGGATCCATGCCTCAAACCGCCGGATGGCGGGGTTTCAGACTGGTTTCCCACGCTCCGCCGGTATCTGCAAGCTGAACTTCGACGCATTCCACATCGAGCATGATGGAGGCGTTGCCAGACAGGACGAGTTCCAGCGTGCCGTCCGGACCATCGTCCTTCTGGGCGAAGTTCACGGCGAGCAGGGAAAGCACGGCGTCGGCATCCTTGCGGTCAATGCCGAGCGAGCGCACCGCATTGACGCGTTTGAAGGCGACGACGGCGCGGCGCCGTTCGAAGGCCTTGCGGCGGCCGGCGGCCGTTTCCCAGACGAAGCGGTTGACGACGACCGAAAAGACGTGGTGGCGGGCGTCATAGGAGAGGCCGTCGGTCTTGAAGACCGCATCCTGCAGGTGGGCGGAGACGACGGAAAGGTCTTCCGCGTCGAGAGCAAGCAATTTCAGGCTGTCCATAGGGTAGTCCTTCCCGGGGACGCCGCGGATCTGCGGCATCCCGATCTATTCCACGAGATAGGACGGAGTGCGGCGGACTGCAACTCCGCCGCGTTCGAAGATCAATCGCTGACGCGCTCGACGATGGCGCCGCAGCGCGTGAGTTTTTCTTCCAGCCGCTCGAAGCCGCGGTCGAGATGATAGACGCGCGACACCATCGTCTCGCCTTCGGCGGCAAGGCCGGCGATGACGAGGGAGACCGAGGCCCGCAGGTCGGTCGCCATGACCGGTGCGCCGCGCAGCCGCTCGACACCCTCGATCTTGGCCGTCTGGCCGGACAGCGAGATTTTCGCGCCAAGGCGGGCCAGTTCCTGCACGTGCATGAAGCGATTTTCGAAGATCGTCTCGGTAATGTGCGAAATGCCGCTCGACTTGGTCATCAGGCCCATGAACTGGGCCTGCAGGTCCGTCGGGAAGCCGGGGAAGGGGTCGGTCACCACGTCGACCGGCTTGATGCCGCCGCCATTGCGCACGACGCGCAGGCCGCTTTCGGTGGAGGTGACCTCGGCGCCGGAGCGGCGGATCGCCTCAAGCGCGGTGTCGAGCAGGGAGGCGTCTGTGCCTTCCAGCACGACGTCGCCGCCGGTCATGGCGACAGCCATGGCATAGGTACCGGTCTCGATGCGATCGGGCAGGACGCGGTGGCGCGCACCGGAGAGCTGGTCGACGCCTTCGATGGTGATCGTCGCGGTGCCGGCGCCGGTGATCTTGGCGCCCATGGCGTTCAGGCACTTGGCAAGGTCCTGCACTTCCGGTTCGCGAGCGGCGTTGCCGATCACCGTCGTGCCGCGGGCAAGCGTTGCCGCCATCATGAGGACATGCGTGGCGCCGACGGAAACCTTCGGAAAGGTATAACGCGCGCCGATCAGGCCGCCTTTCGGCGCCGTCGCCTCGATATAGCCGCCGTCGATCTCGATATTCGCGCCAAGCGCTGCAAGCGCCTCGATGAACAGGTCGACCGGACGCGTGCCGATGGCGCAGCCGCCCGGCAGCGAGACACGGGCCTTGCCTTCGCGGGCGAGCAGCGGGCCGATGACCCAGAACGAGGCGCGCATCTTCGAGACCAGCTCGTAGGGCGCGGTGGTGTCGACGATGTTGCGCGAGGTGAAATTGACCGTTCGGGAATAACCTTCGCCCTGGCGCTCGCGACGACCATTAACGGAAATGTCGGCGCCGTGGTTGCCGAGGATGCGGATGAGCTGCTCGACGTCGGCGAGATGCGGTACGTTTTCCAGCGTCAGCGTGTCGTCCGTCAGAAGCGACGCGATCATCAGCGGAAGCGCCGCATTCTTGGCGCCGGAAATCGGGATCGTGCCCCTCAGTTCGTTGCCGCCTACAATTCGGATACGATCCATGTGCGATTACGGGCCGGGCCCGCCTTTCTCAAAGAATATCGGCTTTCGGAGATGGCGGCTCTTTAGAACATCGCGAGCGAAAAATGAAGAGCATGCCCGCCGCCCGTTTTTTTCGCGCGCCCGGTTCGCAAACCACCCCCTTGGCCTTCATGGCGAAGACAGGCCTGACTAACCGTCCGATTCGTCTTTTTTTGCGGCAGGCAATCCGGTCGTTTCATCCGCCGCGCCGGAGCGCCGGGCGCGTGCCTGCTGCTTTCGGCGCTGGAGATTGTCGCGCAGCGTCTTTGCCAGCCGCTCCGCACGGATCTCCGCCTCGGTCCTGATCTTCCTGGTTTTCGTCTCTTCCTTGTCGGTCATGCATACTCTCTGAATGAATCCGACCCCGTATAAAAGTGGGTACGCATCACATTTGTTGCGCCAATCGCGAAATCGCCGCTTGCACTGCCGGGTGAGCTATGGCAATAGGCCCTCGCTTACGCGAAGCAGCCTTGTTTCGCCGGACGCTGCTATAGCTCAGGGGTAGAGCACTCCCTTGGTAAGGGAGAGGCCGAGAGTTCAAATCTCTCTAGCAGCACCATTTTTCAGTCCTATTTCCCAACATCCCTTTTATGACTGCGGCAGCGCCCGCCTTCAACCGTCCGTTGCCGCAACGGAAAGGCGCTAGTCATACGACATGAAACACGCGCTGAATCGTTCATAAGCCTTGAATTGCCCAATATTGACTCCCCCGGCAATTTCCGTCAGTGCGAAGAACAGTCATCGAAGGGATAGAAGCATGAAAATCGGAACGCGCGAAATCGGTCCGTCTTTTCCGCCGCTCGTAATTGCGGAGATTGGCATCAACCACGGCGGCAGCCTCGATATCGCCAAGTCGATGGTGCTGGCAGCGGCCCGTAGCGGCTGTGAACTGGTCAAGCACCAGACGCATATCGTCGAAGACGAAATGACCGAGGAAGCCAAGAACATCTTCCCGCCGAACGCGGACGTCTCGATCTGGGACGTGATGCAGTCCTGTGCGCTGTCCCTAGAGGACGAGGCTGAGCTGAAGATATATGCCGAGAGCCTGGGCCTGATCTACATATCGACGCCATTCTCTCGTCAGGCCGCGAATTTTCTCAACAGCATCGACGTGCCCGCCTTCAAGATCGGCAGTGGCGAGTGCGACAACATCCCTTTGCTGCGACACATCGCTTCGTTCGGCAAGCCGGTCATCATGAGCACCGGTATGCAGACGATCGAGACGATCCGCGCCTCCGTCGAGGTGCTCGACAACGCTGGTATCGATTACGCTCTTCTGGAATGCACAAATCTCTATCCATCTCCGCCGGAAATCGTGTCGTTGCGCGGCGTACGCGACCTGCAGGAAGCCTTCCCGAATGCGATCGTCGGATTTTCCGACCACAGCATCGGGCCGGAAATGGCGCTGGCCTCTGTCGCCCTTGGCGCCTGCATCCTGGAGCGTCATTTCACGGATACGCGTTATCGCGTGGGTCCCGACATCTCCTGTTCGATGGATCCGGCTGAACTGCGTTTCCTCATCGATCGCTCGCGCGAAATTCACACCGCCCTGCACAATGAGAAGCGTCGCTCCCAGCTGGAAGAGTCCGTCTACCGCTTTGCAAGAAGCTCGGTGGTGGCGGAGCGCCCGCTAAAGGCCGGCGACGTGATTACCGAATATGACGTATGGGCACGGCGTCCGGGCAACGGTGAAATTCCGGGCTACAAACTGGATGAACTGATCGGCAAGACGATCAAGGTCGACCGGAACCGGAACGAGCAGCTTCGCTGGAGCGATTTCGGTCAATGACATCCGACGCGAAAATGGCGAAGAGCTTGCTCTTCGTGACGGGGACGCGAGCCGATTTCGGCAAGCTCGAGCCGCTTGCGCTGGCGGCGCAGGCGGTGGGCCATAGTGTCTCTTTTTTCGTCACCGGCATGCATATGCTGGAAAAATACGGCGCGACCAAGAAAGAAGTAAAGCGGCTTCCGGGCATTCAGGTTCATGAGTTCATCAACCAGCGGCTCGGCGACCCGCAGGATCTGATCCTCTCCAAGACGGTGCTCGGCTTTTCCGATTGGGTTTACGAGCACAGGCCGGATCTGGTCATTGTTCACGGCGACCGGATCGAGGCGCTGGCGGTTTCCCTGGTCTGCGCGACGAACTACATCCGCTCCGCCCATATCGAAGGTGGTGAGGTTTCCGGCACGATCGACGAAATTTACCGCCACTGCAACTCCAAACTCTGCACCTACCATTTCGTCAGCTCGGAAGCGGCAAAGGGGCGCGTCATGGCGCTCGGCGAGAATCCGGACTATATCTACAATATCGGCTCGCCTGAGCTGGATTTTCATCGCCGGCCGTCCGGCGTGACGATCGAGGACGTGCATCGTCATTACGAAATTCCCTTCGCGGAATATGGAATCGTCACCTTCCATCCTGTTACATCCGAGCGCGATACGATGGGCGCGCAGGCCAAGGCCCTGTTTGATACGCTCGATGCCAGTGGCAGGAATTTCGTCGTCATTTCGCCCAATAACGATCCCGGAAGCGAAGCGATTTTCGCCGAGATTGAACGGTTGGACGACGCTCGGTTTCGGCGCCTTCCCAACATGCGCTTCGCGTATTTCTCCGAGCTCATGAAGAATGCGAAAGCGGTTGTGGGCAACAGCAGTGCCGGCGTGCGCGAGGCGCCGTTCCTCGGTGTGCCCAGCCTGGATTTGGGAACGCGCCAGAGCAACAGGTCGGTGGCCGGGTCCATCACCCACACGTCTGCATTGGATGTTGCCGGGATCGAAAAATTCCTGCGTGACGAGTGGGGTCGGCGCTATGAGCGGAACAACGCCTTCGGCAGTGGAAATGCAGCACTCCTGTTCGCTGACATCCTGGATACGCGGGATTTCTGGGCAGCCCCCATGCAGAAGAACTTCAACGACTAAGCGGTTGCCGGAGAAGCTGACGCTGCTCTTCCTTTGAAGGGCGCCCTAAATGTGGCCTAAAGCATTTTGCAAGTCGAAACAGCACTATTGCAGTGGTCCGTCAGCTTCGCAAAACGGGCAATTCCAGCCTGTTTGCGGCCGCCTGTTCTTTGCCGGCCGGCGCGTCGACATCGCCGGAAAAGGGTGCTAACAGGTGCCTCTTCTCTAGGAAACGTGTGATCTTTACAATCCATGACGATAGCTCCGGCAATTGAGAACGCTATTCTTCAAGCCATCGACTCGATCAACGCCATGCACGGCGAAGAGCTGTTGAAGCGCTCTCTTGACGAATGGTTCATCGCGGAAGAAAGCCCACTCGACTCCGTGAATGTGCTCACCCTGACCATCAATCTCGAGCAATTTGTCAAGGATGCGGGCGGTCGCATCGATCTCTTGTCGGCCCTCGCCGACGAGAAAAACAAAGAGCAGTTCCATAAATTCAGTGGTGTTGCTGCCTATATCGCAGCGCGCGTCTGACGAAGCCCCAGGTGACATCCATGGCTCGCAAATATCGCATTCTGGCGGATTTCACGGCTGACCTCCTCAAGCCGCTCCTTTTGAAACACCTTCCCGGTTCCGAAGTGGCCGTCGCTCCCTATGGACAGGTCTTCCAGGGCCTGAAAGAGCATCCGGCGGCAACAGAAACGCTGGTGGTTTTCAGCCGCATCGAAAATACGCTGCCGTCGTTCCAGGCACTTTCGCAGTTCGATCCCGTCGATAAGGCGGCGCTTGATCGGGATGTCGATTACTTCGCATCCGAACTGCGCGAGGCCGCCCGCCACCAGGAAACGGTCCTGGTCTTTTCCTGGAGCATTCCGCTCGGCATGCGCGGGCACGGCATGGCCGACTATCGTCCGGGCCAGGGCCTGCGCTACGCGGTCAACCGCGCCAACAATCGCCTTGCCGATCAGCTGGCGGACGTAAACAACGTCTTCCTGCTCGATACCGAGCGCGTACTGATCAATTTCGATGCGCCGAAGACGAATGCGCGCTTCTGGTATGCCGGGAAGGTGCCCTTCACCCTGCCGTTCTTTGAAGTCTGTGCCCGCGAGATCGCCGCCGCCATCCATGGCCTCAGCGGAACCTCGCGGCGCCTGATCGTGGTCGACCTCGACAATACGCTATGGGGCGGCATTCTCGGCGATGTCGGTTGGGAAGGCCTCAAGCTCGGTGGCCACGACCATATCGGTGAGGCCCATGTCGATTTTCAGCGCGCCCTCAAGGCCCTGACCCGCAGGGGCATCATTCTCGCCCTCGCCAGCAAGAACTACGAGAGCAACGCACTCGAAGCCATCGAGAAGCATCCCGAAATGGTTCTGCGCAAGGACGATTTCGCCTGCTGGCGCATCAACTGGCAGGACAAGGCGCAGAACATCGTCGAGATCGCCAAGGCGGTCAATCTCGGCCTCGCTTCGGTGGTCTTCCTTGACGACAACTCGGCTGAGCGTGCGCGTGTGCGCGAAGCGCTGCCGGACGTCTTTGTGCCCGAATGGCCCGAGGATCCGACCGACTATACCAGGGCGCTGTATACCCTGACCTGCTTCGATCTTCCTGCGCTGAGCGAGGAAGACAAGAAGCGCGCGGCCATGTTTGTTGAAGAGCGCGCCCGGCAGGAACTCCAGCAGAATGCCGGATCGGAAGAGGACTGGCTCCGCTCCATCGACATGAGGGTGCAGATCGCGCCATTGAACAGCGCCAACCAGGCGCGTATCGTCCAGCTTTTCAACAAGACGAACCAGTTCAATCTGGCAACGCGCCGTGCCAATGAAAACGAGCTTGCAACCTGGGTGGCCGACGGAGACCGTTATCTTTGGGGCTTCCGCGTCAGCGACCGCTTCGGCGATACGGGCCTGACCGGCATCGTCACGCTGGATGTGCGCGGCGAAGAGGCGGAAGTGGTGGATTTCATCATGAGCTGCCGCGTCATGGGGCGGAAGATCGAGGAGGCCATGCTGGGCGTTGCCTTGGCCAAGGCGGCCGAGCGGGGCGCCAAGCTCGGCTTCGCCCGCTTCCAGCCCACCAAACGCAACCAGCCCATGCTGGAATTCCTCAAGCGAAGCGGTCTTTCCGAAGAAGAGGAAAATCTCTACCGCTGGAATCTGGAGAGCGCCTACCCGCAGCCGGATTTCCTCACCATTTCCATGGATGCGTAGGAGCGGATCGTTTTGAACATCGCGCGCGCCAAAGCGGAAGACGCCGCTGCACTGATGGCGTTCATCGATACGCATTGGCGCAAGGGCCACGTTCTCGCGACGCATAAGCCGCTTCTCGACTGGCAGCACTACTGCCCGGAAACCGACGACTACAATTTCCTTCTGGCCCGCAACAGTTCGGGCCGGATCGAAGGTGTGCTCGGTTTCATTCCGACGACCCGCTATGACGGCGCGCTTGCGTCGAACGCTGTGGCCTGGCTTTCCCTCTGGAAGGTGGTCGACGATGCGCAAAGCCCGATCGTCGGCCTTCTTCTGCTGCGGGCGCTCGAAGCACAGGGGAACTGGCAGGCCGTTGGCACGCTCGGTGTGACCGAGGTCGCCGAGAAGATCTATCGCATGCTCGGCTGGCGGACAGGCACGCTCAGCCATTATTATCTGTGCAATCCGGAGCTTTCCCATTTCGCCATCGCCGTCGAGCCGCAGGTCGCAGCGCGCCTGCCCGTGCAACGGCTGCTGACGGAGAAGAATCCAGCGGACGACTGGATGCCACCGCGTCCTCTTGCCGTGAAGTCGGGCACCTATCTGCGCCGCCGCTTCAGCGAGCACCCATTCTACAAATACCGCCTGTTCATGGCCGGCGGCGATCTCTGCGTCGTGCTGCGGATGGTGGAAGCCAACGGCGCGCGGGTGATGCGCATTGTCGATCTAGTGGGGGATGTTTCGCTTCTGCCAGAGATTACCGGTGCCTTGCAGGATCTGGTCGTTCGGGAGGGGTGCGAATATGTCGACCTCACTGTCACCGGCGAGGACCAGGCCACCCTGCTTGCCGCGGGATGGCAGAAGAGGGATGGGGCAACGATCATACCCGGCTACTTCGAGCCGTTCGAAGCCCGCAACGTAGATGTCGGCTACGCTCTCAAGAGCGACGCGCCGTTCCTCCTCCTTCGCGGAGATGCCGACCAGGAACGCCCGAACAGGATACCCGTATGCTAGGCATCATGTATCACTACGTTCGCAAGAGCGAACCCGACCTTCCGTCCTTCCGCTATCTTCATGCGGACGATTTCGCGCGGCAGCTCGACTTTTTCCAGGAGCGCTACGGCTTCGTCGATCGCGAAGCCTTCCACCGCGCGGTTCAGACCGGCGAGCCCGCCAAGGGCGTGGTCCTCACCTTCGATGACGGACTGGTGGATCACTACCGCTACGTCTATCCCCTCCTGAAGGAACGTGGCCTCTGGGGATTGTTCTATGTGCCGTCCGGCCCCTATCGCCGCGGCGCGCTGCTTGACGTGCACCGGGTGCACATGCTGCTCGGCCATCTCGGCGGGGATGCCCTTCTCGAAAAACTGCACGAGCGGATCGAACCCGGCATGCTGATCGAGGGAAGTGAAAAATTCGGCTCGACCACCTATTTGAGCCAGCAGAATGACCAGGCGGCGACCCACGCCAAGCAGCTCATCAATTATTACGTGAGGCCGGCCTTCAAGGAGGCCCTTCTGGCGGATCTTATGGAGAGCGTCTTCGGCAGCGAGCCCGGTCTTGCTACCCGCTTCTACCTCACGCGCGAGCAGATTCGCGAGATGGCGGATGGCGGGATGGGCATCGGAAGCCATGGGCAGAGCCACACCCTGCTCAGCCATCTCGACGCCACCGCCCAGCGGGAGGAAATCACTGAATCTTTTGACTTTCTTCACTCGCTCTGCGGCGAGGCAAAAGAGAACAGCTTCTGCTACCCCTATGGTGGAGACCAAGCCTTCAACCGCGATACCGTCGATATTCTGAAGGGTCTTGGGGTCTCATATGCGTTCAGCGTCGAGCCCCGATCCATTGACGCGGCCGATCTCAACGAGAAGTATCGTCTGCCGCGATACGATTGCAACATGTTCGAACACGGCACAGCCAGCCTGGGGTGAGCCCGGTCTTCTGATATCTGGTACGGCCGGGCGGCGTTCCGGCCATTTGGGAACGATCGATGAATTATGCGGCACTCATTCCGGCGCGTGGCGGCAGCAAAGGCTTGCCGCGCAAGAACGTCATCGATCTGGCCGGCAAACCGCTGATTGCCTATAGCATTGAGGCAGCGCTCGGTTGTGCGGCGGTGGGCAGCGTCTACGTGACCACCGATGACACCGAAATCGCGTCTGTCTCTGTCCGCCATGGCGCGCAGCATATCGCCCGCCCAGCGGCGCTGGCGACCGACGATGCCCCGACCTTTGTGGCGGTAGAACATGCGATTGCAGTTCTGGCCGAACGGGGAGAAATGCCGGAGCATATCGTGTTGCTGCAGCCAACATCGCCCTTGCGCGACGCTCGTCATCTGGCAGAAGCCATTGCCGCCTATGAGGCGGTCGACGTGCCGGCGCTGATCAGCGTGTGCGAAGAAGAACACCACCCCTATAAGAGCTTCCGTGTAGACGACAGCGGCCGGCTCGAACCGCTCTTCGATGCCCCCTCTCTATCAAAACCGCGCCAGGAGCTGCCGAAAATCTATCGCCAGAATGGTGCGATCTACATCATCCGCACTGAGACGCTTTTGCGCGCGAAGAGTTTCTATGTCGCTGGGTGTGTTCCATATGTGATGAGTGCCGCCGCCTCCGTGGACGTCGATACCATCGAGGATCTGCACCGTTGCGAGGAAATGCTCGAGGCGTCCAGGAAAGCCACCGGGTAACGCCAGCATCCTTTCGAAAAGGAGAGCCATACGTTCCTCACAGTCTAAAGATTGTCGCACAAGAGGCGGCAGCGGTCTTGCGCCAACTGCATACGAAAAATCACCCCAAGATCGCAGCGCGCTTCAGTAAGGCGCCTTGCCGAGCGTGCGAATGTAATCTTTGTTCGCCGCTTCGAGCCTTTCAAGAAAGCGTTCCGTATCGTCAAGCAAATGATAGAGGTCGAACGTATAGTCGGAGCGGTCCTGCAAGCCGGAAAAATAGGCGTAGTCCTGCGGAGGCAGCGGACGCACAACCCCCTCGAATACCTCAATTTCCTGGCCTTCGAGGAGTTTATGCCAGAACGGCGCGATAATGGAATGCGTGCGCACCGGCAGGGGCACGAAGCGAACGTTGGCGTGGCCTTGCATGCGCAGCGCCAAAGCGGTCTCGCCCCCTCTGCTGTACTCTGGATAGAGTAGTATCAGAGAAATATTGTTGGCTTTCGCCAACTGGGTACTGTCGCCATAGCGTGCGAGTGCCGAGGCGTATTTTTCGGAATTCTCCCATACCCCCAAGAGGGAACCGGGCAGATACTTGTTGAGTTGGTGCTCATCGTAAAACCGCTTGTCGAGGGTGGTGTACGCGGAGAATGCAAAGACGTTGAATTTTACCTTCGGAAAGCGTCTGGCGAGTTCATCCGCGAAAATGAACGCGCCGGTGCAGGATTTGCTCGTGCCGATGATGTTGACGACGGACAGACTGTGCCTGCGGATATGCTGACTGAGATACTCCGTATTTTCCTTGACGTGATCGAGATACCAATCCCCCTTCATTTGTATGTTGTTTCGCTGGAATCCACGAAACATATACTTGGAAAATCCGAGAAGGATGGTCACTTGGCGCGCGCCATCGATCCGGTTGAAGAGGATTTTCGGCTGGGTCTCGAATTTGGCCGCCTCGGCATTCCTGCGCATGCGCTGGGCGATTTTCTTGCGTAACTGGTCGATTCGCTTTTGCGATGCATCCGCGTCCGGCCGCAGGCGCAGATGCTGCTCAAAGCTCGCCAGAGCGTCCTGCAATAGACCTTGGTCCTGGTAGATCAAACCCAACTGAAAATGCGAGGCAATATGACCGCCACCGAGGGAGAGCGCATGGAGATGCGTGGCCTTGGCCAAATCGAGCTTCCCCTGCAGGCGCTGTGCGGTGCCGAGTTGCGCGTAGCGGGCGGCACTCGGCGATGGGGAATGTGTGATGGCGGCGGCAAAACAATCCTCCGCCTGCGCATAAGCCTTACGATTGAGAAAGGTCAGGCCCCGATGGTACCAGGCGGCGTAATTGTTTTCGCAGGCAACAATGGCTTCTTCAAAGCAGGTTTCCGCTTCCGCCATCTTACCCATTCGATAATAGGCCGAGCCGAGCGCGTAGTGAACTGCTGACAGCTTATAGGTGCTCGCCACCGGAGCCAGCGCGGCGACAACCGCGTCGTCATCCTTGTGGATATAGTAATTTTCAACCGCAGAGTTGATTCTCGACTTGTCCAGGACAGGCAAATCATAGGGCTCCCATTCAAAGGAGGACAAGCCTGAAATGTATTCGTAGAAGCAATCGAGGCGTCCCTCATTCTTCATATGGGCAAGCACATCATGCATGCAGCCCTTCAGCGGCCTATGGGCAACCCCCTCAATGTCCATGGCAGGAAGAGCCTGGTAGAGGTCCACGATATCTTCGGTCCCGTACCAGATCTCCACATCGGTCCGGGCATGACGCGCGGCGACGATTTTGTAGAGGTCCGCGTGCTTTACCGGCATTTTCGGGGCGTAGGGCAGTTGGGGGTGCAAGTGGAATTGCGGCGCGAAAGCCACGATTTTCCCCACACCCAGCCGGCATCCGAACGCCAGGGCTGCGTAGCCCCCCAGGAAGCCACCAGCCACGACGATGTTTTCCGGCGCGAAGCGGCTTGTATAGCGCTGCAGGACCTCTGCCAGCTGATCCGCATTCTTTGACAGGCCGGCGATCGGACCATTGTACGAGGTGCGCTTAGGGTCTCGCAGGATCAGCTTGTTGATTTTGCTACGCGCGAACAAGCCGAAATCTGCCTTCTGTGAACCTATGTCTCCAAAATAGACCAGAAGGCGGTCACTTTCGGGATTGGCTTCGAAGTGCAGAACATCCGGTTTGGCCTGCATATTAGCTCAAGCGCTCGAGCATATCCGCCTTGTTGACCTGCGTAATGGCCCACAAGCGTTCCTTTTGTTCTTGAATGTGGGCGCGCAGCCGGTCTTCGTGGGCGATGAAATAGTTCAATCGGTCGATCATGCTGGCAACGGTTTGCTGTCCCTGTGCGTTCGACCACGGCACCGCCGCACTGAAGGCCGCGTGCTGGAAGTACTCGATCCCCATCGGCCGGCGGATTTCGTTCGGCGACAGGAAAACGGTGGGGGTATTGAAGGCCATGAAGGGAAGGAATGAGTGCAGGCGTGCTCCGAACGCAAATCGATAGCCGTTGAAGCGGGCCGGCAGGCTTTGATAATCCATCCACACGTCTTGGAACTTCTTGTTGTGTTCGGACGAGGCGCCGAAACCTTCCGTGGCAACGATCTTCATGACTTTTTTGTCATGCGTGGTGCCGTCGCACAACTCCAGGACATAGGGGTTAATGTCCATCGGGTGGTTGTCGAGGAAATAAATCTTAAGGCCCTGGGCGTTGGCATATTCCTTGAAGCGCTTGAGCGGATGGTTGGCGACGTTCTCTTTCGTCAGCACCGCGTTCAGCGGAAAGTTTATGGCGATGCGATCGCTGGTTTCCGGCTTGATGTTGAAGAGACGGTCGAGGAAGACCGACGGGCAGGGCTGGAAGACGAACTTGTCGCTGTCCTCGCTGGCGCAGAACGACGAAAGGCGCAGAATGTCGCGCGTGCCGCGCAGATAGAGACGCGTGGCAAGATGGGCAAGCTTCGCGATGTTCTGTTCGCTGACACTTGAGAACGGCTTTGCATTCTTGTGCGCGTCGAAAGGCGTGTTCGTACCCGTGCCGAAGCAGAAGATCTTCTTGCCGGCTTTCTGCCACGCGTCCAAGGTCTTCGCATTCAAGTGCCGGATAACCAACTCGTCGGGAGCGGTATCGGCGCGGTAGGCGCCGGACAGGAGGCCGCCGGGGCCGATTACGACGTTGCCGGTCGGGCAACCCAGCTTGTCCGCGCGGATGTGGCGGTACTGCGTGTCCAGGCTATCCTTGAACAGGGCATTGAAGGTCTGATGAATGAGAACGTCACCGGCATTGGAGCACGGCCCGTATACCAGCAAGTCGACTGCAGTTTTTTTTGTCATAGTTTCACCAATGAGCGCAGCACCGCTGCTGTATCTGTTACGCAAATTGCTTCGCTGCCCGTGGAAGGACGGCGCTCTAAAGTAGCCAAGATCGCGACACATTCTGCGCTTGAATAGACGCTGTGCACGAGACCTTCTTCGATCATCTCTTCGTAGTTTTCAACACCGGTAACATCCCACACGATACTGGGGACGCCAAAGTAGTCCGCCTCCAGCACGACGGTCGATCCAGCTGTCATATGGACGTCAACGAGTGGGAGGAGGTGGCTGAGCACGACATTGTCGACTTCCGGGGAGATAACCACGTTGTCGCGCGCAAGCGCGCCGCGTGCCTTTGGCGAACGTCCTTTCGGGTGCTTTCGCAGCAGCCATAAATAGTCCGAAGGGCTTTGGGCGATCGTCGCTGACAGTATTTCCGGCACGGTATTCTGATGCTGGAGCGTCACAAGGATCACCTTCTTGTAGGCTGCGAGCTTGGCTTTGAACGCGTCACTGAGGGGCGCGCCGAGATCCTTCTGTCTGTCCATCCAGGGAAAACCGCCGATGATCGGCTGATGTTTTGCGCCGGGTATTGTTGTCGAAAGATGGTCGAAGTCACGTTTTCCCCATACGCAAAAATAGTCGGGGAGCATTTTGTACCCTTCCGCCGGCATTTCATCCCACCACTTGTAGAGTGGACCCCAGCCCGTCTGCGTGCCGTGCTGCAGGTCCACGCTCTTGATGCCAAGATCGGCAGCGGCCTGGCTCAGGGCAAGGTGAAACTCAAAACCCATGAAGAAAACGCATTTCGGGCGCATCCGCGTGAGGATCTGGTGGTAGATCTCGTATTGGTGGAAATGCCAGTCCACTATGTCGCTGACATCGTCGTCGCGAAACTGGATTGCCGGGAAGCTGGCTTGCAGTATTTCCACAAAATTTGGCGGCACGTCGAGCAACTGTATGTGCCCGACGCTGCGCAATTGGGGCGGCAGGATGTAGATGGGGGGGTGGACGCGATTCGTGTCCAGTAGACCGCGGCTCTTGAGAAGCTCGATCTTCTGTGCTGTGCCGACGGTGCGCGCCGCTTCGAAAACGGGGTCGGTAATGCGGTTGTAGATGCCTTCCGGTCCCGAAAACTGCTCGACGCCCCGTTGGTTGACGAAAAACAGGAAGTCGAGCGGGCTATTGGTCGCCAGTTCATCGATGGAGATGGCGCCGCACAACTCGCGATATTCCTTTTCCCATTCGGGCGGCAGCATGGGCTTCTGCGGATTGACCTTATTGTCCCGGCCTTCATAGATCGCCCGCAGGGTGCGCCAGAGCGCGAACCGGAAAACCGGCCAGATTTTTTCGCCGCGATACAGGATTTGATTTACGGGAAACAGGCGGGGGAAGGCAAGCAACTGCGCACGCAACGCTACGATATCAGCGGGAGTGCCCCCTCCCATTCCTATCGCCTTGCGCAAACGCCGAAAGTGCTTCTTAATCACTGATGGAATAAGAAATCCCATTTTCTTCAATGGATTAGCGCCTTTTCGTCGCCATTTGTCGATTTCTCTTTTAGGCAAGGCGTTCGATCAAGGCAAGCGCAGATTGATAACGGCGTGCTGAGCCGCACGATGTCTTCGTTTGCAGTCTTTTGTTGCAAGGCCGGCTCAAGGCGGTTGTATGCGTGTGTTGGGGGATTGACTTCAGAGAGCGAAATGCGATCAGTCACCAGAATCCGCCGTCTGACGGCGCAAACGCCTACCTTTGAAAATGTCCAGAAAACCGAAAATCCTATTCGTTATCTCTTATGACGCCTATGCGGACATCGCCGCCAGGCTCGCTCCCGTATTTTTATCAAAAGGGGCCAACGTCCAGTATCTTTTCCTGGAAAGGGATTCGGGGCGAGACATTGTCGTCAACGGCACGCTCACAAAAGCGCTGCGCAAGACCGGAGGGTTCTCCTATGCGTCTGACGGCAATCTTGCGGCCTCCGTGAGGGCAGCCGCTTGTGATGTGGTGTTTTTCTGCTGTTCCGGACGCCGAATCTGGAATGTGACGCGGGAATTCGAACATTCAGATGGCGATCGGCCGCTCTTCGTCAGCTGTTTTGCCGGCGTTACACTCTATCGGCAGGATGTCGGGTTTTCCCATCGGGTTGCCAGCGACATTGTCTTGTTCAATTCGAAGAACAACGTGAGGGACTACAAGAAGTTTTGCAAAAAGCACGGGGCGAGCGACGAAAACGCTTTCCTTCTCGGGTTTCCATCTCTGATGGGCGTTCAGCCACGTGCAGAGGTAAGTCCTTCGCTGCGCACGGTTCTCTTCATCGACCAGAACGTTGTTCCCTACAGCAAGGGGGACAGGACGGCCCTGTCCCGATTTTTGGTTGACTATGCACTCGCCTGGCCAGACAGGGAACTCATCGTGCAGTGCCGGGATCACAGTGGGCACAATTCTGCGCATCCCCCGAAATACCAGCTGCCGAAACTTCTTCTGTCCTCGAGCCCCGGGGGAATGCTGCCCAAGAACCTGGTGGTGAAATACGACGCGCCGCAGGAAGCTTTGGGTAGATGCGATCTGTGCCTGGGCTTTGCGAGCACGCTTCTGATAAACGCCGTCAGCCGAGGGATCCCGACAGCGATCATTGCTGATTTCGGTTGGAAGGCCTCCTTTGGCAATCTCCTGTTTCAGGGCAGCGGATTGGAGGCGACATTTGACGGCATACGCAACGATGTCCTGCCGGCCGGTCCGGATCCGGAGTGGCTGGACGCGAACATAAGCAAGCCCGAAGCCGCGCTTGACGATCTGTTCGAAATTTTCGTCAACGCCGCTGCCTATAAGCGCAGGCCGATCTTGAATGCGTGCTTTGCGGAAAAATACTGGAGCGGCTACAACATAAAGAGGCGTGTCCGGTTTTTCCTGAGAAAGGTGCGAAACTTGTTTGTGGGTGGGTGAAGACGCTCCGCTGCCCGGCAGAGGGTGCCTAACGACCACGAAGGCATATCGATAGGACGAAAGCCAGCAAGGAGGACGCGCGGTGACGGCAGGCAATTTTTCGCAAGGAACGTTTGTCGGGCGCGTCTGGCGGCCGGATGTACAGGGGCCGGCGGTCGTGGTTTTGCGTGACGGCAAGCTCTGCGACATAACCTCAAAGATCATACCCACCATGCGCGATCTTCTGGAGAACGATGACCCCGCGGCGGTCGCGCGCTCTGCGTCTTGCGACCCCCTGGATACGCTGGATGTCGCGCTGGAGGTTTCAGTCGAAGGCGCGGGCGATTTTTCCCGGCTTCATCTTCTGGCGCCCTGCGATCTCCAGGCCGTGAAGGCCTGTGGCGTCACTTTTGCGCGGTCGATGATCGAGCGGGTGATCGAGGAGAAGGCGGCGGGCAATCCGGCTGTGGCGGAGAAGGTGCGCGGTCGTGTCACCGCCATCATCGGCGACAGCCTGCGCGACCTGAAGGCGGGCTCGGAAGCGGCGGCCAGGGTCAAGGCGGCGCTGATCGAGGAAGGCGTCTGGTCGCAATATCTCGAAGTCGGCATCGGGCCGGATGCCGAGGTGTTTACGAAAGCACCGGTGCTCGCCTCGGTCGGATGGGGGGCTTCGGTCGGCCTGCATCCGATTTCGAAGTGGAACAACCCAGAGCCGGAAATCGTGCTGGCCGTCGACAGCAAGGGCCGCATCAAGGGCGCGACACTCGGCAATGATGTGAACCTGCGCGATGTCGAGGGCCGCTCGGCACTGTTGCTCGGCAAGGCGAAGGACAACAATGCCTCCTCCGCCATCGGTCCGTTCATTCGCCTGTTCGACGAGACCTATTCGATCGATGACGTGCGCAAGGCCGATCTCGACCTCTCGATCGAAGGGGAGGACGGCTTCCTGCTGAAGGGCCGCAGCACGATGCGTGAAATCAGCCGCGACCCGCTCGATCTCGTTTCCCAGACGATCGGCAAACACCACCAATATCCTGACGGTTTCATGCTGTTCATGGGCACGCTCTTTGCACCGGTCGAGGACCGCGATGCGCCGGGCCAGGGCTTTACCCACAAGACCGGCGACCGGGTCACCATCTCGAATGCCGAGTTGGGGGCGCTGGTCAACACGGTACGTCTCTCTACCAAATGCCCGCCCTGGACCTTCGGTATCGCCGCCTTGATGCGCAATCTCGCCTCCCGCGGGTTTCTCTAGGTCATGGGCGAGGGCAGCATGGACGAGACGAGCCGCAAGATCCTGCGGCTTTTGCAGAGCGAACCGGAGCTGACGGTCGCCCAGATCGGCGAGCGCGTGGGCCTCAGCCATACGCCGTGCTGGCGGCGCATCAAGGAGATGGAGCGGCTCGGCATCATCCGCGGTCGTATCATTGCGGTCGACCCGAAGCTCGTCGGCTTCGAGGTCTCGGTCTTCTGCTTCGTGCGGCTAAAACAGCATGACGAAGTGACGCTGCTCGAATTCGAGAAGGCGGTCAAGAACATGCCGGAAGTCGTGCAGTGCTACTCGATGACCGGCGAGCACGACTATGTGCTGCGCGTGCTGACCAGCAGTGTGCGCCAGTACGAGGAGATTTTGAAGAAGGCCCTGCTGCGCTTGCCGGGCGTCGGCTTCGTCAATTCGAGCTTCGCGCTCGATGAGCTGAAAAACACCCACCGCGTGCCGATCTGAGGCTCAGTAGGATAGCTTTGCGTCCACAGGCCCGCTTTGCGGATACCATCCCTAAATCGTGATGCTGCAAGGAGAAAATAAGGACCCGCTCCTCCCAATCCCGGCGTAGGCTCCTAGATATGGAGGATGGCTTTCGTGGAGGAGGGCCATCGAGGAGGAAGTCATGCTGAAGCAGAGCTTTTCTCTCGAGGACAAGTATACGGCGGAGGAGGGAAGGGTCTTCCTTTCCGGCATCCAGGCACTCGTGCGCCTGCCCATCGTTCAGATGCGGCGCGACCGTGCCGCGGGGCTGAACACTGCTGCATTCATCTCGGGTTATCGTGGGTCGCCGCTCGGCAATTACGACCAGCAGCTGGCGAAAGCCGGCAAACATCTGGCGGCGCACGACATCGTGTTCCGGCCGGGGGTGAACGAGGATCTGGCGGCCGCCGCCGTCTGGGGCACGCAGCAGCTTCATCTGTCGCCCGGCGCACGCAAAGACGGCGTCGCGGGTTACTGGTACGGCAAGGGGCCGGGTGTCGATCGCTGTGGCGACGTCTTCAAACACGCCAATGCCGCCGGTACCTCGAAACAGGGCGGCGTGCTGTGTTTTGCCGGCGACGATCACTCGGCAAAGTCGTCGTCCATCCCGCACCAGTCCGACCATGCCTTCATGTCGGCGCTGATGCCGGTGCTCTATCCGTCATCCATCCACGAGTTCGTCGAATATGGGCTGCTTGGCACCGCCATGTCGCGCTATTCCGGCTGCTGGGTCGGCATGAAGTTCATCTCCGACACGGTCGAGACCACTGCCTCGGTCGATCTTGCGGGCGAGCGCCGGCAGTTCGTCTTGCCCGAAGATTTCGAGTTACCGCCGGGCGGCCTCAGCCTGCGTTGGCCGGATCCGCCGCTGCCACAGGACGAACGGCTGCAGACCTACAAGGGCTATGCAGCCATCGCCTTTGCCCGCGCCAACAAGGTGGATGAGGTGACGCATGATGTGCCACGCGCCCGCTTCGGCATCATCGCATCCGGCAAGGCCTATGAGGATGTGCTCCAGGCGCTGAAGGAGCTTTCGCTTGGCCCGGCCGAGATGGCCGAGATCGGCATGCGTATCTACAAGGTCCGCATGCCCTGGCCGCTGGAACCGGAAGGCGTGCGCGAATTTTCGCAAGGACTCGAAGAGGTGCTCGTGGTGGAGGAGCGCCGCGAGATCATCGAAAACCAGATCAAGCAGCAACTGTTCAACTGGCATCACGGCGAACGACCCCGCATCATCGGCAAGTTCGACCATGAAGACCATCCCTTCCTACCCCTGTCGCAGGCGCTGACGGTCGGCGTGGTCGCCCGCGCCATCGCCGCCCGCCTGCTGCATTTCGAATTCGATGCCGGCCTGAAGACGGTGATCGCCGACGAACTCGCCTACCTGCTGGAGCGCGAAAAGATCCGCAAGGCGCATGCCGCGCCCATCGAGCGCGTGCCCTATTTCTGCTCGGGCTGTCCGCACAACACCTCCACCAAGGTGCCGGAGGGAAGCCGTGCGGCGGCCGGCATCGGCTGCCATTACATGGTGCAGTGGATGGATCGCGAGACGACGACCTTCACGCATATGGGCGCCGAGGGCGTGCCGTGGTCGGGCATCGCGCCGTTTACCGATGAAAAGCACATGTTCGTCAATCTCGGCGACGGCACCTATTACCATTCCGGCATCCTGGCGATCCGCCAGTCGGTCGCAGCCGGTGTCAACATCACCTACAAGCTGCTCTACAACGACGCGGTTGCCATGACCGGCGGGCAAACGGTCGACGGGCCCATCAGCCCCGAGGCGGTGACGCGCCAGCTGCATGACGAGGGCGTCGGGCCGATCTACCTCGTTTCCGACCATCCCGAAGTCTATTCGCCGTCCATGCTGGCACCGGGTGTCATCATTCGCCACCGTGACGAGATGGACCGGGTGATGCGCGACATAAGGGACGTGACCGGCTGCTCGGCCATCGTCTATGTGCAGACCTGTGCGGCAGAAAAGCGCCGCCGCCGTTCGCGCGGCCTTATGGAAGACCCGCCGGTCCGCCTGATGGTCAATCCGGCGGTCTGCGAAGGCTGCGGCGACTGTTCCACCCAGTCGAACTGCGTCTCCGTCGAACCGCTCGATACGGAATTTGGCCGCAAACGCAAGATCAACCAGTCGACCTGCAACAAGGACTATTCCTGCCTCAAGGGTTTCTGTCCGTCCTTCGTGACGGTGGAGGGCGGCCGCCTGCGCAAGACGGCACGCTCGAACCCGGACCTCACAGGCATTCCGGAACCCGAGATCGTCAGGATTGGCGACCGTTCCTACAACATCGCCATCGCCGGCATTGGAGGCACGGGCATCCTCACGATCAGCGCCATCCTCGGCATGGCTGCCCATCTCGACGGCAAGTCGCCGATGATCCTCGATATGGCAGGCCTCGCCCAGAAGGGGGGCGCCGTGATGAGCCACCTGCGCATTGGTCTCAAAGATCAGGACGTATCCTCGCCGCGCATCATCACCGGCGGTGCGGACCTGCTGATTGCCGCCGACGACGTGGTGGCCTCCTCCAAGGATGCCGTGACGCTCTGCGACCACCACCGCACGACGGGCGTGATCAACACCAGGCTGACACCGGTCGCCGATTTCGTGCGCAAGCGGGACTTCGACTTCCGCCGGCGCGACGTCGAGAACACGGTGCGCGCCGCATTGCGGGCGCCGTCGCACCTGCTCGATTTCACCACGGTCGCCGAAAAGGTTGCCGGCAATGCCATGGCGACGAACATCCTGATGACCGGTTTCGCCTGGCAGAAGGGTTTGATTCCGCTCACCCGCCAGGCGATCGAACAGGCGATCGTGCTGAACGGGGTGGCGGTCGACGCCACGCTCTCCGCCTTCGGCTGGGGCCGGCTGATTGCCGCCGATCCCGCCCGCGCCGAGCGCCTGCTGGAGCCGGGCAAACGGACCGCGACACTGGAGACCATGGCAACGGAAGAGCTGATCGCGCACCGTATGACGCACCTCACGGCCTACCAGAACGCTGCCCTCGCCAGCCGCTACAAGGCGCTGGTGGACCGCGTACGGGAAGCCGAAAAGGCGTTTGTGCCGGATGACCGGCTGACGCGAGCGGTTGCGCATGTCTATGCCCAGCTTCTCGCCTACAAGGACGAATATGAGGTGGCGCGGCTCTTCACCGATCCGGCCTTCAAGGCGGGGCTTTCCGAGCAGTTCGAGGGCAATTACCGCATCGCCTTCAACCTCGCGCCGCCGTTCCTGCAGGGTGAAGATGCGAACGGCCGGCCGCGCAAGCGCCGCTTCGGCCGCTGGATGCTGCCGGCCTTCGGTGTACTCGCCGGCCTCAAGGGCCTGCGCGGCACGGCCCTCGACCCGTTCGGCCGCACCACGGAGCGCCGCATGGAGCGCCAGCTCATCACCGACTATGCGGCGCTGGTCGAGCATGTGCTGAAAAACCTCTGTCGTGAAAACCTCGATGCGGCCGTTGCGCTTGCCTCGCTTTACGGCGAGATTCGCGGATACGGGCCGGTGAAGGAGGATGCCGCGAAGCGGGTGAAGGCGCGTGAAGCGGAAATGCGCGTGGCCTTCGACAGGACGGAACGACAGAAGACGGCCGCCTGAGGCGGCGACAAGGGGAGGATGGACATGTACGACGCCGGCATGAGCTTCGGGCTCGGGGAAGACATAGAGGCGCTGCGCGAAAGCGTGCGGCGGTTCGCGACGGACCGTATCGCGCCGCAGGCGGCCGAGATCGACCGCACGAACAACTTTCCCATGCCGCTCTGGCGGGAGATGGGCGACCTCGGCCTGCTCGGCATTACCGCGCCGGAATCCTATGGCGGCTCGGGCATGGGCTATCTTGCGCACTGCGTGGCGATGGAGGAGATCAGCCGCGCCTCCGCCTCGGTGGGCCTGAGCTACGGCGCCCATTCCAACCTCTGCGTCAACCAGATCATCCGCAACGCGACATCCGAGCAGCGCCAGAAATACCTGCCAAAACTGATCTCCGGCGACCATGTCGGCGCGCTCGCCATGTCCGAGCCGGGTGCTGGCTCCGACGTCGTCTCGATGAAGCTGCGTGCCGAAAAGCGCGGTGACCGCTATGTGCTGAACGGCAACAAGATGTGGATCACCAACGGGCCGGATGCGGATGTGCTGGTGGTCTATGCCAAGACCGATCCCGAGGCGGGTTCGCGCGGCATCACCGCCTTCCTGATCGAAAAGGGTTTTGCCGGCTTCTCGACCGCCCAGAAACTCGACAAGCTCGGCATGCGCGGCTCCAATACCTGCGAACTGGTTTTTGTCGACTGCGAGGTGCCGGAGGAGAACGTGATGGGCACGGTCGGCCGCGGCGTCAACGTGCTGATGTCCGGCCTCGATTATGAGCGCGTCGTGCTCTCCGGCGGTCCACTCGGCATCATGGCCGCCTGCCTCGACGTGGTCGTACCCTACATCCACGAGCGAAAGCAGTTCGGCCAGTCGATCGGCGAGTTCCAGCTGATGCAGGGCAAGGTCGCCGACATGTATGTCGCGCTCAATGCCTGCCGTGCCTATGTCTACGCCGTCGCCAGCGCCTGCGACCGCGGCGAGACGACCCGCAAGGACGCCGCCGGCTGTATCCTCTACTCCGCCGAGATGGCGACGAAACTGGCGCTCGAGGCCATCCAGTCGCTGGGCGGCAACGGCTATATCAACGACTACCCGACCGGCCGCCTGCTGCGCGACGCCAAGCTCTACGAGATCGGTGCGGGCACATCCGAAATCCGCCGCATGCTGATCGGCCGCGAAATCTTTCAGGAGACGCTGTAATGCCGGTCATCCCCTCGGCCGTGAACACCCGCAGCGAAACCTTCGAGACGAACCGCAAGGTCATGCTCGATGCGCTGAGGCTTGTGGAAGAGGCCGCAGGCGCGGCCATGGATGGCGGCGGCGCGAAAGCGCGGGAGCGCCATGTCGCGCGTGGAAAGCTGCTGCCGCGCGACCGCGTGGCGCAATTGCTCGATCCCGGTTCCCCATTCCTCGAAATCGGCCTCACCGCCGGCCACGGCCTCTATGACGGTGCCTCGCCTTCCGGCGGCATGATCGCCGGCATCGGCCGCGTCTCCGGCCGCGAATGCATGATCGTCTGCAACGACGCCACGGTGAAAGGCGGCACCTACTACCCGATCACCGTGAAGAAGCATCTGCGCGCGCAAGAGATTGCTGCGGAAAACCGGCTACCCTGCATCTACCTCGTTGATTCCGGTGGCGCCAACCTGCCGAACCAGGACGAGGTCTTTCCCGATCGCGATCATTTCGGCCGCATCTTCTACAATCAGGCCCAGATGTCCGCCGCCGGCATTCCGCAGGTCGCCGTCGTGATGGGCAGTTGCACGGCGGGCGGCGCCTATGTTCCGGCGATGAGCGACGAGACGGTCATCGTCGAGAATCAGGGCACGATCTTCCTCGCCGGCCCGCCGCTGGTGAAGGCCGCGACGGGCGAGGTGGTGACGGCCGAGGATCTGGGTGGTGGCGACGTGCACACCCGCCTTTCCGGCGTCGCCGACCATTTGGCGCGCGATGACCGGCATGCCTTGTCGATTGCCCGGCAGATCGCCGCGAACCTCAATACGCGTAAGCCGGAAGTTACGAAGTCCGGCAATGGCGATGCACCGCTCTACGACCCGGAAGAGCTGCTCGGCATCGTGCCGGCCGATACGCGCACGCCCTATGATGTGCGCGAAGTGATCGCCCGCGTGGTCGATGGCTCGCGCTTCGACGAGTTCAAGGCCCGGTTCGGCACCACGCTGGTCTGCGGCTTCGCCGCCCTGCACGGCCTTTCCGTCGGCATTATCGCCAACAATGGCGTGCTGTTCTCCGAAGCCGCGCTGAAAGGTGCGCATTTCATCGAGCTCTGCGCCCAGCGTGGTATCCCGCTGGTCTTCCTGCAAAACATCACCGGCTTCATGGTCGGCCGCAAATATGAGGCGGAAGGCATCGCCAAGAACGGTGCCAAGCTCGTCACGGCGGTCGCGACCGCAAATGTGCCGAAGCTCACCGTGCTGATCGGCGGCTCCTATGGTGCCGGCAACTACGGCATGTGCGGCCGGGCCTATTCGCCGCGTTTCCTCTGGACCTGGCCGAACAGCCGCATCGCCGTGATGGGCGGTGAGCAGGCGGCCGGCGTGCTGGCGACCGTCAAGCGCGAGGGCATCGAGCGCACCGGCGGCAGCTGGAGCGCCGAGGAGGAAGCCGCCTTCAAGCAGCCGACCATCGACATGTTCGCCCGCCAGAGCCACCCGCTCTATGCCTCGGCCCGGCTCTGGGACGACGGTATCGTCGATCCGCGCAAGACACGCGATGTGCTGGCGCTCTCGCTCTCGGCGGCGCTCAACGCGCCGATCGAGCCCACCCGTTTCGGCATTTTCCGAATGTAGAGGAGGCAAGTCCATGAAGCGCGAAACAGTCAATGCCAAGAACGCCCCCGCCCCGCGGGGCGGCTATTCGCAGGCCGTGAAGATCGAGGATTTCAAGACGCTGCTGTTCATCAGCGGCCAAATCCCCGTCTCGGACGACGACAAGGTGCCCGAGGGCTTCGAGGACCAGGCGCGGCTCGTCTGGCGCAACATCGACGCTCAGCTGAAAGCTGCCGGGATGTCGAAGGCCGATCTCGTCAAGGTCACGACATTTCTTGCCGACCGGCATCACACTCTGGCCAATCGCGAGATCCGCAGCGAATATCTCGGCGGCGTCGCGCCGGCCATGAGTGTCGTCATCGCCTCGATCTTCGACGAAAAATGGTTGCTCGAAGTCGAAGCGATCGCCGCACAATAGAAAGCCGAAACGCGCATGTTCAGGAAAATCCTCATCGCCAATCGCGGCGAAATCGCCTGCCGCGTCATCCGCACCGCCAGGCGTCTGGGTGTCGCGACGGTCGCCGTCTATTCCGATGCCGACCGTGAGGCGCTGCATGTCGAAATGGCCGACGAGGCCATTCGCATCGGCCCTGCGGAAGCGGCAAAGAGCTACCTGAACATCCCGGCAATCCTCGAGGCGGCAAAGGCGAGCGGGGCGGAGGCGGTGCATCCCGGCTATGGTTTCCTGTCGGAAAACCCCGCTTTCGTGGAGGCGGTGGAAGCCGCCGGGCTCGTCTTCATCGGCCCCTCGGCAAGCGCCATCCGTGCCATGGGTCTCAAGGATGCGGCAAAGGCGCTGATGGAGAAGGCGGGCGTGCCCGTGGTGCCCGGCTATCACGGCGAGAAGCAGGATGCCGTTTTCCTTGCCGGTGAGGCGGATGCCATCGGTTACCCCGTGCTGATCAAGGCGCGCGCCGGCGGCGGTGGCAAGGGCATGCGGCGGGTGGAGCGGCCTGCCGATTTTGCCGTGGCGCTGGAAAGCGCCCGCCGCGAAGCCGAAAGCGCCTTCGGCGACGGGCGGGTGCTCGTCGAAAAATACATGGCCAAGCCCCGCCACATCGAAGTGCAGGTTTTTGGCGATAATCACGGCAATGTCGTGCATCTCTTCGAGCGCGACTGCTCCCTCCAGCGCCGGCACCAGAAGGTCATCGAAGAGGCGCCCGCTCCCGGCATGACGGCGGAAATGCGCGCGGCGATGGGGGCGGCTGCGGTGCGGGCGGCTGCGGCGATCGGCTATAGCGGTGCCGGTACGGTCGAGTTCATTGCCGACGTTTCGGAAGGCTTGCGGCAGGACCGCTTCCATTTCATGGAAATGAACACGCGCCTTCAGGTCGAGCATCCCGTGACGGAGGCGATCACCGGCCTCGATCTCGTCGAATGGCAGCTGCGCGTCGCCGCCGGCGAGCCCTTGCCGAAACGGCAGGAGGACTTTGCCATCAATGGCTGGGCCTTCGAAGCGCGGCTCTATGCGGAAAACCCGGCGCGCGATTTCCTGCCGGCGACCGGCCGCCTCTCCGTTTTCGACCTGCCGGACGGTGCCCGCATCGATTCCGGCGTGCGGGCCGGTGATCTCATCACGCCCTTCTACGACCCGATGATCGCCAAGGTCATCACCCAGGGCAGCACCCGCGCGGAAGCTCTGGCGAAACTGGAAACGGCGCTGGAACAATGCCGCGTTGGTGGCGTGACGACAAATGCCGGCTTCCTCGCCCGCCTGTGCCGTCTGCCGGCCTTTGCCGCCGGTGATGTCGATACCGGGGTGATCGGCCGGGCGGGCGAAGGGCTGCTGGCTGAACCCGATGCCCCCGAGGAGGCTTTTGCACTGGCTGCCCTTTCGGCGCTCGGTTTACTCGCCGCACCGGCCGATCCGGACCCGTGGGCCGATATCCGTGGTTTCCGCTTGTGGGGCGAGGCCGCACAGACGGTTTTTCTGGATCACGGCGGCGCGGAACATGCCCTGCGCGTCACGACGCTCGGCCAGGATCGCTTCCGCATCGAACGCAACGACCTAGCAACGAATATCCGAATTCGATCGTCGAACGGCCGTTCCTTGCAAGTGGACCTTGATGGCCATGTGCTGCCGGCAAGGGTGCACAGCGACCGCGCCGACATCGTCGTCTTCTTCGCCGGCCATAGCCATGCCTTCGCACGCGCGGAAGAGGCAAGCCACCATGGCGAGACGGCTGCCGGCGGTGACCGGCTCTCTGCGCCGATGCCCGGCCTGGTTCGCATCGTCTCGGCGGAACCGGGTGCACGCGTGACGAAGGGCGATCCGCTCGTCACCATGGAGGCGATGAAGATGGAACTGGTGCTGGCGGCCCCCCGTGACGGCGTGGTGGCCGCTGTGCCCGTCGCAGTCGGCGACCAAGTGGCCGAGGGCGCGCTTTTGCTCTCGCTGGAGTCCGAGGAGGCGGCATGAGCCGACACATCGAAATCGTCGAGATGGCCGCCCGCGACGGCTTGCAGAATGAGAAGGCGATCATCCCGTCCGCCGATAAGATCGCGCTGATCGACGTGTTGTCGGATTGTGGCTTCAGGCGTATCGAGGCGACGAGTTTCGTCAGCCCGAAATGGGTGCCGCAGCTTGCCGACGGGGCGCAGGTCATGGCGGGCATCAAGCGCCGGGCCGGCATTTCGTATGCGGCGCTGGTGCCCAACATGAAGGGCTACGAGGCGGCGAAGGCGGCAGGTGTCGACGAGGTTGCAGTCTTCCTCTCGGCCTCCGAAGGTTTTTCGCGCGCCAATCTCAACTGCTCGATTGCCGAAAGCATCGAGCGCGCCCGGCCGGTCGCGGAGGCCGCGAAGGCTGATGGCATTCCGTTGCGTGGCTATGTCAGCTGCGTCGTGCAATGCCCCTATGACGGCCCGGTCAAGCCCCGCGCTGTGGCAGCGGTGACGGAACAGTTGCTGCGCCTCGGCTGCCATGAGGTAAGCCTTGGCGACACGATCGGCCGTGCACGGCCAAACGAGGTCGCGGCCATGCTGGACGGGGTGCTCGCCGTCGCCGCCCCGGAAAATCTTGCCGGCCATTTCCACGATACGAGCGGATTGGCGCTCGACAATATTCGCGTTGCGCTCGATCATGGGCTGTCCGTCTTCGATGCCTCGGTCGGCGGGCTTGGCGGCTGCCCCTATGCGCCCGGTGCGCGCGGCAATGTGGATACGCTTGTCGTCGCCGATATGCTTGCGGTGGAAGGCTACGAGACGGGGCTCGTCCGGGACAAGCTGGCGGCGGCTGCGGCCTTTGCGCGGAAGATCACTGGCAAGGGCGATTCCGGGAAAAATGGTTAGCTGTGTGCGATAGCGCTAGAGGAGGAGGTAGTCATGAATTTCGAGACCATTTCCGTATCCGTCGACCGGCGCGGTGTAGCGGCCCTGACGCTGCGCCGCCATGCGCAGCACAATGCGCTGTCCGGCCTGATGATCCGCGAACTGACCGCCGTTGCCGGCCTGCTCGGCGATGATAGGGCGGTGCGCGTGGTCGTGCTGAGCGGCGAGGGCGAGAGTTTTTGCGCGGGCGGCGACCTCAACTGGATGAAGGAGCAGATCACTGCCACCCGTGAGGAGCGCATCGCGGAAGCGCGCCGGCTGGCCTTGATGCTGAAGGCGCTGCGCGATCTGAAAAAGCCGCTGGTCGCCCGCGTCAACGGCCAGGCCTATGGCGGCGGCGTTGGCCTCATCAGTGTCTGCGATGCGGCGATTGCCGTGGAAGGCGCCCGCTTCGGCTTGACGGAAACCCGCCTCGGCCTCATTCCGGCAACGATCAGCCCCTATGTCGCCGCCCGCATCGGTCCCGCGGCCTTCCTGCGGTTCGCCACCTCCGCCCGCCTGTTCGATGCGCCGACGGCCCGCGACATCGGCCTGGTCAGCGGCATCGTCGCGGCTGACGGGCTGGATACGGCGATCGAGGCAGAGATTGCGCCCTACTTCACGGCGTCGCCAGAGGCCGTTGCCGCGGCCAAGGCGCTCGCCCATGCACTCGCCCTGCCGATCGACGACAAACTGATCGAGATGACGCTGACGCGGCTTGCCGATACCTGGGAAACGCCTGCGGCGGCGGAAGGTATTGCGGCGTTTCTGGAGAAACGCAAGCCGGGCTGGGTGCCGGCGGATTCCGGCAAATGATCGCGGCAACGCGGGTGCTGTTTGGAATTCTGCCTCTCAGCGAACCCTCTGCCCTCAAGTGAGGGCGGTCTCCTGCGGAATGAGACCGTTGAGGGGAAGTCCCCTTCTCCCCCGCGGGGAGAAGGTCGCGGCAGCGGGATGAGGGGGATGCCGCAGGCAAACCCCTTCCACATGCCTAGCCCCCTCATCCGACCCTTCGGGCCACCTTCTCCCCGCTGGGGAGAAGGGAATACGACTCACGTCGCCAATTCCATCGCTATGGTGAAGGCGGCAGGCTGTATTACTCGATAAACACCCGCACACTCGCCGCCCTTCCGGCGGCATCGATCACCGTGAGTGTCGAGAAGCCCGCACCTTCCGGCATCCATTGTGTGGTGCGCCGGCGCGAGGCATCCGGCAGTACCTTCCCGTTGGCAAGCCAGCGGAAGGGGGCGCGGCCGCCCTGGAGCTTCAGAACGAGGGGCGAGAGGTCAGCGCCTGTCGTCGCGCCGAGTTCGACATGGGCGCCTTCCGGCGGATAGATGATTTCCGGTGCCGGCTCGCGCGCCGCGGTGGCGACGAGGCCGTTGGCGGTGATCGCGAAGCGGCGCAGGCTCGCCGGCAGCTCCGATTGTGCGATCCGTACCGCGCCGGCCGGGGCGCGCGGCAGCGCGGTGATGGCAACGCCGGAGCGTGCGAAGGCCTCGAAGAGGATGGGGGCTGCGGCACCATATCCGGTCAGGCCGGGCACGGCGCCATTGTCGGCACGGCCGACCCAGACGCCGAGCACATGGCGGCCGTCATAGCCGACGGACCAGGCATCGCGGTAGCCGTAGCTGGTGCCGGTCTTGTAGGCGATGCCGAGGCGGCGGCTGCCGGTCGGTGGCGTGACGGCGGAGAGCACGTCGGAGACCTGCCAGACGGCGACGGGGTCGAGCAGCGGTTCGCCCTCGATCTGCGCGGCCGCGCGGGAAATGCCGTCCCCAAGGCGGACGGGCATGCCGCGGTTGGCGAGGGCCGCATAGAGCTGGGTAAGATCGCGCAGCGTGATGCCGAGACCGCCAAGCCCGATGGCGAGACCGGGTGTCTCGCCCGGCGGCAGCACGGCCTGCACCTCGGCGCGGCGGAAGCGCACCATCAGTCGCGTCGGGCCGACGGCTTCGAGCAGGCGCACGGCGGGCACGTTCAGCGAAAGCTGCAGCGCCTTGCGTACGCTGACGTCACCCTGGTAGGTCATGTCGAAATTGCGCGGGCGATAGCCGGAAAAATCGGAAGGTCGATCCTCGACGATGGTTTCCTGCGCGACCAGCCCCTCCTCGAAGGCGAGGCCGTAGATGAAGGGTTTGAGCGCCGAACCGGGCGAACGACGGATGCGCGTCATGTCGATCCAGCCGGCGCGGCTGCCGTCGAAATAATCCGCCGAGCCGACCTCGCCAAGAATTTCGCCGGTGCGGGCATCGGCCATCACCATGGCGATGGAGATTTTCGGGCCAAGCCGTTCTGCTGCCTCGCGCGCGACGGTTTCGAGACCGTCCTGCACGGTGCGGTCAAGCGATGTCTCGTGCTTGATCGCCTTCGGGTCCTTGCGCAGCGCCAGCTCGGAAAGATGGGCGGCGTACGATGGGAGCTGGCGGCGGCGATCCGGTACAGCTTCGGCAGACGCGCGTTCGGCCTCGCCTTCGCCGATGATCTCGGAGACAGCAAGACGATTCAGCACGCGCTCGCGGGCCTTTTCCGCAACGGCGCGGTGCCGGTCCGGCCGGCGCTTTTCGGGAAGCTGCGGCAGGGCAACAAGCAAAGCGGCTTCGGCGACGGTGAGCCGCTTCGGTTCCTTGCCGAACCAGGCGAGGCTTGCCGCGCGTACGCCCTCCAAGTTGCCGCCATAGGGGGCGAGCGTCAGGTAGAGATCGAGGATCTCAGCCTTGGAAAGTCGCCGTTCGAGCTGGATGGCGCGCGCCATCTGGCGCAGTTTCGCCAGCATCGAGCGGTTTTCGCGCGGCTCGATCAGCCGGGCGACCTGCATGGAGAGCGTGGAAGCGCCCGAGACGATGCGGCCATTGGTGACGAACTGGCCGGCGGCGCGCAACAGCGCCAGTGGGTCGATGCCGGCATGCTCGCGGAAGCGCCGGTCCTCATAGGCAACGAGCATGCGGATGAATTGCGGATCGACATCGGCGGCCGTGGTTTTCAGCCGCCAGAGGCCATCCGGTGTCGCGAAGGCACGCAGCAGGCGGCCGTCGCGGTCGAGCACTTCTTTGGAGACGGTCTCCGCCACCGCAGCCGGCGGCGGATAGGCCTTGTCCGCATAGTCGAGCCCGAAGGCGAGGGCGGCGATAACTGCCGCCCCGCCGAGGGAGCCTATGAGGAGCTTGCGCCAGAGCGCCATCGATCGGATCCCTTATTCGGCCTTGGCGACCTGCATGCGGCCGGTTGCCGTGCGGGCGGAGTACTGCGGACGATACATGTCCTCCACCTGCGCTGCCGGCAGGTCATAGGTGCCAGGGGTGACGGCGCGCACGACATAGGCGAGGCTGACCTCGCGGTTGTCGCCCGCGTTGCGGTTGAAGGCCGCGACGAAACGGTCGTAGCGGAACTCCGTATGCGCCGCCTCGGTCTCGCCGAGCCAGTCGAAGTTCGAAAGCTTCGCGCTGTCGACGAGGCTCGGATTGTCGATCTCGAAACCAGCCGGCAGCAGGTCGGTGATGATGATGCGCGACGGCCAGTCATTGTGTTCCGTCACCTTCAGCACCACGACGTAGCGCTCGTTCTGCGTCGCCTCCGTGATGTTCGCCTCCTCGCCGTCGAGCGTGTAGTAGGTGCGCTCGATGGCAAAGCCGTCGCCGCCGGCCGGCAGCGGGTCGGCGGGAGCCGCAACCGTGGTCAGCACGGCCGAGACCGGCTCGCCGGTGCGGTTGGCGATGGTCAGCGGGTTTTCCATCAGGGACTTGCCCGTCATCTGCGCGGCGTAGCCGCCGGCGCGCTCGGCGCCGTTGATTTCGAGCTTCAGGTCCTTGTCGGCATCCTTCACGGACCGCGCGGCGAGCAGCATCCAGGTCTGCTCCTGCGTGCTGGTCCAGCGCTTGTCCTCCCACTGCTTGGCGACGAGCTTCGTCAGTTCCGGAATGACATTGGGAACCGGCCGGCTTTCTGCGGCAAGCGCCAGGATGGCGGCGCCGTCGCGCAGCGACGAACCGTAGTCGGTGCGCGAGAGGCTGGCATTCAGGATGCCGTCACGCGAGAGGCCGAGCGCATTGGAGAAGATCGTCATCGAGCGCTGGGCATCGCCATAGAGACCGAGCGCGCCGGCAAGCTGTGCGCGGGCGAGCGGCGAGGAGAACTCCGAGAGCTTCGTGTCCGCATAGTAGCGCAGGTCGCTGATCGCGGCCTTGCGGTTGCGGGCGAGCACGTAGAGCGCGTAGGCGATCTCGGTGCCCTGGGTGGAGACATTGACCTCATAGGAGATGGAGTTCTGCAGGTTGGAAAGTGCCTGCAGCATGGCCTGCTCCGGCACGTCGAACTTCTGTTCGCGCGCCCTTGTGAGGAAGTCCGTCACGAAGGCATCGAGCCAGAGGTCGCCATAGCCCGGCGACCAGAGGCCGAAGCTGCCGGACGAGGACTGGTTGGCAAGCACGCGGTAGATGGCGTCCTGCACGCGCTTCTGCGTTTCCGTGTCCTCCGGCAGGCCGGACTGTTTGGAAAGCTCGCTGAGATAGAGCAGTGGCAGCGCGCGGCTGGTCGTCTGCTCGGTGCAGCCATAGGGGTAGCGGTCGAGCGCCATCAGGAGTGCCGGGATGTCGAAGGCCGCGGCGCGCGAGACGCTGAGGCTGACCGAAGCGCCGGCAAGCTGGCTGTCGGCCAGAAGCTGGTCGTCGATCGTCAGGCTGCCGTTTGCGGCAATCTCGATCGGCCGGCGCGTGGTGATCGGCATGGCGGCCGGGCGTACGGGCACATTGAGTGCCTGTTCAAGCGACATGCCGGAGCCGTTCGACAGTTTGACCGTCACGACGCCGTCGCCTGCCTCACCGCCGATGAGCGGCAAAGTGAGCGCCGTCTTGCCACCGGGCTCCAGCTTGATCGTCTGGCCGGCACCGGTCTGTTCGACCATGACGGAGGCATTGTGCGTGACCTCGACCGTATAGTCGCCGGCAGGCGCATCCGTGTTGACGATGTCGAGCCTGAGATCCGCCCGGTCCCCGGGTGCGAGGAACTTCGGCAGGCTTGCCGTCACGACGACCGGATCGCGGATGATGACGTCCTTTGATGCGCTACCGACGCCCGTCTTGGTCCAGGCAACGGCCATGATGCGGGCCGTGCCGTTGAACTGCGGAATGTCGAAGCTGACCTTGGCCTTGCCGTCCGCATCGAGTTTCACGGGGCCGGCGAAGAAGGCGACCAGCTTTTCTGTCGGAGGCTTGCCCGAGAGCGCGCCTTCGCCGCCGTCACCGCCGGTGCGCAGGCGCCCGGTGGCGCCGAGCGAACCGTCGATCAGGCGGCCGTAGAGGTCGCGGATTTCCATGCCGAGGCGGCGTTGGCCGAAGTACCAGCCGGCCGGATCGGGCGCTTCATATTTGGTGAGATTGAGGATACCGACATCCACGGCGGCGACCGTGATATAGGCCTCCTCGTTGGCGCCCGCACCTGCCACCTGGAGAGAGATGTCGAGCGGCTGACGCGGCAGGGTCTTTTCCGGCACGTCGAGGGCGACATTGAGCTTACGCTCGGCAGGATCGACCTTCAGCCAGGTGATGCCGATGGCGCGCATCGGCATGCGGCTTTCCTGGTCGGAGCCCGGGCGGAAGAGCGTCGCGGTGACGTAGGAGCCCGGTCCCCATTCCTTGGTGATCGGGATTTCCACCTCACCGCCCTCGGCGCCGACCGCGGCGGTCTGGGTGGCGATCAGGCTTTCGGCGCCGACGGTGATCAGCACCTGGCCGGCATGGCGCGGCGAGATCTTCAGCTTGGCCGTGTCACCGACCGCGTAGTTTTCCTTGTCGAGCGAGATCTCCAGCGCGTCGGGTGTTTCCGTAGAGGTTGCGGCGACATACCAGCCCGCGTCGAACTCGACGCTCGTCGCCGGGCCATCCGGTTCGGGGCTTTCGACTTCGAGACGGTAACGGCCCCAGGTGACGGGAACGGAGATCTTGCCGCCATCCGACGCGACGTCGAGGGTGCCGTTGGAGACCTGCTGCGTCGACAGCACCGGCTCATAGCGCCAGGAGCTGCCGTCGCGGTACCATTGATAATTCCGCTCGACGGCAAGCAGCTTCCAGGGCAGGCCCTGCATGGCCAGTTTGGCACCATCCGGGCCGACAGCGACGACGTGGAAGTTCGCGATGCCGTTTTCCGAGAGTTCACCCTTGAATTCCGGCTTCACGCCGATCATCGGGCCGGTCGCCTTGACGGGCAGCGTCAGCGAGCGTTCGACGGCGCGGCCACCGGCCTCCATCATGCGCAGCGTCACCAGCGCTTCGAGGCGCTGCGTGGTCGAGGGGAGATCGGTGACGGTGACGTCGAAAGTCGTCTTGCCCTCGTCGTCGAGCACATCGAGGCCTTCGAGCGGCGTCGTGCTTTCCTCGATCGCTTCCTCGTCCGTCAGGCCGAAGACATATTCCGGAAAGGCCGGGTCCGCGCGTGTCGGTTTCAGCGCGACATCGCCCTCGATCTCAAGGCCCGCACCCGGTGCACCGTAGAGATAACGGCCTTCGACGGAAACGGGGACCGGCACGCCGGTTTCGATGTCCTTCGCCGTGCTCGTCATGTCGAATTCGATGCGGTCCGGCACGAAATCGTCGACGAGGAAGGTTTTTTCGGCAATCGCCGTGCCCTTCGGGTCGGTGTAGATCTGCATCGTCCAGGTGCCGCGCATGCTGTTTTCTTGCAGCGGCAGATCGATGGCATGGCCGCCGAGGGCTGCGCCATCGGAGACGAGGCGGCGGTCTTCCACGCCGTCCGGCCGGTTGAAGACGAAGGTGAGCGGCAGTTTTTCGACCGCATTCGCCTCGATGTCACGGGCGAGTGCGGTGGCATGCACCGTCTCGCCGGCGCGGTAGATACCGCGTTCGGTCCAGGCGAGCACGTCGATGGCGCCGGGTGCCGGGCGACCGGTGACACCACGGTCGGAAAGGTCGAAGCCGGCGCGTGTCATGTCGAGGAAGACGAAGTCGGATTCGCCCTTCTTGGCGAGGATGACGGCGGGCGTCATGGCGGCGGTGCCGCGCATCAGGCCGGCGGTGAAGGTCGCGCGACCCTCCGCATCGGTCGTCGCGGTGCCGAGCACTTCGTTGTTGGTGGCAATCAGCTGGAGGTCGACGCCTTCGAGCGGTGCTGCGCTATCGAGCGAGCGGGCGAAGACGTTGAGGCCGTCCGTGCCGGCATAGGTGGTGAGGCCGACATCCGAGACGACGAACCATTGCGTCGCCTTCGCGTCCCATTCGTTGCTGCGGCCGTTCGAGGCGGCGGCGGTCAGCACATAGACGCCGGGCTTGCGCTCCGGCAGTGCCTCGTCGACCGGGAAGCTGGTGACGACGTCCTTGTTGAGTTCCGGCGAAATTTCGATCTTGCCCTGCCAGACGAGCTGGCCGTTCTGGCTTTCGATGCGCTCGGCGGAGTAGCCGTCGAGCTGGGTCAGGAACCGGCTGTCGGCGAGAAGCCCGGCGATCGCGCGATCACCGACGCGGTAGAGTTTTAGGTCGGCGCTGTCGGTGTTGACCGAGACGATCGGAATGCCGCGGCGCACGCTGCCGGGCAGCACGAAGCCGTCACCGGTGAAGCGCACGGTGGCGGTGCGGTCCTGCACGTAGATGTCGAGATCGACCATGGATTCCAGCGGCTCGTCGACCGCGGACGGCAGGCCGGGGCGGAAGGCGATCTTGTAGCGCTGGCCGTGGTTCAGCCCCTCGACGCAGATCTGCCGGTCCTTGGCCTCGACTGCTTTGGGCGCCGCGCCATCCAGCGTGACGAAGGAGGCGTAGTCGGCACCCGACTTAACGAGCGGCTCGGAGAATTCGACGCAGGCGCGCGGCGTCGCGCTGTCGGAATCGATCGTGTGATTGACAATGCGGAAGCCCTGGCGGGCGCGCAGACCAAGATAGGCCGAACGGACCGCGACATCGTCCTTCAGCTCCAGGCTCGCCTTGTAGGCGTTGATACCGGCGCGGTAATTGCCCGATTTGTCGAGCGTATCGGCGAGCACGGCGAGCGCCCGCGCCCGCGTCTCCGTGGTGCGCGACAGCTGGTAGGCGTTGATCGCCGCAAGCGCGCCCTGGCCGGCGAGATAGCTGTTGCTGACGGCGCGGCCCATGGATTCGGCCGTTTCGATCCAGAGATAATAATCGTCCGGCGCAAGCGAGAGCGCGCCCTTGTAGGCGATGAGCGCCTGGTCGAAGCGGCTGGAAGCGGATTCGATTCGGCCAAGCGAGCCGAGGCTTTCCGCGCCCTGGCCGGTATGCTCGGTTGCAAGCGCCAGGCCGTCGCGGAAGGTGCGGGCATCACTCATCATGTAGTCGCTGATGAAGGGCATGGCCGGCGGCGCGCCGATATCGGCGGCATTGTCAGCCTTGATGATCTTGCCGGCGATCGCGCCCTGGAAATGGTTGAGCTGGTTGAAGTCGCTCTTCAGGAAGCACCACTTCACCTTGGGATTATAGGTAAAGGCGCGGCAGGACAGGTCATCGACGCAGTCGGTCTTGCACTGGTCGAGCGTCACGTCCTGCACGGTGCGCAGGTCGAAGCCGAAATAGTCGCTGTTTTCCGTCGTTACGACGGTGCGCGTCTCTTCGGCATGGGCGGGAAGGGGAGGTGAAGCGACAGCCGCCAGAAGAAGTGCCGAGAAACCGAAGATTGCGCGCATAGACATCAAGTCCTCCTAACGCTGCCCGTCTCTTTGCTGCCCCCACTGTCCAGACCCCGGATCGGCTTGTCAATCGAAAGACGCCATTGTCGGGGAGGTCGGAACGGGGTGGCGCATGGAACCAGGTGGAAGACGTTTCAGCCTCGCCGTTCAATCGCCGGAAACGCAGAAAATTTCAGAAGCGCGTCTGTTAACCTTTTGTTAACCATATGCGCGCAGACTTCACTCCATCAACGAGCGTTCTCGTGTCATACCGCTGTAACAGCGGCTCGCTAGAAACCTCGTCAGACACGAAAGTCGTGTTTCGGCAAACGCAGTGACCACGGATGTACTGGCACTGAGCGAAACACTTCCCTGGCCAAGCCGGGATGAGGAAGCGGGGGTTCGGCCCTCGCTTTTTTCATTTCCGGCCTTTGCCAAGCATCTCGTGCTGGACCCCTCCCGGTGATTGCTCTACCGATGAAACCCGCCCTTTAGACGGTTCACCTGCCGTCCTTCCATTCTCCTCCGGGACGGTTTCATGTCGGATGTCGCTCTCAACGTTTTGCCTGTCTTCGCGCTGATCCTGATCGGCTGGGTGCTGGTGCGCACCGGTTATCTTCGGGAGGAACTGGGCGAGGGGCTCGGCGAGTTCGTCTTCCGGGTCGCCGTTCCGCTGCTGCTGTTTCGCACCATCGCGGAAGCGGATTTTGCCGGCGAATCGCCGCTGCGCATCTGGATCGCGTATTTCGGCGGCGTCGCCGTCACCTGGACGGTGGCGCATCTCGTAGCGACGCTCGGCTTCAAGCGCGACCGGCGCATCGGAGTTCTTGCCGGCGTTTCCTCGGCCTTCGCCAACACCGTCTTCATCGGCCTGCCGCTCGTCGCGCGCATCGTCGGCGACGAAGGGCTGGTGGCGATCTCGGTGCTGCTTTCGGTGCATCTGCCGGTCATGATGATTGCCGGCACCATTCTCATGGAGAGGGCGGAGCGGAAGGAAGGCACGCGCGCGCCGCAGAGTTTCGCAGCCCTTCTGCTCGGCATCGGCAAGAGCCTCGTGCGCAATCCGCTGGTGACCGGCCTCGCCGCCGGTGCGCTGTTCCATGTGGGCGGCGTGCCGCTGACAGGCCCGGTGAAGGTGGTGGTCGACCAGCTGGCGGCGATGGCGGCACCGGCGGCCCTCGTTTCCATCGGCATGGCGCTCAACAAGTACAAGGTCGGCGGCAATGCCGGCATCGCGCTGGCGATGACCTCCCTTAAGCTCGTCGTGCTGCCCGGCTCCGTCTATGTCGCCTGCCGCCTGCTTGGCCTCAGCCCGGAATGGACAGCCGCGATGGTGCTGACTTCCTCCGTGCCGACAGGCGTCAACGCCTGGCTGCTCGCCAACCATTTCGGCGTCGGTCACGCGCTCGCCTCCTCGACGATCACCATGACGACGGCGCTCGGCGTCTTCACCGTCTCCTTCTGGGCCTGGTTGCTCGGCTGAAACGGTAGGCATGCATATGGTGCGGAAGCCAGATCTCTACGGCTGACGAACGACGATTCGTGGCTACCGCCTCCATCCGGCCCTATGGGCCACCTTCTCCCCAGCGGGGAGACGCTGGCAGCAGGCGGATGAGGGCGCTTCCAACAACAAAAAACCCGGCGCGAAGGCCGGGTTTTGTTTGTCTGTCTTGCCGCTGGCTTTTTACTGAGCAGCCGGCTGTTCGGTCGTGGTGCCGTGCGTCGTGCCGCCTTCGGCCGGGGTGGAGCCCTCGGTCGTGGTGGCCGCAGCGCCACCCTCTGCCGGGGTCGTTGCACCTTCGGTCGTCGTCGCGGCCGCGCCGCCGTCAGCCGGAGCCGCACCCTCGGTAGCGGTCGCGCCGCCTTCGGTCGTTGCCGCTGCACCTTCGTTCGATGCGGTCGGCAGCGCCACCGGATTGTCGGAAAGCGTGCGCAGATAGGCGATCAGGTTGGCGCGTTCGTCGTTCTTCTTCAGACCGGCGAAGCCCATGGCGGTGCCCGGAACGTGCTTCTTCGGCGCTTCGAGGAAGAAGTTCAGATGGTCGTAGTCCCACAGCACCTTGTGGCCTTCGGAGAAGGTGGTCATGCCGGCGGAATAGCTGAAGCCCTCATGCGAGGCGATCGGGCGGTTCACGATGTCCCAGAGACCGGGTCCGACCTTGTTCGGGCCGCCCTTCTCTGGGGTGTGACAGCTCGCACATTTCTTGAAGACCGTTTCGCCGGCGCCGGCATCGGCAGTGGCCAGCAGGGTTGCGATCGGAACAGCTGCGGGAGCTTCGCCACCGGCTGCTTCGCCGCCAGTTTCCTCGGCAACGATCGCGAAACCTTCCTTCTCGGGATGGCCCGAATGGAAAATGCCTTCAGAAGCGATCGACACGGACATCAGTACGAAGACGGTGCCCAATAGGGCACCTACGCCCATGTTCACATAAGAGTTCATCCAAACGCTCCCCTAGGGACCGGCGGACATACGCCGGCCAGTCTTGAAATCGCGCGGAACCTATGTCTTTTGCTGCTTCGTTGCAACAGTGATTGTAGCCCCCGCACTGAGACGTTTTGACACTTTTCCCGGGGGTTTTGAAGGGCCTGAGATGAATCCCGCCAATTTTGACAAGACCCTCGTGCTCATTCCGGCGCGCATGGCTTCGACCCGTCTTCCCGGCAAGCCGCTCGCCGATATTGCCGGCCTGCCGATGATCGTCCAGGTGGCGCGCCGGGCTGCGGCTGCCGAGGTCGGGCGGATCGTCCTTGCCGTCGATCATACGGATATTTTTGACGCGGTCGTGGCGGCCGGCTTCGAGGCGGTGATGACCCGCGTGGATCACCAGTCCGGCTCCGACCGTATTCACGAGGCGCTGACGAAGAGCGACCCTGAGGGCCGCGCCGAGTTCATCATCAACGTGCAGGGTGACCTGCCGACCATCGATCCGGAAACGATCCGTGCCGCCCTTCGCCCGCTGGAGAATGCCGCGACCGACATCGCAACGCTGACCACCGAAATTCGCGACGAGGAAGAGAAGACCAATCCCAACGTGGTGAAGATCGTCGGTTCGCCGCTCAGCGAGAGCCGTCTGCGCGCGCTTTATTTTACGCGCGCGACGGCGCCCTACGGCAAAGGCCCGCTCTATCACCACATCGGCCTCTACGCGTATCGCCGCAAGGCGCTCGAAGCCTTCGTCGCGCTTAAACCCTCGACGCTGGAAAAGCGGGAATCGCTGGAACAGTTGCGGGCGCTCGAAGCCGGCATGCGCATCGACGCGGAGATCGTTGACACCGTTCCGCTCGGTGTCGATACTCCCGCCGACCTCGAAAAGGCCCGCGCGATGCTCGCGGCCCACCCTGTTTGATACGGATTCTCCTGCCATGATCATGAAAACCAACAAGATCGCCTTCCAGGGCGAGTACGGCGCCAATTCTGACATGGCCTGCCGCGACATGTTCCCGACCATGGAGCCGCTGCCGTGCCAGACCTTCGAGGATGCCTTCCTCGCCGTCGAGAATGGCGATGCCGATCTCGGGATGATCCCGATCGAGAACACGATCGCCGGCCGCGTCGCCGACATCCACCATCTGCTGCCGGAATCGCGCCTCCACATCGTCGGCGAATATTTCATGCCGATCCGCTTCCAGCTCATGGTGCTGCCGGGTGTCACGAAGGACGAGGTCCGCACCGTGCACAGCCATATTCATGCGCTCGGCCAGTGCCGCAAGATTGTTCGTCTCAACGGCTGGAAGCCGGTGATCGCCGGCGATACGGCAGGTGCGGCAAAACTCGTGTCGGAAACCGGCGACCGCTCCATGGCGGCCCTTGCCCCGCGGCTCGCGGCCGATCTCTACGGCCTGTCGATCATCGCCGAGAACGTCGAGGACACGGAAAGCAACGTTACCCGCTTCGTGGTGCTGTCGCGTGACGAGAAGCAGGCCGAGCAGGGTGGCGAGGACATCGTCGTCACCACCTTCGTCTTCAATGTGCGCAACATTCCGGCCGCGCTTTACAAGGCGCTGGGCGGTTTCGCCACCAATGGCATCAACATGACGAAGCTGGAAAGCTACCAGATCGACGGCAAGTTCACCGCGACGCAGTTCTATGCCGATATCGAAGGACATCCGGACGAGCCGCATGTCCGCCGGGCGCTCGAAGAATTGCGCTTCTTCTCGGAGAAGGTCCGCATCCTCGGCACCTACCGTGCCCATCCGATGCGCAGCGCGTTTTAGGACGGGTTTTACCCTCGGTATTGTCTTGCGTCGTGGCGTGACGGGCATGCGCCCGTCCCGGCAGGGCCTATGCCTCCGGCTTCGGCTTTCGATAGGCCGGGTCCTCGGGCCACGCTGACAATGCGATGTCTGCCAGTTGTTTCAGTTTTTCCCGGCATGCTCCGTCGTAAGCCTGTGCCGACATGCCCTGCACGACCGCCATATAGAAACGCGCGAGCGCATCAGTGTCGGTATCGGTCGGGAGCTCGCCTTCGCTGACAGCGCGGTCAAGGCGTGTTTTGATAGCCTGCATCGCAACTTCACGGCGCGCGGCGACGTCTTGGGCGACAGACTCGCTTTCCTCCGAATGTTGAAGGACAGCGGTGGACACAATGCAGCCACGCGGCTTGTCCGGCTGGGTAATGCCCTGCACGACGTCGTGAAGGTAAAATGCGATCGCCTCGTAGGCCGTTGGCTCGGTCTGTAGCGCCTCGCCCCGGCACTTGCTTTCCCGCTCGATACAGTGGTCGAGCGCTTGCCTGTAGAGCTCTTCCTTCGAGCCGAACGTGGCGTAGAGGGAAGGGGGCGTGATCCCCATGGCCTTGGTCAGGTCCGCGATCGAGGTTCCCTCGTAGCCATGTTCCCAAAACAGCCGCGCCGCGACATCAAGCCCGACATCCCGGTCCAGTAGCCGTGGTCTGCCGCGTTTTCGCGCAGGCGCATCTTCTTTTATATCGATCACTATAATAATCCTTGACAGGCTCTTTTCGGTATTTATTGTATCGATCATTATAAAAATAGCAATGGAGCGGACGATGTCTGGAAAACTGTCGAATAAAACAGCGCTTGTGACCGGAGGATCGCGCGGTATCGGTCGCGCTATCGCGCTTGCCTTCGCGAAGGAGGGTGCGGCCCTCATTGGCGTGCACTACGGCAGCAACGCCGATGCCGCGGAAGCGACCATCCGCGAGATCGAGGCTCTCGGAGCAAAGGGCGTCGCGATCAAAGCGGACTTGAGCAAGGGCAAGGAGGCCGCAGACAGCCTGTGGGACCAGTTCAAGGCTGCAGCGGTTGCAGCGACCGGCGAGCCTGGCCTGGATGTTCTCGTCAACAATGCCGGTATCGCCCAGGCGTTCTCTCTGGCTCAAACCAGCGAGTCTTTCTTCGACGAAACGATGACGATCAACTTCAAGGCGCCGTTTTTCCTGATCCAGGCCGCCGCCGATCATATTCGCGACAATGGACGGATCATCAATATCTCGACGGGTTTCACGCGCATTGCCGCGCCGAGCCATCCGGCCTACGCAGCATCGAAGGGTGCGCTTGAAACGCTGACACTGGCGCTGGCACCGGACTTCGGTCGTCGCGGCATCACGGTCAATGCGGTCATGCCGGGTGTTACCGACACCGACATGAATGCGGAGTGGCTGGCGCAGCCGGAGGCGCGCGCGGGCGCAGAAGCGATGTCGGTCTTCTCGCGTGTCGGCACGGCCGCGGATATTGCCGACGTGGTCGCGTTCATCGCGTCGAACGAGGCCCGCTGGACCACGGGGCAAATGATCGACGCCACGGGCGGCGCCCGTATTTGATCGTATCGTTGACCGAGACACTGTTCACGGCCAAACCCGGGCTCCGTTGATCAGCCCTTCCAGTCGAGCCAGTCGCGCATCAGCCGGTGCGCGATGGCGCCTTTCGGCGGCGGCATCGTGGTGCCGGGGGCGGCGCCCGACATGGCGCTGCGCTCGATCATTGCCGCCGTCTCCGCGCGGGTGAACCAGCGGCAATCTTCCAGCTCCTGGTCGTCCAGACGGATATCGAAGGAGATCGCCTCGCCGTAACAGCCGATCATCAGGGAGTGCGGCATCGGCCAGGGCTGCGAAGCGTGATAGCGCACGCGACCGACCTTGATGCCGGATTCTTCCAAGGTCTCGCGGCGCACCGTGTGCTCGATCGTCTCGCCCGGTTCCAGGAAGCCGGCAAGGCAGGAATACATGCCTTCCGGGAAATGCGGCGAGCGGCCGAGCAGGCAGAGGTCCCGCTCGATGTCGATGACCAGCATGATCGCGACCGGATCGGTGCGCGGGAAGATCGTGTGGCTGCACGCTTCGCAGACCCGGCGATAGCCGCCGATCTCGGAGCGTGTCGGTGAGCCGCACTTGCCGCAGAAGCGGTTGTTGCCGTTCCAGGTCATCAGGCTGGAGGCCTGGGCGAACTGGCCGAGCAGGTCGTCATCGAGCATCTGCTGGCGATAGAGCGTGCGCCCGTCGGCGGCCTTCAGCGGCTCCTGCAACGTCTCGGGATCGGCGCGCACGGGAATGGCCAGCCGCGGCTCGCCGTTCTTCAGGTAGCCGAGCAGGATGGACTCCTCCGGGATCGGATCGAGTTCGGCGAGTTCGTAGGGCGCAAACAGCGGATCGATGATCTTCTCGTCATGCTTGACGACGAGTTTGCCGCCGGCGAGCGCGAAGGCGTGCACCGTCTCGGCTTTGAAGGCCTGTTCCAGGCAATCCGGCGCGCGGTGCTCTGACTGCCGGTCGAGGCTGTTTTCCGCAAAGGCCACCATGGTGCTGGGCTCGGGATGCGGGCGGTAGAGATCGAAAAGCGATGGCTTCATGGTGCGAGTGCGTCCAGCAGCTTGGCGGAAAAGGCCTTGGTTTCGTCTGCCGAGCGCGGCTCGGCGGTGCCGTAGCCCCAGACGGGGCCGGGCCAGTTCGGGTCACCTTCGTTGCGCGCGATGATATGGACGTGAAGCTGGCGGACGATGTTTCCGAGCGCGCCGGTATTGATCTTCGTTGCCCCTGTCACCGTCTTCAGCGCCTCGGAGACCAGCACCGTCTCGAAGGTCAGCATGGTCTGGTCGAGTGGTGTCAGGTCGAAGACCTCGCTGACATTCGGGCGCTGCGGCACGAGCACCAGCCATGGCCAGCGGCTATCCTTCATCAGGCGCAGTTCGCACAGGCCGATCTTCGTCAGGAGATCGCTGTCGCGCACAAGCCGTTCATCGGGTCGAAAATTGCTCACAGGGCTCTCCCGAAATGCTTGTTTCGAAGCAGTTCCAGCAAAACTGTGCCGTGATTTTGCGCCTGGAACTGCATAAGACAATAGGAGTCATGCCACGCACCCGATCCGGCTCCAACAGTTTTTTATAAGCCACGCTTGCATTCGGATGGAATATTGCCGATATGGGGGACGGGAGGTTGGTGGTGGACGAGCCACTCGCCAACCGGGTCAGGTCCGGAAGGAAGCAGCCCCAACGAGCCCGGCACGGGTCATCGTGCCAGCCTCCCACCTTTCCGTCCTGTCGGGACAGACGTTCTATCAACGGCAGGGTCTATGAGCGACGAAACCCCAAAACCGTCCAGCGAAAAGCCCGCCGCCTACCGGGTGCTCGCGCGCAAGTACCGTCCCAAGGATTTCTCCGACCTCATGGTCGGCCAGGAGCCGATGGTCCGCACGCTGACCAATGCGTTCGAGACCGGGCGCATCGCGCAGGCCTATATGCTGACCGGCGTGCGCGGTGTCGGCAAGACGACGACCGCCCGCATCCTCGCCCGCGCTCTTAATTACAAGACAGCCGAGATCGACAAGCCGACGATCGACTTGCGCATTCCCGGCGAGCATTGCCAGGCTATCATGGAAGGCCGGCATGTCGACGTCATCGAAATGGACGCGGCCTCGCATACCGGCATCGACGATATCCGCGAGATCATCGAGCAGGTGCGCTACCGCCCGGTTTCGGCGCGCTATAAAGTTTACATCATCGACGAAGTGCACATGCTCTCGACGCAGGCCTTCAACGGCCTGTTGAAGACGCTCGAGGAGCCGCCGGAGCATGTGAAGTTCATCTTCGCGACGACGGAAATCCGCAAGGTCCCGATCACGGTCCTCTCGCGCTGCCAGCGTTTCGACCTGCGCCGCATCGGCGCCTCCGATCTCGTCGGCCTGTTCACCACCATTCTCGGCAAGGAAGGCGTCGACGCCGAGCCGGATGCGCTCGCCATGATCGCGCGCGCCGCGGAGGGCTCTGCCCGTGACGGCCTTTCGCTGCTCGACCAGGCGATCGCGCACGGCGCGGGCCGCGTCGAGGTCAATGCCGTGCGCTCGATGCTCGGTCTTGCTGACCGCGCCCGCATCGTCGATCTCTTCGAGCATATCGTGAAGGGCGACGCCGCGGCAGCGCTCGCGGAGTTCGCCGCGCAATACGAGGCCGGTGCCAGCCCGCCGGTCGTGTTGACCGATCTTGCCGATTTCACCCATCTCGTCACCCGCATGAAGTATGTGCCCGATGCCACCGGTGACCAGTCGCTGAGCGAGATCGAGCGCGTGCGCGGTGTCGAGTTCGCCAATTCGCTTGCGGTGACCGCGCTTTCGCGCATGTGGCAGATGCTGCTGAAGGGCATTCCGGAAACGGAAGCCTCCAGCCGTCCGGCCGGTGCCGCCGAGATGGTCATCATCCGCCTCGCGCACGCCGCAAACCTGCCGTCGCCGGAGGACGCCGCGCGCCGCCTTGCCGAGCTTTCGACGGGCGAGGGCGGCGGCAATGGTGGACGTATTCCACAATCATCAGGCACGCTCGGTGGCAACAGCGGCGCGTCGGCGTCGGTCTCCGCTGTCTCACGGCAACCGGATGCCCCGGCGCAGCGCGCCCAGGCAGGCGGTGCGACCGTGACCATGCTGCGGCCCGTGCCGCAGGTAGACCCGACGCCCGAGCCCGTAGGGCGCATCGAGCCGGTGGAGGCTCCGCAGCCGGCGGCAACGCCCAAGGTGCCGGTCAATTCGCTTTCGGATCTCGCCGATCTCTGCACCAAGAACCGAGACATTCGCATTCGTGCGCTGCTCCGCGCTTTCGTGCGTCCCGTGAAGATCGAGCCCGGCCGGCTGGAGATCAGCCTGGCCGACGACGCGCCGAAGTCGCTTGTCTCCGAACTCCAGAACCGTCTGCAGGAATGGACCGGTTCGCGCTGGATGGTGATCCTGTCGCGCGAACCCGGTGGCCCGACTTTGTCGGAAGCCGAAACGCAGGCGCAGGAAGCGCGTGTCGCTGATGCGCGCCAGGATCCGGACGTCGCAGCAATCCTGCAGCGTTTCCCGGGCGCCAAGATCACCGACGTGCGCATCAAGGTGCAGGAAACCGAAGACGAACCCGAGACCGTCGAGGCTGCGGCCGTGGCGGAATCCGCCGAGGGCGATATCCTGCCCGGCGACGATATCGAACACTAATAGCCAGATAAAAGAGGAGAGACCGATGCGTGACATCATGGGCATGATGGGCAAGGTCAAGGAAATGCAGGCCAAGATGGAGAAGATGCAGGAGGAGATCGCTGCGCTTGAGGTGAACGGCACCTCCGGCGGCGGTCTCGTCTCGGTCACGCTCGATGGCAAAGGCAACCTCAAGGGCCTGAAGATCGATCCCTCGCTCTTCAAGGAAGACGACGTCGAAATCCTCGAAGACCTGATCGTCGCCGCCCACAAGGACGCCAAGGACAAGGCCGAGGCCGAGACCGCTGAGCGGACCAAGGCGCTGACCGCCGGCCTGCCGATCCCGCCCGGCTTCAAACTGCCGTTCTGATGTTGTAGGGTCGGGGCTTGCGAGGAGAGATTCCGATGAGCCTGATGACCCTGCTAGTCTTTGCCGGCGCGCTGATGATGGCGGCCGGTTCGCCCGGTCCGAGCATCGCGGCGCTGGTCGCCCGCGTGCTGTCGCGGGGAGCCAAGGACGTGCTGCCCTTCCTTGCCGCCATGTGGATCGGCGAGGGCATCTGGCTCACCTGCGCCGTGCTCGGCCTTGCCGCGATTGCGGAAAGCTTCCACGCCGTCTTCGTCGCCATCAAATGGTTCGGCGTCGCCTATCTGCTCTATCTTGCCTGGAAGATGTGGTTCGCGCCGACTGATACGGGCGACGCGGCGCTGCCGGAGGCGCGTTCCGGCCTGAAACTGTTCTTCGCCGGGCTGACGGTGACGCTCGGCAACCCGAAGATCATGATGTTCTATGTGGCACTCCTGCCGGCGATCATCGATCTTGGCGCGGTTACGCTCGTCGGCTGGGCGGAACTGGTGGTCACCATGTTCGTGGTGCTGGTGGCGATCGATCTCGCCTGGGTCTTCCTCGCCTCGCGCGCCCGTCTCTTCCTGAAGAGCCCGCGCGCCGTGCGCATCGCCAACCGCGTCAGCGCAGGCACCATGGCCGGGGCTGCGGCGGCCATCGCCGCCCGCTGATCAGCCGGTGAGGGCAGCGCGCAACTTGTCGTTGATGGGTGCTGCGAGATAGCGGATCCGGTCTTCCTCGGAAATGTTCTTGCCGTAGGTGCGCAGCAGTTCCGGCATGCTGACCGGCTCGCCGTCGAAGGGGGTGTAGGTCACCGCGTCGCCGGCCTGGATCACGCCGTCGTGGAGCACGCGACAGTAGAAGCCTGGGCGGCCGGCCTGCATGAAACGCCGGGCAAAGGCCGGGTCGCCCATGCGGGCGGTCAGCGTGTTGCAGGGAATGCGCGTCGAGGTGACTTCGAGAAGCACGCTTTCAGTTTCGAATCGGTCGCCGACCGAGACCGCACGGCTGTCGACGCCCTCGATGACAAGGTTTTCGCCGAAGGTGCCGGGTTCGATCGTACGGCCGAGTTCCTTCGACCACCAGTCGAGGTCAATGGAGCCGAGGCCATAGACCGCCTGCTCCGCTCCGCCGTGATGCTTGCGGTTGCAGATCGCGTCGCCAAGCAGTCCCTCGCGATCGACGACGATCGCCGCATCGGTCGGCGTCTTGAAAATGCCGGTCTTGTAGCTTTTGCCGGGGACTGGACGGGCAACACCCGTGCACACGGCGAGGATTTTGATCAAGCGTTGGCCTCCCTGAGCATGTCGCGCGAAAAGTGCGGCACGCGGTTTTGCGGTAACGACATGCGATAAACCAAAGGCCAGAGCGACAGAGCAGATCTGGAAGATCGCGATGCGCTTTGGATTCCGTTTCCCCTTGATATGGGCTAGATACCGGCAATGGCAAAACGAGTCACCGGCCCCGAAATCGAAAAACTCATCCAGCTTCTGGCGAAGGTGCCGGGGCTCGGGCCCCGCTCGGCGCGCCGGGCAGCACTCCATCTCGTCAAGAAGAAGGACCAGTTGTTGGGTCCGCTTGCCGAGGCGATGGGGGAAGCGTATCGCAAGGTGCGCATCTGCTCGTGCTGCGGCAATGTCGATACGAGCGATCCCTGCACGGTCTGCACCGACGTGCGCCGTGACCATACGATGATTATCGTGGTCGAGGATGTTTCGGATCTCTGGGCGCTGGAGCGTGCGGGTGCGATGAACGCCGCCTATCATGTGCTCGGCGGCACGCTTTCGCCGCTCGACGGGATCGGGCCGGACGACCTCAACATCCGCGGCCTCGTCGATCGCGTGGTGAAGGGCGGCGTGCGCGAGCTCATCATCGCCGTCAACGCCACCGTGGAGGGCCAGACGACGGCGCATTATATCACCGACCAGCTTTCCGGTCTCGACGTGAAGATCACGCGGCTGGCCCATGGCGTGCCCGTCGGCGGCGAGCTCGATTATCTCGACGAAGGAACATTGACGGCCGCGTTGCGCGCCCGCACGGTAATCTGAGGGAGACGCATGTTGACCATCCGCAATGCTATCAAGGGCGCGCTCGGTGCCGCGCTGATCTCGCTTGGTCTCTTCGCGCCGGCCGAGGCTGCCTCCAAGGCTGAGGTCGAAAAGATGTTCCGGACGTGGATCGACAAGGATCTCTGGCCGGTGGCGAAAAAGACCGGCGTCGGCGAAAAGACCTTTCGCGCGGCGATGGAGGGCGTGACGCTCAACTGGGACCTGCCCGATCTCGTGCCGCCCGGTTCCAAGCCGACGAAGGATCAGGCGCAAAGCCAGGCGGAATTCTCCTCGCCGGGCGCCTACTTCTCCGAAAAACGCCTGCAGGGGCTCGCCGGAAAGGGCAGCAGCCTCGCCAAGACACATGCCGCGACGCTGCGCAAGATCGAGCAGCGTTTTGGCGTGCCGGGCGAGATCGTCGTTGCCGTGTGGGGCCGCGAATCGGGCTTTGGCAGTGCGAAAATCCCCTATTCGGCGGTGGAGGTGCTGGCCACCAAGGCCTTCATGTCGACGCGCAAGGACATGTTCCGCAAGGAGCTGATCGCGGCCCTCCACATCGTTGATGGCGGTGACCGGACGGTCGAGCAGTTGAAGGGCTCGTGGGCGGGCGCGCTCGGCCAGCCGCAGTTCATGCCCACCAGTTTCCTGCAATATGCCGTCGATTTCGATGGCGACGGCGTGCGCGACATCTGGGGCTCAGTGCCGGACAGTCTCGCCTCGATTGCCAACTATCTCGCCAAGAAGGGCTGGCAGGCCGGCCGTGGCTGGGGTTACGAAGTGACGATCCCGGCGGGTGTCTCCTGCGCGCAGGAAGGGCCGGACCTCGAAAAACCGATCTCCGCCTGGGCATCAACGGGCATCACGCGCATTTCCGGCAAGGGGTTTCCATCCGGCGAGGCGAAAGCCTCGGGCATGATGCTGGTTCCGGCCGGCACGCACGGGCCGGAATTCATCGTCACGCCGAATTTCTACGTGCTCAAGGAGTATAACAACTCCGACCTCTATGCCCTGTTCATAGGCAACCTCGCCGATCGCATCGCCTATGGCAGCGGGCCGTTCCGCGGCGAATGGGGTAACGTCGGCAAGATGCTGCGCTCGGACGTGCTCGCCATGCAGAAGGCGCTCGTCGCCAAGGGCTACGATGTCGGCAAGGTCGATGGCTTGCCCGGCTACAAGACGCGCCGCTCGCTCGGCGACTGGCAGGCGAAAAGCGGCATGACGCCGACCTGCTATCCGGATGCATCGCTGAAATCCAAGCTGAAGTAAGGGTTAGTGGATTTCCACCTGCTGCTTGAACCGCTCGTATTCGTGCGGGATGATCGTCTGTCGCTCGATCATGCGGTGGACCCGCGGGTCCTCCGCCCCGCTGTGCAACTGGCGTAGTTTCTCGCCGTTTGCGGCATCGGCATGGGTGCGGCGCTGGTTGTGGCGGACATACTCCACCCAGGTCGGCACGTGGTAGGTCTCGGTCCAGATCGTCGGGTTTTCCAGGTCGCGCATCAACGCCCACTGGCCCGCGCCGTCACGAATGCGGATGCGCCGCCGCTCGGTCATCGCCTCCAGGAATTCCGGAATGTCGCCTTCCGCAATCTCGTAGTCGATCAGGACAACGATCGGACCGCTGCGCGGTTTCAGGTCGAGCGGCAGGTCCGGTTCGCTGAAGCGGTTGAGCGGATCGACATTGAGGCTCTGCAATTCCGGCAGGCCGAAGCGCAGGCCGAGTGCAGCCCCCGCAATCATCACCACGGCGGAGGCGAGAAGGGCGGTCTGCGCGCCATGCGTATCGGCCGTGGTGCCCCAGATCCAGCTTCCTGCCGCGATGCCGCCGAAGGTGGTCGTCTGGTAGAGCGAGAGTGCGCGCGCCACCACCCAGCGCGGCGTCGAGAGCTGCACGGTCGTGTTGAACAGCGACAGTGCCATCACCCAGGATGCACCGGCGATCGAGAGGACGGCACCGGTTAGAAGGGCCGTCGTGCTGAGCGCCGAGACGGTCGCGCTGATGGCAAAGCCGGTGAAGGCGAGGCGGGCGATGGTCTCGCTGGTGAAGCGTTCGCGCAGCCACGCATTCATCAGTGCGCCGCCGATGGCGCCGAGCCCGAAACAGCCGAGCAGGATGCCATAGGTCAGCGGCCCGCCGGAAACGAGGTCGCGGGCAATCAGCGGCAGCAGGGAAAGGGTGGAGCTTGTCGCAAGGCCGAACGCGAAGCCGCGCAAAAGCACCTTGCCGATGTTCGGCGACATCGAGACATAACGCAGGCCCGCCGAGACGGCGCGGCCAAAGTCTTCGCGGGGCAGGGTGCGCGGCGAAACGGTGGGTTTCCAGCGAAACAGCACGAAGAGCAGGGCGAAATAGCTGAGCACGTTCGTGGCAAAGGCTGCTGCGGCGCCGGCCGCTGCAACGATGGCGCCGCCGATGGCCGGGCCGACGCTGCGGGTCAGGTTGAAACCCATGCTGTTGAGCGAGACGGCGGCGGGCAGGTCTTCGCGCGGCACCATGTCGCCGACCGAGGCTTGCCAGGCGGGATTGTTGAGCGCCGTGCCGCAGCCGAGCAGGAAGGTAAAGGTCAAAAGCAGCCAGGGCGTGATGACGCCGTACCACGTACAGAGTGTCAGCGCGATCGCGACCGTCAGCATGAAACACTGGGCCGTCAACATCAGCTTGCGCCGGTCGAAATTGTCGGCGAGCGCGCCGGCGGCGACGGAAAACAACATGATGGGCAGCGAGATCGAGGCCTGCACCAGCGCCACCATGTTGGCCGAAGGCGAGATGGAGGCCATCATCCAGGCCGCACCCACCGCCTGGATGAGCCCGCCGAAATTCGACACCAGGCTCGCTGCCCAGATCACCCGAAAGGTTTCGTTTCGGAAGGGGGCGAGGGGGGATTTTCGGTCTGGCACGGCAGGCACTCATTCTCGACGCAGCGTTGTCAGCAATCTAGTCCATAGGACAAAAGGGGCAAGGCGGTGACGGCGAAAGTGGACGTAAAACATCGCCCACAGGCAGACGTGGTGGCCGACCTTGCAATTCCGGCGGAGTGCGTCTATATCAACCTCAAATTCTTGATCGTCAGATGAAGAGTGGGCCCGCGAGGACCCGCTCTTTTTTATTGCCCCGATCAAGCGCATGATAACGACCATCCCGGGAGGGCATGTCATGTCCGACACGACCCAGACAGAAAATACCGCCGTCGAGCCGCGGCTGATCGTCGAGACCGGTCTCGACCGGCGCGTTGCCGACATCATCGAGCCGGCCATCGAGCAGATCGGCTACCAGCTGGTGCGCGTGCGTCTTTCGGCGCAGAACGGTGCGACCCTGCAGATCATGTGCGAGCGTCCGGACGGCACGATGACCGTTGAGGACTGCGAGAAGGTCTCGATGGCCGTCTCGCCGGTGCTCGACGTTGAGGATCCGATCGACAAGGCGTATCATCTCGAAGTCTCGTCGCCCGGCATCGACCGGCCGATGGTCCGCAAGTCGGACTTTTCACGCTGGCTCGGCCATTTGCTGAAATGCGAGACGTCGATCCTCGTCGACAGCCGCAAGCGCTTCCGCGGCAAGATCGTCGCGGCGGACGAAAACGGCTTCACGCTGGAGCGCGATCAGCCCGCAGCCGGCGAAGAGCCGACGGTCGTCATCCCCTTCACGGCGCTGGCCGAAGGCAGGCTGATCCTGACCGACGAGCTGATCCGCGACGCGCTGGCCGCCGACAAGAAGGCGAAGGCCGCGCAGGCCGCCAACCAGAACGACGAAGACGGCGACGAAGAAGAATAAGTTTTGCGTGCGTTCCGTCCCGGGGGCGATTGCCCTGATCGCGGACGGAGCGGAGAGGACGGAACCGGAGCGAGCAATCCGCTCCCCAGCGCCGGCGGCAATTGCCCCGGCCAGACCATGGAGACCTGAGACAATGGCAGTCAGTGCGAACCGGCTTGAGCTTCTGCAGATCGCGGATGCCGTGGCCCGTGAAAAGGTCATCGACCGCGAGATCGTGCTTGCCGCGATGGCCGACGCCATCCAGAAGGCAGCCCGCTCGCGTTACGGCACGGAATCGAACATCCGCGCCGACATCAATTCCAAGACCGGCGAAATCCGCCTCCAGCGCCTGCTGGAAGTCGTCGAACACGCCGAAGACTATTCCACCCAGATCCCGCTGGAGCTTGCCCGCGACCGCAACCCGGACGCCAAGCTCGGCGACTTCATCGCCGACCCGCTGCCGCCGATGGATTTCGGCCGCATCGCCGCCCAGTCGGCCAAGCAGGTCATCGTGCAGAAGGTGCGCGAAGCCGAGCGTGACCGCCAGTTTGACGAATACAAGGATCGCATCGGCGAGATCGTCAACGGCACGGTCAAGCGTGTCGAATACGGCAACGTCATCGTCGATCTCGGCCGTGGCGAAGGCATCATCCGCCGCGACGAGATGATCCCGCGCGAAAACATGCGCTACGGCGACCGCGTTCGCGCCTTCGTCTACGACGTGCGCCGCGAGCAGCGTGGCCCGCAGATCTTCCTGTCGCGTACCCATCCGCAGTTCATGGTGAAGCTGTTCACTATGGAAGTGCCGGAAATCTACGACGGCGTCATCCAGATCAAGTCGGTTGCCCGTGATCCGGGTTCGCGCGCCAAGATCGCCGTCATCTCCAACGACTCGTCGATCGATCCGGTCGGCGCCTGCGTCGGTATGCGTGGTTCGCGCGTCCAGGCCGTCGTCGGCGAATTGCAGGGCGAAAAGATCGACATCATTCCGTGGTCGCAGGATCCGGCGTCGTTCATCGTCAACGCCCTTCAGCCGGCCGAAGTCTCCAAGGTCGTTCTGGATGAAGATGCCGAGCGCATCGAAGTGGTCGTTCCCGACGAGCAGCTTTCGCTCGCCATCGGCCGCCGTGGCCAGAACGTTCGCCTTGCCTCGCAGCTGACCGGCTGGGATATCGACATCCTGACGGAAGCCGAAGAGTCCGAGCGCCGCCAGAAGGAATTCAACGAGCGCACCGCGCTGTTCATGGATTCCCTCGACGTCGACGAAATGGTCGGCCAGGTTCTGGCCTCGGAAGGCTTCGCCGCCGTGGAAGAACTGGCCTATGTCGATCTCGGCGAAATTGCCGGCATCGAAGGCTTCGACGAAGACACGGCCCAGGAACTCCAGACCCGTGCGCGCGAACATCTCGACCGTCTCGAAGCGGCGATGGATGCCAAGCGCAAGGAGCTTGGTGTTTCCGACGAGCTGCGCCAGATCGACGGCCTGACGAGCCCGATGCTCGTCGCGCTCGGCGAAGACGGCATCAAGACCATGGAAGACTTTGCAGGCTGCGCGGCTGACGATCTCGTCGGCTGGTCGGAGCGCAAGGATGGCGAGACGAAGAAGTTCGAGGGCCTGTTCGCGAAGTTCGAGGTTTCCCGTGCCGAAGCCGAAGCCATGATCGTTCAGGCGCGCCTTGCGGCCGGCTGGATCACGGAAGCGGATCTCGCCACCGAAGAGCCGGTCGTCGAAGGCGGCGAGCAGGACGCCTGACCGGCGTCCCGCGGCTTCCAGAAAAAATACGGCTCGCGGTTTTGCGTCCGGAATGGCGGGAACCTATATGAGTAAGAAGGACGACGGCGTGAACGATCGCATGTGCATCGTGACGCGCGAAAAGGGCGAGGCGGATGATCTGATCCGCTTCGTTGCAGGCCCGGACGGCGTTATCGTGCCGGACCTCAAGCGTCAGCTTCCCGGACGTGGTTGCTGGGTGAAGGCGGAACGGGCGATCGTCGACAAGGCAGTCGCCAAGAAGCTTTTCGGGCGTGCGCTGAAGGTGGAAGCCAAGGCGGGGCCGGAGCTCGGAGCCGAGGTGGACCGGTTGATCGCCGCCCAGCTCGGCGGCATGATGAACATGGCGCGCAAGGCGGGTCAGTTCATCACGGGTTCGTCCAAGGTCGACCAGGCGGTGCGCGCATTGGCAGCGCTCGCGGTCTTCCATGCGACGGACGCGGCCGCAGACGGGGTCAGGAAGATAGACCAGGCGCGCAAGGCGGCAAGCTTCCTGCGCGATGATGAGACGGAAATACCCTCCTTCAGGCTGCTGTCGGAGGGTGAATTGGAGGGGCTTTTGGGAAGTAATGCTTTTATCCATGCCGCAGCGCTTGCAGGGCAGGCGGGTGAGGGTGTAGTGAAGCGCGCAATCATGCTCGAAAAATACCGGGGCGGCGACCCGGTTGGAGCACATGGCGGCGCTGGCCAGCCAAACCAATGACGCGGTCACCGGCGTTACGCCGGCCGAAATCGCATTGGATGAACACAATTGAACGACAGGGCCTGGTGATACGCATCCGGCTCTGATCTTAGGAACGGAACGGAATGACCGACAACGAAGACGACAAGACGATCAGTGTGGCTGGCAAGAAGACCCTTAGCCTGAAGCCCTCGGGGGTTCAGCAGGGAACCGTGCGCCAGGACATGGGTCGTGGTCGCACCAAGGCCGTCGTGGTCGAGACCCGCACAAAGCGCCATTTCAGCCGCCCGGGAGACGAACGCCCGGCGCCGACGCCTGTCGCGCCCGTGCAACGTGCACCCGAGCCGCAGCAGGCACGCCCCGTGCAGCAGCAGACGCGTCCTGCGCAGCAGTCGTCGCGGCCCGCGCCGCAGCCGCAGCGGGTCGAGCAGAGCCGCCCGCGGGTCGGCGTCGTGCTGAACCAACTTTCCCCGGATGAGGTCGAGGCCCGTCGTCGCGCGCTTGCAGAAGCGCAGGTCCGCGACGCCGCCGAAGCCAAGCAGCGCGCTGAAGACGAGGCGCGCCGCAAGGTGGAAGAAGAAGCCCGCCGCAAGGTCGAGGAAGAAGCCCGTCTTATCCGCGAAAAGGAAGAGGCCGAGCGCCGCGCCACTGAGGCCGCCGCTCCCGCTCCCGTTGTGGAAGAGGTTGTCGTGCAGCCGGTTGCCGCAAGGCCGGCCGCTGGCGAGACCCGTCCGCAACCCGCGCGCACGCCGCCGGCTGCAACGCCGGCACCCATTGCCGGTCGCGGTCGCCGCGAAACGGAAGCAGAAGAGACCGCCCGTCCGCGTGGTGGTGCTCCTGTCAACCGTGGCAAGGTCGTGCGTCCGGAGCCCGCAAAGGTTCCCGCGCGTCCGAAGACCGATGACGGTCGCCGCCAGGGCAAGCTGACGCTGACGACGGCCTCGACCGACGAGGACGCCACGCAGCGCGGCCGTTCGCTCGCGGCCATGCGTCGCCGTCAGGAGAAGTTCAAGCGCAGCCAGATGCAGGAGACCCGTGAAAAGGTCATGCGCGAGGTCATCCTGCCGGAAACCATCACCATTCAGGAACTGTCGCAGCGCATGTCCGAACGCGCCGTCGACGTCATCAAGTTCCTGATGAAGGAAGGCCAGATGATGAAGCCGGGCGACGTCATCGACGCCGATCTGGCTGAACTGATTGCCGTCGAATTCGGCCATACCGTCCGTCGCGTTTCGGAGTCCGATGTTGAAGAAGGTATCTTCAACATTGCCGACGACGAAGGCGAGATGGTGTCGCGTCCGCCGGTCGTCACGATCATGGGTCACGTCGACCACGGCAAGACCTCGCTGCTCGACGCCATTCGCAAGACCAGCGTTGTTTCGGGCGAAGCCGGTGGCATCACCCAGCATATCGGCGCCTATCAGGTCGAGCATAACGGCCAGAAGATCACCTTCATCGACACTCCCGGTCACGCCGCCTTCACGGCCATGCGTGCCCGTGGTGCGCAGGCGACGGATATCGCGATCCTGGTGGTCGCAGCCGACGACAGCGTGATGCCGCAGACGATCGAATCGATCAACCACGCCAAGGCGGCCGGCGTGCCGATCATCGTGGCGATCAACAAGGTCGACAAGCACGAAGCTGATCCGCAGAAGGTGCGCAACCAGCTGCTGCAGCACGAAGTGTTCGTGGAAACCATGGGCGGTGAAGTGCTCGACGTCGAAGTTTCGGCCAAGACCGGCCTGAACCTCGACAAGCTGCTGGAAGCCGTTCTCCTTCAGGCCGAAATTCTCGACCTCAAGGCCGACGTCGCCCGCACAGCCGAAGGCACCGTCATCGAAGCCCAGCTCGATCGCGGTCGCGGTTCCGTTGCAACCGTTCTCGTTCAGAAGGGCACGCTTCGCCCGGGCCAGATCATTGTTGCCGGCGACCAGTGGGGCCGTGTCCGCGCGCTCGTCAACGACAAGGGCGATCACGTCAAGGAAGCCGGTCCGGCCATGCCGGTCGAGATCCTCGGCCTTTCGGGTACGCCATCTGCCGGTGATCGTTTCGCGGTCGTCGAAAACGAAAGCCGTGCACGCGAAATCTCGGAATACCGTCAGCGTCTCGCTCGCGACAAGGCCGTTGCCCGCCAGACGGGTCAGCGCGGCTCTCTCGAGCAGATGATGAACCAGCTGCAGAACACCGGCATGAAAGAATTCCCGCTGCTCATCAAGGGCGACGTGCAGGGTTCGATCGAAGCTATCATCGGTGCTCTCGACAAGCTGGGCACGGACGAAGTTCGCGCCCGCATCGTTCATTCCGGTGCCGGTGGTATCACGGAGTCCGATATCTCGCTCGCCGAAGCCTCGAACGCGGCCATCATCGGCTTCAACGTTCGTGCCAACGTGCAGGCACGCCAGGCGGCCGAACGGGCCGGCATCGAAATCCGCTACTACAACATCATCTACGATCTGGTGGATGACGTGAAGGCAGCGATGTCGGGCCTGCTCTCGCCGGAACGCCGCGAAACCTTCCTCGGCAATGCCGAAATCCTCGAGGTGTTCAACATCACGAAGGTCGGCAAGGTCGCAGGTTGCCGTGTCATCGAAGGCAAGGTCGAACGTGGTGCCGGTGTGCGTCTCGTGCGCGACAACGTCGTCATTCACGAAGGCAAGCTCAAGACGCTCAAGCGCTTCAAGGACGAAGTCGCCGAAGTGCCGATGGGCCAGGAATGCGGTATGGCTTTCGAAAACTACGAAGACATTCGCGCTGGCGACACGATCGAGTGCTTCCGCGTGGAACACATCACCCGTACGCTGTAAGCGTCCGGCGATCCCAATATCGTGCGAGCGCCGGACCGTTTCGGCGCTCGTATTTTTTTGAAGGTGACGACCATGCCAAGAGCAACAACCTCAGCGCCGTCGCAACGCATGCTGCGCATAGCCGAGCAGGTGCGCGCGGCGATCACCCAGGTGCTTCAGCGCGGCGAGATTCGCGATTCGCTGATCGAGAAGACCGTGATTTCCATCTCGGAAGTCCGCATGTCGCCTGACCTGAAGCACGCAACGGCCTATGTAACGCCGCTCGGCGTCAAGGATCATGACGTGGTGATCGAGGCGCTGAACCGCAATGCGAAGTTCATTCGCGGCCGTCTTGGACCGCATCTCCGCCAGATGAAGTATATGCCGGACGTGCGCTTCCTCGACGATACGAGCTTCGACAATTACAAGAAGATCGACGAACTCCTGCGCTCGCCGGAAGTCGCGCGTGATCTCGCCGCCGATGAAGGCGAAGACGACAAGTAATTCCAGCAAAGTGCGCAGCGGTTTTGCGTATAACAAATAGATAGGGCGGGTGAGCGGGCGACTGCGAGCACACCTGCCCTGACAATTCAGGAACAAGATGTCCAAGCCACGCAAACCCAAGGGCCGGCCGATTTCCGGCTGGCTGATCCTCGACAAGCCGTTCGATTTCGGCTCGACGGAAGCCGTCGCCAAGATCAAATGGCTGCTCAAGGCCCAGAAGGCCGGCCATGCCGGTACGCTCGATCCGCTCGCCTCCGGCATGCTGCCGATCGCGCTCGGCGATGCGACCAAGACCGTGCCCTATGTCATGGACGGCCGAAAGATCTATGTCTTCACGGTCACCTGGGGCGAAGAACGCACGACGGATGACCTTGAAGGCGAGGCCACCCAGAGCTCCGACACGCGTCCGACAGCCGATGCGATCAAGGCGATCCTCGGCGAATATACCGGCGTCATCCAGCAGATCCCGCCGCAGTTCTCCGCAATCAAGATCGATGGTGCACGAGCCTACGATCTCGCCCGCGAAGGGGAAGTTGTCGAGATCCCGTCGCGCGAGGTGGAAATCCATCGCCTGGAGCTGATCGGCTGCCCGGATGAGAACACAGCGGAATTTGAAGTCGAATGCGGCAAGGGCACCTATGTGCGCGCACTCGCCCGCGATTTCGGTCGCCAGCTCGGCTGCTATGGTCACATTTCCGGGCTGCGCCGCACCTTCGTCGCACCTTTCGGCGAAGACGATATGGTGCCGCTGGCTGACCTGGTCGCGCTGGAAAAGATCGAGGACGAGGCCGAGCGGCTGGCAGCCCTCGATGCGTTCCTGATCGACACCGGCGAAGCGCTTTCCAGCTTGCCGCAGATCGTCATCAACGACGACCAGGCGCATCGCCTGCGTCTGGGCAACCCCATCATCCTGCGCGGCCGTGATGCGCCGGTCGAAGCGGACGAGGCCTATGCGACGGCGCACGGAAAACTGGTGGCGATCGGCGAGATCGGCGGTGGCGAATTCCGTCCGAAGCGGGTCTTTGCCGGCTAAATTTGACGGGGCGGAACCAATCGCTGCCGACTTGATTTCACCACAAGCTACAGGCTTTATGGGCCTGTGAGGTTCGCTTGAACGCGGGCCGGGCGGTGCTTTGCCGTCGCGGCCGCCTTCGGGCGAAGGGTGAAAGGGCTGGCTGTTGAGGATTGCGTCGACTGACAGAACGGTGTCCGCCGAGGATGCGGGCGAGGGCACCGGCCCCGTTCTGAGCCGCCGGCGCATGCATCATCCGGTGGTCTTCTACCTCGTCTGCCTCATTCTCGTCATCGTCATCCCTGCCTTCCTCTTCTCGATCGTCGTGTTGAAGCGCACCAACGAGGCGCAGGAACGCATCTTCGAATCGCTGCTGCGCACCTCGACGGGCGCCGTCAACCGCGCGGTCGAGCGTGAAATATCCGGAATGTTCACGACGCTGAATTTTCTGTCGACGTCGGACGGCCTTTTGAAGGGCGATTACGCCGTGCTGCATACGCAGGCGAGCAAGGCGCTGGAAGGCACGGATACCTATTTCCTCATCATCGACCAGACGATGCGCCAGCTTCTCAACACACGCGTGCCCTACGGCACGCCGCTCAACAGGGCCTCCGAACCAGTGTCTGCCGGTCTCGCGCTGGCGCGGGGCGAACGCATGGTCTCCGACATCTTCTTCGGCAAGACCGCGCAGCAATGGGTGTTCAACGTCTATCAGCCGATGCAGCTGGCAAATGGCAGGCGCGTTCTCCTGACGCTGACGAAGAATGCCGAGGCGCTGCGGCGGGCGGTCAACCCGGATATTCTTTCCCCCGGCTGGAATGCCGCCGTGCTCGATAGCCAGGGAACGGTCATCGTCTCGACGGACGAAAATCAGAAAGCGGGCGAAGCTTTCTTCCTGCGTGTCGTGCCGTCGCTGCGCCTCGGGGTCAGCCCGATGCGGCAGGGGGGTGTCGACTATCAGGTCGTTACCGAATTTTCCTCCCTCGCCGGCTGGCGCATGATCGCCTGGGCGAAATCGTCGGATGTGCAGGCGCCTGCCGTCTCCTCCTTCCTGTGGCTGGCGATCGGCGGGGTGGTTTTTGCCCTTCTCGCGGCTGCCAGCGCCGTCGGTATCGCCCGCGTCCTGTCGCGGGACGTCCGGCTGCTCGCGTCCGACGCCCGCCGGCTCGGCCATGGTGAGCGGATCGCGACCCGTCCCTATGCCATCTCCGAACTCGAAACCGTGTCGCGGGCTCTGTCGGAGGCTGCGGATGCGCGCGTCAAATCGGAAAACGAAGTCCGCTTCCTGATGCGCGAGGTGGCGCACCGTTCGAAGAACCAGCTCACCGTCATCCAGGCGATGCTGAACCAGTCGGCGGCGGGTGCGGAAAATGCTGGCGATTTTGCCGAGGCATTCCGCAAGCGCGTCGCCGGCCTTGCCCGCTCGACGGACCTGATGATCGCCAATGCGACGCAGGGCGTGAACCTTGCGGAGCTTGCCAAGAACCAGCTGAAGCCCTTCACGCCCGATGATGCGACGCGCGTGCAGATCGCCGGGCCGGCCGTGCTGCTCGACCCGCAGGCCTCGCAGACACTCGGTATGGCGCTGCACGAGCTTTCCACCAATGCCACGAAATATGGCGCGCTCGCCAACGAGACCGGCGTCGTGTCGCTGAGTTGGGTGGCATCCGGTGAAAACCTGAACCTCGTCTGGCGTGAAAGCCGTGCGACCATCGACAGGGACGTCATCGCTGCCAGCCGCAAGGGGTTCGGCAGCGTGGTGTTGGAGCGCATGCTCGGCATGGCGCTCGATGCCAAGCTGGAGTTCATCGTGCATGACGACGGCATCGAGTGGCGGGTGACGATCCCGCTCGCCCGGCTGCGCGATGAGGACGTGCATCAGCAGGGCGCTGCCGAATGACGGGCTTGATCCTTTCCGGGCATGGTAACGGGTGTATTTCATGAGGTCATTTCTGCTTGCGTTTGCCGCGTCAGCCTGCCTTTCCGTCACCTTGGCCTCGCCTGCGGCTTTCGCCGCCGGAAACACCCAGTGCCTCGTGGACGATCCGACCGGTACGGCGCTCAACGTGCGTTCGGCGCCGAACGGGTCGATCCTGACAACGCTTGCCAACGGCACGGCGGTCGAGGTTGTCGACGAGATGCGGATCGGCACGAAACACTGGCTCTTCGTCGCGCGCCAGGGAGAGCGGCTTGGCTGGATCTTCGGCGCCTATGTTGTCTGCAAGCAGGCCGGCGATGCGCGCGAGGCGGCTCCGAGCCAGCCGGCGGAGCAGCGCTAGGCCCGCAGGAGAGGCCTGCAATCAGGGCTCTTCCCTTTCATAAGGGAATGGTTTATAGGCACCGCCAGCAATGGGGGCTTATGCCTTCTTGCCTTCACGGCCATCGCTGGACGACATCCCGGCTTTTGGCGTCCTCGTTCTCCATTCCTGAAAGGACACACGATGTCGATTACTGCTGAGCGCAAGGCTGCGCTGATGAAAGAATACGCAACCGTCGAAGGCGACACCGGTTCCCCGGAAATCCAGGTTGCTATCCTGACCGAGCGCATCAACAACCTGACCGGTCACTTCAAGGACCACAAGAAGGACAACCACTCCCGTCGTGGCCTTCTGACGATGGTTTCCACCCGCCGCTCGCTTCTTGACTACCTCAAGAAGAAGAACGAATCCCGTTACAGCAAGCTGATTGCTGCCCTGGGCATTCGCCGCTAAACAATTCCGGCGGGCGTTCTTCGTGAGCGCCCGCCGCTTTCTTTTGCGGAAGAGAATTCCGCCAGACCGTTTTGCCTGTGCCGGTTGCGACCGCCTCGTGAAATGGGATTCTCCAGCAGGCCGGATGCGCCGGTCCTGCGGAACCAACCGATGACCTGTCATGGGGCAGGATTGCAGGATGCTTCAGGCGCGCGCCTGTCGTCGGCCGGGCTCACAAAGCCTTCGCCCGCAGATCGCGAGCCGACCGTCGGAAGCCTCCCGTTGTCTTGCCCATGATGTGTCATGAAAGCGGATAGACCACCTGCGCCCTATGGCGGCGGTGCGCGTATCCGCCAAGAAGGACAACACATGTTCGATACCCATACGGTTGAAATCGAATGGGCGGGCCGCCCGCTCAAGCTGGAAACCGGCAAGATCGCCCGCCAGGCTGACGGCGCCGTTCTCGCGACCTACGGCGAAACCGTCGTTCTCGCCACCGTCGTTTCCGCCAAGGCGCCGAAGCCGGGCCAGGATTTCTTCCCGCTGACCGTCAACTACCAGGAAAAGACCTACGCCGCCGGCAAGATCCCGGGTGGCTACTTCAAGCGCGAAGGCCGTCCGTCGGAAAAGGAAACGCTGGTTTCCCGCCTGATCGACCGTCCGATCCGCCCGCTCTTCCCGGAAGGCTACAAGAACGACACGCAGGTTGTCGTCACCGTCATCCAGCATGACCTCGAAAACGATCCCGACGTCCTGTCGATGGTCGCCGCTTCGGCAGCGCTCACGATCTCCGGCATTCCCTTCATGGGCCCGGTCGGCGGCGCTCGCGTCGGCTACATCAATGGCGAATACGTCCTGAACCCGCATCTCGACGAGATGAACGAGTCCGTTCTCGACCTCGTCGTTGCCGGCACGCAGGACGCCGTCCTGATGGTTGAATCCGAAGCCAAGGAACTGAACGAAGACGTCATGCTCGGCGCCGTCATGTTCGGCCACAAGGGTTTCCAGCCGGTCATCGACGCGATCATCAAGCTCGCCGAAGTGGCTGCCAAGGAGCCGCGCGACTTCACCCCGGAAGATCATTCCGCGCTCGAAGCCGAAATGCTCGGCCTTGCCGAAACCGAACTGCGCGCTGCCTACAAGATCACCCAGAAGGCTGACCGCTACGCTGCCGTCGACGCCGTCAAGGCTAAGGTCAAGGCACACTTCTTCCCGGAAGGCGTTGAGCCGAAGTACACGAACGAAGTCATCGGCGCGGTATTCAAGCACCTGCAGGCCAAGATCGTTCGTTGGAACATCCTCGACACCAAGAGCCGCATCGACGGCCGCGATCTGGACACCGTTCGTGCAATCGTGTCGGAAGTCGGTATCCTGCCGCGTACCCACGGCTCGGCCCTGTTCACCCGTGGTGAAACGCAGGCGATCGTCGTTGCCACGCTCGGCACCGGCGAAGATGAGCAGTATGTTGACAGCCTGACCGGCATGTACAAGGAACGCTTCCTGCTGCATTACAACTTCCCGCCCTACTCGGTCGGTGAAACGGGCCGCATGGGCTCCCCGGGCCGCCGCGAAATCGGCCACGGTAAGCTCGCCTGGCGCGCTATCCGCCCGATGCTGCCGACGGCGGAACAGTTCCCCTACACGCTGCGCGTCGTTTCCGAGATCACCGAGTCGAACGGCTCGTCCTCGATGGCCACGGTCTGCGGCACCTCGCTTGCCCTGATGGACGCCGGCGTTCCGCTGGCAAAGCCGGTTGCCGGTATCGCCATGGGCCTCATCCTCGAAGGCGAGCGCTTTGCGGTTCTCTCCGACATCCTCGGCGACGAAGACCACCTCGGCGACATGGACTTCAAGGTTGCCGGCACCGCTGACGGCATCACCTCGCTGCAGATGGACATCAAGATCGCCGGTATCACCGAAGAGATCATGAAGGTCGCGCTCAGCCAGGCGCAGGGCGGCCGCAAGCACATCCTCGGCGAGATGGCCAATGCCATCACCGAAGGCCGCTCGCAGCTCGGCGAATTCGCTCCCCGCATCGAAGTCATGAACATCCCGGTCGACAAGATCCGTGAAGTCATCGGCACGGGCGGCAAGGTCATCCGCGAAATCGTCGAGAAGACCGGCGCCAAGATCAACATCGAAGACGACGGCACGATCAAGATCGCCTCCTCGTCCGGCAAGGAAATCGAAGCGGCCCGCAAGTGGATCCACTCGATCGTCGCTGAACCGGAAGTCGGCATGGTCTACGAAGGCACGGTCGTCAAGACCGCCGACTTCGGCGCATTCGTCAACTTCTTTGGCCCGCGCGACGGCCTCGTGCACATCTCACAGCTCGCTCAGGAGCGCGTTGCCAAGACCTCCGACGTCGTCAAGGAAGGCGACAAGGTCTGGGTCAAGCTGATGGGCTTCGACGAGCGCGGCAAGGTTCGCCTCTCCATGAAGGTCGTCGACCAGGCGACCGGCAAGGAAGTCGCTGCCGACAAGAAGGGCGACGGCGAAGCCGCCGAGTAACCCTACCCTTACGCATCGAGGGGGCGCGGAGCGGCACGTTCCGCGCCCCTTTTCTTTGATCTCTTTGTTCTCTCGCCCGCCGAAAGCCCACCATGACCCGCGACGCCCTGAAAACCCTGTTCCATCCCTTTGCCTCCGGCACGCTCGGCATGCCGGGCGAGGACGAACGTTATCTTTTCCTCGGCGCCGAGGCCGGCCAGCGCCCGCCGGAGGGTTTTGCGGCGACGCTCGATGCCGTGCAGCCGCTGCGCTCGCTGTATCGCGGACTGGAAGCCGTGCGCGCGCCGGTCAAGCCGGTCGTCGAGGGCGAGGATTATGATGGGGCGCTCATTCTCATCAACAAGCACAAGGGCGAGAACGAGAACCGCATTGCCGAGGCACTGCGCCGCGTGCGCACGGGTGGTATCATCGTCGTTGCCGGCGGCAAGGAAGACGGCGTCCAGTCCATGCGCAAGCGCCTGGACCAGCTGGGCCTCACCGGCGACTATATGCCGAAGTATCACGGCCTCGCTATCTGGTTCGCCCGTCCGGAAGATCCTTCCGAGGCGATTGCCAAGCTGGCCGCAAAGCCGGTGCGCATTGTTGGCCGCTTCACCGCTGCTCCCGGCATGTTCTCGCATGACCGGATCGACGACGGCTCCGAACTGCTCGCGACCCGCATTCCGGAAGATTTTCATGGTCATGCCGCCGATTTCGGCGCCGGTTGGGGCTACCTCTCGGTGATGCTCGGTTCCCGCGCGCCTCAGGTGAAGGGCGTCGATCTGTTCGAAGCGCATTACGATGCACTGGAAGCCGCCAAGGAAAACATGGCGGAGAACTGCCCGAACATTCCGGCACGTTACTACTGGTTCGACCTGACGGCTGAAACGCCGCGCGATCACTACGACCTCATCGTCATGAACCCGCCCTTCCATGAAGGCCAGGCGACCGATCACGGCCTGGGCGGCGCGATGATCCGTGCGGCAGCGAAGGCGCTCAAGGTCGGTGGTCGCCTGCTGATGGTCGCCAATCGCGGCCTGCCCTATGAGCCGGTGCTCAAGGAAGCCTTCAAGGAGAGCGGCGAAGTCTGCCGCAATGCGCGCTTCAAGGTGCTGTGGGGCAAGCGCTAAAGCATGTCGCGCAAACATGCGTAGCGATTTTGCGATAACGACATGTGAAAAATCAAGGAGCTAAAGCGCAAGGAGCGAATCTGAAAGATCGCGGCGCGCTTTAGGCTTTCCCTCGCCGTATTGCCGCGCAGCCGCGTGGTGCCCACGCGGCTGCAAATGCTCACAGCGGCAGCGCAAAGGTCTGCTTGATCGTCTCGCTCGGCACGTCCGTCTTGACGGTCTGGATGCCGTTCTTACGGGTAAGGTTCGCCGCCTGGAAGCGGCGATAGTCGGCGAGATCCGAGACGACGACGCGCAGCAGCGCGTCGCTCTCGCCGAGCATGATGTAACACTCCACCACCTCCGGCAGCCGCCTCATCGCCGCGATGAACTGGTCGATCGTCTCGGCATCCTGCGCAGTCAGCGAAACGCGGGCGAACATGGAAAGCTGCAAGCCCACCTTCGCTTGATCGACAACCGCGACATAGCGGCTGATCACGCCCGCATCTTCCAGCAATTTGACCCGGCGCAGCAGGGCGAGGGCGACAGGCCGACGCGTCGCGCCAGCTCGATATTCTGCATCCGGCCATCCTGCTGGAGTTCGCGAAGAATGCGGCGGTCTATATCATCGAGCTGCATTGGAATCCTCACGATCGTTCAAGCCAGTCATCGGCATCGAATGCCAAACTCTTTCCCAAGGCTGGCATCTTGGCAACCCCGTTGCGCTGGAGGTTGGCTAGGCTGTCCCGGTTTCGATGAGGAGAGCGGCATGGATTGGGCTTGGGTTCTGGCAGCAACGGGCTTTGCCTTCGCCATGGCGGGCACGCCGGGGCCGAACAACACGATGGTGGCGGCATCCGGGGCGAATTATGGTTTCCGCCGTACGCTTCCGGTCGCGACCGGCATGGGCATCGGCGTCGCCGTCATCATCTTCGTCGTGGCAGCAGCGGGTGGATCGCTGGTCTCCGGGCCAAGGGTGCATTTCGTGCTGAAATGGCTGGGCGTCGCCTATCTTCTCTGGCTGGCCTGGCGCATCGCCAATGCAGCACCCACCGGGCTTGCCGCAGAGAGCGGAAAGCAGCGGCCGTTTACATTCGTCGAAGGCGCGCTGCTGCAACTCGTCAATCCGAAGCTCTGGGTGATGGTGGCAGGCGCTGTCGTAACCTATGGTAGCGGCAGCTCAGGAGATCTGGCGATCCCCACGGCATTCGCCGCTATCTTCGGCGGTGCAACCATTGCCAGCACCGTGGCCTGGACATGGGTTGGCGTGGGGGCCTCACGCTTCATCAGAAGCGAGCGCAGCCTGAAACGCTTCAATCAGGCGATGGCGCTGCTGCTGGTGCTTTCTCTCGTGCCGGTCGTGCTCGAATAGGAGCCGATTGCCATTTGCCTCAAAGAGGTCCACCATCGCCCGACTGTTCCCGTTCAGGAGACCCGTAATGGCTTTTGGACCAGCAAGACCGCCGATCACGGAAGATGTGGCGGAAGTCATCGCCAAGGAAGTGAAGGAAGGGGAGGGGCATACGCCAACCTCCGAGGTGCCGCTCGCCTTTTTGCGGCGCAGCACGGCCGGCATAACGCCGGAAATGAACAGTCGTGTCCGCACGCTGTTCCTGAGCATTCTTGCCGCTGTGATCCTGCTTGTCGTGGTGCTGATGGCGCTTTGAGCGCGGAACGAAACGGCGCGAAGCGTTTCAGCTTCGCGCGCGCAATTCCTATTCGCTGTCGGCCTTGGCGAGGCGTTCCAGCGTCGGCATGGAGGTGATGTTGTAGCCGGAATCCACATAGTGGATTTCGCCGGTGACGCCGCTCGACAGATCGGAGAGCAGGTAGAGCGCCGAATTGCCGACGTCCTCGATGGTGACGGTGCGGCGCAGCGGCGCGTTCTTCTGTTGCCAGGAGAGCATGGCGCGTGCATCCGAAATCCCGGCGCCCGCAAGTGTGCGGATCGGACCGGCGGAGATCGCGTTGACGCGGATGTTGCGCGGGCCATAGTCGCCGGCAAGATACCGTACCGAGGCTTCCAACGCCGCCTTGGCGACGCCCATGACGTTGTAGTTCGGCATGATGCGCACAGAGCCGCCATAGGTCAGCGTCAGCATTGCGCCGCCGTCGGTCATCAGGTCTGCCGCGCGCTTGGCGATCTCCGTAAACGAGAAGCAGGAAATGACCATCGTGCGGGAGAAATTGTCGCGCGAGGTGTCGGCATAGAGGCCTTTCAGCTCGCTCTTGTCGGAAAAGCCGATGGCGTGCACGACGAAATCGAGCTTGCCCCACTTTTCCTTGATCGCTTCGATCGTCGCATCGACCGACGCAATATCTTCGACGTCGCAGGGAATGACGAAATCGGAGCCGAGCTCGGCAGCGAGCGGCTTCACGCGCTTGCCGAGTGCTTCACCCTGGTAGGTAAAGGCGAGTTCCGCACCCTGATCGGCAAGTTTCTGGGCGATGCCCCAGGCGATAGAGTGGTTGTTCGCGACCCCCATGATGAGGCCGCGCCTACCTTTCATGATCCCCGTCATGCCTGTCATCCGTTATGGCGCTGGAAGACCAGCGTGGCGTTGGTGCCGCCGAAGCCGAACGAGTTGGAGAGAACCGTATCGATCTTGGCATTGTCGATGCGCTTGCGCACGATCGGCACGCCGTCGAATTCCGGGTCCAGTTCGGTGATGTGGGCGCTCTCGCCGATGAAGCCGGCCTGCATCATCAGGAGACCGTAGATCGATTCCTGCACGCCGGCCGCACCCAGCGAATGGCCGGTCAGTGACTTGGTCGACTGGATGTGCGGGATCTTGTCGCCGAACACTTCGCGGATCGCGCCGATTTCCTTCGAATCGCCGACGGGCGTCGAGGTGCCGTGCGTGTTGATGTAGTCGACGTCGCCCTTCACGGAGGCAAGCGCCTGGCGCATGCAGCGGATGGCACCCTCGCCGGACGGGGCGACCATGTCGTAGCCGTCGGAGGTCGCGCCGTAGCCGACGATTTCGGCATAGATCTTGGCGCCGCGGGCCTTTGCATGTTCCAGCTCTTCGAGAACCAGGACGCCCGCACCGCCGGCAATGACGAAACCGTCGCGGCTGACGTCATAGGCGCGGGATGCGGTCGACGGCGTGTCGTTGTACTTGGAGGACATGGCGCCCATGGCGTCGAACAGGTTCGACATGGTCCAGTCGAGGTCCTCGTGACCGCCGGCAAACATGATGTCCTGCTTGCCCCACTGGATCATTTCCGCGGCATTGCCGATGCAGTGCGCCGAGGTCGAGCAGGCCGACGAGATCGAATAGTTGACGCCGTGGATCTTGAACCAGGTGGCGAGCGTCGCGGATGCCGTGGACGACATCGCCTTCGGCACGGCGAACGGGCCGATGCGCTTGGGCGAATTGTTCTTCAGCGTGATCTCGGCCGCTTCGATCAGCGTGCGGGTGGAGGGGCCGCCCGAGCCCATGATGATGCCGGTGCGCTCATTGGCGGCGTAATCCGCCTCCTCGAGGCCGGAATCGGCGATCGCCTGCTTCATCGCGACATGGTTCCAGGAGCCGCCCTGCGAGAGGAAACGAGCCGCGCGACGGTCCACCATTTCGGTCGTGTCGATGTTCGGCGAACCCCAGACCTGGCACTTGAAGCCGTGGTCGGCGAAATCCTGGCTGAAGCTGATGCCGGAGCGCGCATCACGCAGCGACTGCGTCACTTCGTCAGCATTGTTCCCGATGGAGGATACGATCCCCAGACCCGTGACAACAACCCGTCTCATGATTCCTGACCTTTTCTAGAACGTCTCATTGTGAAGGCGGCGTGGCGCCGCCCTCAGGCTTCCGGCGGCCATCGCCGCCTTAGGCTTCCTTGTCCTTCGACAGGCCGACGCGCAGGTCGGTCGCCTGATAGATAGTCTCGCCGTCGGCCTTCAGCCAGCCGTCCGCCGTGCCGAGCACGAGGCGGCCGCGCATGACGCGCTTGAAGTCGATGCCGTATTCGAGGAGCTTCGTTTCCGGGCGGATCATGCCCTTGAATTTCACTTCGCCGGTGGACAGTGCCATGCCGCGGCCCGGTTCACCCAGCCAGCCGAGGAAGAAGCCGGTCAACTGCCACATGCCGTCGAGGCCGAGGCAGCCCGGCATGATCGGGTTGCCCTGGAAATGACAGGGGAAGTACCAGTCGTCGGGCTTCACGTCGTATTCGGCGCGGATATAGCCCTTGTCGAAGGCGCCGCCGGTTTCGGAAATATCGGTGATGCGGTGGACCATCAGCATGGGCGGCAGAGGAAGCTGGGCATTGCCGGGGCCGAAAAGCTCCCCGCGGCCGCAGCGCAGAATTTCCTCATAGTTGTAGCTGGATTGCCTGGTCGTCATCGAATGTCTCATCCCCGGTCTGATACGCTTTGTAAGCGTTAGATTTAGAGAAGGTGCGGCACGAATTGAAGCACCCGGTCCTTCCCTTTTTGTCGCCCTACCCATTCTGAGCGGGACGTTATTTCAGCAGTCCGCATACATGATGCTTGCCGCGACAGCCAGTGCAAAGTGGTGCAGTGAAAGCAAAGGGCCCGGTTTTCCGCATGTTGCACGCCATTCAAGTGCCGTAATCCTATTGAATCCCGGCAGCGCTAAAGTTATATCGAAACGTCGACATTGTTGTTCAAGGCCAGACAAGCGGATCCGTCACCCATGACGCATACACACGAGATGCCCATCGAAGAGCGCTTGCGCCACTGCGGCCTGCGCCCGACGCGCCAGCGCGTGGCACTCGCCGACCTGTTGTTCGCCAAGGGAGACCGCCATCTGACGGTCGAGGAACTGCATGAGGAGGCCGTCACTGCCGGCGTTCCGGTCTCGCTTGCAACCGTCTACAACACGCTGCACCAGTTCACCGAGGCGGGCATGATCCGCGTTCTGGCGGTGGAAAGCTCGAAGACCTATTTCGACACCAACGTGTCGGATCACCACCATTTCTTCGTCGAGGGCGAAAACCATGTGCTCGATATTCCGGTGAGCAACATCGCGATCGGCAACCTGCCGGAGCCGCCGGAAGGCATGGAAATCGCCCATGTCGACGTGATCATCCGCCTGCGTCCGCGCAAGGCCTGACCCCTCTCACATCACATCGTCCGGATGCCGCCCCGGCCGCGGCCGATAGACCGGGAAACGCCAGCCGAATCGCAGAGCCCCACCGCGCACGATGAAGGCGGCGGTGATGCCGATTGCCGACGCGATCCAGAGCGGCACGCCCGCCGCGCTCGCCGCCGTGAAGGCCGCCGCACCAATCAGCGCAGCCGTGACGTAGACCTCGGGACGCAGCAGCACCGATGGTTCTCCGGCCAGCAAGTCCCGAATGATACCGCCACAGCTCGCCGTCAGCACCCCGGTGGTGATCGCGACGGTCGGCGATCCGGTCGCGGCAAGTCCTTTCGCAGCCCCCATGACACAATAGGCGGAGACGCCCATCGCATCGAGCCAGAGCAGCAGGCGGTAACGTGACTCGATGCGGTGAGCGAGCACGAAGACCAGAAGCGCGACGACCACGCAGACGATGAGGTAGGTCGGTTTCACCACCCAGAAGACGGGGGTTGCGAGGATGACATCGCGGAACGTACCGCCGCCGATGCCGGTCGCCGCGGCCAGGAACAGGAAGCCGATGATATCGAGTTGCTTGCGCGAGGCGGAAAGCGCGCCAGTGGCGGCAAAGACGGCAACACCCGTATAATCGAGCAATTCCAGGATCGGCACGCTTCCCCTCCTTGTGGGCTTTTCGCAGCCCAAGCCTCGCGACAGCTTTGCCGCGTTAGAGTGCGCGCCCACAGGTCCGGGTAGAATCAGGCAGCGCGCCGGCTCGTCCGCATAATGACCGAATCGCCTGCCATGGAAAGGTTTGAGAGATGGCCATCCGCATCAGAATCCTTGCGCTCCTCTCCGCCGCGCTCGTTTCCACCGTCCTGCCGGCCCGCGCGGCAGAAATCGTCCCCGATGCGCAGGCGGTCGTGAAGGCGGAAGTCGCCAAGCGCTGCAAGGCGCCGATCTACGGTGAGTATTTCGCCGAAAACGTCGATTTCAACAATGACAGGCTTGTCGACGCGATCTTCAATCTCGGCGCGGTCAATTGTGATGGCGTGCCCGGCGGCCTCTGCGGCAATGTCGGTTGCCCGCACGAATTCTATATCCAGGTCGCCGAGGGCGGCTACTTCCTTGCAGCCAATGCCGATCTCTACGGCTACGAGCTGAAGCAGCGCTACGGCAACAAGGTGCTAGAACTCAAGGCCAATGCCGCAAGCTGCGGGCGTGGCGATTCGGAATACTGCGTCATGACGATCCGCGTGCGCGGCGCGCAGTTCGACACGATTTCCAAAAAATAGGCCTATTCCGGGAAGAGCGCGTGCGTGCGTCCCGCAAAGTAATAGAGCAGCAGTCCCGTCCACTCCCTGAGCGCCGTCGTCGTCAGCTGGCTGTTGGTCGACGGCTGCGTGAAGTCGAATGTGAGGCTGGCGCGGCCCGTCGTGCGGAAATCCGTCGGCCAGGGCAGCACGTCGAGCCCAAGCTTGCGGAAAAGACCGACCGAGCGTGGCATATGGAAGGCCGAGGTCACCAGCAGGCAGCGGTCGAGGCCGTTCTCTGCGAGAAGCGCCTTGGTGTTTTCGACATTCTCGAAGGTGGTGCGTGAATCCGTCTCGCGGATCAGCCGGTCGGCGGGCACGCCGAAGGCTTCGAAGAAGCGCGTCGCGACAACCGCGTCGCCCTCATAGCTGCCACTGAACGAGCCGTCGCCGCCGGAAATCAGGATGCGCGCCGCCGGGAACTCCCGGGCGAGCCGCAGCGTCTCGATGAACCGGTCGCCGGCCTGATTCATCTCGAAACCGCCGCGGGCCGCGATCACCTCAGCCTCCACGCCGCCACCGAGCATGATGACGCAGCCCGGCCCGCCGGCCGGCAGCTCCGCCCGGGGAATGCGATCTTCCAGCGCCTGCAGCAGGACCGAACCGGTCGTGGTGAAGAGCGTCACGAAGAGGACGAACGCCGCAGCGACGCTCGCCCATGTCCGAAGACGGTTCCACTTCAAAAGCCCGACCAGCAGGCCAAAGACGAGAAGCAGCAGGGCGAGCGACAGTGGCTGGGCCGCGAGCCAGAAGATCTTCGAGGCGTAATAGGTCACGCGTTACCCGCTGTTCGTTATCATGTCGCCGTCAGCGTCAGGCCCGTCCCAGTGCCGGAGCTGCCGCCTTGCCGCGTCGCAGATAGAGGATGCCTGCTGCAAGCGCAATGCCCGCGACGAGAACCGCTATGGCAATGAACGGGCGATAGGCGATCCAGGCAATGGCGATGACGGCCGGGCCGATCAGCAAGGTAAGGATGAGGGCAATCGCCGACGTGCCGAAATTGACGATCGAGCCGAGGAAGGGGATGACGTCGGCAATCACGCCCAGGATCGACAGGATGAAGGCGAAGCCGACGAAGATGCCGATGAGGCCGCCGGCGCGCACGAGCCAGGTGATCAGCGTGTTCTCGCTCTGCGCCGCATCGAACATCGCTGCCGCATCGACGAGACCGGCATCGCTGAGGAACAGGTCGCGCCCGTTCGTCGTCTTGTAGGGCGTAATGCCGCTGCCGCGCTGGGCGCCGACGAAACTTGCCTCGTCAATGTCGGAGCGCTCGAAGCGGATGCGGATGTCGCCGATCTGCGGGTCTTCCGGATTGAAGGAGAAGATGGCCTGGCCGGCGATCGTCGAGACGGGTTTGCCGAGCGTCACGGCCTCGCCCATCCGGTTCGTCTCGATGGCGGTCAGCGGCACGGGCCGTTCCTCGCCGAGGCGGGCGACCGCACGTCCATCGATGCTGAAGGCGCCGATCGTGGCGGAAGCGACCGGGAAGCTCGCATCGTCGATCGGCTTTTGCGGGTTGTCATGGCCCGACTGGCGGAAATTGCCGGAGTTGATTTCGTTCTGCTTCCATTCCTTGTGGTAGGAATAGGTCGTGACGGTTTCCTCACTGCCGCCGAGCTGCTTGCGCGTCTCCGACTTCGAGGTCTCCACCCACTGGTACATCTCGACGATGCGGTCGAGACCGGCCGCGCCTTCAGCCGAAACGCCGAGCACGTCGTCTTCCGGCACGCCGACCGGCTTCACCGGCCCCGAAATATGCACCAACTTGCCTTCGTTGCCCGGATCGACGCTGCCATTCTCGACAGAAACGACAAGCCCCGCGCCCTCGACGAGCGCGCGATAGGTTTTGACCGAGCGGCCCTCGTTCCAGAAGAGGAGCCAGATGCAGGCGATGAGAAGGATGAAGCCGATCACGATCTTGATCAGCGCCCCCTTCAGCCTGGAGAACCAGGAGGTGGTCGTCGTTTCCGTAAAGCTCATGATGTCCCCCGACAAAGCGTGCGTCCTAGCCTGAGACGCCCGGCAAGCCATGCTTATTCGCGGTTCCTGAACTGTGCAAGCGGGGATATGATGGTCGACTGGCGAGGGACGGGGTGGTGGAACATCTCACCCTGCCAGTCGTTTGTTGCTGGAATGGAAGGGAGCATGTCCATGACCGATGACCGCAACGAAAAAATCCGCAAACGCGCCCACGAACTCTGGCTTCAGGAAGGCCAGCCGGACGGCAAGCCCGACGACCACTGGTATCAGGCCGAACGGGAAATCGACCAGGGTGAAGGCGAGATCGAGGGCGACGATGTCCCGAACCTCGCAGCACTCCGCGAAGCCGCCCGCCAGCATAACGATGTATTCCTGGTAAAGACCGACCTGGAAGATGCCGACCAGCGTGAAGCGACACCGGGCATGCGCGAGCAGCCGTAGCGCTTCCACGCTCTGCCGATCTTCAAATCGATCAAGTATGGGCTCACTGTGCTGGTTGGCACCGAGGAATTCGATAATCTGCTTCTGGGGTTTTTGCGGAAAATCCCGCATGGCGCTCCCAGGCCCGAAAGTGACAACGTTGTTGTCATCTGGAGGGCTCCGCTGAAGCGGAGCCCTGTGTAATTGCGGATCAGTGAGGCGAGAGGGAGATCGTTAGATCATGCCGCCCATGTCCGGCATGCCGCCACCGGCGGCGTCCTTCTTCGGCAGATCGGCAATCATGGCTTCCGTCGTCACGAGCAGACCAGCAACCGAAGCCGCATTCTGAAGCGCGGTACGAACCACCTTGACCGGATCGACAATGCCCATGGCGATCATGTCGCCATATTCAGAGGTCTGGGCGTTGTAGCCGTAGTTGTCCGTATTGCTTTCGAGAATCCGCCCGACCACGATGGAGCCTTCGTCGCCGGCGTTTTCGGCGATCTGGCGAACGAGTGACTGCAAGGCCTTGCGGATGATGGCGACGCCGGCATTCTGGTCGTCGTTCTCGCCCTTGACGTCGAGGACGATGGAGGCGCGCAGCAGGGCGGTTCCGCCGCCGGGCACGATACCTTCTTCGACAGCAGCACGCGTCGCGTTGAGCGCGTCGTCGATGCGGTCTTTCTTTTCCTTCACTTCGATTTCCGTCGAACCGCCGACCCGGATCACGGCAACGCCGCCGGAAAGCTTGGCAAGACGTTCCTGCAGCTTTTCCTTGTCGTAGTCCGACGTCGTCTCTTCGATCTGTGCCTTGATCTGTGCCACGCGGCCTTCAATCTCGGCCTTGGTGCCGGCGCCATCGACGACGGTGGTGGTTTCCTTGGTGATCGAGACTTTCTTGGCATGGCCGAGCATCTCGAGCGTGACGGTCTCGAGTTTGACGCCGAGGTCTTCGGAAATCACCGTGCCGCCGGTCAGGATCGCGAGATCCTCCAGCATGGCCTTGCGGCGGTCGCCGAAGCCCGGAGCCTTGACGGCAGCGATCTTGAGGCCGCCGCGCAGCTTGTTGACGACGAGGGTCGCAAGCGCTTCGCCTTCGACATCCTCCGAGATGATCACCAGCGGCTTGCCGGTCTGAACGACAGCTTCCAGGATCGGCAGCATGGCCTGCAGATTGGAGAGCTTCTTTTCGTGCAGCAGCACGTAGGCATCCTCCAGATCAGCCACCATCTTCTCGGCATTGGTGACGAAATAGGGGCTGAGATAACCGCGGTCGAACTGCATGCCCTCGACGACTTCGAGTTCCGTCTCGGCGGTCTTGGCTTCCTCGACGGTAATGACACCCTCGTTGCCGACCTTCTGCATCGCGTCGGCGATGTACTGGCCGATTTCCTTTTCGCCATTGGCCGAGATCGTGCCGACCTGGGCAATCTCTTCCGAGGTGTTGATCTTCTTGGCCTTGGCGAGCAGGTCCTTGACGACGGCGGTGACCGCAAGGTCGATGCCGCGCTTCAGGTCCATCGGGTTCATGCCGGCAGCGACGGCCTTGCCGCCTTCGCGAACGATGGCCTGGGCAAGAACGGTTGCCGTCGTCGTGCCGTCGCCGGCGATGTCGTTGGTCTTGGAGGCGACTTCGCGAACGAGCTGGGCGCCCATATTCTCGAACTTGTCTTCCAGTTCGATTTCCTTGGCGACGGTGACGCCGTCCTTGGTGATGCGCGGCGCGCCGTACGACTTGTCGATCACGACGTTGCGGCCCTTGGGACCGAGCGTGACTTTCACGGCGTCAGCGAGGATATCGACGCCGCGCAGCAGCTTTTCGCGTGCATCACGGCCGAATTTGATCTGTTTGGCAGACATGGAAAAACTCCCGGGCCGTTGGCCCTCTGGTCTCTATGATAGGAAACGGCAGAAACGCTCGAGATCAGGCGATGACGCCCATGATGTCGGCTTCCTTCATGATCAAAAGGTCCTCGCCGTCGAGCTTGACCTCAGTGCCCGACCACTTGCCGAACAGGATGCGGTCGCCAGCCTTGACGTCCAGCGGGACGACCTTGCCGGACTCGTCACGAGCGCCGGAACCGACGGCGACGATTTCGCCCTCCTGCGGTTTTTCCTTGGCGGTGTCAGGAATGATGATACCGCCCTTGGTCTTGGCTTCAGCCTCGATACGGCGCACGACGACGCGGTCGTGCAACGGCCGGAAAACGGTACTTGTCATTTTTTGGGTTCCTCGGCAAGAACGCGGCCCGATGGCCGATCCCGCCAAACACTCTTAGCACTCCCACGCCGGGAGTGCTAGCGGAGTTTCTCGTTTGGTTGTGCTGGAAAGTGGCCGGGGATAAGACGCCTGCGGGCAATATGTCGGGTAGCCAATGGGAGAAGGCGAGAAATATCACGCCTATTCTGACGTATCGCAGCTCGAAGCATTTAACGGGAAAGTTCGCTAATTCTTGCCAACGTCGCGCGCTGCCTTCATATCGGGCCTATGACCCGTGATTCCAAAATTTTCGTCGGCCTTAAATCCACGCGCAAGAAAGCATCTCCGTCTAGCGAGCCTGTCGGCCCGAAATGTCAATGGGATGGTTGCGAAAAGAGAGGCACGCACCGCGCGCCCGTCGGACGAGACGCCGAAGGCCTGTATCTGCTGTTCTGTCTGGAGCATGTGAAGGAATACAACAAGGGCTACAACTTTGCGACGGGCCTTTCTGATGCAGACGTCGCCCGCTACCAGAAAGAGGCGACGACCGGCGCGCGCCCGACCTGGGGGGCGGCGGTCAGCCAGGGATCCGAAGTCCCGATGCCCTTTACCGTCCGCTCTGGTTCTGCAAAGGCATTGAATGCACGCAAGACCGCGGCCCAGCGCCAGGCGCAAAGAGCCGAACTCCAGAAGCGAAAACTCAAGGTGCTTGAAGCCAAGGCATTTGAGACACTCGGTCTTTCGCCGGATGCGACGCCGGAGGAAATCAAGAGCCGCTACAAGGAAAGGCTCAAGATGCACCATCCCGACACCAACCAGGGAAACCGCATTTCCGAGGATGAGCTTCGCGCTTCAATCGAGGCGCATAAGATTCTCAAGTTGAATGGATTTTGCTGAGAGATTCATCTCTACAGCGGTAGCCCTGCGGGCGTTGAAATGACAAGCTGAGCATTGACCGCCTCGGGGGACAAGACGCGTTTGTTCATCTGTCCGCCTTGCAATGCGATGGTTCGCTCCGCGAAGGCGATACTATCGGCTTCGCGGTTGAACAACGTCGGTAGCCAGCCGCGGTATGTCGAGTGGTCACAACAACGTATCTCAATCTGTGGAAGGCCTATCCATGACACCGTCGTCGAACAGTCGGATCAAACCTTGACCGGTTCCAACCTGCCCCCATCGCTTGAACGGCTCGGCTGGTCGGGTTTCTTCGCCGCTCAGGTCGAGCCAGCCGAAGCGGATCTCGCGCCCAGGCGCGTCGCCTCGGTTCACCGGGCCCGTATCGACACGATCGATACCACCGGACCGGTGGGATTTGAGCTGCCAGCTAGCGCCAACACTGCTGATTTTGCGGTGGGCGATTGGGTTCTTGCCGATCCCCTGACAGGCATGTTTGTCCGCCGTCTCGATCGAAAGACCGTGTTCCAGCGGCGCGCGGAAGGCGGACACGGCCAGCAGCTTGCCGCCGCCAACGTGGATACGCTGTTTATCGTGACCTCGTGCAATGCCGATTTCAACCTTGGAAAGCTGGAACGCTACCTGATCATGGCCAACCAGGCGGGAACCAATCCGGTGATCGTGCTGACCAAGGCTGACACCGCCGATGACGCGGGCCTATTCGAACAGCAAGCCAAGGCGCTGCAGCGTGATTTGCCCGTCATTGTCTTGAATGCGCGCTCGGGCGATGCCGTTTCCCTGCTGAAGCCCTGGTGCGGTGCTGGCCAGACAGTGGCGCTGGTGGGGTCCTCCGGCGTCGGAAAGTCGACGCTGGTGAACACTCTGGCCGGGCCGGCATCCGGCACAATGCAGAAGACCGGAGGGATCCGTGAGCATGATGCACAGGGCCGGCACACCACGACCGCACGATCGCTGCATGCCATTTCAGGCGGCGGTTGGGTTATCGATACGCCGGGAATACGAACGCTCTACGTCAGCGATGTTACCGACGCGATCGATACGCTGTTTGCCGAAATCACCGACCTGACCCCGCTTTGCCGATTTCGCGACTGCACCCATGTCCACGAACCGGGCTGCGCCGTGCAGGCGGCTGTCGCCACCGGGACCCTCAGCGCCGACCGTCTGGAACGCTGGCGCAGCCTTCTTGCGGAAAACCGCGACCGAACGCCGGTCGTCAGCGGACCACGCGGCAACAAGATCGTCCGCAAGAAGAAATACTGAGGTTAGGCCGGATCGACAGTCGGGTTTCCCAAATCGCCCAGTCGCTGTTTCATGGGCGCCGCGTTGAGCCGCATTGGTCTTTGGGTGCCGGCCAGGCGGCATGAGCTAGCTGAGCGATGTTCAGCCATCAAAACGGATTGTTTCACGGGTCAAGGTCATCGGCGATGAGTGAACGACGGCCGCAGACGATCACCCCAGCCTGGTCGTGTTCGGCAGAACAATCGGCAGCGACAAATCCCACTACTGTAAGTCAGCAGTGAAGGCGCATTCAGCGCGCCTCAAGCTCCGCATGCTTACGAAGATCATCCCGCAACTTAAGAAAAGCGGGATCTTCAGGGTTCAGCGCCGCGGCTTTTGACGCAGCCTTCAGCGCATCCGCATATTTGGCCTGAAACGACAGCGCCCGTGCTTGCAGCCAATGGGCATGGGCACAATTTTGGTCAACCACAATGGCTTTTTCCGCACAGGCCGACACCCGCTCCAAATCGATGGGCTCCAGTTGAAGCAGCTTTCTGCCTAGAAAGACCAGTGCTTCCGGGATGGGGCCATCGACTTCGGTGGCTCGTTGCGCCGCCTCCATCCCTTCCGTGGTATTGTTAAGTGCGTATAGTGTTTTGCTTAGCGTCAGCAACGCCCAGCTGTCTGCGGGACTTTCCTTGACAATTTCTCTAGCAAGACCCAGCGCCCGCGATGGATTTCGTTGCCGTATCACGTTGATGCATTTGCGCCAGACATGGCCGTCCGTTTGGCGCAATATCTGTTCCACCTTGTGACCGGCGCCGACTGCGCGCACAAGCACTCCAGCAACTCTCTTTTTTGCGGGATCGTCTAGGTTTTTATAAGTCAGGAGGATGAGTTCGATGATGTCACCCAGTTCCTTGTTGGCGCGGTGCAGAATCGAAAGGGCGGGTTTTTGCTCCGGTTCATTTTGCGAAACGGCAGCTTGCGTCGAAGCTTGAAAGGCTTGCACATGGGCCTCGAGACGTCTGGCGATTGCATCCTCGGACGAAATGTCGACCCAGTATTCGTTTAGAAGATATCCGAGTTGACGCCGAATTTCGGGCGCCTGTACAGGCGTGTCATCAAGGAAAAGGCGCTCCAGCGCATCGATATCCGCGATCTGGGCGGTCATATGGGCGTATTCACTTGACGCCAACGTATAGACAGCTTTGCCGTGAATGAGAGCCTGCAGACCAACACCGGAATTTGAAACGAGAATACATCTGCTCTTCGGAATGAGCCGATGCACCGAGCAACGGCTTACATGGAGGAGGTGATTGTCGCTCACCTCCTCCAGCATCTTCTCGATGGTTTGAGAGTCACATAGCGGATGCCGCTTCAGCACCACGTGCTTGCCATGCCGCTGTGCCAATTCCGCCAGGCGCCGAATTGCTTCGAACTGCGTTAAACGTCCGAGTTTCAGCACCTCGTCGGAATTCACCTGCAACGGATAGAAAACGAACTCATCAAGAGAGGCGATTTCCGGCTCGAGATCATCGTTCGATTGCCTGAGAGCCGAGAAATTTTCCTCGGTGAACCGTCGCCGATAGTGCTCAATTGTAGCATCGGCCTTGCCTTGGTCATAACGATCGCCCAACATATGCAATGCAGGGTTATTTGCGATTTCGGACCAGCCGCTATAGCCTCCGGAATCAAAGTACCAAAGACCCGGCAGTGCACTCGGTTTGACGCAGTAACTATTTTTTCTGGGCCTCTCCGCATGAAAGGCATAAAATATGCCTTCTTCGAAGCGCTTGTTTTCTTCACTTCCAAGATATGGGACCGCCTTGAACAGTTCCATTGGAATATTGAGTCTCAAGGCAGCCGCTATGATCGTCTGATAAGCTTGTCTGATTTCGGCATGATTGTGGTAATGGGTGACGGAAAAACTGGTGGGAACATCAATATAGAATTTCATGGTATTTGGTCACTCCACTGAATTGGAACTCAGCCAAACGAGCGGATATCTCCGTTGAAGCCCTCTGCGAAGCCATCGGGCAGAAAGTGCGCTATTCTGTTGATGTCGCCGTTGTCGAAAACCAAGCCCGCCGGCAAAATACTGCGTTTTTCGACGACAACCGAGATGTTGTAACCATATTGCCGGATCCATGGCTTCCTGCAATCGAAGCCTGCCAATACCAAGTTGTACAAGAGTAATCCGGCATTCCAGAGCGTCACATGCCCGCCAACAATGTTATGCTTCAATGGCGGAACGGAGATTGCCACAATTCCGCCTTCGCGAACAACACTGTGTACCTTCTTTAGGAAGGCATTGACGTTCAATTGGTGTTCGAGAACATGTGAAGCGATAACGCAATCATAGGTTTCACTGAAGTCGATCTTCAGGAAGTCCCCGACCATGGCGCCACTTCCATCTGGATTCTGCTGGAAGTAGTGGCTTTCACCGTAGTCCAACTCAGTTACAATCTTTTTGCTTTGCCTTAGTGCTGCAGCTTGCTCACCAGCACCGCTGCCAATGTCCAAGACAGTCGTAAAATTCCGCTCATCGACAATATGCTGAATCATAAGTCCGCTGAATTTCATTTGGCGAAATTCGGGCCGGATTGAAGAAAGCAGTTTTTCCGTCTCTGCTTTTTCGCGGTAATCTGACGAGCCGCTTAGCTGGAACGCCTGATTCCAGGCCTTTGTTGCGGACTCGTGGTCGCGTCTGCGGCTGGCTACCACAGCATAAAGGTTCAACCCGCCCACATGATTTGGCCGGCGCTCACGGAAAAGCTGGATATCTTCCCAGGCTCCGTCGATTTCGCCCGTGCGAAGCAGATTCTCCGCCCGCATGCGTAAAAAATCAGCTGCGGTTGTATCGCCAGGCTTCTGCTGGGCAGTTGCCCAGATCGTGGCGATCGTAGAAAGTGCGTCGTCTGTTTGGCGCAATTTCGTTTGCCACACTGCAAGTCGATGATGCCCACCCACCCATTCTGGCTTTGCCTTGAGGGCGTCCTTCAAAAAATCTACCGCTTGAGTCTGGGCACCCTGCTCCCACATTTTCGTGGCAAGAGCGAGCTCCTCCGAAGCGGTGCGTGCCTTGGGCGACGTTTTGAATATCTGGACAGCCGCTTCAAACCGCTCCCCCCTAGATAGGATGCGATAGCTGAAGCCAGTTTCCGCGAGCCATTCGTCGAACGCTTTCCACTCTCCTTCCCGCCATAGCGGATACACTCCTTGATCCTTCCAGTCGGCCAGTTCGTCGAACACGATTACGGCACCGTCGACTAACCTCTCCTTGATCGATTGAAGCACGAACTTTGCCGCACTGTAGAGATCAACGTCGATATGCACGAAGCCGATCGCCCCCGCATTCTCAGCGAGCCATGGTGGCAATGTATCCTCGATGAATCCAGCAACGAGCGTCACATTGCCCGGCATCAACGGCAAGCTTTTGAGTTTGAAATGTCCGGCCGGATACGTACTGGTCTCACTTCGGTGCCAGGGCTCAGGCAACCCTTGAAACGAGTCGAACCCTGTAAAAAGTCTTGTTTTATTGGCTAACGCCAGGGTTCGAAGGGAGCCGCCGGTGTACACTCCAAACTCGAGCGCAATCGCATCTTCAGGTGCAATCGCAAGACACATCTTCAACTGCGTCAATCGGTCGAGAACGACTGGGAATTCTTGAAACGACTGAGCATCTAGAGACGCACCACTGTAAGCCTTCGCCAGGTGACCGCGAATGCCCACCGATTGATGATGCGATACGTCATGCACTGGTATTTTCCTTCAATTGGTAGGCTGTGGATATGTTGAGGCTCGGTGCCGCACATTATGCATACCGCCTCAAAGCACATCCAGTGGCAATTTAACAGGCCCTGAGAACTGGCTCGGAAACGCTGAACGATGAGGATAAATGGAATTTTTGCCTGACTTTGGCTTTGGCATTTTTCGATGAGCTTGCCGATGAGGGGCAGGGTACGCTCGTGGGTCGCTCATCGACTTTCCGAAGCATAGCCTTGAGGCGAAAAAGGCTTCCTTAGTCAGGCTGAGTCGGGCTGTAGGGCGGAAGAACGCAGGGCGCCGTGCCCACAACCACGACCCACTCGCGCACCGCCGGGCGCCTGTGGATCGATAAGTTGTCCATGATGGCGACGTCGTCGACGGGACAGTTCGGGGGCGAGAACTTGCGCTACATATCGATTAGTTTTTCGCCACCATTGCCGAGGCCGGGGCGAACTGCCAAGGAAGCTATCTGGTTCGATTGGTCCCTATCGGCACGCAATGGGTACGCCCCTTGGGGCTTAACAAGATACCCGTACAGCGCACTAAACGTAATTATTCTAAAAATTACAGTCTTGAGAAAATTGGTGGAGCTAAGCGGGATCGAACCGCTGACCTCTTGCATGCCATGCAAGCGCTCTCCCAGCTGAGCTATAGCCCCATAACAGGTCCGGCTAGGCCGGTTTTCCGGGAACCGAAGCGGCGTTTCCGTTCGGTGTGCGGCTTATTACTTCCGGTGATCGGAGATGGCAAGCCGAAAAATGAAATCCGGCCGGTTTTTTTGAAACCGGCCGGAAAAACAACGTCTTATGCTTCGTCTTCGTCACCGGTGACGCCGATCAGGCCGGTCATGTCGTCATCGTCGTCGTCTTCGTCCTGTTCCAGGAACGTATCGTCTTCGTCGCCGTCGATTTCGACTTCGTCGTCGCCGAGATCGGGCAGGTCGTCAGCGCCCGCTGCTTCGTCATCGGCATCCTCGAGCGAGACGAGTTCGACTTCCGTGTTCTCGGTATCGACTTCGTTGACTTCCTCTTCCTCGGCCGCCTTTTCGAGAACCGCAACCGCAGCCGTCTCTTCAAAGAAGGACAGCGGATAGGACTTGCCCGTATAGGGCGAGACGATCGGATTGCGGTTCAGGTCATAGAATTTCTTGCCTGTTTCCGGGTCGATGCGTTTGGTTCCGAGTTCCTGTTTCGCCACAGTCAAAGCCTCTCAGGTGCCGAATGTTTCCGGCGGGGCCGGGGGTCCCGGCGCGTTGGACGTAGAATGATTAGCCGGTCCCCATAATCGTCTTGGGCAATCCTGTCAAAGCCAAACTTGGAGACGGTCCGATCCGCGGCCTGCGACGAATGTTTTTCGGCAGGATGATGACGCTTTAAATCGTTTGTGATAGCAAGCCCGCGTTCTCCCCGGCGCGCTCCGTTCGGGGAGCGGTGGATGTATATAAGGAAGACGCCCATGTCGCACGGCGCCAGTGCACGGCCCGCAACCGCCCGCAAGTCCTCCGGCCTTTCCGGGACCGTTCGCATCCCCGGTGACAAGTCGATTTCTCACCGTTCCTTCATGTTCGGCGGGCTTGCTAGCGGTGAAACCCGCATCACGGGCCTGCTCGAAGGCGAGGACGTGATCAATACGGGCAAGGCGATGCAGGCCATGGGCGCCAAGATCCGCAAGGATGGCGACACCTGGATCATCAATGGTCTTGGCAATGGTGCGTTGCTGGCACCGCAGGCGCCGCTCGATTTCGGCAATGCCGGCACCGGCTGCCGCCTGACCATGGGCCTCGTCGGCGTCTATGATTTCGATTCCACCTTCATCGGTGATGCGTCGCTCACCAAGCGCCCGATGGGCCGCGTGCTCAATCCGTTGCGCGAAATGGGCGTGCAGGTGACCGCTGACGCTGGCGATCGCCTGCCGGTGACGCTGCGCGGTCCGAAAACGCCGACGCCGATCACCTATCGCGTGCCGATGGCGTCCGCCCAGGTGAAATCCGCCGTGCTGCTTGCCGGCCTCAACACGCCGGGCATCACGACGGTCATCGAGCCGATCATGACGCGTGACCACACCGAAAAGATGCTGCAGGGTTTTGGCGCCAACCTCTCCGTCGAGACAGATGCGGACGGTGTTCGCACGATCCGGCTTGAAGGTCGCGGCAAGCTCACGGGCCAGGTCATCGACGTGCCGGGCGATCCGTCTTCGACGGCCTTCCCACTGGTCGCCGCCCTTCTGGTTCCGGGGTCCGACGTGACGATCCTCAATGTGCTGATGAACCCGACCCGCACCGGCCTTATCCTGACGCTTCAGGAAATGGGTGCGAATATCGACGTCCTGAACCCGCGCCTTGCCGGCGGCGAAGACGTGGCGGACCTGCGCGTGCGTTCCTCCGAACTCAAGGGTGTGACGGTGCCGGAAGACCGCGCCCCGTCGATGATCGACGAATATCCGGTACTCGCCGTCGCCGCCGCTTTTGCGGAGGGCACGACGGTGATGAACGGCCTCGAGGAACTGCGCGTCAAGGAAAGCGACCGTCTTTCCGCCGTGGCGATCGGCCTGAAGCTCAACGGCGTCGACTGCGACGAGGGCGAAGCCTCGCTCGTCGTGCGCGGCCGCCCGGACGGCAAGGGCCTCGGCAATGCCTCGGGTGCTGCCGTCGCAACGCATCTCGACCACCGCATCGCCATGAGCTTCCTCGTCATGGGCCTCGTCTCGGAAAACCCGGTGACCGTCGATGACGCGACGATGATTGCGACGAGTTTTCCGGAGTTCATGGACCTGATGGCGGGCCTGGGCGCGAAGATTGAACTGAACGCTTAAAATTTCGACTTTGTCGGGAATGGCCTGTTAAGTGCCGTCCCCTAGGTTTCGCAGAAACCCGGAGGACACGCGTGACCCAAATTCCAAGCCGCATTCTTCGTCGTCTTGATGATGGGCGCGTTGTCTATCGCCTTCATTTGCGAGCGAAGGCGGTGGTGCTGACAAGTGCGGAGTGCGAGCGCGTTGAAGGCATGGCGAAGTGGAGCTACTTCCTTCAGGTGTTTTTAGCTCTGGGGATTTGCCTCTCGGCGGCTGCAGCCTTCTTCATTCCCTCGATACGACTGTTCGCAATCGCGTTGACCCTGATTCTGCTCGTTGTCGTGACGCTGGTCGAACAAGGCTACACGCGGGCCATGGCGTCCATCCTCGATAGGGCGCCTGTATCGGCGACAGACAACGTTGAACCACGCCCGTCTGTCGCACAGATTGCCCGCTTGATTGCCCGGCAATTCTTTTCCGCGATTAGCGACCGAAGATTGCGCAACCTCATGATTGGCCTCGGCGCAGTTCTTCTGGTGACCTTGTGTAGAGTGGCTGCGGATGTCTTCGGGATCGATAGTCCGCAGCCCGCAATGAGCGGATTTCACGTCGTATTGTTTCTTCTGGTGTGCCCGCTGGCCCTTCTTGTGCTGTTTGCAGAGCGGCGGAGGCGCGCAACGGACAAACGGAAGGCTGAGAATGCTGTCGGCGCGTAGCGAGCAAGAGGCGTGTTTTTCTAGCGCCAGAGGAAAATGGCCGGCCTGTTGATGGGCCTTGCCCCTTGGCATCGCCCCCCGTCTTCCGCTAACACCCTTGATGAAAAGCATTTGACGCATGGGTGCGACATGAAGACGATTGCCATCGACGGTCCTGCTGCTGCCGGCAAGGGGACGCTGTCGCGCCGCATTGCGGAAGACTACGGCTTTCATCATCTCGATACGGGTCTGACCTACCGGGCAACGGCGAAGGCATTGCTGGACCGCGGCCTGCCGCTTGACGACGAGACTGTCGCCGCCGATGTGGCGCGCAATCTCGATCTCGGCGGGCTCGACCGCTCGGTGCTGTCCGCGCATGCCATCGGCGAGGCGGCGTCCAAGATTGCCGTCATGCCCTCCGTGCGCCGGGCTTTGGTCGAGGCGCAGCGGAATTTTGCGGCGCGCGAGCCCGGAACGGTGCTCGATGGGCGCGATATCGGCACGGTGGTTTGCCCGGATGCGCCGGTAAAACTCTACGTTACGGCCTCGCCTGAGGTGCGCGCGAAGCGTCGTTACGACGAGATCCTCGCCGGCGGTGGGGTGGCCGATTTCGAGACGATCCTCGACGATATCCGCCGCCGTGACGAGCGCGACATGGGCCGGGCGGACAGCCCGCTGAAGCCCGCCGACGATGCGCACTTGCTTGATACCTCGGAAATGAGTATAGAGGCGGCGTTTTCGGCGGCAAAGTCGTTCATCGACGCCGCGCTTAAGCAATAGAACGAGGCCTGTCCCCGCGCCGGATTAGCTGCCCTTGAGGCAGCGGACAAAGTTTTGTTTATCATCAACGCTAACCCCCGGCGCCTGTGCCCGAGAGGCACACCAGGAGTTTTCATGTCTCAAGCAAACCCCACGCGCGAAGATTTCGCAGCCCTGCTGCAGGAATCTTTTGCCACCAACGATCTCGCCGAAGGCTATGTTGCCAAGGGTATCGTTACAGCCATCGAAAAGGACGTCGCCATCATCGACGTCGGCCTCAAGGTTGAAGGCCGCGTACCGCTGAAGGAATTCGGTGCCAAGTCCAAGGACGGCACGCTGAAGGTCGGCGACGAAGTCGAAGTCTATGTCGAGCGCATCGAAAACGCGCTGGGCGAAGCTGTTCTGTCGCGCGAAAAGGCTCGCCGCGAAGAGAGCTGGGCCAAGCTCGAAGTCAAGTTCGAAGCCGGCGAGCGCGTTGAAGGCGTCATCTTCAACCAGGTCAAGGGTGGCTTCACCGTCGATCTCGACGGCGCCGTTGCCTTCCTGCCGCGTTCGCAGGTCGACATCCGTCCGATCCGCGACGTCACGCCGCTCATGCACAACCCGCAGCCCTTCGAAATCCTCAAGATGGACAAGCGTCGCGGCAACATCGTTGTTTCGCGCCGTACGGTTCTTGAAGAGTCGCGCGCCGAGCAGCGTTCTGAAATCGTTCAGAACCTCGAAGAAGGTCAGGTTGTTGACGGCGTCGTCAAGAACATCACCGATTACGGTGCGTTCGTTGACCTCGGCGGCATCGACGGCCTGCTGCACGTCACCGACATGGCCTGGCGCCGCGTCAACCACCCGTCGGAAATCCTGTCCATTGGCCAGCAGGTCAAGGTTCAGATCATCCGCATCAACCAGGAAACCCACCGTATCTCGCTCGGCATGAAGCAGCTCGAGTCGGATCCGTGGGATGGCATCGGCACCAAGTACCCGACCGGCAAGAAGATTTCCGGTACGGTTACGAACATCACCGACTACGGTGCGTTCGTCGAGCTGGAGCCGGGCATCGAAGGCCTGATCCACATCTCCGAAATGTCCTGGACCAAGAAGAACGTTCACCCCGGCAAGATCCTGTCCACCAGCCAGGAAGTTGACGTGGTCGTTCTCGAAGTCGACCCGACGAAGCGCCGCATCTCGCTCGGTCTCAAGCAGACCCTCGAGAACCCGTGGCAGGCATTCGCGCATAGCCACCCGGCTGGCACGGAAGTTGAAGGCGAAGTCAAGAACAAGACCGAATTCGGCCTGTTCATCGGCCTCGACGGCGACGTCGACGGCATGGTGCACCTGTCGGACCTCGACTGGAACCGTCCGGGCGAGCAGGTCATCGAAGAGTTCAACAAGGGCGACGTCGTCAAGGCTGTCGTTCTGGATGTGGACGTCGACAAGGAGCGTATCTCGCTCGGCATCAAGCAGCTTGGCAAGGACTCGGTCGGCGATGCCGCCACGTCCGGCGACCTGCGCAAGAATGCCGTCGTTTCGGCTGAAGTCATCGCGATCAACGATGGCGGCATCGAAGTGAAGCTCGTCAACCACGAAGACCTCACGTCGTTCATCCGCCGCAACGACCTGTCGCGTGACCGTGACGAACAGCGTCCGGAGCGTTTCTCGGTCGGCCAGACCGTTGACGCCCGCGTCCTGAACTTCTCGAAGAAGGATCGCAAGATCCAGCTTTCGATCAAGGCTCTGGAAATCGCTGAAGAGAAGGAAGCCGTCGCACAGTTCGGTTCGTCCGATAGCGGCGCTTCGCTCGGCGACATCCTCGGCGCGGCTCTGAAGAACCGCAACAACGCCGAGTAAGCCTTGCTTACCTGACCAATAAGAAGCCCGCGGAGAGCGATCTCCGCGGGCTTTTTCGTTGCCGGATTTTTGGGGGGCGCTCAGGCCCAGTAGTCGCCAAGCTTCTGGTAGAAGACGAGGCCGGGCTCGATCACGCCGACCATCTCCGCCGTCTTCTCGCGCTTGCGGGCCATGTCGGCGCTTTCAGGCTCGTCATCGGAGGCGTCCGCTTCCGCGTCCTGTTGCGCTGTGTCGTCGCCCCCGGCTTCACTGTCTGCCGCGTCTTCATCGGCAGCCTCGTCGTCTTCCGTATTCCTGTTCTCCGACCATTCGAGGTCTTCCTCGGCAGGCAGGTAGGGAACGAAGGCAAGCGGTATTCCGTCACGCGGCATCGCTGCCGCGAGCAACCTGTCCGGCGTCACGTCAACCACCGTTGCCGATTGGGCGGCTGAGCGAGCCGGCATCGGCAGTACCTCGTCCTGCTCTGTAACCTGCCGTGGCGAGGAGAGGGCGGTTTCAGGCTTTGCCTTGCTGCCTTCGGCCGCCGTTTCGGTCTCGATGGCCTGCTGTACGCTCTCCTCCGGGTGGCCGGTCTCGGCGCGTTCGGTTTCCGGCTCAACCATCGCATCGATCGGTCGCTCCAGCAGCGCCCGAAGAAAGCTTGCTTCCTCGGGTGAGAGGTTTTCGACCAGATGAGCCACTGCCTGCATCAGCAGGGCGGGCGGCACATCGCGTGCCACGGCTTGCAGCACGCTGCGGGCCAGTGCCTGTCCCGTTGCGTTGGCGGTCTGTGTCTTTGCGGGCGGTTCTTCCCGCTTTGCGGCCGGTGTCGTGGTTTCAGGTTCTTCCGCATGGTCACCGTGGCGGACGACCCCTGCTACGGCTTCCACGGGCTGCTGGTCGCCGCGTTTGGCGCTGGGCAGCGGCGGATGCAGTTCCGTCCGGGCTGCCACATTTGTTTCGGCGGGCAAGCGGTTTACCAAGGCGGGATTCAGCCGGCCGGCAACGGTCTCGGCCGCGCGTGCCACCACGGCGCGTGGCTTGCTGCTGCCGTCGGCATCGAAGATGCTTTTCAGTGCCGCTTGCAGCGCACGGGCATCCCCGGATTGCCCTGCCTGCTGCGTGCCTTGGCGGCCGATGGCGATAAGTTGCTGGGCGGTCAGGCCGAGTGGTTTGCGCTCCGCGCCGGCGGGATGAAAGCTGTTGTCGCCCTGGTCGAGATCGACGTTCGCAAGGAGAGCGGCCAGTTTTTGCGCTTCCGGCCCGCTCGGATTGCGCAGGATCTCAGCGAGCACGCGCGCCGGAATGGCAGAGAGCAGATTGCCCTGGCGGCCGATGATGCCAAGCTGCTGATTGGCAAGGCCAATCGGCTTCTGCTGGTGCTCTGCCCCACCTTCGTCGGCGATCGGAAGGCCCGTTGCGATAAGACTGGCAAGCTTTTGAGCTTCCGGCCCGCTTGGATTGCGCAGGGCCTCGGCAAGCACACGCGCCGGAATGGCGGAGAGCGGGTTGCTGCCCTGGCGGTCGAGAATGGCGAGCTGCTGGAGCGTCAGGCCGAGCGGTTTCTGCGGATGTTCCGCACCTCCGCCATGAAAGTCGCCACCGTCAGGAAGCGAAAGGCTGGTCGCGATCAGGGTGGCGAGTTTCTGCGCCTCCGGCCCGTTCGGGTTGCGAATGATTTCGATCAGACTACGCGTGGGCATGGAGGAGAGCACGGTGCTGATCAGCTTTTCCACGCTCGGGCGAAGTTCCGGCGGAAGCTTGGCGAGAATATCGGCAAGCTTGCGGCCATTCTCGCCCTCGCGGCCCGGCAGGCTCTTCAGCGCAACAAGCAATGTCTCGAGCAGGTCACGGCTGGGGGTTGCCTCCGCGCCCGGCGGCAGATGCTTGAGCATGGTTTCGATGAGCCGGAGCAGCACGTCCGCCCGAAGATTGGCGAGTGCGGCGGCGGAGAGCTGCGGCCTGGCGGTCGCATCGACCGAGCCGCCCGCCGGAAGGGCGGGGGAGGGCTGCGAAGTCCCGGTCGTTGTTGCCACGCGCGGCAGCATGCCTGCCTCCTGTTCTCCATCGCCGATGCGTTCCCGCATCGCCAGGCCTGCCAATGTTCCATCGTCCGTCGGATGGCGCATCATGCGCGACGCTGCGAAGGGTGAGCATTCGGCCCGGACGAACCGGGCATTTTACGCGGAGGCGGCGGGCAACCCGGCAAGCACTGAACCGCTTAACTGTACCGGACGGGAGGAACCCTGGACTCCGAACATCTACTGACCCTTACAAATGGCATTTTATGGTTAACGAAATTCTAATACGGGCGAAAAACCTTCGCATGTGCAGCAACGACAGCAAGATTTCACCTCTTTTACAGGGGCTTGCCCCTTATGCTCACCTCGCGTAAATCTTCCCCACACTGTTAACCGCCGATACATGCGGGCCGCGGATGCGGCGGAGATCCCTCGATGAACCTCACCAACTTCATCCTCAACACCGACAGCTACAAGTTCAGCCACTACCTGCAATACCCGCCGGAAACTCGCGCCATCTCCTCCTATGTCGAGGCACGCGGCCATTCCGAGCAGGCGGAAGTGCTGTTCTTTGGCCTCCAGATGTTCCTCAAGGAATATCTCTCGAAACCGGTGACGGAAGCGGATGTGGACGAGGCCGAAGCGATCGTGACGGCGCACGGCCTGCCGTTCAACCGCGCGGGCTGGACGCATATCGTCAACAAACATGGTGGCTTCCTGCCGCTCTCCATCGAGGCGCTGCCGGAGGGCACGTTGGTGCGCCGTGGCGTACCGGTTGCGCAGGTCGTCAACACAGATCCCGACTGCTACTGGCTGACCTCCTATATCGAGACCTCGCTTCTGCGCGCCATCTGGTATCCGAGCACGGTCGCCTCGAACTCGCGCAAGGTGAAGCAGATCATCCAGCCGATCCTCGACAAGACCTGCGACGACCCTGCCGCCGTCTTGCCTTTCCGCCTGCACGATTTTGGCGCGCGTGGAACCACGAGCTTCGAGCAGGCGGGCATCGGTGGCGTGGCCCATCTCGTCAATTTCATGGGCACGGATACGGTGAGCGCGGTGCTCTTTGCACGCCGCTACTACGGTGCGGACATGGCTGGGTTTTCGATCCCGGCATCGGAGCACTCGACAATGACCTCCTGGGGCCAGGAGCATGAAGCGGATGCCTATGGCAACATGATCGACAAGTTCGGCGCCAAGGGGCTCTATGCCGTCGTGTCGGACAGCTACGACATTAACAATGCCGTCACGGAAATCTGGGGCAAGCAGCTCAAGGACCGGGTGCAGTCTGCCGGCGGCACGCTCGTCGTCCGGCCGGATAGCGGCGACCCGGTGGAGACGCCGGTGCAGGTCGTGCGCCAGCTCGCCTATGCCTTTGGCACGCACCTCAATGCCAAGGGTTACAAGGTGCTGGACAACAGCGTGCGCGTCATCCAGGGCGACGGCATTTCGCCGGGCGATATCGGTCTCATCCTCGGTCGGCTGGAGGCTTTCGGCTTCTCGGCGGAGAACATCGCCTTCGGCATGGGCGCGGGGCTTTTGCAGAAGGTCAATCGCGACACCTATTCCTTCGCCATGAAGGCCAATGCGCGGCAGGACACGCAGGGCGCCTGGCATGACGTGTTCAAGCGCCCGGCGACCATGAACCTCAAGGCCTCGAAGGGTGGCCGACAGGCCGTAGTAGCAGGCGCCGGCGGTCTGGAAGCCGTCCGCAGCGACCAGCTGGTGGGCCGCGAGAACCTGCTTCAACCGGTCTGGCGCGACGGCCAGCTGCTGCGCGACTGGACCTTCGACGAGATCCGTGCCCGCGCCGTCTGACCTCTTGCAACAGCACGCGGTCCGCGCCATCTTTCGCTCGTTGACTGGAGACGAGAGATGACGGTTCGCCCGCCACAGGCCCTTGCCCCCTCCTTCACCAAGGATACAGGGCTCAATATCCTCGAATACGAGTTGATGTCCGAGCGGGCCGATGCGCTCGGCCGGCACGGGCTGAAGGTCGAGAAGGCGCTGGCGCTGCTCAGTGAACGCCTTGCCGCGGGATGCGGCAATGGCGAACGCGAAGACCTGCTGAACGACGCGGCCGACAAGGTCTGGGCCTTCTTCATCCAGCGGGAAATGTGCGGCCTGCGCAGCCAGAAGGACGCCGTCCGCCGCTACGGCATTCCGCCCGAGGTGATTGCAAGGCTCGGTATCGTGCGGCGGAAGGCGTAGGCGTCAGGCGACGAGCTGGCGCGTGATCAGATCGTAGATGCCGTTGTCGTCGACCCGCAGTGCAAAGACTTCTTTCTTCGCCTCTTCCCGCTCTTCCAGTTCTCGGGTGCTTGCCGCATCAAGGTTGCGGATCGCCTCGCCGGTGGTTTCGGCCGCGGCTTCCTTGCCCGTGAACAGATTGTCGTTGGTTTTCGCAGGCGCTTTGTCGGTAATATCGGTGGCTTCCGCGCCTGCCGCGAGCAACTGAATGGTATCGAGCGCAGCGGCGGACGGATCGGCGGCTTTCTTGTCTTTCGTCTTGCCGGCGCTCGCGTCTTCGTGGGCTTCGCCGACAGCGTCCTGAAGCTCCTGTACATCCTCGAGCTTCTTGCCGGCTTCCAGCTTGCGGATCGTGTCTTCGCGCTCTTTGCGCGTCTCCGCATCCTCGACGCGGGTCGGGTCCCGCCGGGTGCGGTCGAGCTTCAGTTCCTCGATCGATTTCGGGTTCGCCGCGTCTTCCAGACGGGCAAGCACCTTCTGCATCTCGGGCGTCAGCGCCTTTTCATCATGCGCCTTCTCGGCCAGCGCTTCCTTCACCCGCTCGGCTTCGGTGCCGTAGGGATTGCGGATCGCGGCAACGAGGTCGCTCGCTGCGAGGCCGAGCTCGGAGAGGCCGGTCTTCTTTTCAAGCGTCGCGATATCGGCAGGCAACTCGCCGCGCTGGCGCGTCAGCATGCCGGAGAGGCGCTGTTCGAAGTCGGCGTCCGTCTCGTCTTCGCCCTGCGTCACGTCGGCGGTCAGCGCGAGGCGTGCGACGAGGTTTGCCGTCGCATCGTCGGAGGGGCCGCTCATCGCCTGCTTGACGGCAGTTAGTGTCGTGCCGAGCGAGCCGAGGGTGACGTTGAGCGTGCTTCCCTTGGCGGGAAGTGCGATGCCGTCGATGAGCGTCAACTGGTCGGCAAGGCGCTGGGCGAATTGCCGGCTGGATTCACCATCCTGCTGGGTGAGGCCGAGTGCATCACTGAAACGGGACACCAGCTTGGCAAGCGTGTCTTCGGCTCCGGCATTGCTGCCGAAGAAATGTTCGTTGATACGGGCGTTCGCCTGGCGTGCCGTGTCGTCCGAGCGCAGATGGGTCTGCTCTCGGATTTCGTCGGGCTTGCGCCCGCTCGCCTTCTCCGCTTCCTTGCGCTGGCGTTCCTCCAGTGTCTCGACGATCGACTGCATCGCCGATACGGCGGCAGTGGATTGCGCGCTCTGCAGGGGTGTCAACATGGCAACCTCCGGTCTCATCGGAGGATAGGACGGGTCTATTAACCAGGCGTTAATCCTGTGCCCGTCGGATTTCGGGGGTATCCGGCGGCTGCGGCCGGCAGACGACCGTCACCAGCACGAAGCTGACATAGAGCAGGAGATACCACGATCCGAGCTTGGTGAAGGGCACCATGTGCCAGGTCTTTTGCCCCGGATAGAGCCACACACCCGTCGCCGTACCGATGTTTTCCGCGATCCAGAGGAAGATGCTGGTGAGGAAGGCCGCGACGACGAGCGGCATCCAGCGCGGCTTCGCCTCCACCGTATAATAGATACGCACCCGCCAGAACAGCAGCACCGTCGCCGCAAACAGCACCATGCGGATATCGATGATGAAGTGGTGCATGTAGAAATTGACGTAGATGGCGATTGCCAGCAGCGCTGTCATCCAGAAGGACGGATAGTGCGTGAAGCGCATGTCGAAGATGCGGATGGCACGCGCCATGTAGCTGCCGACCGAGGCATACATGAAACCGGAAAACAGCGGCACGCCGCCAATGCGGAAGACAGCGTCCTCCGGATAGACCCAGGAGCCCATATGGACCTTGAAGATCTCCATGGCCGTGCCGACGAGATGATAGATCAGGATGACCTTCGCCTCTTCCAGGCTCTCCATCCTCAGCTTGAGGAAGGTGACCTGGATGGCGAGTGCCATCAGGAAGAGGGCGTCGTAGCGATGGATCGGCCAATCGGGCTGCCAGACGAGTTTCGTCAGGATGATCAGCCCGAGCATGAGGGCGCCGAACAGGCAGGCCCAGGCTTGCTTCAGGCCGAACAGGATGAACTCGGCAAGCCCGGGCGGGAGGGCCGCAAGCCGGCCGCGGATCAGCCGTCGCAGCGGTTCCAGCGCCGGCCCGGTCTGGTGCTGCTGTCCGTTTTCCACGGACTGGCTCAGCTATGTGCGAAAATGTCGGTCTCGTCCCAGCCGAGCAGATCGAGCTTGGCGCGGGTCGGCAGGAAGGCGAAGCAGGCATCCGCATGGGCAAGCCGGCCATCGCGCACGAGGCGGGCATTGAGCTTGTCGCGCAGCGCGTGGAGGTGGAGCACGTCGGACGCGGCATAATCGAGCTGCGCCGGCGACAGCGTTTCGGCCGCCCAGTCGGAGGACTGCTGATGTTTGGAAATGTCGACTTCGAGCATTTCCTTGAGATTGTCCTTCAGACCGTGCCGGTCGGTGTAGGTACGCGTCAGGCGCGACGCGATCTTGGTGCAGAAGACCGGCGTGGTGGTGACGCCGAAGGTATGGAACAGCACGGCGATATCGAAGCGGCCGTAGTGAAAAATCTTCTGGCGGCTCGGGTCTTCCAGCATGGCGACGAGGTTCGGCGCTTCCTTCTGGCCGGCAGCGATGCGGATGACATCCGCCGTGCCGTTGCCCGGCGAAAGCTGCACCACGCACAGCCGGTCGCGGCGCGGGATCAGGCCGAGCGTCTCGGTGTCGATGGCGATCGCGCCGGTATAGCGGGCCGCATCGGCCGCCGAGATGTCACCTTCGTGATACCGGATTGCACTTGCCATGAAAAACCCCATCTAAGCAGCACGAATATCCGCAGGCCTATAGCGCAAGTTTTTGCCCTGCGGTACCTCTTTGTGGATTGCGAAGGATCGGCCGCCGGCCGGAAGAGATGATGACGATACGATTGACCCTTGCCGCCCTTGCCATGCTGACGATCGTCCCGACCGCCCAGGCGCAGGTTTTTCACGACCTGCCGGGTGTCGTGACGACGGAAGAGCATGAGGCCGAAGATCGTGTGACATGCGAGCCGCGCTATGTTCCTCCGCCGGAAAACAGTTCCAGGCAGATATGGGGACACACCGTCTATGATTGCGTACGTGGCGGCGTGACGATCACCGGCAGAGGCCAGCCATTGTCACGCGAGCGAAGTTTGCGCGGTCTCGACTGGTAAGACACAGGCCGCCCCTTCGCTTTGCCCATACCATCGAGACTGTCCATCCGGAGGAGCCATGACCGACGATACCTTGCCGCTGGTGATCAGCGCGCCCGAGCCGCGTACGCTGGACCTCATCTTCACGCCGGCGGCGGAGGCCGAGCTGCGCAGGACCTACCGGATCGTCGAGGCTGATGCGGAAAACGTTGCAGGGCTCGGTGACGATGTCCTGGCGGAGGCGCGCTACATTCTCGGCCAGCCGCCGCTTTCGGCAGAAACGCTGGCGCGCATGCCGAAGCTGCGGTCGATCCTCAATGTCGAAAGCAACCTCCTCAACAATATGCCCTACGAGGTCCTGTTCGAGCGCGGCATCCATGTCGTGACGACGGGGCAGGTTTTTGCCGAGCCGGTTGCCGAACTCGGCCTTGCCATGGCGCTGAACCTGGCGCGCGGCGTGATCGACGCGGATGTCGCCTTCCGCGAAGGACAGGAGCTGTGGGGCGGAGAGGGTAATCAATCCGCCCGCCTGTTGTCCGGTTCCGAGATCGGCATCGTCGGCTTCGGTGATCTCGGCCGCGCGCTGAACCGCCTGCTCTCCGGCTTCCGTGCAAAAATCCGTGTCTTCGATCCCTGGCTGCCGCCGTCCATGCTGCGCGAGGCGGGCGTCGAACCGGCGTCGCTCTCGGAAGTGCTGGCGATGAGCGATTTCGTCTTCGTCGTTGCGTCAGTGACGAGCGAGAACAAGGGCTTTCTTGGCGCAGAGGCTTTCGCCTCGATGCGCAAGGGCGCTGCCTTCATCCTGCTCAGCCGGGCGGATGTGGTTGATTTCCCGGCGCTGATGGCGGCTGTCGAATCCGGCCATATCGTTGGGGCAAGCGACGTCTATCCGCTGGAACCGCTGCCGCTCGACCATCCGGTGCGCAAGCTCAAAGGCTTCGTGCGCTCGGCGCATCGCGCCGGTGCGCTTGACAGTGCGTTCAAGAAGATGGGGGACATGGTGCTGGAAGACATGGCGCTGATGGACCGCGGCCTGCCGCCGATGCGCTGCAAGCGCGCTGAGCGCGAGACGGTGTCACGCATGCGATCGAAACCGGTCAGCGTCAACTGAAAGAAAAGGCCGTGGCGGGAAACAGCCACGGCCTTTTCGATTCTTGATGGTGGTCAGGCGCGTTTGATGACCTTGATGAGCACGAGCAGGATCACTGCGCCGATCGTTGCGTGAATGATGGCGGCAAGGATGCCGCCGCCGATCGAGAAGCCGAGCCTTGGAAACAGGAAACCGGCGATGAAGGCGCCGACGATGCCGACGACGATGTTGCCGACGAGGCCGAAGCCGAAGCCCGAGACGATCAGGCCCGCAAGCCAGCCGGCAATGGCGCCGACGATGAGGAAAACGAGAATGCTTTCAATGCCCATACTATGCTCCCTTTGACAGTTCCATCTGTCTCTGCTGAATCTGGCAGCCGTTCTCAGGAAAGCAAGGGGCGCTGAAAACTTCTCTTCAGCCGCTCAGACGATGCCGCCGCCGCCACTCGCAACCGCCGGCCGCTCGCTTGTCACCTTCGCCCGGTAACCTGCCGACCGATAGGTCGCGACCGGATCGATCGCGCCGCCCGCGCCCAGCCGCGCCATGGCAAGGATCGGCTCGACATCGGTGCGGAAGCCGGCCTTCAGCGTTTCGGAGGCCATCAGCGCATCGTTGCCGTCCTGGTAGCCGGCAAGGGCCACACGATCGACGATCAGCCCCTGCGCATAGGCGCGGCACACTTCCATGGCACTGCGCATCAGGCTTTCGATCGGGTCGGTAACGTTGTGGCTCTGGTCCAGCATATGGGAGGGCGAAAAGCCCTCGGCTTTTCGCACTTCGGCATCGACCAGCTCGTTGAAGACGAGGAAGAGCCGGTAGGGATCGATCGAACCCGTATCGAGATCGTCGTCGCCATATTTCGAATCGTTGAAATGGAAGCCGCCGAGTTTCTTGAACTGGATGAGCCGGGCGACGATCATCTCGATATTGACGTTCGGCGCGTGATGACCGAGATCGACGAGGCAATAGGCCTTGGGGCCGAGCTCCTGAGCGATCAGGTAATTGCTGCCCCAGTCCTGCACGACCGTCGAATAGAAGGCCGGCTCGTACATCTTGTGTTCGGTGAACAGCCGCCAGTCGTCCGGCAGTTCTTTATAGATGGCCTTCATCGCATTGAGATAGCGCTCGAAGCTCTTGGTGAAGTTGGCCTGGCCCGGAAAGTTCGTGCCGTCGCCGATCCACACCGTCAGTGCCTTGGAGCCCAGCGCATTGCCGATGGCGATACATTCCAGATTGTGCTCGACGGCCTGCTGGCGCGTTGCGGCGTTGGCGTGCGACAGCGAGCCGTATTTGTAGGAATGCTCCTGCTGCGGAGCATCGGAGAAGGTGTTGGAGTTCATCGCGTCGAAGCCGAGGCCCAGCGCATTGCCCCGTTCCTTCAGCTCCTTGAGATCCGTGACCTTGTCCCACGGGATATGCAGGGAAACGGTCGGTGTGGCGCGGGTCAGTTCCTGGATGACCGCGCAGTCCTCCAGCTTGTCAAAAATGTTGCGCGGTTCGCCCTCGCCGGGGAAGCGGGCAAAGCGCGTGCCACCGGTGCCGACACCCCAGGACGGCACGGCGACCGCGTAGGCCGCGACCTTCTTCTTCACCGCATCGATATCGACGCCGCGACGGGCAAGCTGCGCGCCGAGATGCTCATAGTCGCTCTTCAGGTCGGCGAGACGCCTGTCGTTCTCGCGCGCAATCACGTCCTTGGAAATCATCGTCACGACAAAATTCCTCAGCGCGTGAAGGACTGGGCATTGCCCGCGTCGACATTGACGATGTTGCCGGTCGATTTGGCCGACATGTCGGAGGCAAGGAAATAGATCGCCTCGGCGATATCCTCCGGGAAGACCGAGAGCTTCAGCATGGAACGCTCGCGGTAGTGCGCTTCAAGATCGTCGGTTTTGTAGGTCGCGGCGCGCTGTTCCTTCCACTCGCCGGTCCAGATCTTCGAGCCGCGCAACACCGCATCCGGGTTCACCACGTTGACGCGGATCTGCTCGGATGCGCCTTCGAGGGCCAGGCAGCGGGCAAGATGGATTTCGGCGGCCTTCGCCGTGCAATAGGCGGATGCGCCGGGGGAGGCGGCAAGGCCATTCTTGGAGGCTACGAAGACGACGTTGCCGCCGGCCTTCTGCCGGCGGAAGATGCGGAAGGCTTCGCGCGCCACGAGGAAATAGCCGGTCGCGAGAATGCCGATGTTCTTGTTCCACAGCTCCAGCGTCGTCTCCTCGATGACGGCGGAGGAAGCGAGGCCGGCATTGGAGACGAGGATATCGAGGCCGCCGAACTCGACGAGCGTATCGGCAAAGCTCTTTGCCACCAGCGCCTCGTCGGTGACGTTCATGGCGACCGAGCGCACGACATCCTTGCCATAGCGGCTTGCCAGTTCGCTTTGAGCCGCTGCAAGCGCCGTCTCGTCGATATCGGCCAGCACCACGCAGGCACCCTCGGCCATCAGGCGGTTGGCGGTGGCCTTGCCGATACCGCCGGCACCGCCGGTGACGAGCGCGATGCGGCCGGCAAGGCTCTTCGGTTTCGGCATGCGCTGAAGCTTCGCCTCCTCCAGCAGCCAGTACTCGATGTCGAAGGCTTCCTGCTCCGGCAGGCCGACATAGTCCGAGACGCCGGAAGCGCCGCGCATGACATTGATGGCGTTGACATAGAATTCGCTGGAAATGCGCGCCGTCGCCTTGTCCTTGGCAAACGTGATCATGCCGACGCCCGGCACCAGATACACGACGGCATTGGGGTCGCGCATGCCGGGACTGTTGTCCCGCTTGCAGCGTTCATAATAGGCCGCATAGTCGGCGCGGTAGGCCGCCACCGCATCGGCAAGGCCTGCGAGCGTCTTGTCGATATCTGGGTTGGCAGGGTCGAAATCCACGACCAGCGGGCGGATTTTTGTGCGCAAAAAGTGGTCCGGGCAGCTCGTGCCCAGGGCTGCGAGCGGCGCCAGGTTCTTCGATGTCACGAAGTCCAGCACGGCTTCACCGTCGTCGAAATGGCCGACCTTCTTTTCATCGAGGCTGATCATGCCGCGAATGACCGGCATCAGCTTTTCGGCGACCGCGCGACGCTCGGAGGCAGGTAGAACCGGCTTTACCGCGCCGCCGAAGACTGGCGCATTGTTGTTGTCCTCGAACCAGCAGATTGCCTTGTTGATGATCTCAACGGTCGTTTCGTAGCATTCCTTCGCCGTATCGCCCCAGGTGAAGAGTCCATGGCTCTCCAGCACGAGGCCGCGGGCATTGGGGTTTTCCAGGCAGAATTTTTCAAGCCACAGACCGAGTTCAAAGCCCGGCCGCTTCCAGGGCAGCCAGCCGATATCCTCGCCGAAAATCTGTTGCGTCAGCTCGCGGCTGTTCTTCGCGGCGGCAATGGCGATGATCGCGTCCGGGTGCATGTGGTCGACATGCTTCTTCGGCACATAGGCGTGCAGCGGCGTGTCGATCGAGGCGGCGCGCGGGTTGAGATTGAAGGTGCAGTGGGGAAGGTAGCCCACCATCTCGTCCTCATGCTCCAGGCCGCGATAGAGGCCCTTCAGCGCATTCAGCTTCTCCATGTAGAGGGTGGCGAAGCCGTCCATCTTGATCGTGCCGACATCGCCACCCGAGCCCTTGACCCAGAGGACTTCCACCGCGCCCGCGCCGAGCGGGTCCGTCTCGATGGCCTTCGCCGAGGTGTTGCCGCCGCCGTAGTTGGTGATGCGCTTGTCGGAGCCGAGCAGGTTGGAGCGATAGAGCAGCCGCTCGGATTCGCTCATCGTCGACGCCTTGGCGTCATCCCACAGGTCTGCAAGGCGTGCGCCCTGGTTCTTCTCCAGCATCGGCATTTCCTCCCGGTGTTTCTCATGCGCAAGGCGATGGTTCTCATTCGCAAGGCTATCGCCGCGCTTGAAGGCATGCTTTCAGATCACATGAGAGTTTCGCCGATGTCAATCATAAACGATCAAAAACAATCATACTGCGCTGCACAATGAAAAAATATGATTGATTGTGATTGACATTGCGCGATCGTGATGGAAGCATTGCAAGCACTGGAGGAGCCATGCACGAGAAGGAAAGACATCGGATCATTCTGTCCGCGGTTCAGGAAAAGCCGGTCATCACCGTGCCTGAGCTAGTGGACCTGACCGACAGTTCCGAGGCGACGATCCGCCGCGACATCGCAGCACTTCACGTGCAGAAGAAGCTGCGCCGGGTGCGTGGCGGCGCCGAGGCGCTGCATCCGCCGCAGTTCGTCGGCCTTGCCGGCCGGCCCTTCACGGTGAACGAGACGCTGAACACCCGCCAGAAGCAGGCGATCGCCAAGGAGGCGGTCGGGCTCTGCGAGGATGGTGACCCGATCATCATCAATGGCGGCACGACGACATTCCAGATGGTGCATTTCCTGACCAACCGCCGCATGCAGGTCTTCACCAACTCGTTCAACATCGCCGAACACCTGCTGAAGCATTCGAAGAACACGATCATGCTCTCCGGCGGCACGATCTACCGCGAGCAGAACATCGTGCTCAGCCCCTTCGACAATGACGTGACGCGCAATTTCTATGCGCGCCGCATGTTCATGGGCGCGCAGGGCCTCGGGCCGCTCGGCCTGATGGAGGCCGATCCGCTGCTCATCCAGGCGGAACAGAAGCTGATCGACCAGGCGGACGAGCTCGTCGTGCTGATCGATTCCACAAAATTCAAGAAGCGCTCCAGCCTCATTCTCTGCGGGCTGAAGCGCATCGCAACCGTCATCACGGATTCGGGCATCGAGGACAGGGATGCCGCGATGCTGGAGGAGGCCGGCGTCAACCTGATCGTTGCAAACGTTCAGACCGACGCCAGAACGCAGACTGCACCCTCCTCGGCATGACGCCGGAGGGTTGATTTTCACTGGGAGGAAACGTCGTGAAAATTCTGAAGACATTGCTTGTGACCGCGGCCGTCTCGGTCGCGATGATGGCAACCGCACAGGCGGAAACCAAGAAGATCGCCCTCGTCGTCAAGGCGCTCGGCATCGGCTTCTTCGAAGCCGCCAACAAGGGCGCGCAGGAAGCCGCCAAGGAACTCGGCGACGTCGAAGTCATCTATACCGGCCCGACCACGACGACCGCCGAAGGCCAGATCGAAGTGATCAATTCGCTGATCGCCCAGAAGGTCGATGCCATCGCCGTTTCGGCCAACGACACGAATGCCCTTGTACCGGCCCTCAAGAAGGCCATGGACCGCGGCATCAAGGTCATCTCCTGGGATTCGGGCGTCGCGCCGGAAGGCCGCTCGATGCACCTCAACCCGTCGTCGAACCCCTTGATCGGCAACATGATCATCAAGCTTGCCGCCGACAACCTGCCTGATGGCGGCGATGTCGCGGTTCTCTCGGCGACGGCCACCTCGACCAACCAGAACGTCTGGATCGAGGAAATGACCAAGGTGCTGCCGAACTACAAGGGCATCAACGTGGTCGCGACCGTCTACGGCGACGATCTTGCCGATAAGTCCTACCGTGAGACGCAGGGCCTCATCCAGTCGCATCCGAACCTGAAGGCGATCATCGCGCCAACCTCCGTCGGCATCGTCGCCGCAGCCCAGGCCGTCACCGACGCCGGCAAGGTCGGCCAGATCAACGTCACCGGCCTCGGCCTGCCGTCCGAAATGGCCGGCCATGTGAAGTCGGGCGCGTCAAAATCCTTCGCGATCTGGAACCCGATCGACCTCGGCTACTCGGCGACGATGATCGCCTACGACCTGATCGGCGGCGCGGAAGCCAAGCCTGGCGCGGAACTGAAGATGGGCCGCATGGGCACCGTCAAGCTCGACGACAAGAACGAAGGCGCCATGGCCGATCCGTTCATCTACGATGCCAAGAACGTCGAAGAGTTCGCCAAGATCTTCTGATCTGGCGGTCTGAAGGGAGACTGCCCCTCATACGGCCTGCCGGCCACCTTCTCCCCGTGAACGGGGAGAAGGAAACTTGCCGCAGCGCTTCATCCCCCTCTCCCCGCTTGCGGGGAGAGGGCTAGGGTGAGGGGCAGCCCAGCCCGCATTGCTCGCTATCGAGCACAATAAACCCAACCGGTGGACCGAGACTTGCTGCAGGACACGACCACATCGCGGATGAAGCCCGCCATCGCACTTGAGGGGATCTCGAAATCCTTTCCCGGCGTGCGCGCGCTCGCCGAGGTCTCGCTCGCGCTCTATCCAGGTTCTGTGACCGCGCTCGTCGGCGAGAACGGTGCCGGCAAGTCAACGCTCGTCAAGATCCTCACTGGCATCTATCAGCCGGATGAGGGGGAAATCCGCGTCGATGGCGTAGAGACGCGTTTTCCGACCGCCACGTCCGCCGCCAAGGCCGGTGTCACCGCCATCCATCAGGAGACCGTGCTGTTCGACGAGCTGTCGGTCGCCGAAAACATTTTTTTGGGGCACGCCCCACGCACCGGCCTCGGCCTCATCGACTGGAAAAGGATGAACGCGAATGCGCGTGCGCTGCTGTCGCGCGTCGGTGCGGATCTCGATCCGTCGATCCGCCTGCGTGATCTCGGCATCGCCAACAAGCACCTCGTCGCCATCGCCCGCGCGCTTTCCATCGACGCCCGCGTCGTCATCATGGACGAGCCGACGGCGGCGCTGTCGCACAAGGAAATCCACGAGCTCTACGAACTGGTCGACCGGCTGAAGGCGGATGGCAAGGCGATCCTGTTCATCAGCCACAAGTTCGACGAGATTTTTCGGATCGCCGACCGCTACACCGTTTTTCGCGACGGGCGCATGGTGGGCGAGGGGCTGATCGGCGAGACGACTCAGGACGATCTCGTGCGCCTGATGGTCGGCCGCGATGTTGGCCAGGTGTTTCCCAAGCAGGAGGTTGCGATCGGCGAACCGGTGCTGACGGTCTCCGGCTATCGCCACCCGACGGAATTCGAGGACATCAATTTCGAACTGCGCCGCGGCGAAATCCTGGGCTTTTACGGCCTCGTCGGTGCCGGTCGGTCGGAATTCATGCAGTCGCTGATCGGCATTACCAAACCCTCTGCCGGAGCGATCAGGCTCGACGGTGAGATCAAGGTCATCCGCTCGCCGGCGGAAGCCATCGAAGCTGGCATCGTCTACGTGCCGGAGGAGCGCGGCCGGCAGGGCGCGATCATCGGCCTGCCGATCTTCCAGAACGTCACGCTGCCCTCGCTCACGCGCACCTCGCGCGCCGGTTTCCTTCGCATGGCGGAGGAGTTCGCCTTGGCACGGGAATACACCGCCCGCCTCGATCTGCGCGCCGCCTCGCTCGATCAGGATGTCGGTACACTCTCGGGCGGCAACCAGCAGAAGGTGGTGATCGCCAAGTGGCTGGCGACGCGCCCAAAAGTCATCATCCTCGACGAGCCGACCAAGGGCATCGACATCGGATCCAAGGCCGCCGTGCACGCCTTCATGAGCGAGCTTGCCGCCTCGGGCCTCAGCGTCATCATGGTCTCCTCCGAAATCCCGGAAATCATGGGTATGGCCGACCGGGTCATCGTCATGCGCGAGGGCCGCATCGCCGGCCGCTTCGAGCGCGCGGAGCTGACGGCCGAAAAACTCGTGCGCGCCGCCGCCGGCATTCAGGAGGCCGCATGAAACTATTGCTCAAGAACCGCGAAATGCTGCTGGTCGTAGCGATCGCCGCCCTTGTGGCGCTGATCGCCCTCCGCTTTCCGCCCTTCGTCACGCCCGGCAATCTCGCCAATGTCTATAATGACACGTCGATCCTGATCATCCTGGCACTCGGCCAGATGGCCGTCATCCTGACGCGCTGCATCGATCTCTCCATGGCCGCGAACCTCGCGCTGTCGGGCATGGTCGCGGCGATGATCAATGCGGCGATGCCCGGCCTGCCGATCCCGCTCGTCATCCTGACCGCCATGGCGCTTGGCGCCATACTCGGCTCGATCAATGGCCTGCTCGTCTGGAAGCTCGACATTCCGCCGATCGTCGTCACGCTCGGCACGCTCACCATCTATCGCGGCCTGATCTTCCTGCTGTCCGGTGGCGCCTGGATCAATGCACACCAGATGAGCGATGCGTTCAAGGCGCTACCACGCGCAGCCGTGCTCGGCTTCCCGCTGCTCTCCTGGCTGTCGCTCGTCATCATCGGCATCATGGTCGTGGTGATGCGCCGCACGCCGCTCGGCCGCGCCTTCTTTGCGGTCGGCGGCAATCCGCATGCGGCGGTCTATACCGGCATCGACGTCGGCCGCACGCGTTTCTTCGCCTATTGCCTGTCCGGCACGCTGGCCGGCCTTTCCGGCTATCTCTGGGTCTCGCGTTATGCGGTCGCCTATGTCGATATCGCAGCCGGCTTCGAACTCGATATCATCGCGGCCTGCGTCATAGGTGGTATCTCGATTGCCGGCGGCATAGGCTCGGTCGGGGGCGCGCTGCTGGGCGCGCTGTTCCTCGGCGTCATCAAGAACGCGCTCCCCGTCATCAACATCTCGCCCTTCGCCCAGATGGCAATCTCCGGCATGGTCATCATCATCGCCGTCGCCGTGAATGCGCGTGCTGAAAAGCGCAAGGGCCGGGTCATTCTCAGGAAGGCGGAGGCGGTCCATGGCTGAGACCCAGATGGTTGCGCGCCACATCCCCGACCGGCTGGAAGGCCGTGGCGCGCGGCTGGTAAAGAGCTGGGAGACGCTGCTGGTCGCCGTGGCGCTGGCGATCTTTCTCGTCAACTCCTTGGCCTCGCCCTATTTCCTTGATCCTTGGAACCTGTCGGACGCGACCTTCAACTTCACCGAAAAGGCGATGATCGCCTTCGCCATGGCGCTCGTCATCATTTCCGGCGAGATCGACCTCTCCGTCGCCTCGATCATCGCGCTCACCTCCACCGCGATGGGCTACGCCGTGCAACTCGGCTTCGATACGCCGGCGCTGGTTATGGTCGGCCTTGCCACCGGCCTGCTCTGCGGCGCGTTCAATGGCCTGCTCGTCACCGGTCTCGGCCTGCCGTCCATCGTCGTCACCATCGGCACGATGAGCCTGTTCCGCGGCCTCTCCTTCGTCATCCTCGGCGACAAGGCGTTTACCGGCTATCCTGAAAGCTTCTCCTGGTTCGGCCAGGGCTATGTCTGGTGGGTCTTTTCCTTCGAACTCTGCCTCTTCGTCGTGCTCGCGGTCATCTACGGCGTCGTGCTGCACAGGACGAGTTTTGGCCGGACAGTTTATGCGATCGGCAACAACCAGACGGCAGCGCTGTTTTCCGGTGTGCGGGTCGGGCGCGTCAAGTTCGTGCTCTTTCTTTTGACCGGCCTGATGGCCGCGATCGCCTCGATCTGCCTGACTGCGCGCCTCGGCTCGACGCGCCCCTCCATCGCCATGGGCTGGGAGCTGGAAGTGGTGACGATGGTCGTGCTCGGCGGCGTCAACATCCTCGGCGGCTCGGGCACCATTCCGGGCGTCGTTCTTGCGGCGCTCATCATGGGCATGGTGACCTTCGGCTTCGGCCTCTTGAACGTGCCGGGCATCGTCATGTCGATCTTCATCGGCCTGCTCTTGATCTCCGTCATCGCGCTGCCGATCCTCTATCGGCGCTTCCGCGGCCGCAGGAGCCATTGAGCCATGGAGAAATATGCGTTTCGCATGCGGCTCAATCTCGGCTGCTCGGCCGAATACAAGGCACGGCACGATGCGATCTGGCCGGAGCTTTCCGCCCTGTTGAAGGAGGCCGGTGTCTCGGACTACTCCATCCATCTCGACGAAGAGACGAACCTGCTCTTCGGCGTGCTCTGGCGGCGCGACGACCACACCATGGCGGACCTGCCGAACCATCCCGTGATGCAGCGCTGGTGGGCACACATGGCTGACATCATGGAGACGAAGCCGGACAACGAGCCGGTCGCCGTGCCGCTCGTTACCGTCTTCCATATGGATTGAAGCGATGACCCCGCCAAAAACCATCGCCGTCGTCGATATCGGCAAGACGAACGCCAAGGTCGTGCTCGTCGATGGTGAAAGCTTTCAGGAGATCGCCGCCCGTACCATGCCGAACGGCGTGGTGAACGCCGCACCCTATCCGCATTTCGACACGGAAAAGCTCTGGGCCTTCATCTTGGAGAGCCTTGGCGACCTCAACCGCGAGCACCCGATCGATGCGATCTCCGTCACCACCCATGGCGCTACCGCCGCGCTGGTTGGTGAGGATGGTCACCTTGTCCTGCCGGTGCTCGACTACGAGCACGAAGGCCCGCAGGAGCATGCTGACGCGTATCGCGCGGTCCGCCCGCGCTTCGAGGAGAGCGGCACCCCGATCATGCCTATGGGGCTCAATGCCGGTTTGCAGATCTATTGGCAGTCCGGGCGTTTTCCCAAGGCCTTCGCGAAGGCCCACCATATCCTGATGTATGCGCAATACTGGTCCTTCCGCCTCACCGGCATCGCGGCCAGCGAGGTAACGTCGCTCGGTTGCCATGCCGACCTGTGGGAGCCGCGCAACGGACGGTTTTCCAGCTTCGTCGAAAGCCAGGGCTGGACCCGGCTGATGCCGCCGGTGCGCAAGGCCGGTGACGTGCTCGGCCCGATCCGCCCCGAGATCGCTGCGGCGACGGGCCTTCGGTCGGATGTACCGGTCCATTGCGGCATCCACGATTCCAACGCCTCGCTGCTGCCCTATGTGCTGACGCGAAAGGAACCCTACGCGGTCGTCTCCACCGGCACCTGGGTCGTGGTCATGGCGATCGGCGCGCGGTCGGTCGTGCTGGATGAGGCAAGGGACACGCTGATCAACGTCAATGCGCTCGGTGATCCGGTGCCGTCGTCGCGCTTCATGGGTGGACGTGCCTTCTCTCTGCTTGGTGGCAAGTCCGGCGACCTCCCGCCTGCGGCCATAGCTGAAGTGTTGGAGCGCGGCGCCATGCTGCTGCCATCGCTGCCGGAGGAATCCGGGCCGTTCCCCGGCCACAAGGCGACATGGACCGTACCGCGCGAAGAGCTGAGCGAGGATGCGGCGCAGGCCGTCATCGCCTTCCACCTTGCCCTGATGACCGCAACCTGCCTCGATCTCATCGGTGCGGACGGACCGGTGATCGTCGAAGGCCCATTTGCCGCCAACAGGGCATTCCTGATGATGCTGAAGGTTGCGACAGACCGCCCGGTGCTGGCCGGTGGCAGCGCGACCGGCACGAGCATCGGTGCTGCCTGCCTTGCCGCGGGCAGGGCCCCGGACCCCGCACTTGTTTCGATTATGGACACATTGCCAACGGACGCCGTGGACTATGCGGCGCGCTGGCGCGCGCTTGCCGGGCAGGGATAATAGCCTTCAGCGGCTATGCTCAGAAAACGCGGGCCTTGGCCGGCGCGCGCGCCGCATCGATATCGAGAAGAAGATAGATGGCGGCGAGTGTTGCGGAAGCAATCACGGTCGCGCCCAATGCCAGAACAATCATTGCTCTTTCCTCCTGACATCATTGTCAGCCTATGCCCTGACCCTACGCGCGCGAGCTTGTCTGAGGCTGACGCAGCGTTGGGCAATGTTAATTTTAGCGAACCCGGAAGCAAGCCATGAACTATTAACCTTCAGGCAAGGAATTAACCATAAACATTGAACTACGCGTCGGAATGGGAAATTCGCCGTTTCTCACCCAGGCATGATGCCGACCCGCCGTACCGGATTTGAACCGGTATTCGAGTTTCACCGAATTTGATCATGGATCGACGGGTGGCATCGCGTGCGCCGGCTTGCCGGTACGCTACCGCCCCTTGAGCACGGCCGGTCAGCCAACCTCTCCTCCATGCGAGAATTCAATGAGCCACCCTTTTTGGGCGGCTTGGCATTGTTGGTTTGGGAGCGATTTGGTGCAGGAAATGCCAGCAGAACAGGCCCGAACGGGACAGGCGACCAGCCTGCGCGACCGTTTGCGTTTTGCCGGCGTCGACAGCAGCCAGGGCGATACGCTCCGCCGCCACCGCCAGACACTTGAACGGCACGTCGAAACGGCGCTTCGCGATCTTTTCCAGCGTTTCCAGACTTTTCCCGATGCCGCACGCCTCTTCCAGAGCGAGCGCCAGATCGACCGCCTGCACGACCTCCAGAGCTCCCACTGGAGCGTGCTGACCGATGCGCGGTTCGATGCGCTTTACGCCGAACGCGTCAAAGTCCTCTCCGACAGCGAAAGCCAGATGGGCCTCGACCCGCGCTGGCGCATTGCCGGCCATTCTGTCGTCGTCGAAACGGTCGTCTCCGGCCTGATCGAGGACTACTGGCCGAAATCGATTTTCCCCGGCGCCGGCAAGGCGCGCCGCAAGGAACTGACCGACCTCGTCTCCGCCTTCCTGCGCACGGCCTTTGTCGATGCGGAAATCGGCATCTCGCTGCGTTTCAACGAACTGCGCCACGCCCACCAGCGGGCGCTTGGCGAACAGCGCCGGGAGGACCGCGCCGAACTTGACCGCGTGTTCGGGGATACGATCCGCAGCCTGTCGCAACTCGATTTCTCCGCCCGCGTTGCCGGAGAGATGCCGGATGCCTGGCGTGACCTCGCGGAGACGCTGAACGGTGCGCTCGACGAAATCCAGTCCCGCCTCACGTCGGCAGCCGACCGGGCGACGGAAAGCGACCGTCTCGTCGGCACGCTCGCCTCGGGTGCCGGTGCGCTCTCGGCCCGCTCCGCCGAGCAGTCGGCGACACTAATCGACACGGCAAACGCGCTCGGCAGCATTGTCGAACGGGTCCGCCAGACGCTCGATGAAACCCGCAAGGCGCAGTCGGCCGCAGCCTCCACACAACAGTCCGTTGCCCACAGCGGCAACATCGTCGGCGAGGCCATGTCCGCCATGGCCGACATCGAGGCTTCGGCGGAAAAGATCGGCCAGATCATCGGCGTGATCGACGAGATCGCCTTCCAGACCAACCTACTGGCATTGAATGCCGGCATCGAGGCCGCACGGGCCGGCGATAGTGGCCGCGGCTTTGCCGTCGTCGCGCAGGAAGTGCGGGCCCTTGCCCAGCGTTCAGCGGATGCGGCCCGCGAGATCAAGCAGCTCGTTACCAGCACGAAGTCGCAGGTCGAAACCGGCGTCGAGCACGTCCACCGCACCCAGGATGCGATCGGCAACATCGTGCGCCAGGTCGAGGGCATCAACGACGCGATCACCGGCATCGTGCGCGAAAGCGCCGTCGATGTAGATGGACTTGGCAGCGTCACGGCCGATATCGGCCGTGCCGGCCGTGCGCTCGAAGCGGACGCTTCGGATGCAGGCCGCGTCGGCGAGGCAGGCGGCGACCTGCATGCTGTCATTCTCGAACTCGGCCGGACGATCCGGGAGTTCCATGTTTCCCCAGGCCGCGATCTTCGACGCCCGGGCCGCCCCGCATCGGTGGACCAGTATGTGGCGCCGGATCGCAACGAAGCGCAGGCGTCTCCCCTCGATTTCCTGTCGGCACGCGCCGTCGGCTTTGGAGGCTGAGATGACGAACAGGCAACCCCGGCATTGGTTCTCGACGGCACGCAGCCGGCTTTCGGAAGAAAGCCATCCGCCCGCGGTGCCGAACAGGGCGACGATGATTTTGGACAGACGCAGACAAGGAACCCGGTAATGGCGAGCAAGAAAGCCGTTCAGAAAAGTTTAAGCCTTGCCCCCGTTCTCGATCTCAACGAGGCGACGGCGCTGCATACCCAGCTCATGGGCCTGAAGGGCAATCCGCTCGTCATCGACGCCTCGGCGGTCGAGCGGGTCGGTGCGCTCTGTGCCCAGGTGCTGATGGCCGGTGCCAAGAGCTGGGAAGAGGACAGGCAGCCCTTCACCTTCGGCAAGGTTTCCGATCCTTTCATGAAGACAATGCAACTTATCGGCGTGAACATTGATCACTTGCTGGCACAGGAGATTCGGCAATGAAGAAAAAAGTCCTCACCGTGGATGATTCACGGACAATCCGGAACATGCTTCTGGTTACCCTCAACAATGCAGGCTTCGAGACCATCCAGGCCGAAGACGGCATCGAGGGGCTGGAAGTTCTCGAAAACGCCAACCCGGATGTCATCGTCACCGACATCAACATGCCGCGCCTCGACGGCTTCGGCTTTATCGAAGGCGTGCGCCGCAACGAGAAGTACCGGGCAATCCCGATCCTGGTCCTGACCACCGAAAGCGATGCCGAGAAGAAGAACCGTGCACGCCAGGCCGGCGCCACGGGCTGGATCGTCAAGCCTTTCGATCCGACCAAGCTGATCGACGCAATCGAGCGCGTAACCGCCTAATTCACTAGTCCAGGATTCTCCCGATGGATATGAACGAAATCAAAGAGATCTTCTTCCAGGAATGCGAGGAGCAGCTCGCGGAATTGGAATCCGGTCTCTTGAAGCTGAACGACGGGGATCGCGACCCGGAAACGGTCAACGCCGTTTTCCGTGCCGTGCATTCGATCAAGGGCGGTGCCGGTGCATTCGGCCTGGATGACCTCGTTTCCTTCGCCCATGTGTTCGAGACGACACTGGATTGCGTTCGATCCAACAAGCTGGAGCCGACCCAGGATGTCCTGAAGGTCATGCTGAAGTCCGCCGACGTTCTGGCGGACCTGACCAATGCCGCCCGCGATGGCGGAAGCGTCGACGAGGCCCGTAGCCGCACACTCATCCGCGAACTCGAAGCCCTGGCGAACGGCGAAACGCCGGCTGCTGCCGAAGCGCCCGCGCCAAAACCTGCAGCCGCTGCTCCCAAGGCGGCCGCACCGGCGCCGGTCGTGGAAAAGCCCGCGGTCAACGACGAAGGGTTCCAGCCGATCCCGTTCTCCTTCGGCGATTTCGACGACGAACCGGCTGCGCACTACGTTCCGACCTGCCAGGTCCTCTTCAAGCCGAAGAAGGATCTCTACGCCAAGGGCAACGAGGCCGTCCTCCTGCTGCGCGACGTTTCCCGCCTCGGCGACATGAGCGTCTATTGCGACATGGACGCTCTGCCGACGCTCGACAAGATGAACCCTGAGGAAGCTTACTTCTCCTGGAAGATTTCGGTCACGACCGAAAAGGGCGAGGATGGCGTGCGCTCCGTCTTCGAATTTGCCGAATGGGATTGCGACCTCGACATCCGCACCATCGAGGAAGACGTCGTCAGCGAAGCGGCAGATGACGAAGAGCTGCCGATGCAGCCGGTACCGTTCGACCTGTCGATCCTCGACGATGGCGGCTCTGTCGCCGCCGAGGATGAACCGGCAATCATCGAAAGCGATGCCGCTGCCGCCATTGCCGCCGCAGAAACCGCAAGCAAGGTTGCGCAGGTCACAAGCCGCGCCGCCGACAATGCCAAGGCCGCTGCCGCCGCATCGGCCGCGAGTGCTGCGCAGGCCAACCAGGCCGCTGCCGCCGGCCAGACGATCCGCGTCGATCTCGATCGCGTCGACCGCCTGATCAACCTTGTCGGCGAGCTCGTCATCAACCAGGCGATGCTCTCGCAGAGCGTCGTCGAGAACGACAGCAACGGCACGTCCTCCATCAATATGGGCCTCGAAGAGCTGCAGCAGCTCACCCGCGAGATCCAGGATTCGGTGATGGCGATCCGCGCGCAGCCGGTAAAGCCGGTCTTCCAGCGCATGGCCCGTACCGTCCGCGAAATCGCCGATATTACCGGCAAGTCGGTGCGCCTCATCACGGAAGGCGAGAACACCGAAGTCGACAAGACCGTCATCGACAAGCTCGCCGAGCCGCTGACGCACATGATCCGCAACGCGGTCGATCACGGCCTCGAAATGCCGGAGAAGCGCGAGGCGCTCGGCAAGAACCCGGAAGGCACGGTTCGCCTGACGGCAAAACATCGTTCTGGTCGAATCGTCATCGAGCTTGCCGACGACGGCGCCGGCATCAACCGCGAGAAGGTGCGCCAGAAGGCGATCGACAACGACCTGATCGCGGCCGATGCCAATCTGTCCGACGAGGAAATCGACAACCTGATCTTCCACGCCGGTTTCTCCACCGCCGACAAGGTTTCCGACCTTTCCGGCCGCGGCGTCGGCATGGACGTGGTCAAGCGCTCGATCCAGGCGCTTGGTGGCCGCATCTCGATCTCGTCGAAGCCGGGCCAGGGCTCCGTCTTCACCATGAGCCTGCCGCTGACGCTTGCCGTTCTTGATGGCATGGTGGTCACGGTTGCCGGCCAGACGCTCGTCGTGCCGCTGACGGCCATTGTCGAGACCTTGCAGCCGGAAGCCTCCGCCATCCATTCCTTCGGCGCCTCGCAGCGGCTTATCTCGATCCGCAACTCGTTCTGCCCGCTGGTGGATGTCGGCCGGATCCTCAATTTCCGCAACATCCAGGCCAACCCGATGGACGGCGTGGCACTTCTTGTCGAATCGGAAGGCGGCGGCCAGCGCGCCCTCATGGTCGATGCGATCCAGGGCCAGCGCCAGGTCGTCATCAAGAGCCTCGAGGCGAACTACACGCACGTTCCGGGCATCGCCGCGGCGACCATTCTCGGCGACGGTCGCGTGGCCCTCATCCTGGACGTCGATGCGGTGGTTGCCGCATCGCGCGGCCACTCCCTGAGACAAGACATCTCGCTTGCTGCAACCGGTTGAGACGATGACGTACGCAGGAAAGAACATCATGCACGGGCGCGAACTGATCGCGTTCAGGATCGCTGACCAGGAGTTCTGCGTGAACGTCATGTCGGTCCGGGAAATCCGTGGCTGGACCCCGGCGACACCGATGCCGCACGCGCCATCCTATGTCCTGGGCATGATCAACCTGCGCGGCGCCGTCCTGCCGATCGTCGATATGTCTCAACGCCTCGGCATGAAGCCGGCCGAGCCGACCGTCCGTCATGTCATCATTGTCGCCCAGGTCGGGCCGAAGGTGGTGGGGCTGCTCGTCGATTCGGTCTCGGATATCCTCACCGTCACCGACGAGAACATCCAGCCGACGCCGGACATCGCGAACGAAGCGGAAAAGGGCTACGCCCGCGGCATCCTCGCCATCGAGGGCCGCATGATCTGTCTCATCGAACTCGATTCCCTCTTCCCGCATACGGAAAGCGAAGCCGCATGACCTATTCCCCGGCCATCGATACGAGACAGTCTCCGGACGAGTGCCTGGCGAGCGGCGAATATCCGCTGACGCGCAAGGATCTCACCGAGATTGCGGCTATGATCTATGCGGATGCCGGCATCTATCTCAACGAGACGAAGGCCTCGCTCGTCTATTCGCGCCTGTCGAAGCATATCCGCCAGCTCGGCCTCAAGGGGTTCCGGGAATATTGTGCGCTCGTCTCCTCGCCGGCCGGTGCGGGGCCGCGCAAGGAAATGCTGTCGCATCTGACGACCAATTTCACCCGCTTCTTCCGCGAAAACCACCATTTCGACCATCTGAAGAGCGACGTGCTGCCGGACCTTCTGGCGCGTGCCCGCAATGGTGGCCGCGTGCGCATCTGGTCGGCGGCCTGCTCGGACGGGCAGGAGCCCTATTCGATTGCACTCACCGTGCTCTCGATGATGCCGAATGCCGCCGATTACGATTTTCGTATCCTCGCGACGGACATCGACCCGAAGATTCTCGCAATCGCCCGGGCCGGCGCCTATGACGCGACGGCGCTCGAAACGGTCAATCCCGCCATGCGCAAGCAGTTCTTCCGCGAGACGGAGGTCGGCGGCCGGCAGAAATGGCAGATCGACGACCGGGTGAAGCGCCTCGTCACCTTCAACGAACTGAACCTGATGGCGCAGTGGCCGTTCAAGGGGCCGTTCGATGTCATCTTCTGCCGCAACGTCGTCATCTATTTCGACGAGCCGACGCAGGTGAAGATCTGGTCGCGTTTCGCCGGCATGCTGGGCGACAACGGCCATCTCTATATCGGCCATTCGGAGCGCGTCTCCGGCGAAGCGAAGAACCAGTTCGATAATATCGGCATCACAACCTACCGCTACACCGGCAAGCACAGGAGGAGCGTATGATGGCACCCGCGCGCGTACTCGTCGTTGACGATTCGCCGACCATGCGCGGCCTGATCACGGCCGTGCTCAATTCCGACCCGGACGTCAATGTCGTCGGGCAGGCCGGCGACGCCATGGAAGCCCGCAACGCGATCAAGCAGCTCAATCCGGACGTCGTGACGCTGGATATCGAGATGCCGAACATGAACGGGCTCGAATTCCTCGACAAGATCATGAAGCTCCGGCCGATGCCGGTCATCATGGTCTCGACGCTGACCCATCGCGGCGCGGAAGCCTCGTTGATGGCGTTGGAAATCGGCGCCTTCGATTGTGTCGGCAAGCCGCAGCCGGGTGACGCCCGCCCGTTCGGCGATCTTGCCGAAAAGGTGAAGGCCGCCGCCCGCTCGCAGCGCCGGTTCCATGCCGACCCGCCGCCGCTCGCACCGACCGCCACCAGCGTCAACCCGGTTGCCAGCTACAAGCCCGGTCGCAGGGTCATCGCCATCGGGTCCTCGACAGGGGGCGTCGAAGCGCTCATCGCCGTGCTCCAGAAGTTCCCGGCGAATTGCCCGCCGACCGTCATCACGCAGCACATGCCGCCGAGCTTTACAAAGAGCTTTGCGGAGCGGCTGAACCGGCTCTGTGCCCCGGTTGTGCAGGAAGCGACCGACGGCGCGCGGCTCGAAATCGGGAAAATCTATCTGGCGCCCGGCGGCGAGCGCCATCTCCAGATTGCCAACGTGCATGCACCTTGCTGCCGGTTGGTGGAACGGGATCCGGTCAACGGCCATCGCCCTTCGGTGGATGTGCTGTTTGATTCGGTTGCCGAACTTGCGGGCCGCAACGCCGTCGGCGTCATCCTGACCGGCATGGGCCGGGACGGGGCAAGCGGCCTTTTGAAAATGCGTCATGCAGGCGCTCGGACCATCGGTCAGAACGAAAAAACCTGCGTCGTATATGGAATGCCGAGAGTGGCTTTCGAATTGGGTGCCGTAGAACACCAGTTTCCGCTCTCCTCCATAGGGGAGGAAATCTTGAAAATCACTGCGGCCCGTAGAGAAGGGAGCGAATAATGTCTATCGCTGAAAAAATTAAAGTCCTCATCGTCGATGATCAGGTGACCAGTCGCCTGCTGCTGGGTGATGCCCTGCAGCAGCTCGGCTTCAAGCAGATCACGGCAGCCGGTGACGGTGCGCAGGGCATGGCCATCATGGCCCAGCAGCCCCATCACCTCGTCATCTCCGACTTCAACATGCCGAAGATGGATGGCATCGAGTTCCTTCAGGCGGTGCGGTCCAACCCCACCACCAAGAAGGCGGCCTTCATCATCCTGACCGCACAGGGCGACCGTGCCCTGGTGCAGAAGGCGGCGGCGCTCGGTGCCAACAACGTTCTCGCCAAGCCGTTCACCATCGAGAAGATGAAGGCGGCCATCGAAGCAGTGTTCGGGGCATTGAAATGATAGCAGAAGCCGGGACGCGCCGCGTCCATGTCATTCAGGGCGAATACAAGGTCCTCAACGATCCGAATGTGGTGCTCACCACCATTCTCGGTTCGTGCGTGGCCGCCTGCATGCGTGACCCGGTCATTGGTGTTGGTGGCATGAACCATTTCCTGCTGCCGGGTTCGGCCGAGGCCATGGCCTCGGGCGGCGACGCCACACGCTACGGCGTGCATCTGATGGAACTGCTGATCAACGGCCTCCTCAAGCAGGGCGCGCGGCGCGACCGGCTGGAAGCGAAGATCTTTGGCGGCGCGAAGACGATCGCGCGCTTCTCCAATGTCGGCGAACAGAACGCGCTGTTTGCCCGGCAGTTCCTGATGGACGAAGGCATCAAGGTTGTCGGCGAAAGCACGGGCGGCGAACACGGGCGCAAGTTGGAATACTGGCCGTCGAGCGGCCGCGCGCGGCAATATGCGCTGACCGGCGTCGAGACGCAGAAGACGGTGGCGCTGGAGCAGCGGCCCGTTCCTGTCGCAAGGCCCGTCGAAAGCTCGATCGAATTCTTCTGATCGGGCAATCGCGCCCGAAGGAAGCGAAAATACCAAGGTATGTGTGTTGCCGGTCCCGATCATCGATCTGCCGGCCCCGCACGGGGGAAAAGGGTTACCCATGCAAGCCGAGTATCTGAGTGCAGCGACTGCCATGGAGGAAGCCCTTCCGGATGTCCTGATGCGTATCGTGTCCGAACTGCACGACGTCGCCTATCTGATCGAACGGATCGAGCCGCAGCTGGCCGCGGTTCACGGCGAAACGGGAGCGCACGCCGCCGAACGCATGATGGTGCTGCAGGGCATCGACCTTGCCGTGCAGAAGACGCGCGGCCTTGCCGAGTTCATCGACACGATCACCGGAAGCATTCCGGAAAACTGGGTCGTCGACGTCACGACGGCGCTCAATCTGGTGAAGCTTGCCGATATGCAGAAGGCGCTGAGCAATGGAATGCGCCATGGTCATTCCCAGCCGATCGGCAAGGCGGTCGGCGACTTCGAAGCCTTCTAGTTGATTTGAAAGAATAATCAGCTTTCAGATGGCGCCCCTGGTGGCGCCATTTCTCGTTGCCGCATGCCCCTTCGTCCCGCATGGCAACGACATGTTCGCGCAAGTTTCAGCGGCTAGTCTCCACCTCGGGTCAGTTAGATCCGCGTATTCCATGGGGCAGGCGGCGCGTGCGGAAATGTGCCGGTTTCGTCCCACGAGATTGAAAATTTGTCTGATAGCGCCGGCATGTTGCCCGGTGTCCAGGCGACTAGTCCGTGCGGGAACAGAATGAATCTGTTGGAACAGTTGACGAAAGTCTACAAGAACCTGGCTTCGCTGGGGCAGGCGAAGCTCGCGATGCTGGCGGGAGCCGCCGTCGTTTCGATCGGTCTCGTGCTTGCAGCCGGGATCCTGGTAAACAAGCCCGCTTACGAGACACTTTACGTCGGACTGGAAAAGACCGACGTCAACCAGATCAGCCTGGCGCTCGCCGAAGCCAATATTGATTTCACCACCGGAACGGCAGGCGACAGCATCGAGGTCCCGGTCGGCCAGACCGGCAAGGCGCGGCTCTATCTCGCCGAACGCGGCCTGCCGAACAGCGCCAATTCCGGCTACGAACTCTTCGACAAGGTCGGCTCCCTCGGCCTTACCTCCTTCATGCAGGAAGTGACACGCGTTCGCGCCCTTGAAGGCGAAATCGCCCGCACCATCCAGCAGATCAGTGGCATCGCCGCCGCCCGGGTGCACATCGTCATGCCGGAGCGCGGCAACTTCCGCAAAGCCGAACAGGTGCCGACCGCCTCCGTCATGATCCGCGCAGGCGCGCAGGTCGGCCGTGAATCGTCGGCCGCGATCCGCCACCTGGTGGCAGCCTCGGTTCCGGGGCTTGAGGTCGATGGCGTTACCATCCTTGACTCCGCCGGCCAGCTACTCGCCTCCGGCGACGATGCGGAGAACGGTGCGGTCAACCGGTCGCTGACGGCCGTGCAGACCATACAAAGCGAAGTCGAGCGCAACATCGAGAAGGCGCTTGCGCCCTTCCTCGGCATGGAGAATTTCCGCGCCAGCGTCACTGCAGCACTCAACATGGATACGCAGCAGATCCAGGAGACGGTCTACGATCCGGAATCGCGCGTCGAGCGCTCTGTCCGCGTGACTAGGGAAACCCAGAAGTCCGAGCAGCAGGCGGCCAACAAGGCCGCGACCGTCGAGCAGAACATTCCGCAGGGCGGCCCCCAGGGCGAGGCCAACGGCCAGAAGTCGAGCGACGCGGCGGACAAGAAGGAAGAGCAGACCAACTACGAGATCAACAGCAAGACCGTCGCGACCGTTCGCAACGGCTATGCGCTCGAAAAGCTGTCAGTCGCGGTCGTCGTCAACCGGGCCCGCATTGCGGCCATGGTCGGCGAGCCGGCGGATCAGGCGAAGGTCGACGCCTATATAGCCGACATGCAGAAGATCGTCTCGTCCGCAGCCGGTCTCAATGGCGAGCGCGGCGACGTCGTGACCATCACCGCGATGGAATTCCTCGATCATCAGCTGCTCAACGAGGCCGTGCCCGGACCGGGCGTCATGGAAGTGCTGACGCGCAATCTCGGCGGCATCATCAATGCGCTCGCCTTCGTCGGTGTCGCCTTCCTGGTGGTGTGGTTCGGCCTTCGCCCGGCGGTCCGCTCCGTCACCGGTGGCGGCGCTGCGGCCAATGCGCTGGAAAGCGATGCGGCCGGCCTAGAGCTGCCCGACTTCTCGCCCGCTGCCGGCATCGGTGGTCCTGGTGCTACCCTCATGGACGGCTTCGGCGCGGACTTCGGCTTCGACAGCACGGACGACCTGCTCAATGCTGGCGACGACGGCGACGGCACCTTCAACCGTCGCGTCAAGGAAGGCCCGGAACGCCGCCTCGGCCGGATGGTGGACATCAGCGAGGAACGTGCTGCGAAAATCCTGCGCAAGTGGTCCGCCGAGAGAGAAGCAGCCTGACGGCTCCTCCCATAAGAACGATCAAAACGCGGCCCGCAGTGGCCGCGTTTTCGTTTGCGGGAAAGAATACGCCTGCCGTTTTTTGAGCCCGGCCTGTCGCTTTTCGGCAACGCTTGTTCAGCCCGCGCGCAGCAAATTCGTTCATTCGGACTCCAAGCGTCGGCAGGCGCGTTCACGGCCGTGTGATTGCTGAAAAAATTTTACCACCACATTGGTTGAGAGCGGCATGGGCAGGCCGCAATTTTCACTCGAATTAGCACGGGCTTTTGTTCGGGCGGTTGCGAATAATGTATGGTTAACAATCGCTTAACGCTATGCCTTTCAGGAGGGCAAACAAGCAAATCACTCCCCTCAAGTCGATTCACAGAAGGTTGCAAAAGTAAATCCCGAGAAGATGGCGGTGGTTTTTAGCGATAGCCGATGTACACTTTAGTTACTGATTCGTTTGGTGATTCTTGCCGATGCGGCCTGAGCGGGAAGGATTTTGGATGGTTCCAAAATCCTTGACGGGAAGGAGGCGGGAGTTCTCCGTTCGGAATCGGAACAGGGGGCTATCATGGAAACGATCCGGTCGGATGTCGCGGCCCGGGAATCCTATGGATTCACCGCGGAAGCGAGTGAGCGTAAGAGTGCGCGTGAGCTTCTGGTTCAACATCTCGGCCGCTGTGCAAATCGCGCCGGCCTTTCCTCCGGTCTGAAAGCGCTGACCGACTATGTAAGCGCTTCGCATTACCTTCTCGTTCGCCACGACGTCTCGCCCGAAGCGGGCCTCGAAACCGTCGTCGCCTCGGACTGGCCTTTTGACATGGTGCGCACGATTTCCGGTGCGGTCATCGCCAGCCAGTCCCGCATGAGCGAGCTGGACAAGTGCCTCGGGCTGCTCAAGCCCTGCTTCCACCACCTGGCTGATGACGTCGCGGTGCCGAAAGGCACCAGCCGCGAATATTGCGTCATCGCTTTCCATGTCGGCCGGGTGCGCATGTCGCTGCTGCTCCTCTTCCCGGAGCATTTCATCCTCTCGCAGAGCAAGCTGCGCGACGTCGGCGTCATGACCGGTTACTTCGCCAGCGTCTGCTGCCAGGGCGCGATCCTTCGTCATGACCGCGAGATGGAATTGACCGAGCGTGAGATCGAGTGCCTCTACTGGATTGCCGAAGGCAAGACGAGCGACGAGATCGCCGTCATCCTCGGCATCTCACGCAACACGATCAACAACTATATCACCAGCGTGATGCGAAAGACCGCGACGAAGACGCGGTCGGAAGCGATCGCCTGGGCCGTTCGCAACAGCCTGGTCTGAGGAGAACTGCCATGAACATCCAGCTTTCCGGTCCTGCCGCCCTCGAGGTGGAAATCCGGCTCGCGCGGCCACCGAAGATCGCGCGGGCGTCCGATTTCGTTTCCCGCCTGCAGATGATGCAGACGGTCATCGGGGCCGAGAACTTTGCGGTTCTCCGGGTTGCCGGCCATGGTCTTCCCTCGGCGCGCAAGCTGACGCTTTCGCTGCACAACTGGGGCCGTGACATCGGCACGAACACCCGTGCGCTTCTCGACGCGTATGGTTCGGCGATGCTTGCCCATCTCGAAGCCTCCATGCTGCCATTGATCTGGGAAGGTGCAGGCAACAACCAGTTCGCCGAATCCGGTGCCGAACCCTTCACCACGCGCCTCCCGGCGCAACTCCTGCCTTGGTCGGGCATCGCATTCCCCATCCGGCTGGGCGCGCATGGCAATGGTTATGTCGTCTTCATGGGCACCTTCATCTCGCCATCCAGCGACCTGATCGTCGATATCCACATGAAGAGTTGCCAGGTGCTCATCGACATGCTGGCCTGCGAGGAAAAAAGGCTGGCGCCATCCGAAGCGCTCAGCGAGCGTGAGATCGCCTGCCTGCAGATGGCCGGCGACGGCTGCATTTCAGAGGCGATTGCCGAGAAGATGGGGCTTTCGGTGCACACCGTGAACGCCTATCTCGGCACGGCCACCACGAAGCTCGATGCGGTGAACCGCATCCAGGCCATCGCCAAGGCCATTCGCCTCGGTTACATCAACTGACAAATGAATGCGGCCATGCCCGGCATGGCCGCAGCCTTTTTCGTCAATGGGCCTGTGGCGACGACGGGCTGGACTTCACGTAGCGCGCCTCTGCGAGGCTCTTGCGCAGGAAAGCCGTGTTGTCGTCCGGATCGGCTGCCGGGTCGTTGAAGGCGACGTGGGTGACCTCTACGCCGGCCGTATCCTTCTGAAGCAGCAGTTTCGCGTAGACCGTCACGCCCTGCGGGCGGAGTTCCATGTCCAGCGTTACCTCCGGCTCCGTGTCCCAGTCGAGGCGATAGTCACCGCCGGCGCCGAAATTGACCGTACCGGGCAGGAAATAAAGCTCGGCGGCAGAAGAGACCAGATCGGCCAGATTACCGTAGCACTCGAAACGCAACAACGAGACAAGATCGGCTGCATCGAGCAATCTGAGCTCTGTGGCGACCGGGCAAATTGCTTCTGCAACAATCTTCTCGCGTTCGGCGGAATAGGTGCATTTTCTCATCGGATCTAGTTTACCCGTCTGGTCTGGGGCGAAGCTGCATATACCCGGTGAATCAGTTCCGCCACAGCTTTGTAGAACACCGGTGGAATGACACTATCCACCGAGACTTGCGCAAACATTGAGCGTGCGAGCGGCGGGTCTTCAAAAACGGGAATTCCGTTTTCTTCCGCGATCTCGCGAATCTTCAGGGCGACAAGGTCCTGTCCCTTAGCGACGATCACCGGCGCGTCGCCTTCTTCGCGCACGTAACGCAACGCAACGGCAAAGTGAGTCGGGTTGGCGATGACGAGGGTGGCGCGCGGCACTGCGGTGATCATGCGCCGGCGGGCGCGGTCGCGCTGGATCGAGCGCATGCGCGCCTTGACTATCGGGTCACCCTGCGACTGCTTCATTTCCTCCTTCACTTCCTGCTTCGTCATCATCAGTTCGGAAAACCAGTGATGGCGGGTCCAGGCGAAGTCGAGGCCGGCGATGATCGCGGTGGCGAAGAGGATGATCAGCAGCACCTTGTTGATGTCCGAGACCATCATGTAGATCAGCGCCGCCGGCTCGGAAAACATGGTGTCGAGCGAAGCGAAATAGTTGCCGCGCATGGCAAGGGCCACGACCAGGGACACGATCAGGATCTTGATCAGCGACTTGCCGAATTCGACGAGGCCCTGCTTGCCGAAGAGGCGGCCGAGGCCCTTTATCAGGCTAAGGCGGGACATTTGCGGTCGCACCCGCTCCAGTACCGGGCTTGGCAGGTTCTGGAGGATCGACGAGATCACCCCGAAGGCCATCATCATCACGAGGATTGGCAGCATCAGGGCGCCTGCCTCCCAGCCGAGATGGCGGAAGATGGCAATGACGTCCGTGCCGGATTTGAGGTTCCAGGCCTCCGGCTGTTCGAAAAAGTCGCGCAACGTTTCGTTCATGCGGGCAATGCCGCCCGGCATGAAGAAGACGAGGTAGAGATAGATCGCCAGCGTCGAGGCGAACATGGTGATTTCACGGGAGAAAGGCGTATTGCCCTTCTCCATGGCATCCTGGATTTTCTTCTCTGACGGGAGTTCTGTTTTACTGTCCTTGTCCTCGTCGGACATGTCGCGCTCCCCGATGGCCATGCTCGGCCAAAAACAAACGGCCCGAACCCCCTGAAAGGAGATTCGGGCCGCAGATACGCTCCGCCTGTGGCGTCAACGTGTCAAGGAGGGTCAGGCAGCCTGCCGCTCTTCTTCCTTTTCCTTCAACTGGATTTGTCCGGCCGCCGCGAGGCGGATGGCTTCCTGCGTGATCGAGCGGCGGGCGATGGCCACTTCGCGCGGGTTGACGCCCTGGTCGCCGGCAGCGAGGTCGGATTCGATCATGCGGCGCTGGCGTGCGCCGATGCAGGCGAGGATTGCCTCGCGCAGTTCCATCGGCGTGCCGCGCAGTGCGGCCGTGATGATGTCGCCGGAGACGTCGTTGAAGAGCGAGACGCGGCTCTTCTGCGGCATGTAGAGCACGTCCTCGAAGAGGAAGATCTTCGGGCGCACCTTCTTGACCGATTCGGTCGAGACCGTTTCGAGCGAGGCGAGCATTTCGTCGACCTGCGACTTCTCCAACTCGTTCATGAGGTCCGCGACCTTGTTGGTGCCGACCGCGTTGCGATCCGCATCCAGCGCGTTGATCATCTCGATGACGCGGGCCTCGACGATCGCGGTCGCCTTTGGGCTCGCGTCCTTCAGGTTGACCGTACGGTTGATGACGTCGGCGCGGCGCTCTTCCGGAATTTCGAGCAGCACCTTGGCGCCGAAGGCGGAGGGCATCATCGACAGGATGTAGGCGATCGTCTGCGCATGCTCGTTGAGCAGGAATTTCGCGACAAAGACCGGGTCGGCGTCCTGCAGACGGTCCCAGATCGTCGTCTCGAAGGCCTGGAAGGCGGCGCGGCGGCCAAGCAGGCCATCGACTTCGTCCGGTGTCAGGCCCTCTTCGAGAATGCCTTCCATCATCTTGGCATTGTCCATCAGTCCCGCACCTTCGGTGAACAGGTCCTCGAACTCGTTGACGAGGTCGATCAGTTCATGGGGCGGGATGGCACGCAGGTTCTGCGCGGCGGCGATGATCGCCTGGAGCTCGCTCTGGGTGAAATACTTCAGCAGCTTGCCGGCAACACCCTTGCCCATGGCGAGAAGGACGGCTGCGGCCTTCTCAACCGCCGAAAGCGGTGTTCCTACCGCTGTGGAGGTGCCGAAATTTTCGAAATCCATCATGGATCATCCTCCTGAAACCTAAACCGGTATCAGACCTTTCGTGTACTCTTCACTTCGATGAGCTTCACCCCGAAGCGGGTGTCGTCGTTTTCAAGAACGGTGATTTCGCCCCGGCCGATCACGCGGCCGTTGACCATTACCTCGACGGGCTCGCCGATGCGGCGGTCGAGCGCAATCGTTGCGCCCTCGCTGAGGTTCATGAGGCTGGAGACCTGCATCTGCGACGAGCCCAGAACGATCTGCAGATCGATCGGGATGTTCATGATCAGGTCCATGTTGGACTCAAGCGCGCTGCCCGGCTTCGAGGCTTCGCCAAGGTCCGCGGAGAAATCATTGCCGCCACCGAAGTCGGAGACGCCGAAATCCGAACCGCCGAAGCTGGTGTCGGCGCTGAAATCGGATGCCGCGCCACCACCGAAGTCGGAGCTGCCGAAATCGCCGCCGAAGGCGGCGAGCGGGTCGTCGTCGACGGTCGCCGGCAGGCCAGTGCCCATCGCGCCGGAAACAGCATCCTTCTGAAGAACGCCGCGCAGGTCGTCGATCGCCTGCTCCAGTTCCTGGTCGCCCGCGTTGAGGGAAGGCGTCATGTCGTCAAGGGGTGTTTTCTTCGGTGCCATATGACCACTATTCCATTCGAAACTTGCCTGAGGCGTTCCGCTCGACAGGCTTCATGCCTAAACTATCCGATGATGTGCTGGAGGATGTCGTCCTCCGAGCCGTATGTATCCTTGACGCGAACCGTGTAGCGGGCGCCGGAGCGGCCGAATTCGCAGACGTAGAGATTGCGGCCGTTGGCATTGACCTCGACGCGCACGTCACCCGATTCGTTGAACGGGATGATGTCACCGGCCTGAAGCCGGCTGATCGTGTCGAGCGTCTGCGCTTCGAGGCGGATGCGCGCCTCGAGCGTCACCTTCGAGCGGCGGACCTGCTCGCCGAGCTCTTCGCTCCACTCGACGCGGGTTTTCGCCGCGTTGGCAGGCTTGGGGGCGGTGACCGTCGACTTCAGAAGAACGTGCTGCGGAATGATGACGTGGAAAGTCGATAGAACAGGCCCGATGCCGACGGACATGTTGATCATGGCGACGAAGGTGTCGTCCGAACCGTCCTCCGCAGGCTTGCGCGTCTCGGCGTTGTGCGACGGGCCGAGGAAGGGTTCGTAGCTGTTCGCATCGGTGACGGCGGTTTTCAGCACGCTGGAAATACGGTCGAACATCATGGCGGCGAGATCGAGCTCGATCTTGGAGAGCGGGCGTGCTTCCGGATCCTCGATCGAATCGCTGACGGCGCCGAGCATGTTCTCGACGAGTGTGATGATCATCGGGCTGTCGCAGATCAGGGTGAAGCGATCACACCAGTTGCGCAGCGACGCATCGCAGCAGGCCATGGCGCCGCCGAGGCCCGATATCAGCGGGCCGTATTTGCCGGTTTCGAAACCCGCATAGGAAACGGCGACCTCGAAGCCGAGTTCGCTTTCCAGCATGTCCGGCAGGAATTCCGCGAAGACCTCGCCGAGGGTGGCGCAGAGCTTGGAGATCGTTGCCTGGTCGCCGAGCCGGCCGGTGAGGCGGGCGAGAACGATCGGGTCCATGGCGGGCGGTGCAGTCACGGTCGCGTCTCTCATCTCTTAAGCCGCCTTCGATCCGCCGCCCGGGTTCATCATTTCCTGCTCCACCGCGTCGATCGACGGGCGTTCGTAGGAGGAGATGGTCTTGCGGCCATATTCCAGCGCCACCTGCGGCACGGAGCCGTTCATGTAGGCGAGCAGCGTCTGCTTCACGATGATGTAGAGGCGGTTCTGCTTTTCGCGCACCACCTTGATGTTGGTGATGATCGGAGTGACAATCGAATAGGACAGGAACACGCCGAGCAGCGTTCCGACGAGGGCGGCCGCGATCTTGCCGCCGAGCACTTCAGGGCTTTCGTTGATGGCGCCCATGGCCTTGATAACGCCGAGAACGGCCGCGACAATACCGATTGCCGGGAAGGCGTCGCCCATCGTGCCGAGTGCGTGGTAGGGCTTCATCTTGTCGCGCGTGATCGTCTGGATTTCCTCGTCCATCAGCGCCTCGATCTCATGGCTGCGGGCATTGCCGATGATGATGAGGCGGACGTAGTCGCAGATGAAGGCCGTCAGTTCATGATTGGCGAGAACCGTCGGGGCTGACTGGAAGATCGTGGATTCGGCCGGGTTGTCGATATGCGCTTCAATCTCGTTGCGCGACTTCGTGCGCAGGTCCCGCATCAGGCTGTAGAGCACGCCGAGCGTATCGAGATAGTGGCGCTCCTTCGGCACCTTGTGCTTGAAGGCCTCGCCGAGCGCCTTCCCGGTCTCCTTGATCACCTTCATCGTGTTGGCGACGATGAAGCCGCCGATCCCGGCGCCGCCGATGATGAGGAGTTCGAAGGGTTGGTTCAGCACCTCCAGGTGCCCGCCCATGGCCATATAGCCGCCGAGGACGCAGCCGAAGGTAACGATAAGACCGATGATGATGTTCATGAGCGCTGGTGTCCCGACACAATTCTGACCGTTCTGGAGATACGGTTCCAGCCTTGCGTGAAGCTGTACCTAACGGCGGGTTCACGGATCAGGTTCGCGCAAGCAAAAACCCGCAGGATCATGGCTCAAAACGGGCAATCGTGCCCTCTTGCACCTTGATCGGCGGCCAATCGTGACGACCACCTATACAAGCTACAAGCTGATTACCGCCGACCTCCAGACGTCGCTGAACCGCGTGTCGGAGCAGCCGGACGTCAAGCGGGAGACGGAATATTACCTGTCGAAGATCGGCGGCGTGAAATCGGTCGACGATTTCTTCGCCGACAGCCGGCTTTATAACTATGTCATGAAGGCGCACGGCCTGGAGGACATGGCCTACGCCAAAGCCTTCATGCGCAAGGTACTGACGGAAGGCGTCGACGACAAGGACGCGTTCGCCAACAAGCTTACCGACACGCGCTACAAGGCCCTGGCGGAATCGCTCAATTTCGCCAAGTATGGCGAACTTGCCACCACCTTCGAGCGCGCCCAGAAGGGCATGGTCGACAAGTACACCCGCCAAACGCTGGAGCTCAGTGCCGGCGAAGACAATACCGGCGTTCGGCTCGCGCTCTATTTCGAGCGCATGGCATCCACCGTCACATCGGGCTATTCGATCATCGCCGATGACGCGCTGGCGCAGGTCGTGCGCACGGCCTTTCAGCTTCCGGCGGAATTCGCCGCGACCGATATCGACCGCCAGGCCGCCTACTATGAAGACGTGCTCGATCTCGAGGATTTCAAGGACCCTCTGAAGGTCGGAAAGTTCCTGGAGCGCTTCACCGCGATGTGGGAACTGGAAAACCCATCCGGCAGCTACGACCCGCTGACGGCCTTCCAGCCGTCGAGCCTCACCGGCATTTCGACCGACCTGCTTCTATCCATCAATAACCTGAAACTCGGAGGTCGCTGATATGCAGACCGGGCTCTATGTATCGCTTTCGTCCCAGCTTGCGCTCGACCGCCGCCTGACGACCCTCGCCGACAATGTCGCGAACTCGACGACCGTCGGCTTTCGCGCCACGGAAGTGAAATTCAACCAGGTGATCAGCGACCAGAAGGTCGCCGACGTCGCCTTTGTTTCGCAAGGCAACGAATTCATCTCGACGCGCGCCGGCGGCATGACCGAGACCGGCGGCACCCTGGATTTCGCCATCAAGGGTGATGCCTGGTTCCAGGTAGAGACGCCCTCCGGCCCGACACTCACCCGCGACGGTCGCTTCACGCTGACTGAAGCCGGCGAGCTGGTGACGCTCAATGGTTACGCCGTGCTCGATGCCGGTGGTGGGCCGATCCAGCTTGACGGCGCCAATGGGCCGATCGTGCTCAGCGCTGATGGCCAGCTCAACCAGAACGGCCAGCCGGTCGCGGCACTCGGCCTCTTCTCGGCGGATCTGTCCGGCGGATTCACGCGGGCCGGCAACAGCGGCATCATCACCGCCATTCCGCCGGAACCGGTGATCGATCGCCTCGATGCCGGCGTGGTGCAGGGCTATGTCGAGGAATCCAACGTCAACGCCATCGGCGAGATGACGCAGCTCATCCAGGTCACGCGCGCCTTCGAAAGCATCGCATCGCTGTTGCGCGACAGCGAGGAATCAATGAACGAGGCGGTGCGCACCCTGGGTGGAAGCCGGTAAACGATCATGGCGGCGACAGACAACAGGACACCCAACAGACCCGAAGGCGGCCGCATGCTCAATGCGCTCGCTGGCCTCGTGAAGCGCTATTCGTCGCCGGAATTCTCCGTCGTGCACGGTGGCCATGTCCAGACGATCGCCGCCGGCAACTATACGGTGAGCGGCCTGTCGCGCCATGTGCGGCTCGGCGAATTCGTGGCGCATCGCAGCCCGACCGGCATCCATCTCGGCGAGGTGGTGCGTGTCGAGCCGGATTCGGTCGTCGTCTGCCCGATCGAGCCGGGTGAGCCGATCAGCATCCATGACACGGTCATCCGCAAGGGCGCTTTTCGTGTCGCGCCGACAGCCTCCTGGTGCGGCCGCACCATCAATGCGCTTGGCGAGCCGATCGACGGGCTCGGCCCGCTCGTGCAGGGGGACGATCGCCGCTCCATCCACAATTCCGCGCCGCCGTCGATGACGCGCAAGCGCGTCGAAAAGGGTTTCAGCACGGGCGTTCGGGCAATCGATATCTTTGCGCCGCTCTGCCTCGGCCAGCGTCTCGGCATCTTCGCCGGTTCGGGTGTCGGCAAATCGACGCTGCTGTCGATGCTGGCGCGCGCCGATGCCTTCGACAAGGTCGTCATCGCGCTTGTCGGCGAACGCGGCCGTGAAGTGCGCGAATTCATCGAGGATACGCTCGGCGACAACCTTTCCAAGTCGGTTGCGGTTGTCGCGACCAGCGACGAAAGCCCGATGCTGCGCAAGATGGCGCCGCTGACCGCCGTCACCATCGCCGAACATTACCGCGACCAGGGCGACAACGTGCTGCTCATCATCGACAGCGTGACGCGTTTTGCCCATGCGATCCGCGAGGTGGCGACGGCCTCCGGAGAGCCGCCGATCGCGCGCGGTTATCCGGCCTCGGTCTTTACCGAACTGCCCCGCCTGCTCGAACGTGCCGGTCCCGGCGCGGAAGGATCCGGCTCGATCACCGCGATCATCTCGATCCTCGTCGACGGCGACAACCATAACGACCCGATCGCCGACTCGACGCGCGGTATTCTGGACGGGCACATCGTGATGGAGCGCAGCCTTGCGGAGGAGGGGCGCTACCCGCCGATCAATCCACTTGCCTCGATCTCGCGCCTCGCTCGCAAGGCCTGGACGCCGGACCAGGAAAAGCTGGTCTCGCGCCTGAAGGCGCTGATCCATCGCTTCGAGGAAACGCGGGACCTGCGCCTCATCGGCGGCTATCGCCCGGGCGGCGATCCCGATCTCGACATGGCGATCAAGCAGGTGCCGATCATCTATGAGGTTCTGAAACAGACGCCGAGCGAACGGCCCGCGGCCGATTCGTTTTCCGATCTTGCCACGGCGCTGAAGAATGCAGCCGGGCAGGGCGGTGCACCGGCACGAGGAAGGGGATGACAGTGACGGATTTCGACGCGGACGAGAGGGTTCAGCCGATCAAGCGGTCGGAAGGCGGGCGCTACAGTACTGGTGACAAGGTGCTTGCCGGCGTCGGCGTGCTGCTTGCTGCCGGGGCGGCCTTCTTCCCCTGGTATGTCTTCCTCAATCCGGGGAAGTTCTCCGTGCCGGCGCTGTGGGAGGGCAAGACCCGGGACCTGCCGGAGACGGCGGCCAAGGAAGTGATGAGCGTTTCGCCCGCCGCCATGATCGACAACGACGACACCCCGCCGCTCGAGAGCGTCGACCCCGTCGCGACCGCCACCACGGCTGGCGGCAGCACGGAAAAGACGCTGGGTGTGCCGCTGGATACCGGCCTCGACCAGCCGCTGCCGGCAAATTCCGGCTTCCGCCTCATGCATGTGGCGAACGGCCGAGCGCTGATCGAAGACGCGCGCGGCATGTACATCGTGCGCGTTGGCTCCATCTTGCCGGACAACAGTCGCCTGGCGACCCTCGAACAGCGCGACGGCGCCTGGGTCATCGTCACTTCGAACGGCGAGATCGTCAAACGCAACTGAGGCAAACGGGCCTCAGTTCACCTCTGATTCGGCCGGTCCGCCATGTCGCGACCGGTCGTCCGCTCGCGGTCGAAAAGGTCGCTGGAGCACTTTATTTTACCGGAAATTCAGGCACTTGCGGACGCCCCGCCACGGGAGCAAGTCCCACGCAAGATTGGCTCCGTAGGTTCATCTCGAACAAGGATGGAGCTTGTCATGCAACCGATACAACTGTTTGAACTGGCATCGAAGCAAGCCGATTGGCTCTCAGTCCGCCAGAGTGTGGTTGCAGGCAACATCGCCAACGCCAACACCCCCGGGTTCAAGGCGAAGGACGTCACCCCCTTTCAGGCGGTGCTCGAAACCACGGGCATTCGCATGGCGGCAACGCAGCCCGGCCATTTCACCGAAAGCGAAATGGCAAGCCGCGTGATCGAAACCAAACCCACCGAAGAGATCGGCGTGCAGGAGTCCGGCAACACTGTCGGTATTGCCGAAGAACTCATGAAAGAGGGCCAGGTCAAGCGTGATTTCGAGTTGAATGCCGGCCTCGTAAAGGCCTTTCATCGCATGATGCTGATGACAGTCAGAAGGTAAAAAATGGATCCGCTCGTAGCTTCAATGAAAGTCGCGGCCTCGGGACTTGAGGCGCAATCTACCCGCATTCGCATCGTTTCGGAAAACCTGGCAAACGCCCGTTCCACCGGCGACACGCCTGGTGCTGACCCGTTCCGCCGCAAGACCGTGACCTTCGCCTCCGAACTCGACCGGGCAACCGGTGCATCGCTGGTTCAGGTCGAGCGTCTCGGCGTCGACGAGGGCGAGTTCTCGACCGAATACGACCCCGGCAACCCGGCGGCAAACGAACAGGGCGTCGTCAAGATGCCGAACGTCAACATGCTGATCGAAATGGCCGACATGCGGGAAGCCAACCGCTCCTATGAAGCCAACCTGCAGAGCATCAAACAGTCACGCGACCTGATCAGCGCGACCATCGACCTCCTGAGGGCATCGCAATGATCGAGAGCATCAAGGGCGTCAATTCGCTCTTCTCCACCGGCGCCCTTTCGAGCGTCACCAACGACACGTCCAGCACCGTATCCTCTGCCGCCGCGCAGGGCACCGGTACGGGCATGAGCTTCGCCCAGGTGATGGGCGACATGGCGACGGAAGCGACCAATTCGCTGAGACTGAGCGAAACCAAGTCCTTCGAAGCCATCCAGGGCAAGGCGACGACCCGCGAAGTGGTCGACGCCGTCATGAACGCCGAGCAGACGCTGCAGACCGCCATCGCCATCCGCGACAAGGTCGTCACCGCCTATCTCGAAATAGCCAGAATGCAGATCTGAGGACCGGACATGAAAGCCCTTGCCATCGCCGCCACCGGCATGAACGCCCAGCAGACCAATCTTGAAGTCATCGCGAACAACATCGCGAACATCAACACGACCGGCTTCAAGCGCGCCCGCGCAGAGTTTTCCGACCTGCTCTACCAGACGGAGCGCGCCGCAGGCGTGCCGAACCGTGCCAACCAGTCCGTCGTGCCGGAAGGTGCGATCATCGGTCTTGGCGTGAAGACCGCCGCCATTCGCAACCTGCACCTCCAGGGCGGCCTGACGAGCACCGGCAACTCCTTCGACCTCGCCCTGATCGGCCGCGGCTGGTTCCAGATCGAGGCGGCGGACGGCACCACGCTCTATACCCGCGCCGGCGCTTTCAACACCAATGCCGATGGCCAGCTCGTCACCCTCGACGGCTATACGGTCGTGCCCGGCATCACCGTGCCGCAGGATGCGACGGAAGTGACCGTCAGCAAGTCCGGCCAGGTCTTCGCGACGGTCGGCGGCGATCAGCAGGACCTCGGCCAGATCACGCTGGCGAACTTCGTCAACGAAGCCGGCCTCGAGCCGCTTGGCGAAAACCTGTTCCGCGAAACTGCCGCTTCCGGTGCAGCCAATGTCGGCGCTCCGGATGAAGCGGGCTTCGCCTACATCCAGCAGAATTACCTCGAAGCCTCCAACGTTGATCCGGTCAAGGAAATCACCGATCTCATCTCGGCACAGCGTGCCTATGAGATGAACTCGAAGATCATCCAGGCAGCGGACGAAATGGCGGCCGTGGTCAGCAAGAACCTGAGATAACAACGGACAACGGGGAACATGATGTTTCGCCTGACAGCAGCTCTTCGCAGAGGAAAGATCGTCTCGGCCCACGGCCGTGCAGCCTTGCTCGCGCTCCTCGGCCTATTCGTGGCCGATGCCGCGCTTGCGGACATGCGCACCGCCGTCGTGCCGAAGCGCATCATCTATCCCGGCGAGGAGATCCAGGCGGGACAGCTCGAGGAGGTCGAGGTCACCAACCCGAACCTCGTCAATGGCTATGCCGAAGACATCAATGCCGTCAGCGGCTTGATTTCGAAGCGCACGCTGTTGCCGGGGCGGGTCATCCTCACCTCGGCGCTGCGCGAGCCTTTCGCGGTTTCCCGCGGCACCACCGTCCAGCTCGTCTTCGACAACGGTTCGCTGATATTGCGCGCCTCCGGCACGCCGCTGCAGGACGCCGCGGTCGGTGAACTCATCAAGGTTCGCAACAAGGATTCCGGTGTGATCGTTTCCGGCACGGTCATGGGCGATGGAACCGTGCACGTGGTGGCGAAATGATGCGTTCCCTCTTCCTCCGCGCTCTCGCCGTCGTTACCTGCCTCGCCCTTGCGGTCGGTCCGGCCATGTCGGCCGCCCGCATCAAGGACATCGCCTCGCTTCAATCCGGGCGCGAAAACCAGCTCATCGGCTACGGCCTCGTCGTCGGCCTCCAGGGCACGGGCGACAGCATGCGTTCGTCGCCGTTTACCGAACAATCCATGCGCGCGATGCTGCAAAACCTCGGCATCTCGATGGTCGGTACGCAGAGCCGCGCGAAGAACATCGCGGCCGTGCTCGTCACCGCCAATCTGCCGCCCTTCTCCAGTCCCGGCAGCCGTATCGACGTGACCGTCGGTTCTCTCGGTGATTCGACGTCGCTGCGCGGCGGCACGCTCGTCATGACGTCGCTGACAGGCGCTGACGGTCAGATCTATGCGGTGGCGCAGGGCTCGATCGTCGTCACGGGCGTCAGCGCCTCGGGGGACGCTGCGTCCGTCCAGCAGGGTGTTACGACCGCTGGCCGCGTACCGAACGGCGCGATCATCGAACGCGAGCTGCCCTCGCGCTTCAAGGATTCGTCCGACCTCGTTCTGCAGCTTCGCAATCCGGATTTCTCGACGGCGGTCGGTATGGCGGATGCGATCAATCGTTATGCAGCCGCCCAATACGGTTCGCCGATCGCCGAATCGCGCGATTCACAGTCCGTCCACGTCGCCAAGCCGAAGATGGCCGACCTTGCCCGTCTGATGGCGGATATCGAAAACCTTGTCGTCGAAACGGATGTGCCGGCACGTGTCGTCATCAACGAACGCACGGGAACGATCGTCATCGGCCAGGACGTGCGGATCTCGCCGGTCGCCGTCAGCTACGGCACGCTCACCGTGCAGGTCAACGAGATGCCGCAGGTTGTGCAGCCCGAACCCTTTTCCGACGGCGTGACGGCAGTCGAGCCGAACACCGACATTCTCGTCCAGCAGGATGGCGGCCAGGTCGCCCTGCTCGACGGTTCCAGCCTGCGCTCGCTCGTCTCCGGGTTGAACAGCATTGGCGTCAAGCCTGACGGCATCATCTCGATCCTGCAGAGCATCAAGACTGCAGGCGCCCTCCAGGCAGAACTGGTGCTGCAATGAAGACCGAGCCCACCCTTTCCGCCGCGGCAAAGACCTTGGCCCGCAAGCTTGCCTTGCCGGTCGCCGGCTTTGTCCTGATGGCCATTCCCGGCGCCTTTGCCGAAGAGCGCCCCGTCATCTCCACCACCAGTGCGAGTGCCGACGAAATCCGTGCATTCTGCACCAATATTGCGGATGCCGCGCGCGACCAGCGCTACCTCATTCAGAAGCAGGAACTCGAAACCCTCCAGAAGGATGTCGACGAACGCATCAAAGTGCTGGAAACCCGACGTGCTGAGTACGAGGACTGGCTCAAGCGCCGCAACGATTTCCTGAAGATGGCCGAAGGGGGCTTGGTCGAAATCTACCGGAAGATGAAACCGGATGCCGCCGCCGCACAGCTTGCGGAGATCAATCCGGAGATCGCTTCGGCGATCGTGATGAAGCTGCCGCCGCGCCAGTCGAGCACCATTCTCGGTGAAATGCCGGCCGACAAGGCAGCCCTCCTCACCCGCATTATCGCCATTGCCGGCAATGCGAACACGCCAAAGGATCCGTCATGAAGAAGACCGCCTCTGCCCTGGCCGTCGTGCTGGCTTTGACGAGCTGCTCCAGCCAGGCTCTGAACGAGATCGGCAAGGCGCCGGCGATGAGCCCTATCGGCAGCGGCCTCAACTATGCCGAAACGCCGCAATTGGCGGCCTATCCGAAGCAGCCGCGCACGGCCGCTGCCGGTTACTCGATCTGGAGCGACCAGCAGTCGGCGCTCTTCAAGGATTCGCGCGCCTTCAAGGTGGGCGACATCCTGACCGTCAATATCCGCGTCAACGACCGCGCGACCTTCGACAACAAGACAGACCGCTCGCGCACCAACAAGAGCGGCATGAACATTGGCATCGGCGCCAGCGGCGACCTCCCCGATGTCGAGGGGAAGGGCGACCTAACCTACGGCTCGTCGACCAGCACCAAGGGCGACGGCACGACGGAACGGTCCGAGCGCTTGAACCTGCTCGTTGCCGCCGTCGTCACCGGCGTGATCGAGAACGGCAACCTTCTGATCAGCGGCTCGCAGGAAGTGCGCGTCAACCATGAGTTGCGCATCCTCAACGTCGCCGGCATCGTGCGGCCTCAGGATGTCGATTCCGACAACATGATCGCCTACGAGCGTGTCGCGGAAGCCCGCATCTCCTACGGTGGCCGCGGCCGCCTGACCGAAGTGCAGCAGCCGCCGTGGGGCCAGCAGGCCGTCGATCTGTTCTCGCCGCTCTGACGCGGACAAGCCCAACAACCCGGGAAGAAGCACATGGCGGAAGAAGAACAAGGCGACGGCCCGGCGAAGAAGAAGCCGACGCTGATCATCACCATCGCGGCCATCGCCGTGCTGACGCTGCTTGCCGGCGGCGGCGGCTGGCTCGTCGGCAACATGCTGGCACCGCCTCCCGCCGAAAAGCCGGCGGAAGAGGTGGCAAAGGCTGAACCCGAGGGCGGCGCTGCGGAAGGCGAGGCGGGGCAGGAAGTGCCCCACATCTCCACCGAAGCGAACGGCATCGTGCTGCTCGATCCGATCACCAGCAACCTTGCCTACCCGTCCGACAACCGCGTCCGCCTCGAAGTCGCGCTCATGTTCAAGGGGGCGCCGAACGTCGCGCTCGCCGAGGAAATCCATCAGGATATCCTGGCCTACATGCGCACGGTCTCGCTCCAGCAGGTGCAGGGACCGCGCGGTTTCCAATATCTCAGGGAAGACCTGCAGGAGCGGGTTGACCTCAGGTCGGAAGGGCGCGTAACCAACGTCATGTTCCGAACCTTTGTGATCGAATGATTCGTGCCCTTCTGACCTTCGTCGCCATGATGGCGATGACCGGTATGGCCTACGCCCAGCAGCAGTTGCAGCTGCCGGAGGGGCTTCTCAACGGGCAAATCGACGGCTCGGCCGCCTCCTGGATCATTCGCACCTTCGGACTGCTGACCATCCTTTCGGTCGCGCCCGGCATCCTCATCATGGTGACGAGCTTTCCGCGCTTCGTCATCGCGTTCTCGATCCTGCGCTCCGGCATGGGGCTTGCCACCACGCCGTCCAACATGATTCTCGTGTCGCTCGCGCTGTTCATGACCTTCTACGTCATGGCGCCGACCTTCGACCGCGCCTGGCAGAACGGAGTCGAGCCGCTGATCGCCAACCAGATTGATGAAACGGAAGCCGCCAAGCGCATCGCCGAGCCGTTCCGCGAATTCATGGTGGCCAATACCCGCGACAAGGATATCGAGCTCTTCATCTCGCTTGCCGAAGAGCGCGGCCAGACGGTCGTGCAGGACAACGTTGCGGACCTGCGCGTCGTCATCCCGGCCTTCATGATTTCTGAAATCCGCCGCGGCTTCGAAATCGGCTTCCTGGTCGTTCTTCCCTTCCTCGTCATCGACATGATCGTCGCCACCATCACCATGGCCATGGGCATGATGATGCTGCCGCCGACATCGATTTCGCTGCCCTTCAAGATCCTGTTCTTCGTGCTCATCGATGGCTGGAATCTGCTCGTCGGCAGCCTCGTGCGGTCCTTCAGTTAGACCCTCTTAACCATACAGATTTACCCGTCGTTCACCCTGTTTCCCAGTGGTTTGCGCCCCCTTGCCCGATTTAAGAAGTTGGCAAGGATTGGCTGCGAGGTTTGGGCTCACACGACGGGTTTGGTATCCCTTCAGGTCTCTGGAGAAACCGAGTTGGCATGACGCCGAACCGCCGTAACCGGTAAGTCTTTTAGTCCGGTATGTCCCCCATCAGTATTTAGTTCAAAGGGACAACTAGAATGTCGAGCATTCTCACCAACACCTCTGCCATGGCAGCTCTCCAGACGCTGCGCACGATCAACAACGACATGGAAACGACGCAGGGCCGCATTTCGTCCGGCCAGCGCGTTGGCGCGGCTAAGGACAACGCTGCCTACTGGTCGATCGCGACCACCATGCGTTCCGACAATGCAGCCCTTTCCGCTGTTCAGGACGCTCTCGGCCTCGGCGCCGCCAAGGTTGACGTCGCTTACGGCGGTGTCGAAGCTGCCATCGACGTCGTCAAGACGCTGAAGCAGAAGCTCGTCACCGCAACCGAGCAGGGCGTTGACAAGGTCAAGGTCCAGGAAGAAATCACCCAGCTTCAGGACCAGCTCAAGAGCATCGGCGCATCCGCCACGTTCAACGGCGAAAACTGGCTGGCCGGCGGCTCCGCCGAAACCACGGTTGTCACCGGCTTCGTGCGCGGCGACGACGGTACGGTCAAGGTCACGACGGCAACCTACGACTCGGCTGCAAACGCCCTGTTCGGTGCCTATGACCCGTCCACCGGCGAAGTCGACGACAGCACGGGCTACCTGGCCGACACGCTCGCTATCGAGCTGACCGACGCCACGACCGACGCTGAAGTTGCAGGCCACCTCGACACGATCGAAACGGCTCTGACCAACCTCGCCAAGGCTGGCTCGAACCTCGGCTCGCTCTCCATGCGTATCGGCCTGCAGGAAGACTTCGCTTCGAAGCTGACTTCGGCCCTCGACAAGGGTATCGGCCGCCTGGTCGACGCCGACATGAACGAGGAATCGACCCGCCTGAAGGCTCTGCAGACCCAGCAGCAGCTCGCCATCCAGTCGCTGTCGATCGCGAACTCCAACTCGCAGAACATCCTCTCGCTCTTCCGTTAATAAACGGACGGGAAACGGCGCGGAGGCTGACCCGCGCCAGACCCCAAAAGAAAGGCCGCACCCGGCGACGGGTGCGGCCTTTTTTTATTTTTATTCGGCGAGAAAGAATTCCTTAACTTTATTGCGGTCTTCTTGGGTCATCGAAACGGTGGGTTAACCAAACAACTTAACCGGTTGGCAGGCATGATGCTGACCACCGTTCCCCGGTAACATCCGGAATGCCCTTCCTCAGTCAGCCATTCAAGGGGCACTTTTAACATGACCAGCATTCTGACCAACGTCGCGGCAATGTCCGCGCTCAATACCCTGCGCTCTATCGGCAGCGCCATGGAAACCACGCAGGGCCGCGTATCGTCCGGCATGCGCGTCGGTGAAGCCGCCGACAACGCCGCCTATTGGTCGATCGCTACCACCATGCGCTCCGATAACATGGCGCTTTCCGCCGTTCAGGACGCCCTCGGCCTCGGTGCTGCCAAGGTAGATACCGCCTATGCCGGTATGGAAGCCGCCATCGACGTCGTGAAGGAAATGAAGAAGAAGGTTACGGCGGCGACCGAACAGGGCGTCGACAAGGCCAAGGTTCAGGAAGAAATCACGCAGCTTCAGCAGCAGCTGGTTTCCATCGCCTCCGGCGCAGCTTTCAACGGCCAGAACTGGCTCGTCTTCGACAGCACCGCTGCCGACGTCGTTGCCGACAAGACGATCGTTTCGGGCTTCGTTCGTGATGCTTCCGGTACGGTCAAGGTCAACACCACGGTCTACACGCTGGACGAACTGACCGCCGACGGCCAGAACGTCCTGTTCGGCACGGTCGACACGGCCGATCACCTCCAGAGCGCCGGCGGTATCCTCGGCACGTCCGGTGACGACATCGACCCGACCGCCAACACCTATTCCATCACCGACACCGTCGTGACGCTGGACATCACCGACTTCACCGACGCCGAGATGGCCGAAGCCCTCAACCTGACGGAAGCCGCCATCCAGCTGATGACCAAGGCTGCTTCGCAGCTCGGCTCGATCTCCATGCGCATCGACCTGCAGGAAGACTTCGCTTCCAAGCTCATCGACGCCATCGACAGCGGTATCGGCCGCCTCGTCGACGCCGACATGAACGAAGAATCGACCCGCCTCAAGGCCCTGCAGACCCAGCAGCAGCTCGGCATCCAGGCCCTGTCGATCGCCAACTCCTCGGCCGAAGGCATCCTCACGCTCTTCCGTTAATCGGAAGACGAGGCCTAAACCCTTCGCATTATTCAGGAGGCCCCGGTTTTGCCGGGGCCTTCGTCGTTCATCGGCAGACGCCTTAAAGCGGCGCGTGCAGGAAGGTCGACATTCTAGCATTCTCTGCCTTCCGGGCGAGATAGAGCCTGGCCGTATCGAGTGCCTCGCGGATGGTCACGTCCATGTCGAGATAGCGATATGTGCCGAGCCGCCCGACGAAGGTGACGCCGCTTTCCTGTTCGGCGCGGGCGACATACTCGGTGAGCTGCGCCTTCTCCTCGACCAGTCGGATCGGGTAGTAGGGAATGTCCTGCGGTTCGCAGGCGCGCGAGAACTCGCGGTAGCAGACGGAACCGGCATGTTCTTCCCACGGCGAGAAATGCTTGTGTTCGGTAATGCGGGTGTAGGGCACCGAGACGTCGCCGTAGTTCATCACCGCACAGCCCTGGTAGTCGCCGTCATAGGTGAAGCGCTCGAAATCGAGCGTGCGATAGCCGAGCCGGCCAAGCTCGTAGTCGAAATAGCCGTCGAGCGGTCCGGAATAGAAGACGTGGGCGAAACCCTCCGCATCGTCCCGGTTGAACACGGTGTCCAGCGTGACCTTGATGTTGGGATGATCGAGGATACGCTCGATCATGTCCGTATAGCCGTTTTCCGGCATGCCCTGGTATTTATGGAAGAAGTAGTTGTCGTCGTAGTTGAAGCGCACCGGCAGCCGCTTGAGGATCGAGGCCGGAAGTGCCGTCGGCGAGCAGCCCCATTGCTTCTGGGTATAGCCCTTGAAAAAGGCCTCATAGAGGTCGTTTCCGACGAAGCGCAACGCCTGCTCCTCGAAGGTCTGCGGATCCGTGATCGTCCTGTCCGCCTGCTCTTCGAGGAAGGTGCGGGCCTCGTCCGGCCGGAAGGTCTTACCGAAGAACTGGTTGATCGTGTGCAGGTTGACCGGCAGCGAATAGACCTGGCCGCTGCTCGTCGTCTTCACGCGGTTCTTATAGGGCATGAAGGTCGTAAAGCCGTTCACATAGTCCCAGACCTCGGTGTCGTCGGTATGGAAGATGTGCGGGCCGTAGATGTGCACCATCACGCCGGTCGCTTCGTCCCGCTCGGTGTGGCAGTTCCCGGCGATGTGGCTGCGCGAATCGATGATCTCGACCTTGTAGCCCTCCTGTGCGAGCTCGCGGCCGATGACGGCGCCGGAAAGCCCGGCGCCCACGATGAGGATTTTCTCTTTCACACCCATGCCAATCTGTCCTGAATTGAACCTGTCGCGTCAGCCTGCGGCCCGCAGCCGTGGTGCATCCGCCGGAAACAGCCGGTCGCGCATCAAAACCTCGTAGGCCTCGATCAGCGCGGTCGGATCCCAGCCGCGCTCCTGCGGGCCAAAGCTCAGATGGCTCACCATGAAGTCGGAATAGATCGCGGACGGCCGGTCCAGGAAGGTCGGCACGCCGATGGTGAGGGCGTGCTCGTCGTCGCCCTGCGGCAGCGCCATGTGACGCAGGTCGCGCCCGAGCCAGGCGATGAAGTTGATCGACTGCCGTTCGGTCCAGTCGATGACGGGTTCGGGGAAGGGAAGGGCCGCGCCGCCGGTGCCGAGGAAGAAGGCGTGCAGCTGGGTGGCGCGTTCCGCACTCTCCCAGAGGGTGCCGCCAAAACCGCCCGGTGGACGCTCGAAATCACCGACGCTTGCCGGAATGGAGCCCGCCTGCTGCTGGAAGTAGGCGCAGACGCCATTGTTCACGACGTTTGCCGAGACGATGAAATAGTGCGGGTTGGCGCGGCGGAACTGGATGAAGCCGTCCAGCTTGTCGATGTCGAGATAGACGATGTCATCATCGCACTTCAGGAAGACCGCGTCGGAGAAGGCGTCGATCCGCGTCGCGTAGTATTCGTAGGCCTGGAAGTACGGCAACTGCTCCCGCGGATTGCCGATATAGCGGCGGGTCCGGGCGTTGACGTCGCAGAGTTCGAGATCGGCGCCCCAGCCGCCGCGAATGAGAACCGAGGCGCCGGCGCCGAGGTTCAGCTCCGGCCAGGTGCCGATCGTCGCATCGTTGATTCGCAACGTGGGCACACCGGCCGAATCGATCATCAGCGCGACCTCATTGGGTTGCCCCGGGGAGAGCGCACCCGGCGTCGGCTTGGTCCAGAGATTGGCCTGGTTGTCACGGTCGAAATTCTGGAGCTGGTCGCGCGTGATCTTGCGAAGCGCAGAATGGGTGTTCTTCCAGCCGCCGACCACGATTTCGTAGCACTCCTGCGACCGATCGTTCGGAACGATCGCGATGTGCAGGTCGTGACGAATCCGAGCGCTCGTGCGGAAGGATGCCTGGGGTGTCACAGTCCCGGCCGCCTGATACGGCACCTTCGAGCCCATGTAGCGGGCAGGGCCGAACTCCCGGGTCACCCAGGCATGGTCTTCGTCCGCGCGGGTGAAATCCCAGATGTGCCACTCGTCGATGATCCCGAGATCCAACGCCCGCCGGACGTACTGGGTCAGGATTTCCATCCGTTTCTGCCGTCCGGCAAAGGTCACCAGGATAACTGGGGTCATGCTGTCCTCGTCATTCAGAATTGTCGATCGCTGCAAGGCTGTCGTCTGCCGGGTGGTTATCCGGCGGAGGTCCAGAGGCGGGCATCGGGTGAAAGCGGTGCGAAGTCGTTCAGGATGGCAAGCTGCGCGCGATAGCGCTGCCGGTAGGCCTGGTCGTCTTCGAAGTCGATGTTCGCGGCTGCAAGTTCAGCGCCCACCTCGTAGTAGAGGTCAAGGTTGCGCAGGTCAGGAACGGGCGTCTCGCCACGCTCGGCCTCGCCCTGCATCTGCCAGAACAGCTCTTCGAGCCGGCGGGCAAGGGCGGGCATGTCGCGCAGCGCGCAGGTTTCCCGCTGCTGCTGGAGGGATTCCTTGACGGCGGCAAGACGGGCCGGATCCTTGGCGAAAGCGACGGCCTGGCGCACATAATCGTCCGGGCTCTCGCAGACGAGTTCGGGAATTCCCGCCGCCACGACGATGCTGGCGCAGAAACGCGAGGCGAAACTCTTGCCGGCGACGGTCAGTACCGGCAGGCCCTGCGTGATGGCGTCGGCCGCGGTGGAATGCGCGCCGTAGGGGAAGGTGTCGAGGAACAGGTCGGCAAGGCCGATGCGGGCGAGGTGATCCGGGTTCTGGGTCTTGCCGGCGAAGATCAGCCGCTCCGGCGCGACGCCAGCCTGTTCGGCCATCTGCTTGACGCGCTCGTTGACGCTGTCGTCGCCGACCAGCAGCCACAGCACGCTGCCTGGCGTCGCGGTGAGGATGGCCATCCAGCGGGCAAAGCAGTTGGCGGTGATCTTCTGCATGCCGTTGAAGCTTGCGAAGACGAAGGCGTCTTCCGGCAGGCCGACCGCCGCTCGCGTCGGGCGCGGATTGACGGTGCGCTTGCGGTCCACCGGCTGGTTGCAGGGGATGCGAAGCACCTTCTCGGTATAATACAGCTCGTTTTCCGGCGGCACGATCTGTTCGTCGGCGATCATGTACTGGTGATACGGGCTCGCCATCGTGCCGGGATAACCGCAGAAATTCACGATGACTGGTGCCGGCCGATAGGCGAAAATTTTCGTGCGGGCGTGCTTGGTATACCCGTTGACGTCGATCAGTACGTCGATCTCGTCGGCGACGATCTGGCGGGCCGCGTCGACGTCGCTCAACTTGGTGATGTCGCACCAATTGTCGACCGCCAGCTTGATTCGCGCCTGCGTCTGATCGATGAGAACCGGTTCGCCGCAATAGTAGGCGAAGATCTCGACATTGGACTTGTCGTGCAGTTCGAGCAGTTCGCTCAGCGCAAAGCCGACCGCATGCTGGCGCAGGTCCGAGGAGACGTAGCCGACGCGCAGGCGCTGCCCGGTTCCGCTCTTGTGGCGCACCGGCTTGCGCACGAAGCCCTTGAAATCGGCCGGCCGGCCGACGGTCGCCTGGCAGTAGCGGTGCGCCTTTGCCATGTGGAAGAGGGGATCGTCGGTGTAGCAGGCGATCGTCATGGACGACATCGCGTCCATGAACTGGCGCGACGTGATATGGGTGGACGGCGCGACGACCGGCCACTTGCACTGGCGCATGCGGAGCGAAATCCAGTGCTGGGCGGCCTCGGTGCGCGTGGGTTGCAGCTCCATCGCCTGCCACAGGGCGGCTTCCGCCTCTTCGAGCTTGCCGGTCGCTTCCAGAACGCGGCCGATATGCTGGAGGCTCAGCAGACGGTTGTTGATCTTGTCGGGTGTTACGTCCGCCGTCGCATCCGCAAAGGTGCGCCATTGCTGGACGGCCTGCCCCGTCAGGCCGCAATCCTCCAGCGTTCGCCCGAGATTAATATGGGCCTGGCCGAATTGCGGGCTGATCCGGATCGCTGCGCGCAAGGCGTGGATCGTGGCTGCCGTGTCACCCGCCTTCGAAAGCGAAACCGCGAAGTTGAAATAGGCAAGGTGCAGCAGCGGATTGGTGTCGTTGAAGGCGATCCAGGTCTTGTAGAGCTCGATCGCCGGCAGGGTGGCGCCGCCAGCGGCCAGCGCTTCCGCGGTCTGGAACAGCTCGGCAAGCGAGAGCTGCTGGTTGCGCGCGCGTCCGAGCAGGTTGAGGAGCGGTGCGTTCGGATCGGGAACGATGGGGGTGCTGACAGTCATGGACATCCTGCGGCAAGAGGCCTGCTGGCCGGGCTGTTGAACGACTCGAAAAGGAGCTCGTTTGCCTTGCTATCGGAGTTGTCTTGCGTCGGGCTGATCGTTTTTCGCGGCAGGATGGCGTGTGGCGCGGGTTTGCAAGCCCCATCCCCAAAGAAAAAGCGGCGCGGTGTGAACCGCGCCGCCTGTTTTCGGGATCGACCGTCTGGATCAGACGTCGTTGTAGGCTGCGATGATCGCTTCGACCTGCGCGCTGTTCAGGGCGCCGATCTGCTGGCTCGTGAAGGCCCGGGCCTGTTCCGAGCTCAGGGCGCCGATGTCCTCGGTGGAGAGGCCCGGCAGTGCCTTGACGTTGATCGCGGCGATCTCGTCCGACGTGAAGGTCGCGATCTCATCCGAAGCCAGCGCGTCGAGTGCAGCGGAGCTGAGGGCTGCGATCTGCGTGCTCGTCAGAGCGTCGACCTGGTCGGAAGTGAGCGTCGTGATCTGAGCCGTGCTGAGGGCTGCGATCTGGGTGCTCGTCAGGGCTGCCATCTGGTCGCTGTCGAGCGACGAGATTGCGTCGGTCGTGAGCGCTTCGATCTGCTTGGCCGTCAGGGCGACGATGTTGTCGCTCGACAGACCGTCAACCTGGTCGGAGGAGAGAACGCCGATCTGTGCCGTTGTCAGGGAGGCAAGCTGAGCGGTGTTCAGTGCACCGATCTGCTCGCTGCTGAGGAAGGACACGATGTCGGTCGACAGGCCGGCCAGAACCTTGTTGCTGATGGCGGCGATTTCGTCGGACGAGAAGGTACCGATCTCGTCAGAGCTCATCGTGCCGAGCGCTGCGGCGCTGAGGGCTGCGATCTGCGTGCTCGTCAGGGCGTCGACCTGATCCGAAGTCAGGGTTGCGACCTGTGCGGTGGTCAGGGCGCCAACCTGCTTGGAGGTCAGAGCCGCGATCTGATCACTTTCCAGCGATGCGATCGCATCGGTGGTCAGAACCGCGACCTGGTTGGCCGTGAGGGCCTTGACCTGGTCGGAGCTGAGGCCGTCGAGCTGATCGGAGGTCAGGGTAGCGACCTGTGCGGTGGTGAGCGCGGCTACCTGGTCAGAGCTCAGGGCTGCGATCTGATCGCTTGCGAAGTTCCCGATGGCAGCGGTGGACAGGGCAGCCAGAACCTTGGTGCTGATGGCGGCGATTTCATCCGAGGTGAACTTACCCAGTTCTTCGGAGGTCATCGTGCCCAGTGCCGAGGCGCTGAGGGCTGCGATCTGTGCGCTGTCGAGGGCTTCGACCTGGTCGGAAGTCAGCGAGTCGATCTGAGCAGAGGTGAAGGATGCAACCTGCTTGGACGAGAGGGCGGCGATCTGGTCACTGTCGAGCGATGAGATGGCATCGGTCGTGAGTGCTTCAATCTGCTTGGCCGTCAGGGCGACGATGTTGGTGCTGGTCAGACCATCGACCTGATCGGACGTCAGGACGCCGATCTGGGCTGCGGTCAGGGCTGCTACCTGCTTGCTGCTGAGAGCGGCAATCTTGTCGCTGTCGAGGTTGGCGATGGCAGCGGTCGAGAGGGCAGACAGAACCTTGGTGGAGATGGCTGCGACTTCATCGGACGTGAACGTCGTGATTTCGTCGGAGGACATCGTGTTCAGCGCGGCGGCGCTGAGGGCTGCGATCTGCGTGCTCGTCAGAGCCTGGACCTGGTCAGAGGTCAGGGCGTCGACCTGGGCAGTGGTGAGGGCTGCGACCTGCTTGGACGTCAGGGCGGCAACCTGGTCGCTTTCGAGCGATGCGACGGCATCGGTCGTGAGCGCCGTGATCTGCTTGGCGGTCAGGGCAACGATGTTGTCGGTCGACAGGCCGTCCAGCTGATCGGAGGTCAGAACACCGAGCTGAGCGTTGGTAAGGGCAGCAACCTGCTTGGAGGTCAGGGCTGCGATCTTGTCGCTGTCGAAGTTGGCGATCGTGTCCGTTGAGAGGCTGGACAGAACCTTGGTGGAGATGGCGGCGACTTCGTCAGACGTGAACGTTGCGATCTCGTCGGAGGACATCGTGTCGAGCGCCACGGCACCGAGGGCCGCGATCTGCGTGCTGGTCAGAGCCTGGACCTGATCCGAGGTCAGGGCGTCGACCTGGCCGGTCGTCATTGCAGCAACCTGCTTGGCCGACAGGGCAGCAACCTGGTCGCTTTCGAGCGAAGCGACAGCTTCGGTCGTCAGCGCCGTGATCTGCTTGGCAGTCAGGGCAGTGATGTTGTCGGAGGACAAGCCGTCCAGCTGGTCGGAGGTCAGAACGCCGATCTGGGCGGTGGTGAGCGCTGCGAGCTGCTTGCTGTTCAGGGCACCGATCTGTGCGCTGTCGAAGTTTGCGATCGTTGCGGTGGACAGGCTCGACAGAACCTTGGTGGAGATCGCTGCGACTTCGTCAGACGTGAACGTTGCGATCTCGTCGGAGGACATCGTGCCGAGCGCTGCTGCGCTGAGGGCTGCGATCTGGACGCTGTCGAGGGCGTCGATCTGGTCGGACGTCAGGACGTCGACCTGGGCAGAGGAGAGGGCTGCGACCTGCTTGGCCGTCAGAGCAGCGATCTGGTCGCTGTCGAACGAGGTAAGCGCGTCGGTCGTGAGCGCCGTGATCTGCTTGGCGGTCAGGGCGGCGACGTTGTCGGAGGAAAGGCCGTCGATCTGGTCGGACGTCAGGACACCGATCTGGGCGTTGGTGAGAGCAGCAACCTGCTTGGAGGTCAGGGCCGCAATCTTGTCGCTGTCGAGGTTGGCAATGGTTGCCGTCGAGAGGCTCGAGAGAACCTTGGTGGAGATGGCGGCAATCTCATCGGAGGAGAAGGTTGCGATCTCTTCCGAGGTCATCGTGCCGAGTGCATCGGCGCTGAGGGCTGCGATCTGGGTGCTGCTCAGAGCGGCAACCTGGTCGGAGTCGAGGATGGCGACCTGTGCGGTCGAGAAGGCTGCGATCTGCTTGGCGTTCAGGGCGCCGATCTGGTCGCTGTCGAGTGATGCGATGGCATCGGTCGTGAGCGCCGTGATCTGCTTGGCGGTGAGGGCAGCAACCTGGTCGCTCTTCAGGCCGTCGACCTGGTCGGAGGTCAGAACGGCGATCTGGGCGTTGGTCAGCGAAGAAACCTGCTTGGCGCTGAGGGCACCGATCTGGTCGCTGTTGAAGTTTGCGATGGCGGCGGTGGAGAGGCTTGCCAGAACCTTGGAAGAGATGGCAGCGACTTCATCCGAGGTGAAGGTCCCGATTTCGTCCGAGGTCATCGTGCCGAGTGCGGCAGCGCTGAGGGCTGCGATCTGCGTGCTCGACAGAGCCTCGACCTGATCGGAATTCAGCTGGCTGATCTGCGCCGTGCTGAGCGCGTTCATCTGCGACGAGGTGAGGCCGGCGATGTTGGTGGAGCCCAGCGCATCCATCTGCGAAAGGGTGAGGCCGGTGATGGCGGCGGCCGTGACGGCGCTGATCTGGGTCGAGGAGAAGGCCGCAAGGTCTTCGGTCTCGAAAGCCGAGATCTGCGTGGAGCTCAGCGCCTTGATCTGCGTGCTGGTGAGAGCTGCGACGTCGGTTGTGGTGAGGTTCGCGATCGCGGTCGACGAGAGCGCCCGGATCTGGTTGATCGAAAGAGATGTGACGATTGAAGTCATGAACGCGCCCTTGATGGTTGGCTGACCACAAACGTCATTGCCCTGCGAGTCGCAGCGCAAGGGGCCGGTTCGGCGCCTTTACGGCATACTCAGCATGTCCTGCGCTTGCTGCAGCGTTGGACGTCCCCCGGACCCCTCATTGGCTTCGCAATTCGGGTGTCCTTGTGGACGATAACTTGTTTTCATGGAACATGACTCGAACGAGCCAGCGTATCGGAAGGGCATCATGCTTACAGAGCCAGAAGGCGGCTCCGATCCCCACGCCAGTGGTTGCAAGCTCCACACATGTAGAATTCTTACAACTAAGCAAAGTTCTAAGCAGGAACTTCTAATAATGAGTTAATGAGATGCAACACATCCTTGCAATTACAAATTCGGCCTGACTCGAAACGGAACGCTTGTTTTCCAAAATCGCACGGTATCGTGCCACTTGCAGGCAGTGCTCGTCGCATTTTTGGCGCGGAAAGGTTGAAAACCGTAAAAACCTGCCATCGCCCGTTTACGCTTTTTTCATTTTCCTTTCCAAATCCTTAACGACGTTAACCATTTGTTAACCATTGGCCGTTAACCAATCATTAAGAACGATGGACTGACGCCCAGGGCAAACGAGCGGCGTCGGTTGCATGAAGCCTCCCATCGTTACCGGTCCCCCGCCTTTACTCCGGCATGTCCCCGACAATCACTTATTCAGGGCAAATGCCAATGACCAGCATCTTGACCAACTCCGCCGCTATGGCCGCGTTGCAGACTCTCCGTTCGATCGACAACAGCCTCGAGACGACGCAGGCGCGCGTCTCCTCCGGCATGCGCGTCGAAACCGCCGCCGACAACGCCGCCTACTGGTCGATCGCGACCACCATGCGCTCCGACAACCGCGCCATCTCCACCGTCGCCGACGCACTCGGTCTCGGTGCTGCCAAGGTCGATACCGCCTATACCTCCTTGGAAAGCGTCATCGACGTGATGAGCGAGATCAAGGCGAAGCTGGTCGCCGCGCGTGAGCCGGGCGTCGACAAGACCAAGATCAATGATGAAATCAAGGAGCTGAAGAACCAGCTCATCTCGGCTGCCCAGTCGGCCTCGTTCTCCGGCGAGAACTGGCTTTACAATACGGGCGACGAAGCACTCGGCATAAAATCCGTCGTCGCCTCCTTCGTGCGCAGCGCCGACGGCAACGTCAAGGTCACCACGCTCGACTTCAATACAGAGAACTCCGTGTTGATCGACATCGAGACGCCGGAGCAGGGTTACCTCACCAAGCCTATCGATCTTGCCGACGTCATGCCGGATCCGCCGGCCTTTGGTCCGTACTCCATCATCGACATGGACGATCCCGAAGCCGATGGCGTCGTCCAGCTCAAGGCGGATACGACCTACGAAGAAATCGACGGCATGATCAGCGTCACGGATTTCATCCTCAAGGACCTGACGAACGCCGCCTCCACGCTCGGCGCCATCACCAAGCGCATCGAGATGCAGGAGAGCTTCGTCGCCTCGCTTGGCGACGTGATCGACAAGGGCATCGGGCGTCTCGTCGATGCCGATATGAACGAGGAATCGACACGGTTAAAGGCGCTGCAGACCCAGCAGCAGCTGGGCATCCAGTCGCTCTCGATCGCCAATTCGAGCGCAGAAAACATCCTCCAGCTCTTCCGTCAGTAAGGGCAGGACGATCTTGCTTCCGCCCGGCCGGGGTCATCGGCCGAGGCGGGCGGTTGGGCCGCGCGATTTGCCCTGGCGCGGCCCAACACCCTTCATCTTCATCCTCGCACAAGTTTGAACCCCTAGGCTCAATGGCACGATCAGGAAGATTGTGTGCCTTTCGCCTTCCGGAAGGCTCGGTGTCGAGGAGACAGGTCAGCGGTGTTGTCAGCTTCCAGTGTTTACGAGAGCGAGCGTCGAAACGGTCCGCGGGGTTCCCGACGGGCGCTGTTTGCGTTTGTCGGGCACGCGGCAGGGCTGGAGGGCATGGCATGAGCGTGCAACTCGCCCGCTACCTCAAGGATTTCGGCGCGCCGCCGCGCGCGAAGACGCCGACCTTCGCCTCCCCGTCGTTCACGCAGAATGACGGCGGCGCCAAGGCCGAACCCTTCGCAATGCCGCTCGCAGAGCCGCAAGTCGACGTTGCGGCGGAACGGGCCGAGGCATTTGCCGATGGCCGCGCCGAAGCCGAGGCGGAGCTTGCCGCAAAACACGAAGCGGACATGGCCGCTTTGAAGGAAGCGCATCAGGCCGAGCTTGACGGGCTCAAGGCGCGATACGAGCAGGACTACGCGGACGCACTGGCCAAACGGTTCTCCGGGCTGACCGCCGAGGTTGCCGATCTCGTCGCAGCCCAGGCCGCACAGGTCCTGGCGCCCATCATGAGCCTTGTGCTCACCAAGGGCGCGGTTGCCGATCTCGCACGCATGATCACGGAAGGCCTTGCGGGTGGCGAAGGTATTACGGTTACGGTGAAGGGGCCGGCAAACCTCTTCGAACAATTGAAATCGCATTTCGAGGATAACATGCCGGTCTTCAAGCATGTCGAAATGCAGGATGTCGATCTGACGGTGGAGTTCAGCGAAACCGTCCTGGTAACGCGGATGGCGGCCTGGGCTGACACCGTACGCAAGGTGCTTGCATGAGCGAAGGCGAAAATCATCACCACGGCAAGAACGAGATCATCATCGTCAAGCGACATGCCGATCATGAGGGGGACCATCATTCGGCCGCCTGGAAGATCGCCTATGCCGACTTCATGACAGCCATGATGGCGTTCTTCCTCGTGATGTGGCTTGTCAATGCCGCCAACGAGAAGACGCAGGCTTCCGTCGCGTCCTACTTCAACCCGATCAAGCTGACCGACGACAAGCCGGCCGACAAATCGGTGAAGAGGCCGGCCAACAGTGCCGAAGGCGAGGCGACGCAGGACAAGTCCAAGGAACAGGGCCAGCAGCAGGCGAGCGGCAACGGCGCGGAAAGCGGCAAGGACGAGAAGACCACTGCCGGTGAGGAAACCCAGTATTCCGAAGCCAATTTCTTCGAGAACCCCTATTCCGTGCTCTCCGAAATTGCGCAGGAAGTCGGCCAGCAGGCGAATGTGAGCGCCAAGGGCGAGGGCGGTGCGGCCAATTCCGGCCCGTCCACCGGCGCCAGCGGCGGCGAAGCCTATCGCGATCCGTTCGACCCCGACTTCTGGACGCAGCAGGTCGATATCTCGCAGGCGACGAGCGCCGGCAGCGAAGGCAAGACCGTTCAGGAGGCGCTTGCCAAGGACGAGGCGGAAAAGGCCGAAGCCGCAAAGGCCGAGGCGGAGCAGGCTGCGAGCGAGGACGCCAAGGCCAAGGAAGACAAGGAAGCCGACGAGCTTAAGAAGCAGATCAACAAGGAGATCGGCACCCTCGGCAAGCTCGCGGAAGGCCTGACGGTCACGCCGGCCGAAGGCGGCCTGCTCGTCAGCCTCACCGACCAGCTCGATACGCCCATGTTCAACATCGGTTCGGCCGTGCCCCAGCGCGACATGGTGCTGGCGATGGAGAAGATCGGCAAGATCCTCGGAAGCCGTCCAGGCGCCATCGCGATCCGTGGCCATACAGATGCCCGACCCTTTGCGGGTGGCAAGAACGACAACTGGCGGCTCTCGATGGACCGTGCGCAGAGCGCCTATTACATGCTGGTGCGCGGCGGCCTTGAAGAAAAGCGCGTGAGCCAGGTGACGGGCTTTGCCGACCGGCGCCTCAAGGTCCAGGACGATCCGATGGCCGACGCCAACCGTCGCATCGAAATCCTCATTCAGACGGAAGGTGGCTGACGCCATGGGTCTGTTGCGGCGCCTGCTTATGATGGGTACGGTCTTTTGCGGCATCGCGTCTGCCGCAGTGCCCGCCTGCGCGGAGAATCTCGACGATCTCGCGCCCTACAAGATGATCCGTTCGCTGCAATATGTGCAGGACACGGTGGCGCTCGGCGACCATTCCGCAATGGAGATGCAGCGCTTTCTGCTGTCCACTATCGACGAGCGGTTTCGTACGGCGGACGCCGCGATTTTCGATGACCCGCGCAATGTCGATGCAGCACTCATCTATGCCATGAGCGGCGGCAATCCGGAGACGCTGGAACTCCTCATAAAAAGGGATGTCGGCGGCCATTTCGATTCCCGCATCACCGATGCCCTGCGCAGCTATCTGGGTGGCCGCGGCAGCCAGAGCGTGAAGTCGCTGGCCGAAATCTTTCCGGAATACAAGCGTGCGCGCGTCGGTCCCTACCTGGCGCTGGTTTCCGCCAATTCGGTCATCCGCAAGGATCCCGCCTTGGCGCTGACCTATTTCGACTGGGCGCGGCTGGTGGCGCCCGGCACGATCGTCGAAGAGGCTGCGCTGCGCCGCTCCGTCTATGTGACAAGTGAGGCCGGCTGGATCGACAAGAGCATGGTCTATGCGAACCGCTACGCGCGGCGCTACCTGCGCTCGCCCTATGCCAGTCAGTTCGCCGACCTCTTCGTCAAGCTCGCCGTCGATCATTTCGAGGCGATCAAGGAAGAGGATATTCTCGAGGTCCTGTCCTTCATGGATGTGCCGCGGCAGCGGGAGGTCTATCTGCGCATGGCGCGGCTCGCCGCGATCTCGGGCAAGAACAAGCTCGCCTCGCTCGCCGCCGAACGCGCCCAGATGCTGTCCGAGGACGGGGAAAGCGTGCCGCGGGTGCTGGCCGATCTCTATTCCGGGCTGGCCTCGGTTCCTTCAGGCGATGTCTCGTCTGCGATGGAATCCATCATCGCCATTCCGGATGACAAGCTTTCGGAGAAGGACCGCGCCTTGAAGGCCGCGGCCAAGGCGGTGGCTGAAGAGGTCCTGCGCGCACCACAGGCGTCGCTGGCCGAAACGGAGGCCGTTGCCGTACCGGAACAGCCCGAGGATGCGTCCTATGCGGGCCTGAATGAGGCGGAAACGGCGGAGCGGTCGATGGATCCGCAGGCAGGCGCGGAGGAGACCCCGGTCGCTACCGCCGCCGAGCTGGACAAGAAGAAGAAAGAGCAGGCGGCAGAAGCGGGCATCGATCCGACGTTCGATACATTCGTATCGAGTGGTCGGTCCAAGCTCGACGAGATCGACGCGCTCTTGAAAGGAGAAGGCAGTTGAGCAACACCGCGAACGGAATTTTGGGCGCCGCGCCGCATCTGACGTCGGCAAAGAACAAGGCAGGACACGCGAAGACCGCGGAGACCGCTCCCAAAAGTGGCGATTTCGCCAGCACCGTGGCAAACCTTGCCGGACGGGGAGGCGAGGGCGGCCGCAAGGGCGCAAACCTCTCGATCCCCGCCAGTGTCACTGCGGCGCGCTCCATATCGGCCGAGCAGACCGGTGACACGCGGATCAGGACGTCGAATTCGAGCCTGCCGGCTATTGCCGAAGTGCTGCGCAGGGCTGGCGCCGAAAAGGCTGCTGACAAGGCTGCTGCCACGTCCGATGAGCTGGCCGGCTTAAAGGCCGAACCCGGTGAGACCGTGCGTGGTAATGCTGCACCCGGCGAAAAGGCTGCGGCCGAAACCGGCGGGAAAACAACCGGTGGGAAAGCGGATGCAGACAGCGGCACGAAGACCGCCGCGCAGGCTTCAGCGAGACCTGATGCCGACCCAATCGCCAAAACGGACAAGGCCTTTGACGAGAAGCCTGTCGCATTCCACGACCTTGCGGATAAGCCGGGTGAGAAATCGCGTACCGAGACACAGGGCAAGACCAAGGCCGAGTCCACTGATCTCAAATCCGACAAGGTACCCGATGCCGATGCCGAAGCCGGCGCTGTACCGGACACCGGCAGCACGGCCGACGTCGGCAATCTGCTGGCGCTTCTAACCGCTCCGAATGCCGTCGCGCAGGTCGTGGCCAACGGCCAGGCGGCCGCGGCAGGTGGGCAGAATGGCGACGAGCAGCCTGATGGCGAGGTGAAGGGCCGGATCGATGCCCACGGCGATGCCTCCTCGGCATTGGCGGATGGAGCGCATGCCGATGCTGCTGCCGTCGAGACGGCCGCAGCCAAGTCAGAATCCGATACCGATCAGCTCTTTCGGCTTATCCGGGCCGACGGCAAGGGTCGCGACGTCGACATGAGCATTTCCGCCGATGGTGAACGCACGGCCGTTCGTGACGCCAATCCGACCGGCGCGAAGGGGGAGACGGTGACGGTGGTCGATGCACGCCGGTATATCGGCCTTGCGTCGACGGGCAACTCGGCGGCCGTGACGACGGCGCTCACGCAGGATCCGTCCTGGGCGGCGTCGCTGAGCTCGACCGGCAGCCTCCTCCAACCGCATGAGGCCATGACCGGCAAGGTCGTCAACACGCTGAAGATCCAGATGCACCCGATCGAGCTTGGCCTCGTCACGGCGACGCTGAGGCTGCATGGCGACGAACTGACCGTCTCGCTGCAGGTGCAGACGGCCGAGGCCTACCGCCAGCTCAGCGACGATCAGGATGCCATGGTCAAGGCGCTGCGCGACCAGGGCTTCGCCGTCGACCAGGTCAGCGTCCAGTTCACCCCGGCCGACAGAAACTCTGGCACGCAGCAGGGCGACGGGCAGAGCCAGCAACAGCAACAACAGCCGCAGTTCTCCAGCCAGCCGCAGGCCCGCGAAGGCGGCAATGGCCGCCAGGGCGCCGAGGGGCAGGCAGCACGCAGTTTCGCACGCGAGGAAGCATCCCATGAAGGCACCACGTCGGACAACGCTGCTGGCCTCGCTGGCGGCCAGTCTCTGCGTTCTGGCGGCGTCTACCTCTGACGCGAAAGCCGCCGTCGGCAGCTGCGAGCGTGAGATTCTCGCTGCCGCTGCCAAATACGATATCCCCGCCGGGATCCTCTATTCGGTCGGTCTCACCGAGACCGGCCGCAAGGGCTCGTTGCAGCCCTATGCCATGAATATCGAGGGCAAGGCCTTCTTCGGCCAGGATCGGCAGGATGCCCTGCGGGCCTTCGAGGCCGCGCGTGCCCGTGGTGCCAAGCTGATCGATCTTGGCTGCATGCAGATCAACCACCACTTCCACGGCGACCAGTTCACCTCGCCGGCGGAGATGTTCGACCCCCGCAAGAACGTCGAATATGCGGCGGCGTTCCTGGCGCGTCTTCATGCCCGGCACGAGACCTGGACGATGGCTGTTGCACGGTATCATGCCGGGCCAAACAACGATCCGGCGCAAAAGCGATATGTCTGCCGGGTGATCGCCAACCTGGTCGCAACCGGCTATGGAAGCTGGACTCAGAACGCGAAGCAGTTCTGTCAATAATTCGACTAAAAGTTGAATTTTTCCCTTCCGGAATCTGTGCCGCAATGTGGCAAGAATGCGCCATGTTTCGGAACGGCAAGGCGGCTCGTTAACCTTTGTTAACTTTTCCACCATAAAATTGTGGCCGAAGTCGATAAGTCCTACTATATATAGACCAAATCGGCACGCAATTCTTAATCAATTATTAAATTCCCCCAGTCACTTCCTCTAGTTGCCCGGGAATCGCCCGATTCGTACCACTGCCCGAACGAAGCACCACACTGATTCGGAGGCGGACGAATGATCGTAGTGGTTGATGAGCGCGAGCTCGTGAAAGACGGCTATACTTCTCTTTTTGGTCGCGAGGGCGTGCCCTCGACGGGGTTCGATCCCCGTGAATTCGGCGAGTGGGTCAACACCGCTGCCGATTCGGACATCGATGCGGTCGAGGCGTTCCTGATCGGTCAGGGCCAGCTCGGCATGGAGCTGCCCCGGGCTATCCGGGATCGCTCCCAGGCCCCGGTGATCGCGGTCAGCGATACACATTCTCTCGAAAACACCCTTGCGCTGTTTGACAGCGGCGTCGATGACGTCGTGCGCAAGCCGGTGCATCCCCGGGAAATTCTGGCCCGTGCGGCGGCCATCCGGCGGCGCTTGAAAGCGCTCACCAATTTCACCGAAATCGGCCCGATCCGCGTCTTCTCGGATGGTCGCGACCCGGAAATCAACGACGACGTCTTCCCGCTGCCGCGCCGCGAGCGCCGCATCCTCGAATACTTGGTCGCCAACCGCGGCCGCCGGCTTTCCAAGACCCAGATCTTCAACGCGATCTACGGAATCTTCGACGAGGATGTTGAGGAAAACGTCGTCGAAAGCCACATCAGCAAGCTGCGCAAGAAACTGCGCAAGAAGCTCGGTTTCGATCCGATCGATTCCAAGCGTTTCCTTGGCTACTGCATCGACTGGCAGAACTGAGATCAGGATTGCCGGCTGGCGGGGAAGGCGGACCCCGGCAGCCAGCTTCACGCAAGGCCCGTCCCATAGGGTCGAAGTACGAGACGAACGGGGATATGACATGAGTCTTTACGGCACGATGAGAACGGGTGTTTCCGGCATGAACGCACAGGCAAATCGCCTGAGCACCGTTGCCGACAACATCGCCAACGCGAATACGACGGGCTACAAGAAGGCCTCGACCCAGTTCTCCTCCCTGATTCTGCCTTCGACGGGCGGCGCCTACAATTCGGGCGGCGTCACCACGGATGTGCGTTACTCCATCTCGGCGCAGGGCACCTTCACCTACACGACCTCTTCGACCGATCTTGCCATCAACGGCAAGGGCTTCTTCATTGTCGAAGGCACGGACGGCCAGGAATACATGACCCGCGCCGGCGCCTTCACAATGATGGATGACGGCTCGCTGCAGAATTCCGCCGGCTACACGCTGATGGGCTACGAATATTCCTCGACCGAGGACCCGACGATCGTCGTCAACGGCTTCGATGGTCTGCAGCAGATCAACCTGTCGTCCAGCGCGCTGAACGCCAAGGGTTCGACCGCCGGTGCGCTCGACGTCAACCTGCCGTCCAACGAACCGGATGGCTACGAGAAGAAGACCTCGCTCGTCGCCTATGACAGCCAGGGCAACAAGCGCCTGATCGAATTCACCTACACGAAAACCGGCGACAATGCCTGGTCGGTCGACGCGACCTATGATGGCACCTCGGTGTTGCCAGGTGGCACCCCCATTGCAATGACCTTCGATTCGGAGGGCAAGCTTCTGACGCCGTCACCGGCGACGATCACCACGACGGCGCAAACCCTCGATGGGGCAAACCTCAATGCACTCTCCATCAGCATTGGTGGTTCGAGCCAGCTCGCCTCCGCCTTCGACGTGTCCAACGGCAAGATCGACGGCAATGGCGCCAGCAAGGTAACCGGCTACGAAATCAGCGATGACGGCGTCGTCTCGCTGAAGTACAGCAACGGTGAACTGACGCCGAAGTACCGCATCGCCATGGCTTCGGTACAGAGCCCCGACAACCTGAAGCCGCTGCCCGGCAACGTCTATTCGCAGAGCAACGAATCGGGCGTCGTCGTCATGGGGTATGCCGGCACCAACGGCTACGGCAGCATTATCTCCGGCGCGCTGGAAGACTCCAATGTCGACATCGCCGAAGAGCTGACAAGCATGATCGAGTCGCAGCGTAACTACACGGCGAACTCGAAGGTCTTCCAGACCGGCTCGGAACTCATGGAAGTCCTCGTCAACCTCAAGAGATAAGGCGGTTTAAACCCGCGCGCATTCCAGAGTTAGGTAGCAACGATGTCGCTTTCAGCAGCAATGAAGACTGCTCAGTCCAGTTTCTCCAACGTCGGCTTGCAATCCGCCGTCGCGTCGAAGAACATTGCCAATGCAAGCGACACGGCCTACGCCCGCCGCTCGGCGATCCTCGCCACGGCAGCGACCGGCGCCTCGGTTGTCGAAACGCAGCGTGCCCAGAACGAGGCGTTGCTGAAGCAGAATCTGCTCAGCATCTCCAAGTCCGCCGGGCAGGATACGCTGCTTTCCGGCCTGACGCGAATGAAGACGATGCTCGGCGGCGAGGATTACGAACTCGCCCCGTCCACCTATCTCGCCAAGCTGCGCGACAATCTCCAGACTTTCGCCGACAAGCCGAACGAAGTCTCGCTCGCCGAGACGGTGGTGGCGGATGCGATTGACGTCGCCAACTCGCTGAACACCACGTCGCAGGCGCTGCAGAAACTGCGCGCCGAGGCGGATTCGGACATCGCGACTTCGGTCACGGAGCTCAACCGCCTGCTCGGGGAATTCAAGACCTACAACGATCAGGTCAAGCAGGGCACTGCCGCCGGTACGGACGTCAACGATGCGCTCGACCAGCGCGACAAGCTGCTGACCCAGATCTCGTCGATCGTCGGCGTCAGCACCATGAGGCGGTCGAACAACGATCTCGCGCTCTACACGAGCGACGGCACCGTGCTCTTCGAAACCGTTGCACGCACGGTGACCTTCGCACCGACGCCGACCTATACGGCGGCCGTGACGGGCAACCAGGTCTATATCGACGGCGTCGCCGTCCAGGCGGGCACCGGCGGCAACACAAGCGCCCAGGGCTCGATTGCGGCACTCCTGCAGATCCGCGACCACGCAGCGCCGACCTTCCAGAAGCAGCTCGATGAAATCGCCCGCGGCGTCATCACGATGTTCTCCGAGGGCACTGACGAAGGCCTGTTCATCAGCAACGGCCTGCCGGCGCTGACGGATCCGGGCCTCTCGACCGTCATCCGCGTGAACCCCGATGTCATTTCGAACGAGGGCGGCAATCCGATGCTGCTCCGCGACGGCATCAACACCAACTACAACGTCGACAACAATGCGAGCTTTTCGGAGCTGCTGAACGGGTATGCCGCCGCCTTCGAGGCGCCGATGACCTTCGATCCGGCGGCCGCGATCGACGCGTCGGCAACCATCCTCGCCTTCGGCACGTCGTCGGTCGGCTGGGTGGAGCAGCTTCGCAGTGCGGCGACGACGGCGGGCGACGACAAGTCGGCGCTTCTCGGCCGCACCCAGGAAGCCCTCCTCAATGTGACCGCCGTCAGCCTCGACGAGGAGCTGGCGCTGCTTCTCGACCTCGAGCAGTCCTACAAAGCGTCAGCGAAACTCGTGGCAGCGGTCGATGAGATGATCGCGGCGCTTCTCCAAGCGGCGGGCTAAGGTATGAAGGCTTCTTTCGTTTCGAACATGTCCCTTCAGAATGCGATGCGGCTCACCGTGGCCACCGCGCAGAAGGAGATGCTGAAAGTCCAGGAGGAAAGCGTCACCGGGCGTCATTCGGACGTCGGTGCTGTCCTCGGCGCCAAGACCGCACGCACGCTCAACCTGCACCGCGATCTCCAGCGCATGGAATCGCTGAAAAGCACGAACGCGCTTACCACGCAGCGCCTCTCCGCCTCGCAGGAATCCCTGGGCACGATGTCGACGGCGGCGAACGACGCCATGGGCGTGTTGATCGCACTCTCCGGCATCACCTCCGCCGATCAGCTGCAGTTGGCGCAGAAGAACCTCGGCAGCGCCCTCCAGACGTTCACGGCTGCTGCAAACACCTCCTTCAGCGGCGAATATCTCTTCGCCGGCATCAATTCCGATGTGATGCCGCTCAACGACTATTTCCAGGAATCGCCGGTTTCCGACGCCAAGGCCGAATTCGACGCGGCCTTCCTCGCGCATTTCGGCTTCGACCAAGATGACAACGCCGTCGCCACCATCGATCCGGCGGACATGCAGTCCTTCATCGACACTCTCGAAGCGAGCTTCACGAGCGTGGATTGGCAGAACGACTGGTCGAACGCTTCCAGCGAGAACATGGAAAGCCGCGTCAGCACATCGGAGACCGTGCAGAGTTCGACCAACACCAACGCGGACGGCATGCGCTACATGGCACTCGGCCTCGTGCTGGGGCAGGAACTGCTGGCGCTCAACATCAGCGAAAGCGCGCGCAAGGTCGTCAGCGACGCGTCGATCGATTACATGGGCCGGGCGATTTCCGGCATTGACGGCGAGCGCAGCAAGCTCGGCATCTCCGAAGCGCGCGTTGCGCAGGCCAACACCTCGCTCAGTGCTCAGATCACCATTCTGAGCAACAGCATCAAGGACATGGAAGGTATCGATACCTACGAGGCGGCCACGCGTGTCACCACGCTCGAATCGCAGCTTTCGCTCGCCTACACGCTGACGTCGAGGATCCAGAACCTGAGCCTGCTGAATTACCTCTGATGAACCAGAGGGTACGGACACACATGAAGGATGTCTGAATGTACCAGTTTTCATATGCCGAGATCATGGAGGAGGGCGTCGCCGTCTCGAAAGATCGGGAACGACAGGTTCTCGACCGTTCGATCGCGCTCCTCAAGACGGCAATGGCGTCCGATGGCGGCAACTACGGCAAGGAGGCGGTGGAGGCCATTTACTTCACACGCCGCGTCTGGATCCGCTTCATCGAAGACCTCGGAAACCCGGAGAACCAGCTCGAAGACGAGCTGAGGGCCAATCTTATCTCCATTGCAATCTGGATTCTCAAGGAAATCGAAAAGATCCGCAAACGCGAATCGACGAACTTCCAGGGCATCATCGACATCACCACCATCATCAAGGATGGCATCAAATGAAAAGTACCCTGCGTATATCCCTGAAGTCCGGTGAGCGCATTTTCGTCAACGGCGCTGTTTTGAGGGTCGACCGCAAGGTAGCGGTCGAGTTCCTGAACGATGTCACATTCCTCCTGGAGAACCACGTTCTCCAGCCGGAACAGGCGACGACGCCGCTTCGCCAGCTCTACTTCATCGCGCAGATGGCATTGATCAACCCGGAAGGCGCCGAACAGTCGATCGCCATGTTCCGCAAGTCGGTCATCATGCTGCTCTCCTGCTTCAAGAACGAAGAGGTTCTGGCCGAACTGAAGCGCGTCGATGCGCTCGTCACCCAGGACCGCGTCTTCGAAGCACTGAAGGCAATCCGCGGGCTCTACCCGCTTGAGGATCGCATCCTCAACAACCACGAAATGGCGCCGGCCACGATCGAGCAGATCCGCAGGGAGATCGCACCATGGTAACGCCCGTCGGCGCCGCATCGAGCGCCAACACGCCCTATACGCCCTCGGTCTCCGGCGCCGATTCCGGCATCGACGAGAAGACCGCGACGCTGAACTACGAGAGCTTCCTGAAGCTGCTCGTCGCGCAGATGAAGAACCAGGATCCGACGGAGCCGATGGACGCGACCCAGCAGATGGCGCAGCTCGCGACCTTCTCGCAGGTCGAGCAGACCATCAAGACGAACAAGAACCTGGAAAGCCTGCTCCAGCGCACGTCGCTGCAGGAAGCCAACTCCGTGATCGGCCGCACCGTGACCAGCGAAGACGGCAAGATCACTGGTGTGGTGAAGGAAGTCACACTATACAATGACGGCATTGTCGCGAAGCTTGATTCGGGCAAGACGCTCGTCATCGGGCCGGGCGTGAAGATCAGCGACGGAAAAAGCGATACCAAGACGTGAATGAGGCAGACGCCCTCGATATAGCGCAGGCAGCCATCTGGACGGTCATCGCGGCCTCCGGCCCGGCCGTGCTCGCCGCCATGATCGTGGGCGTCGCCATTGCCTTTGTGCAGGCACTGACCCAGGTGCAGGAAATGACCCTCACCTTCGTGCCGAAAATCCTCGCGATCTTCGTGACGATCGCCATCTCGGCCCCCTTCATCGGCGCCCAGATCTCCATTTTTACCGATCTCGTCTTTTCCCGGATAGAAAGCGGCTTCTAGCCGGTTTTCCCAACCTTCGCGCAAGCTTCGGCCTGTAGGTCATGGGGTGAAATGGGCGGTGCGTGTGACGCGCCGCAGCCTCTCATGACGAGACGGGAAGCATTCAGATGGCGCAAGTACCGGCAATCAATATTCCGAAGGTCAGCCCGAATGGCCGCGATATCGCGTTCGCCATTGGCATCCTGACGATCCTGTCGATCCTCTTCTTGCCGATTCCGCCCTTCCTGATCGATATCGGCCTGGCGTTTTCCATCGCCTTCTCGGTGCTGATCCTGATGGTTTCGCTGTGGATCCAGCGACCGCTCGAATTCTCGTCTTTCCCGACCGTGTTGCTGATTGCGACCATGATACGCCTCGCGCTCAACATCGCGACGACGCGCGTCATCCTTTCGCACGGCAACGAGGGGCATGATGCGGCGGGCGGTGTGATCGCCGGTTTTGCCAGCCTCGTCATGTCCGGTGACTTCGTCATCGGTATCATCGTCTTCATGATCCTCATCGTGGTGAACTTCATCGTCATCACCAAGGGTGCGACGCGTATCGCGGAAGTCGGCGCGCGTTTCACCCTTGACGCCATCCCCGGCAAGCAGATGTCGATCGACGCCGACCTCTCCGCCGGCCTCATCGACGAGAAGCAGGCGCAGCTGCGCCGCCGCGAGCTGGAAGAGGAAAGCTCCTTTTTTGGTTCGATGGACGGTGCGTCGAAGTTCGTGCGCGGCGATGCCATCGCCGGCCTGCTCATCACCGCCATCAACGTCTTCGGCGGCATCATCATCGGTTATTTCCGCCACGGCATGGAGCTCGGCGAGGCGGCTGACGTCTTCGTCAAGCTGTCCGTCGGCGACGGTCTGGTTTCGCAGATCCCCGCCCTTATCGTTTCGCTTGCCGCCGGCCTTATCGTTTCGCGCGGCGGCACCGCCGGCTCCACAGACCAGGCCGTCGTCAACCAGCTCTCTGGCTACCCGCGCGCGCTGTTCGTTGCGTCCGGCCTGATGATGCTGCTGGCCGTCATTCCAGGTCTGCCGTTCTTCCCCTTCATGGCGCTGGGCGGCCTCATGGCCTTCGGCGCCTGGGTCATCCCGCGCCGTATCGAAGCGGAAAACCGCATCAAGCGCGATCAGGAGGCCCAGCAGGTCCAGCAGACGCGCGATCAGGAGAAGGATTCGGTCAAGTCGGTGCTGAAGACCGCCGAAATCGAGCTCCTGCTCGGCAAGCAGGTCTCCACGCGCCTGCTCGGTGCTCACCAGGAACTCGCCTTCCGCGTCGGCAAGATGCGCAAGAAGTTCGCCGGGCAATACGGCTTCGTCGTGCCGGAAATCAAGGTTTCCGACGACATCTCCATCCCCGACAAGTCCTACCAGATCCGCATTCACGGCACGACGATCGCATCAAACATCGTGCGTGTCGGCGAAGTGCTGGTCGTCACCGGCGGCGGCCGCAAGCCGAGCGTACCGGGCGACGATATCCGCGAACCCGCTTTCGGCATGCCGGCCGTCTCGATCCTCGAAACCTTTGCCGACGACCTGCGTCGCGAAGGCTTCCACCCGATCGACAACGTTTCGGTGGTGCTGACGCATCTGTCCGAAGTCATCCGCAACAACCTGCCGCAGCTTCTGTCCTACAAGGACGTGAAGGTGCTGATCGAGCGCCTCGATCCGGAATACCGCAAGCTCGCCGACGAGATCTGCTCGTCGCACATGTCCTATTCCGGCCTGCAGGCCGTGCTGAAGCTGCTGCTCGCCGAGCGCGTCTCCATCCGCAACCTGCATCTCATTCTGGAAGCGGTTGCCGAACTGGCGCCGCATGTCCGCAAAACCGAGCAGATCGTCGAGCATGTCCGTATCCGCATGGCGCAGCAGATCTGCGGCGACCTCACGGACAATGGCGTGCTGCCGGTGCTGCGTCTCGGCAACAAGTGGGACATGGTCTTCCATCAGGCGCTGAAGCGCGATTCGAAGGGCGAAATCGTCGAGTTCGATATCGATCCGCGCCAGCTCGAAGAGTTTTCCGAGCAGGCGACCCGGGTTATCCGCGAGTTTCTCGACCGCGGCACCCCGTTTGTACTGGTCACGTCGCCCGAATCCCGCTCTTATGTGCGCATGATCATCGAACGCCTGTTTGCCACATTGCCGGTTCTCTCGCATGTCGAGCTCGCCAAGGGCATCGAGATCAAGATCCTCGGCTCCATTTCATGATAACGGACCCGCAGGGCACGGTATTGGCGCTGTTCGCCGCCTTTTGCCGTGTCGGCGGGTGTTTCATGCTGTTGCCGGGTTTTTCCTCGGCGCGCCTTTCCGTGCAGATCCGGCTTCTCCTGGCGGTGGCGATCTCCATGGGCGTGCTGCCGATCCTGTGGGATACGATCTATCCGCGCGCATCATCGGGCTCGATTGCCAGCTACCTGACGCTGATCGTCTTCGAGACGCTGACCGGCGCGGTCATCGGCCTCATCGCACGCTACTATGTGCTCGGCCTGCAATTCGCCGGCACGGTGCTGACGATGATGATGGGCTTCAACGCGCCGCCGACGCCGGACGTGCTGGAAGACACCGCCGAAAACCAGCTGACGAACCTGCTGTCTTTTGCCGGCCTGCTGGTGCTCTTCATGCTGGATTTCCACCACGTCGTTCTCAGGGCGCTGATCGAATCCTACAACGTCATGCCGCTCGGTGCGGGCTTCAATCCGCAGAGCGCGCTGATCACGCTCACCGATACGCTGAGCCAGACCTTCATGATCATGCTCAGGCTGGCGAGCCCCTTCATTCTCTACGGTCTGGTGTTCAACGTCTCCGTTGGCCTCGTCAACAAGCTGGCGCCGCAGATCCCGATCTACTTCGTCTCGCTGCCCTTCATCATCATGGGCGGCCTGTTCCTGCTCTATTTCGGCGTTTCCTCGCTGCTCGAGATTTTCGCGGCAGGCTTCATTCCGGTCTTCAGGGGAGAGTGACGATGGCGCAAAGCCGTTCCGAAAAGCTGAAACGCCTCGTCAACGTGCAGCGCCATCTCGAGAAGATGGCGGAGATTGATCTGGCCAGCACCACCCGCCAGCGCGAGGAGGTGGCCCAGACCATGGATGCCGTCGCCGAGGCGATCAATTCGCTCAATCCGGTGCACAGAAGCTTTTCCAAGCACTACTCCAGCCAGCACAGCAAACTGCAGCAACAGGACCAGATGCTGGCCAACGTGCAGCAGATGCACGAGATGCGCGTGGTGCGTGAACGCACGAAGGGCGACCGCATGGACGAGCACAGGAAAGAAGCCCGCAGCGCTGAGGATCGCGAGGCTGCGGACGACGCGATCTACGATCTCATCGATCAGCACATCGCCTACAAGGGCAACGCTGAATAGGGTTTTCTGCAAGCTCCTGTAAGACAAGGCGATTTACCGACGCCTTATCAAGCTTGCGTCAAAATGGATTTCGCTGCTGCCCTCGTCACGGCATCGTCATTTGCCACCAGCCTCCCGTAAGGTTGAGCAGCGATAGTCGCATCCGGACGATGAAGAGGTTTACCGAAGCGGCCGCTTGTGTGGCGCGGGCAAACCGGATGTCCAAACAGTCAGAAGCCGGCGAACCGCCATGAGGACGGGTCCGGCGCGCAGGATTCACCTGAAAGGCTCTAGACGTGGCAATTTCTCCCCCCAGTGATCTGGTGCTCGATGTCGTGCGCGCTGCCGATCCGACCCTGGTTCAGGAAGCGCAGGCGAAGCTGAAATCGAACAAGGCCGCCTTCGAGGCGACGAGCCTTGCCGAAGCGGGCGCCGGTTTCCAGGCCGCCGTCGGCATTCTTAACCGGGATTCGGCGAGTAGCCATGCGTCTGCCGGCGCTTCCGCCGTGGGCGGCAAGGTCGTGCCGGAACATATGCGCAAGTTCGAAACCATGGTTTTGCAGAATTTCGTGAAATCCATGATGCCGGCCGAAAGCGAAGAGATTTACGGCAAGGGCACAGCCGGCGAGATGTGGCGCGGCATGATGGCCGACCAGCTCGGCGAAGCGCTATCCAAGGGCGGCGGCATCGGCATTGCCGAAAGCCTTGCCAAGAGCAGCGGCCTCGGCGCCGCCTCTCCCGAAAAGGACAAGAATACCGACCGTGTCGCCACCGGCATGGTTGATGCTCTGCAGCGCAAGGTCTTCGCCGACCTCACGCCGGGCATCAACGAACAAGACACCAAAGCGTAAGCGGAGAACAACAAAATGGAACAGGCTAGCAACGAAATCCGAATCCGCACTGTCCTTGGCCGGCTTGAGACGATCATCGATAACGAGAACGACAATATCGGCAACGATCCCGAATTCGACCTGCCGACCTCGAACGCGCACAAGAGCCGCTGCCTCTACGAACTCTACATGCTGACGCGCGACGTGCGCCCTGACGAGGTTCCGGCCAGCTTCTCGCCGCAGCTCGGCCGCGTGCGTGAAAAGCTCGCCACCAATGCACAGCGCGTGTCCGCCCATCTGGACGCCGTGCGCGAAGTGGTCACCATTCTGAAGAATGCGGTGCAGGACCTCGAGGCTGAAGGCACCTACTCGCAGGAACAGTTCCGGCTGGGCTACGGCACATGATCAAGCTCATCGGCACCGGCGTCTGGATCCTCGTCATCACGCTTGCCTCGGTCTATTTCTCGCTGAAGATGGCCTCGGCACCCAAGGTGGATACGGAAGCCGCCGCGCGCGAGGCCGCTATGGAGTTCGTGACGGGCTATACGACGACCGTGCCGGTGATCGGCGAGGGTGGCGTCCATGGCTACCTGCTGACCAAGCTCGCCTACAAGGCGAACAAGGAACTTGCCGCAAAGCAAGTCGTGCCTTTGCCGCAGATGATCACCGACGAGCTCTACACGCTGCTCGTCGGCAAGAAGATGATCGACGTGGCGGACACCGGAAGCTTCGATCTCGATGCATTCCGCGGCGTCGTGAAGGAAGGGTTGAACCGTCGGTTTGGCGCCGAAGTCATCGCCGAGGTCTATGTCGAGCAGATCGACTACATTACCACCGCTTCGGTGCAGGACCCGGCGCCCAAGAAAGGCGTGACCCTCCTCAAGGGCGAGGTTCCGGCCGGCCAGCAGACGGAAAAAAGCGGCGGTCACTGAAGCCAGCCGCTCTTATGACGCATGACTATCTTCGTGAAAGCCGGCTGCTTCAGAGCAGGCCGGCTTTTGCCGTATCGTCCTGGCGACGCTTCACCACCATGCCCGACAGTTTGTAGCGCATGACGTGATACAGGAAGACCGGGTTGCCGAGAATGTAGCGCCGCCACAGCCGGGTCGGTTCCTGGAGGAGCCGATAGAGCCATTCGAGCCGGAGCCGGCGGATACCGAGCGGCGCCCGTCGCACGTCGCCGGCAACGAAATCGAAAAGCGCGCCGACGCTGAGAACCAGCCGTGCATGGCCGGGACCGACATGCCGGTCGATCCATTTTTCCTGCGCCGGACTGCCCATGGCAACCAGCAGGATGTCCACCTTGGCGTCGCGAACCTGCTCCATGATCTCGTCGGACTTTTCGCGGTCGAAGAAGCCGTCGGAAATCGGGATGAATTCGTGCCAGGGGGCGTGTTGGCGGAAGTTTTCTGCAGCGCGCATCAACGTCGACTTGCGGGTGCCGATAAGGGCGACGCGCATCGGGCGGGTGATATAGGTCAGCAGTGCCGGCACGAAGTCCGTGCCGTTGAGGTTCGCCGGAAACTTGCGGCCATGGAACACCATGGAGGCGATATCGACGCCGTGTCCGTCCGGAAAAACGACCTGCCGTTCGAGCACGGCGCGGTAGTCCGGGTCGCGCATCATCAGGTTGGCATTGTTGGCGTTGATGAAGGCGATGACGGTCTGGCCGAAGGGCATGGTCGCGACCTCTTCGGCAAAGGCGAAGGCGTCGGCCCAGTCCAGTTCGCAGACCGGCAGGCCCAGAATGTCACGTTGCGAGGCGACGATGTTACCTGACGCGAGGTTCATGGCAGAGTTCCTTGTACCGCGACCGCAAGCGCAGGAAGGCCAGCCCCGACGACCATCATGGTCTGCCGGGCAGTGCATTCGATGAATAGAGTGGGAAAGGGCTTCATGCTGCTCCCGCAATGCTTGTGCTGCTGTCAGCGGATTTAGCAATTCCCCCTGAAAGGGCTTTTAAGGAATTCTTTAAAAGGTCGGCGACCCTATTCACGGTTTGGTAACCATGTCGGCTTTCAGACATTTAAGTCATTGATATGTATCGAAATTGTAACGTGGCGCGGGCGCTGATCACCTATCTAGGCGCGAAAATATTTGTACGTCGTGCTTCAAAAAAGGACTCTTTCTTCGCCTTGAAAGGTTCCTTCATGCCACCGCAGTGCCCTGTCACGGCTGACAGGAAAGCGGGTGTTAATAAATTGGGCAGGTTGTTTCCGGCGGGAGGCGCTTGAAATTATCCGTTTTGGACAGCATAGGGCGTTAAAAGGCCATTCCGTTGCGCGGCCGCTCCGATAGAGTGGTCGCACCGCATTCAGGGAGAGAAATGTGACCACCATTATCGATGGGAAGCAGGTTGCCGCTTCCGTGATTGACACTGTGAAGTCCGCAACCGCCACCCTGGAGAAGGAGACGGGGGTAAAACCCGGTCTTGCCGTCGTCATCGTCGGTGATGATCCGGCAAGCCACGCCTATGTCTCTTCCAAGAGCCGCATGGCCAAGGAGTGCGGCTTCACCTCCATCCAGCACACGCTGCCGGAGGAGACGACGCAGGAAGAACTCGCCCAACTCGTCGAAACGCTGAATGCCGACGAGACCGTTCACGGCATCCTCGTTCAGCTGCCTTTGCCGAAGCATCTGAATTCCGATCCGATCATCCAGTCGATCAAGCCGGAAAAGGACGTCGACGGCCTGCATGTCGTCAATGCCGGCAAGCTGGCGACTGGTGATCTTGATGGCGGCCTCGTCTCCTGCACGCCGGCCGGTGCCATGGTCTTCGTGCGCCGTATGCACGGCAACGATCTTTCCGGCCTGAATGCCGTGGTGGTCGGCCGTTCCAACCTCTTCGGCAAGCCGATGTCTGCATTGCTGCTTGCGGCGAACGCGACCGTCACGACCGCCCATTCGCGCACCAAGGACCTCGCCGCCGTCTGCCGCACTGCCGATATCCTGGTCGCTGCCGTCGGTCGCCCGGAAATGGTGAAGGCCGATTGGGTAAAGCCGGGTGCGACCGTCATCGACGTCGGAATCAACCGCATTCCGGCACCGGAGAAGGGCGAGGGCAAGTCGCGCATGGTCGGCGATGTTGCCTTCGACGAATGCGCCAAGGTTGCCGGCGCCATCACGCCTGTACCTGGTGGTGTCGGCCCGATGACCATCGCCATGCTGATGGCCAACACCGTGATCGCTGCCTACCGCAAGGCCGGCAAGGCGCCGCCGAAGTTCTGAGGAGAGCAGGTCCCACTAGAGGTTTGCAAACCTCGAATGCAATTCCGAGGCGCCCGATGGGCGCCTTTTTCATTTCCCGACCGGCGCTGGTCCGGTCGAAGCCCGCACGATCAGATCGGTCTTCCACAATTCCTGCTGAGGCAGCGTCTCGATCTGGAGGATGCCGGCGATCAGGCGGCGAGCGATGCGCTGGCCGGCGGCGCGTAGCGACGAGCGGGTCGTCGTCAGCGGCACCATGAAGTTCTCCGGCTTCAGCATCGGCAGCACGTCGTCGTGGGCGATCAGGGAAATGTCCTCGCCGAGCTTCAGCCCCGCCTGGTTGATTGCCCGCACGGCGCCGAGCGCCAGAACCGTACTGGAACAGAGCACGGCCGTCGGCGGTGTTTCGAGCCGGAGAAAGCGCTCCATGGCGTGAAAGCCGTGTTCGTCCGTCATCTGCGAATGCTGTACGCAGTCCTCGCGCAGCACGAGGCCCTGCTCGGCAAGCGCCCGCGCGGTGCCTTTCTTGCGGCGGATCGAGAAGGCGAGGTAGTCCGGGCCGTTGAGCAGCGCGAAATGCCGGTGGCCGAGTTGCACGAGCAGACGCGCGGCATCGTAGAAGGCGCCGGTATTGTCGATGTCGAGGAACGGATAGTCGTTCGGCACGCCGATCGAGCGGCCATGCACGACGAACGGTGTCTTCAGCGTCTTCATCATCGCGATACGCGGATCCCTTTCGCGCATATAGGCGAGGAAGAGGGCATCCACATTGCCGCTTGCGACCAGCCGCCGGCAGGTCGCCACCTCTTCGTCCGGATGGCTCGGATTGATGACGAAATGAAAGTCGTGCTTGACCGCCTCGTCGCCGAGGCCGGCCAGGAATTCACCGAAATGCACGTCTGACTCGATGCCATCAGCCGTCGGCATGACGAGGCCGATCGAGCCCGCACGACCCGTTGCAAGACGCTGGGCAGCGCGGTTCGGCCGGTATCCGGTCTCCCGGACGGCATCGAGCACGCGCTGGCGTGTTTCCGCGTTGACTTCCGGATATCCGTTCAGTGCCCTGCTCACGGTTGTCTGAGACAGGCCCAGCAACTGCGATAATTGCTTGAGATTCACATGCTTAGCTTTCTTGAAACAGCCGAAGCGCTTTGAATGTCGGGGTTTATTTTTGTCCAAAGCGTTTTGGCATCTAGCATCAGCAAATCCTTGAGGAAAAGCGGATTTGACCGTTTTGCGCCGCAAAACTACGCTGCACCGCGTCATGATTGGCGATTTCGCACCGAATCGATTCGGGGGACTTGACGAGGGCGAGGGGGAAATGGGATGAAAGGAAATCCAAAGCGCTTTGAATTTTGGGGTATTTTAGAGAATGCCTGCCCCGGGAGAGGGCGGGTTTGCTATGGGAGGCAAATCAGGTGAAAAAGACGTTTTTGATGACGGCTGCCCTCGCGCTTTTGATGGCGGGTGGCGCTGCTGCGGCTGATCTGAAGTTCAAGCCCGGCGAAGATTCCAAGTTCAACTGGCAAAGTTTTGAAGATTTCAAGAAGGGCCATGACCTCAAGGGCCAGACGCTGACCATTTTCGGCCCCTGGCGCGGTGAGGACGAGGCGCTCTTCAAGATCGTCTACGCCTATTTCACCGAGGCGACGGGCGTCGAGATCAAGTACTCCTCCTCGGAAAACTACGAACAGCAGATCGTCATCGACACGCAGGCCGGCAGCCCGCCGGATGTCGCCATCCTCCCGCAGCCCGGCCTGATCGCCGACCTCGCCTCCAAGGGTTACCTCTCGCCGCTCGGTGACGAGACCCAGAAATGGCTGCTCGACAATTACGCCGCCGGCCAGTCCTGGGTCGATCTTTCGACCTACAAGGGCAAGGACGGCAACGCAGCGCTTTTCGCCTTCCCCTACAAGATCGACGTGAAGTCGCTCGTCTGGTACGTGCCGGAAAACTTTGAAGATGCCGGCTACGAAGTGCCGAAGACCATGGAAGACCTGAAGGCGCTGACCGAGCAGATCGTCGCCGATGGCGGCACGCCCTGGTGCATTGGCCTCGGCTCCGGCGGTGCCACCGGCTGGCCGGCGACCGACTGGGTCGAAGACCTGATGCTGCGCACGGCAACACCGGAAACCTACGACAAGTGGGTTACCAACCAGATCCCGTTCACCGATGCCGCCGTGACCGGCGCACTCGATGAATTCGGCTGGTTCGCCAAGAACGACAAGTTCGTCGATGGCGGGGCGGCGGCCGTTGCCTCCACCGACTTCCGCGACAGCCCGAAGGGTCTCTTCGCTTCTCCGCCGAAATGCTACCTGCACCACCAGGCGTCGTTCATCCCGTCCTTCTTCCCGGAAGGCACGGTCGTCGGCGAGGATGCGGACTTCTTCTACATGCCGCCCTATGCCAGCAAGCCGGAACTCGGCAACCCGGTTCTCGGTGCCGGCACGCTCGCAATGATCACCAAGGACACGCCGGCCGCCCGCGCCTTCATCGAGTTCCTCAAGACGCCGATCGCGCATGAGGTCTGGATGGCGCAGACGAGCTTCCTGACGCCGTACAAGAGCGCCAACCCGGAAGCCTATGCCAACGCGCCGATGAAGAAGCAGGGCGAAATCCTGCTCAATTCGACGACGTTCCGCTTCGACGGTTCGGACCTGATGCCGGGCAAGATCGGTGCGGGCGCGTTCTGGACCGGCATGATCGACTTCGTTGGCGGCAAGTCCGCGGCCGATGTCGCAGCCGGTGTCCAGAAGTCCTGGGACGCAATCAAGTAAAATCTGGCGAACCGGCCGGTATATTAGCCGGCCGGTTTTCCTGAAGCATGCCGAAGTGCAGCCGGACCACGCGGTGCAACGCCGCGTGAATGATCGACTGACCCCTGAAGGTCCATCGGGGGAAGCATTCCTGGGGAGGAACTTCCGTGCAGCAACTGTTATTCGCCATTTTCACGATGGTGGGCGGCGTACTCGCCTGCGTCGTCTATTTCTTCGGAACGAACTGGCTGCTCGACAAGCTGTTCCCCTCCAAGGGGCTGACCGGAGCCAAGGCCTCGAAGAACCTGCGCATCACCAATGCGATCCGGCCCTGGCTGTTCATGGCGCCCGCCCTTCTCGCGCTGGCGATCTATCTCGTGTACCCCGTCTTCGAATCCGTGCGGCTCGCCTTCCATGACCGCACCGGCCAGCAATTCGTCGGTTTCAGCAATTTTGCTTGGATGATCAATGACGGCGAATTCCGCCAGTCGATCTTCAACAATTTCCTCTGGCTGCTCGTCGTGCCGGCGCTCGCCACCTTCTTCGGACTCGTCATCGCAGCACTGACCGATCGTATCTGGTGGGGTAATATTGCGAAAACCCTGATCTTCATGCCGATGGCGATCTCCTTCGTCGGCGCCGCCGTCATCTGGAAGTTCGTCTATGACTACCGCGCCGAAGGGTCCGAGCAGATCGGCATCCTGAACGCCATCGTCGTCGCCTTCGGTGGTGCGCCAGAAGCCTGGATGACCATTCCGTTCTGGAACAACTTCTTCCTCATGGTCATCCTGATCTGGATCCAGACCGGTTTTGCCATGGTGATTCTCTCGGCCGCACTTCGCGGCATTCCGGAGGAGACCATCGAGGCCGCCGTCATCGATGGTGCCAACGGCTTCCAGATCTTCTTCAAGATCATGGTGCCGCAGATCTGGGGCACGATCGCCGTGGTCTGGACGACGATCACCATTCTGGTGCTCAAGGTCTTCGACATCGTGCTCGCCATGACGAACGGACAGTGGCAGACGCAGGTTCTGGCGAACCTGATGTTCGACTGGATGTTCCGCGGCGGCGGCGATTTCGGGCGCGGTGCGGCCATTGCCGTGGTCATCATGATCCTCGTCATCCCGATCATGATCTGGAACATCCGCAACGCCACCAAGGAAATGGAGGGCCATTGAGATGATTGCTTCGTCCCGTTCGCCGCTCATCTTCGTAGTCCATCTTTCCGTCCTCCTTCTGGTGGCGCTTTGGACGCTGCCCACCGCCGGCCTGCTGATCTCGTCGCTGCGCGACAAGGACCAACTCGCCGTCTCCGGCTGGTGGACAGCGCTCTCCACCTCCTCGCAGAACATGACTGGCCGCGCTGCCTCACCGGAGGCACAGGTCGAGCGTGACGGCAAGTTCGTCATCAGCGGCAATCTGGTGGAAGGCGACACGGCGAAAGTCTCCGCCTTCGGCTTCCGTCCGATGCAGCCGGCAGCCTTCGAGCCTGGCAAGCCGGCCGATATCGGCGACGGCCAGACCCTGACCGTCAACGAGGACGGCAGCTACGAGATCGTCTCGCTGACGAAGATGGAAGGCACGCGCGGCCAGCGCATCTTCTACACGGCCTCGGTGCCGCCACGCTTCACGCTCGACAACTACCGTGAAGTGCTGAATGCCGAGGGCATCGGCGCCTCGTTCATCAACTCGCTGACGGTGGCGATCCCCGCCACGATCATCCCGATCCTCGTCGCCGCCTTCTGCGCCTATGCGCTCGCCTGGATGCCGTTTCCCGGTCGGGCGATCCTGATCGCCGTCATCGTCGGCCTGCTCGTCGTTCCACTGCAGATGTCGCTGATCCCGCTGCTTCGGCTGTATAATGGTGTCGGCGCCTTCTTCGGAGTGCCCGCAAAAACCTATGTCGGCATCTGGCTCGCCCATATGGGCTTCGGCCTGCCGCTCGCCGTCTACCTGCTGCGCAACTACATGGCCGGCCTGCCACGCGAGATCATGGAATCGGCCCGCGTCGATGGCGCTTCCGATTTCGATATCTTCGTGAAGATCATCCTGCCGTTGTCTTTCCCGGCACTCGCCTCGTTTGCTATCTTCCAGTTCCTGTGGACCTGGAACGACCTGCTCGTCGCCATGGTTTTCCTTGGTGCCGGCAATGAGGAACTGGTGCTGACCGGACGTCTCGTGAACCTGCTCGGCTCGCGCGGTGGCAACTGGGAAATCCTCACGGCCTCCGCCTTCATCACCATCATCGTCCCCCTCATCGTCTTCTTCAGCCTGCAGCGCTACCTTGTGCGCGGCCTGCTGGCGGGTTCGGTCAAGGGGGGCTGACAAGGCAATTCCAGCAAAGGTGCGAAGCGGTTTTGCGTCCGGGATTGTGCAGAGACTAAGACTTTCGCAACAGGAAAATCGAGAATGACGACGTTGGATTCCACTCTTCTCCAGCCGGACAAGGACTGGTGGCGCGGCGCGGTGATCTACCAGATCTACCCACGCTCCTTCCAGGACACCAACGGCGACGGGATCGGCGATCTGCGGGGCATCACCGAGCGCCTCGCCCATGTCGCCTCCCTCGGGGCGGATGCGATCTGGATCTCGCCGTTCTTCACCTCGCCGATGAAGGATTTCGGCTACGACGTCTCGGACTATCAGGACGTCGACCCGATCTTCGGCGTGCTGGCCGATTTCGACGCGCTGATCGCTGAGGCCCATCGCCTCAACATCCGCGTGATGATCGACCTCGTCCTGTCGCACACGTCAGACAAACATCCCTGGTTCGTCGAAAGCCGCTCCCGGCGCACCAACCCGCGGGCGGACTGGTATGTCTGGGCGGATTCCAAGCCGGACGGCACGCCGCCGAACAACTGGCTATCGATCTTCGGCGGTTCCGCCTGGCAGTGGGATCCGACCCGCCTGCAATATTACATGCACAATTTCCTGACCTCGCAGCCGGATCTCAACCTGCACAATCCCGAGGTCCAGGACGCGTTGCTGTCGGTCGCCCGCTTCTGGCTGGAGCGCGGGGTCGATGGCTTTCGCCTCGACACGATCAACTTCTACTTCCACGACAAGGAACTGCGCGACAACCCGTCGCTCGCCCCCGAACGCCGCAATGCGCAGACCGCGCCGGCCGTGAACCCCTACAACTACCAGGAACATCTCTACGACAAGAACCAGCCGGAGAACCTCGACTTCCTCAAGCGCTTCCGCGCGGTCATGGAGGAGTTCCCGGCAATTGCCGCCGTCGGCGAAGTGGGCGACAGCCAGCGTGGCCTGGAGATCGCCGGCGAATACACGTCCGGCGGCGACAAAATGCACATGTGCTACGCCTTCGAATTCCTCGCGCCCGATCCGCTGACGCCGGCCTTCGTCGCCGAGACGCAGCATGCGCTTGAAAAGGCGGCGCCCGAGGGCTGGGTCTGCTGGGCCTTCTCGAACCACGACGTGATGCGCCATGTCAGCCGTTGGGGCAATGCCGTTACCGATCATGAAGCCCATGCCAAGCTGCTCGCCAGCCTGCTCATGTCATTGCGCGGCTCGGTCTGCATTTACCAGGGGGAGGAACTTGCCCTGCCGGAAGCCGAGCTCGCCTATGAGGACCTTCAGGACCCCTACGGCATTCAGTTCTGGCCGGATTTCAAGGGGCGCGACGGCTGCCGCACGCCGATGGTCTGGGATGGCCGCCAGCAATCCGGCGGCTTCAGTCTTGGTAAGCCTTGGCTTCCCGTTTCGCCGGCCCATCTGGAGCGTGCCGTCAACGTGCAGGACGGCGACGAAGCCTCGGTGCTGGCGCATTACCGTCGTTTCCTCGCCTTCCGCAAGGAGCACGTGGCGCTCGTCAAGGGCGAGATCCAGTTCCATTCGGCGGAGGGCGCGATCCTGTCCTTCGTGCGCACGCACGGCAATGAAAAGGTGTTCTGCGCCTTCAACATGAGCCCGATCGCCCGCCTCGCCGATCTGCCTACAGGCACGTTGGAAGCGCTGGAAGGTCATGGCTTCGACAGTATCATGCATGAGGAAAACATAGAACTTCCGGCCTGGAGCGGGTTTTTCGCCCGCTTCGCTTGATCGGTCAAAACGTAAAAAGGGGAGAGAGACATGACAGGGCTGGTGCTCAAGGATATCCGCAAATCCTACGGCGCAGTGGACGTGATCCACGGCATCGATCTCGATATCAAGCAGGGTGAGTTCATCGTCTTCGTCGGCCCGTCCGGCTGCGGCAAGTCGACTCTCCTGCGCATGATCGCCGGTCTGGAGGAAATCAGCGGCGGTGACATGATGATCGATGGCGAGCGCGTCAACGACGTGCCGCCGTCGAAGCGCGGCATCGCCATGGTGTTCCAGTCCTATGCGCTCTACCCGCACATGACCGTCTACGACAACATGGCCTTCGGCATGCGTATCGCGGGGGAAGCCAAGGAAGAGATCGACCGACGCGTGCGCGCGGCGGGCGAGGTCCTCCAGCTCACCAAATATCTCGACCGCCTGCCTAAGGCGCTTTCCGGTGGCCAGCGCCAGCGCGTGGCGATCGGCCGTGCCATCTGCCGCGATCCCAAGGTCTTCCTGTTCGACGAGCCGTTGTCGAACCTCGACGCGGCGCTGCGCGTCGCGACCCGCATCGAGATCGCCAAGCTTTCCGAGCAGATGGCAGACACGACGATGATCTACGTGACGCACGACCAGGTCGAGGCGATGACGCTTGCCGACCGCATCGTCGTGCTGTCGGCCGGCCATATCGAGCAGGTCGGCCCGCCGCTCGAACTCTATGAGCGTCCGGCAAACCTCTTCGTCGCCCGCTTCATCGGCTCGCCGGCCATGAACATCATTCCAGCCAAGATCACTGCGGCAGGGACAACGACCACGCTGGAACTGACCGGCGGCCGGACTTCGAGCGTCGATATCGCGACGAGCACCTCCGAGGTGGGCAAGCCGGCAAGTTTTGGCGTGCGCCCGGAGGATCTCCAGATCTCGACCGGCGATGATTTCCTCTTCGAGGGCACGGTGGCGATCGTCGAGGCGCTCGGCGAGGTAACATTGCTCTATATCGAGGGCCTCGTGCAGGGCGAGCCGATCATCGCCAAGATCCCCGGCATCCTCGACGTCAAGCGTGGCGCCAAGGTCCGGTTCACCGCGGACAGGGCGAAGCTGCATCTCTTCGATGCCGCCGGCCAGAGCTATCGCGCGTCCTGAAGCAAATCGGCTGAGCGGCAGGATTTTGCCTTGCCGCTCAACCCGATGTTAAGCGTTGCTCGCCTAGGTTTTCCCAGAAAGAGACAGCGCCGGGGACAGCAGGCAGATGGGCATTCAGGGATCGGTACCGCGTAACAACTACCTGAGCAAGGAAGAGTCCTTCATGTACGATCGGGAGAAGAGTTTCCCGATGGAGGACACCTGCAACGAGGCCCGTATCGAGTTCACCGAGAATGGCGGTCTCGTCAATCTCGTCTCCCGTCGCGGCCTGATCATCAAGCTGTCGAGGAGCGGCGCCGTCATCACCATGACGACGAAGTTCCAGCTGCCGCGCAACTTCTATCTCGACATCGTCAGCGCCCGCCTGCCGATGATCGGCTGCCTGACGCAGCGCGTCTATCCCAACGACGTCGTCGAAGCCCGCTTCCTGCGCCTGCTCTCCGACAAGGACCTGCAACGCATCTTCGTCTACTCATCGCACCGCAACCATCAGGGCCGGACGCTGGATATCTACAGCTGAGACGAAAAGAGGGGCGTGCAACAGCGCCGCCTGATCTGGCGACCCTAAATCACCAACGTTCGTCATCCTCGGGCTTGACCCGAGGATCCATCGGCACCCGTGGCGTGGATGGTCGGGCCAGGCCCGACCATGACGATGGAGATGCTTGAAAGTCGATGGCATTGAAAGGGTGTCGGCCCTCTCCTAGCCCTCACGCAAACAGCACGCTCGCGCCGTGATCCGCCGGCCCGGCAATTGCGCGGAACGGCGCGAAGAGTTCGCGGCCCATGCCGAACTCGTTGCCGGAGAGATCGGCCGTTGCCTGCGGGCGGGCGGCGAACTCGGCGGCATTCACCAGAACTTCGATCGTGCCATGTGTGGCATCGAGCCGGATGATGTCGCCGTTCTTGATGCGGCCGATCGGGCCGTTGTCGACCGCCTCCGGCGTAATGTGGATTGCCGCCGGAACCTTGCCGGAAGCGCCGGACATGCGGCCGTCGGTGAGCAGTGCCACGCGCTGGCCGCGGTCCTGAAGGATGCCGAGCACAGTGGTCAGCTTGTGCAGCTCCGGCATACCGTTCGCCTTGGGGCCTTGGAAGCGCACGACGGCGATGAAATCGCCCGTCAGTTCGCCAGCTTTGAAGGCGACGTTGAGTTCCTGCTGGTCGTGGAACACCTTTGCCGGTGCTTCGATGACATGACGCTCCGGCTTGACGGCGGAAATCTTGATGACGGCATTGCCGATATTGCCGGTCAGCATCTTCAACCCGCCCGACGCCTGGAAGGGCGTTTCGATATTGGCGAGCACCTTCGGATCATGGCTGACCTTCGGCGACGGTTCGCGCACCACGACGCCCCGGTCGCCAAGCTTCGGGTCGATCGCATAGGCGCTGAGGCCCTGGCCGAAGACGGTGCGCACGTCGTCGTGCAGCATGCCCTGCTTCAGCAGTTCCTGGATCAGGAAGCCCATGCCGCCCGCCGCGTGGAAATGGTTTACGTCGGCAAGGCCGTTCGGATAGACGCGGGCGAGCAGCGGCACGGTGTCGGAGAGGTCGGAAATATCCTTCCAGGTCAGCAGGATGCCGGCCGCGCGCGCCATGGCGATCAGATGCAGCGTGTGGTTCGTCGAACCGCCGGTGGCGTGCAGGCCGACCACGCCGTTGACGATCGAGCGTTCATCGATCATCTCGCCGGCCGGGGTGAACTCGTTGCCCTGCGCCGTGATGGCAAGTGCCCGTTTGGTGGCTTCCTTGGTCAAGGCGTCGCGCAGCGGCGTGCCCGGATTGATGAAGGAAGCGCCAGGCATGTGGAAGCCCATGATCTCCATCAGCATCTGGTTGGAGTTCGCGGTGCCGTAGAACGTACAGGTGCCGGGGCCGTGATAGGATTTCGACTCGGCTTCAAGCAGTTCCGCACGGCCGGCCTTGCCTTCGGCGAAGAGCTGGCGCACGCGGGCCTTCTCGTCGTTCGGCAGGCCGGAGGTCATCGGGCCGGCTGGAATGAAGACGGCGGGCAGGTGACCGAAGGTGAGGGCCGCGATCGTCAGGCCGGGCACGATCTTGTCGCAGACGCCGAGATAGACGACCGAATCGAACATGTTGTGCGACAGGCCGATGCCGGCCGCCATGGCGATCAGGTCGCGCGAAAACAACGACAGTTCCATGCCCGGCTGGCCCTGGGTGACGCCATCACACATGGCCGGAACGCCGCCGGCGACCTGCGCCACGCCGCCGGCCTCCCGGGCTGCCTGGCGGATCAGCTCCGGATAGGTCTCGAACGGCTGGTGGGCCGAGAGCATGTCGTTGTAGGAGGTGATAATGCCGAGGTTTTGGATGCGGTCGCCGGCGAGCGCGTCCTTCTCGGCGGGGGAACAGACGGCAAAGCCGTGCGCGAGGTTACCGCAGGAAAGCACGCCGCGATGCACGCCCTTGGACATGGCCGCGCGCACGCGGTCGAGATAGGGTCCGCGATGCGGCTTCGAGCGTTCGACGATGCGGGCTGTAATGGCTTCGATGCGTTTGTCGGCGGACATGGAGCTATCCTGACTTCTCTCGATTGCATTTTCGCGCGGCAAAGCGGGCGGGAACGCTGCGCTGTCCGCTGTTCATTGGCGCCATGCGCCGGGCATGTTCGGCTTCAGCCGGCTGAGCGCGCTACGGCGCCCAGTAGATATCGACCGGCGTTGCCGCGCGCCGGAGAACGGCACGGATCGGCATGTCGGTCTCCGGGCCGTCGCTTTCCGCGGCGGCCAGAACGTCCTTCTTGCCCTGGCCTTCGATATGCAGCACCAGCAGGCGTGCATCCTGAAGGCTGGTGAAGGTGAAGGTGAGGCGTGTCTCGCCAGCACCTTCCGCTTCCATGGTGATCACGCCGCGCGGCGTGTCGGGCGAAATCGCCTCGGCAAGCTTGCTGCCGCCCGGAAAGAACGAGGCCGTGTGGCCGTCCGTTCCCATGCCGAGAATGGCAACATCGAAGGGATTTCCGAGCGCAGCGGCATCGGCCGTCACGATTGTTGCGGCTTCTTCCGCGCTGCCGGCATCCTTGTAGAGCGGCAGGAAGTTCGCGGCTTTCGCCTTGCCCTGAAGCAGGTTTTCCGCAACGAGCAGATGGTTCGAGCGCGGATTGTCAGCCGGCACGAAACGCTCGTCGATCAGCGTGACCGTCACCTTTGCCCAGTCGATGTCGCGGGTCGACAGGGCCTTGAAGAAAGCCTTCGGCGTGGAGCCGCCGGAGACTGCGATGGTCGCCTTGCCGCGGGCTACGATGGCATCCGCAAGCGCGGCGGACACCCGGTCTGCCAAGCCCTCGGCCAGCGCCGCACCATCCTTGAATTCATGCAGTCTCGCGCTCATCGGTCTTCCTTACGTCTCATGCCAGGTACGGCCGTCACGCTCGATGAGAGCGATGGCCTGGCTCGGCCCCCAGGTGCCGGCGGTGTAGCCCTGGACCTGCTGGCCGGTCGCTTCCCAGGCCTTGAGGATCGGGTCGACCCAGCGCCATGCGGCCTCGACTTCGTCGCGGCGCATGAAAAGCGTCTGGTTGTTGCGCACGACGTCGAGCAGCAGGCGCTCGTAGGCGTCCGCATTGCGCGCGTCGAACGCTTCGGCGAAGCTCATGTCGAGCGAGACGTTGCGCAGCCGCATGCCGCCCGGACCCGGGTCCTTGATCATCAGCGACTGCTTGACGCCTTCGTCCGGCTGGAGACGGATGATCAGCTGGTTGGCTTCGATGCGGCCCGCGGAGGGGTCGAAGATCGAATGCGGGATCGGCTTGAAGGTGATGACGATTTCCGACATGCGCGCGGCAAGGCGTTTGCCGGTGCGGATGTAGAAGGGCACACCCGCCCAGCGCCAGTTGCCGATTTCGGCCTTGATGCCGACAAAGGTTTCGGTGCTGGAAACGCCGCCTTCGAGTTCTTCGAGGTAACCCTTGACCGGGCCGCCGGACGAGGCACCCGCGCGGTATTGGCCGCGCACGGTGAGACGTTCGACATTGTACTGGTCGATCGGCTTCAGGGCGCGCAGCACCTTGAGCTTCTCGTCGCGCACGGCCTCGGCGTCCATGGAGGAGGGCACTTCCATCGCCACAAGGCAGAGCAGCTGGAGAATGTGGTTCTGCACCATGTCGCGCAGCGCGCCGGCCTTGTCGTAGTAACCGGCACGGCTTTCGAGGCCGACGGATTCGGCCACCGTGATCTGCACATGGTCGATATGGGCGGAATTCCACAGCGGCTCGTAGAGCGCATTGGCGAAGCGCAGCGCCATCAGGTTCTGCACCGTCTCCTTGCCGAGATAGTGGTCGATGCGGAAGATCTGCTCTTCGCGGAAAACCTTGCCGATCGTGTTGTTGAGCTCGTTGGCGGACGCGAGGTCCCGGCCGATCGGCTTTTCGACGACGATGCGGGTATGCTTGGTGATCAGCTTGTGATCGCGGATTTTCTCAGAAATGTCGCCGAAAATCCCCGGCGCCACGGCGAGGTAGAAGGCGCGCACGCGCTCCTTGCCCTCGTCGAGCAGGTCCTTCAGCTTGTCCCAGCCCTGATCGGACTTGGCATCGACGGCGACGTAGAACAGACGGTCGCAGAAGGTCTTGATCTGCGCGTCGTCGAATTCGCCCGGCTTCAGGTGCTCCTTCAGCGCATCGACGGCGAACTTGCGGTATTCGGCGTCCGTCAGTGCTGTGCGCGACGCGCCGATGATACGCGTCGGATCGGAGAGCTGGCCGGCAAGCTGCCGGTGGTAAAGGGCCGGAAGGAGCTTGCGTTCCGCAAGATCGCCGGTTCCGCCGAAGACGACATAGTCGAAAGGCTCAACGGGAATGATCTGGCTGCTCATCGGATATCTCGATCTCGTTCTGTTGGCGGATGTTATAATCTAATCGATTTAAAAACACCAGCGTGCAACGCAACAAAATCGGTGTTTCCGAACAGATCAGAGCTTGTCGCGTAGCGCGTACCACGTCATGGCGAGGAACAGAAGCGGCGAGCGGAACCGCGGGCCACCGGGAAAGGCCGGGATTTTCAGGGCCTTCAGGTGGTCCAGTTCAGCACTGCCGCCGGTCACGTCGTCAGCATAGAGCTTGCCACAATAGTTTGACAGCATGACGCCATGGCCGGAATAGCCGCCGATCGTCGTGATGCCGGGCATGACCTCGCGCACATAGGGCTTGCGCGGCATGGTGATGCCGACCGAGCCGCCCCAGGCATGGGTGATCTCGATGCCCTTCAGTTCCGGATAGACTTCCTCGATCTGCCGGCGGATCGGCGGGGTGATGTCATCAGGATTGTCGGATGTGTAGGCTTCGCGCCCGCCGAAGAGCAGCCGCCCGTCGCGGGTCTTGCGGAAGTAGCGCACGACGAAGCGTGTGTCGGCGATCGCCTCGCCGCCGGGAATGACCGACGGAAACTTGTCGAGCGGCGGTGTTGCGCCGATGAAGGAGCGGATCGGCATGACGTGCGCCGCCGTCTTCGGCTCCAGATTGCCGATATAGGCGTTGCAGGCGATCAGCGCCTTGTCCGCGCGGATGGTGCCTCTCGCAGTGGTGATGACGGCCTTGCCGCCCGCCCGCTCGATCTTGAGGGCAGGGGTCTTTTCATGCAGGCTGGCACCCGCCGCTTGTGCTGCCCGGGCGATGCCGACCAAAAGCTTCATCGGATGAATATGACCGGTGCCGGTGTCGCGCAGGCCGAAGAAGAAGCGCTTGGAGCCGACGCGTTCTTCCGTCTCCGCCCGATCCATGTAGCTCATATGCTTGTAGCCGAATCGGGTTGCGGCGATCTCGATGTGATCGCGAAACTCCTTCTCGTAGCTCGCCTTGTGGCTCACATTGAGCTGGCCCGGCATATATTCGATGTCGAGGTTCTGGGCGCTCGCAAAATCGTGGATATGCTGCTTGGCGTTTTCAGCAAGGTCGAACAGCGCCTTGGCGCGCTCGAAGCCGAGTTCCGCCTCAAGGCTTTCCGCCTCGGCGCGCTGGCCGGTGCCGAGCTGGCCGCCGTTGCGGCCGGAGGCGCCGTCGCCGAAGCGGTGTGCTTCGATAAGCACGACGCGAACGCCTTTTTGAGCAAGATTGTAGGCGGCCTGAAGGCCGGTGAAGCCGCCGCCGACAATGGCGACGTCGGCATCGACGGAGCCGTCGAGGGGGGCATATTCGGGGCGGTCTCCAACGGTCGCCTCATACCAGGAGATGCCGGGAGAAATCGGGCTTTGCCAGGGCATTGCACACACTCATAGGTCAAGAGGGTGCGGCGGCGCTCCGGGGCGCCGGCCGCTCTGGTTTGACCCGAAGGGGTCTGATCTGTTAAGGCGGCCCGGACCGCCGGGCCACTCAGACGTTGAGCAGCAGGAACTCGCGTTCCCAGGGGCTGATCACCTGCATGAAGGTCTCGAACTCGCCGCGCTTGACGCCGGCATAGAGCCCGATGAACTCCGCGCTCAACACCTCGGCAAGGGCGGGATCCGATTCAAGCAGCGATACTGCTTCGAGAAGCCCGCGCGGCAGGTCGATCGACCCTTCGTTGGCGGTGTCTTCCGTCGGCGCACTCGGCTCGACCTGGTTCCTTATGCCGAGCAGGCCGCAGCCGAGCGAGGCCGCGAGCGCCAGATACGGATTGGCGTCCGAGCCGGGCAGGCGGTTTTCGATACGCCGCGCATTGGCGTCCGACACCGGTACGCGGAAGGCCGTCGTGCGGTTGTCGTAGCCCCAGGCATTGTTCACCGGCGCCGACATTTCTGGCATCAGGCGGCGATAGGAATTCACATAGGGCGCCATCATAACCAGCGTCTTCGGCACATAGGTCTGCATGCCGCCGATGAAGTGGAAGAACTCCTTCGACGCCGATCCATCGGGATTGGAGAAGACGTTCCTGCCGGTGTCGATCTCCACGACTGACTGGTGGATATGCATGGCCGATCCCGCCTGGCCCTGCATGGGCTTTGCCATGAAGGTGGCATAGATGCCGTGTTTCAGCGCTGCCTCGCGGATCGTGCGCTTGAACATGAACACCTGGTCGGCAAGCTCGACCGGATCGCCATGGCGCAGGTTGATTTCGAGCTGCGCCGGACCATCCTCGTGGATCAGGGTGTCGATCTCGAGACCCTGCTTTTCGGAGAAGTGGTAGATATCGTCGATCAGTTCGTCGAACTCGTTGATGCCGGCGATGGAGTAGCCCTGGCCACCCTGGATGGAGCGACCGGAACGGCCCTTCGGCGGATGCAGCGGATAGTCCGGATCTTCGTTCATCGCAACGAGATAGAATTCGATTTCCGGTGCGACGACCGGTTTCCAGCCGCGCTCGTTATACATCCTGACGACGTTCTTGAGAACGTTGCGCGGCGTATAGGGCACGTTCTCGCCGGTCGAGCCGACGATGTCGCAGATGACCTGCGCGGTCGGGTCGGTTTCCCAAGGCACGACGGAGAGTGTGGAGAGGTCCGGAACCAGCTTCAGGTCGCTGTCGCGCGGCTCATAGCGGAAGTTGCCGGTTTCCTCCGGGTATTCACCGGAAATCGTGTGGCGGTAGAGGGCGGAGGGCAACGCCAGCGAGGTGTTCGAGGTGAACTTCGACGACGGCATCATCTTTCCGCGCGGCACGCCTGCGAGGTCCGGCGTGATGCATTCGATATCCTCGATACCGCGGGCCCGAAGCCAGTCTGCGGCGTCCTTCCAGGTCTTTACCCCACGTGGCACGCTGATGGAGGGAGGTACTTTTCCAGAGCGTACGGCTTTCTCGATTGTAGGGGTAACGACTTTCTTTTTGGACGGCATGACACACCGGGGTTGTTGACGATGGCGCCATCATAGCCGGAGTTAAACCCTTTACTAGCTCCCCCCCGGGGGTAGAAATGCCGAATTCTTCGGGAAAATCTGTTTTTCTTGCCCGATTGACTTTCCGCCCCGATGGCCGAAAGGAGAACGCGAACAAGGATCGAAGACGTGGCAGAGCGGCGGGACGTCGTTATCATCGGGGCAGGCGCAGCGGGCATGATGTGCGCCATCGAGGCGGGCAAGCGTGGACGCCGTGTGCTCCTGCTTGACCATGCGCGAGCGCCCGGCGAAAAAATCCGCATCTCCGGCGGCGGCCGCTGCAACTTCACCAATATCCATGCCGGGCCGAAGAACTTCCTCTCCGCCAATCCGCATTTCGCAAAGTCGGCGCTTGCGCGCTACACGCCGCGCGATTTTCTCGACCTTGTCGAACGCCATCGTATTGCCTGGCACGAGAAGACGCTCGGCCAGCTGTTTTGCGACAACTCGGCGAAAGACATCATCGCCATGCTGCTCGCGGAAATGAAGGCGGTCAGTGCCGAGCTTCGCCTGTCCACGGCGATCAGTGCCGTCGAACATGATGGTCATTCCTTCCGCGTCGTGACGGAGAACGGTGTGGTGGAAGCGGCGTCGCTGGTGATTGCCACCGGCGGCAAGTCGATCCCGAAGATGGGCGCGACCGGCTTCGCCTACCGCATCGCTGAACAGTTCGGCTTGCCGCTCGTCGAAACCCGCGCCGGCCTCGTACCGTTGACGCTCGACCCGACGACGCTTGCTGCGCATGACGGCCTCCCGGGCGTTGCCGTGGATGTCATCGCCCGGCACGGCAAGACCGAGTTCCGCGAAGCCGCGCTCTTCACGCACCGAGGCCTGAGCGGTCCCGCCATCCTGCAAATCTCCTCCTACTGGCGCGAGGGAGAAGAGATCGCCTTGCATATCTGCCCCGACGTGGATTTTGCCTCGGTGATTGCCACCGCCCGGCGCCAGAACGGTCGTCAGGCGGTGCAGACCGTGCTTGCGGAGCACATGCCGAAAAAGCTCGCCCAGCTTCTCGTCACCGATCTCGGCATCGATGGCTCGTTGGCGGAACAGTCGGGCCGCAACATAGAGGCGCTTGTCCAGAAGCTGCGCGACTGGCGCATGCGCCCACCGGGCTCCGAGGGCTACCGCACGGCGGAAGTCACGCTCGGCGGCGTCGATACCGCGGCGCTCGATTCCCGCAATATGGCGGTGAAGGCGGTGCCGGGTCTTTATTTCATCGGCGAGGCGGTGGACGTGACCGGCTGGCTCGGCGGCTATAACTTCCAGTGGGCCTGGGCCTCCGGCCATGCGGCAGGCCAGGACGCCTGATCGCGAAGTCTGCGCGCCGCTCTTTACCGTCCGTTAAGACCTCGGGGCGGATGCTCTCGAAATGTCGGCATGCCCCCATTCTGCCGCGTGGCAAGCGTGTGGGGACAACATGATGTGGGCCGGCTGGCCGGATCATCCGGGTTGTCTGTATCTCGTAACGGAGTATCGCCGCATGCCTGCAAAAGACCGCCCGGCCCGCGCCATCGCCATCGCTGCTGCCGAAGAAAGCCGTCGTCGCCTCATCGCTATCGGCATTAATTGCGCGCTCGCCGCCCTGCTCGTCGCCGGCCTTGCCATTGTCGCCCTTTGAGGCTTTTTGAACCGTCATAAATCGGTTTAAAAAGTGATGGAATTTTAAAGATTGCCACCGATGATCGCCGGATAGGGTTCCGGAAGTCGCGTCCTGTGACGGATGCATGCGGCTGGCAATGACTGCTCCCCCGGATGCGCGGCATTGCTGCCGCATGAAGGTCGGTAATCCGGCGTCCGAATCCTGGGGAGGCTCTTAAAAAAGGGCAGGGGTGGAGCACGCCGACAACGGATGTTCCGCTATGTTCATTGACAAGATTCTTGCCCGCTTCAAGATCCAGACGAAGGTTCTGGTCTTCATTTTACCCTTCGTGCTCTCGATCTGCGCCGTGGGCTTTACCGGGCTGTACGCCTCCGGCCTGTTGCAGGGCCGCATGGAGATTTCCAACAGCGTTCTCCAGTCGCTGAGCGGCTTCAAGGATGTCTATGCCGGCATGAACCGCTTCCTCCAGAACACCAGCGAGGAAAGCCGCAACGCCGTGCAGGAACGCCTGACGGCACAGGGTGCCGTCCTTCAGGACACGATGGATGGCCTGGCTCCAGACGCCGACAAGTCCAAGCTCCTGGATGCGCAGGCCCAGACCAAGGACATCGAGACGCGCATGGAGGGGCTCTGGTCGCTCTACGTGAACGAGCTTGCTTTGCACGACACGATGTCCAAAAACCTCAACACGCTGTCCAGCGAGCAGATGAAGATCCTCGACGAGGCGACAAAGCTCCAGCGCGAGGTGCGGCAGAACGAGAATGCGGCCAAGAGCATGCTGCGCGAGGCCGAGCGCCTGACCGCGGCCAGCAAGTTTTTTGGCGACCTGCTCTCCGAATTCAGCCGCGGTGCGACGCCTGACGATCAGCTGAAGCTCGTCAAGGAACGCTATCCGTTCATTTCCAAGACCGAACGCTCGATCGCGATGATCCTGCCGAAGAACCAGAAGGTCGTCTCGATCACCATTCGCAACACGATCGACGAACTCGGCGGTTTCCTCTCCTCGACGGATTCGGCGAGCGTCACGGTGCCGGAGATCGGGCGCCGGGTAAACCGCTTCCGCCAGGTCACCATCCAGCTGCAGGGCGCTGCATCCGAAAAGATGCGCGAGGCGACCCGAATCTTCAGCGAACTCGACGCGCCGATCATCAAGTCCGAGGCAGTGCTCGGCTCGACGCGCAAGCTGGTGTCGTCGATCGACGATATCGAAGTCGCCGCCGCGCGCTTCCTCGGCCAGACGTCGCAGGAAAACCGTGTCAAATTGCTCGGCAACATGTCCATCCTGCGCATCGACATGAACAGCCTGCGCGGCAGTGCAAGTGGCCTGCCTTTCTTCGACAAGGTGGATGAAACGCTTAAGCCGGTTCTCGAGCGGATCGAGGCGGACAGCGCCGCGCTCGTCAAGATCAGCACCGAACGCGCCGCTGATTTCGAGGCCGCTGGCCAGTCGATCGATACGATCTGGAACCTCTTGAGCCAGTTCGCCGAAGAACAGAAGGTCAGCGCCGGAACGGAACGCGAAAAGGCCAACCAGGTCTCGGTGCTCGCGACCGTCGGCGGTGCCGCCATCGCCATCCTCGCCGGCATCGCGCTGGTGCTGACGCTGAAGGGCCCGATCGGCCAGATCACCGGCGCCATGCGCCGCCTGGCGGATGGTTTCCTCGACACTGGCATTTCCGGTGAAGGCCGTCGCGACGAGATTGGCGACATGGCCCGTGCACTCGGCGTCTTCAAGGAAAATGCCCTGTCGAAGATCCGCGTGGAAGCCGAAAGCGAACAGCAGCGCGCCGCGGCGGAAGCCGACCGCGCCCGCAACGATGCGGAAAAGCAGGCCTTCGACCGGCAGATCGACTTTGCCGTCAACGCGCTCGCCGCCGGCCTCGGCCGTCTGGCGCAGGGCGACCTGTCGCGCCAGATCGACACGCCCTTCACCGGCCGCCTCGAACAGCTTCGCCAGGACTTCAATGTCTCGCTCGAACGTCTTCAGGACACGCTTGGCCAGATCCGCAGCAACGCGCTGTCGATCCAGCGCAGTGGCGCGGAAATGCTGGATTCCGGCGATGCTTTGGCCAAGCGCACGGAATCCCAGGCCTCGTCGCTGGAGGAAACCGCTGCCGCCGTCGAGCAGATCACCGCGACCGTCCGCTCCTCCGCCGAGCGGGCACATGAAGCGAACCTCGTCGTCGGTGCCACGAAGCGCAGCGCCGATAGTTCTGCCGCGGTCGTCAGCAACGCAATAGCCGCGATGGGCCGCATCGAGGGCGCTTCGCGCCAGATCGAGCAGATCATCGAGGTTATCGATGACATCGCCTTCCAGACCAACCTGTTGGCGCTGAACGCCGGCATCGAGGCCGCCCGCGCCGGCGACGCCGGCAAGGGCTTTGCCGTCGTGGCGCAGGAAGTTCGCGAACTTGCCCAGCGTTCGGCCAGTGCCGCCCGCGAAATCAAGGGCCTCATCGAGAAGTCGACGAGCGAGGTCAGTGCCGGTTCGCATCTCGTGCAGGAGACCGGTTCGGTGCTCGCCTCGATCAGCCAGCAGATCGTCACCGTCAGCCAGCATGTCGACATGATGGCGACGGCGAGCCGCGACCAGGCGGCAGCACTCGCCGAGGTCAACGGCTCCGTCAACCAGATGGACCAGATGACCCAGCAGAACGCCTCGATGGTCGACCTGACGACGGCCGCCAGCCGCAAGCTTGCGGGCGATGCCGACACGCTGATGATGCTGGTCGAGCAGTTCCGCCTGGAGACGGACGAGCCGGCGATCTATCGCGCAGCCTGATAGACGGTATCGCATTTCGGGCGCGGCAGCTCTGGCAGCCGCGGCCGAAATGCGTAATCTGACCTGCCGCGACTTTGATGTTGCGACAGGTCAAGACAGCCGGGAGGAGTGCAGGTGCTAAAGCGTGGTACATATGTCGCCTTTCCAGAGGCTCATCCGACCGCGATCGAAACGATCGAGAGGATCGAGATTCCGCTGGGGCAGCCGGTAGAGGTAACGGGCCGGATCAAGGCCGCGGACACCGTGAACTACCTCTTCCAGGCGCAATCCTATGATATATTGGCCGTTTCGCTCTCGGCCAGCAGCAAATGCTGCGCCTTTAATGTCTATAGCCCGAATGAGAGCGATCCCATCTATGATGGCTGGGCGGACGGGCCGGATTGGGGTGATACCCTTCATCGCGACGGCGAATTTCGCATTGAGCTCTATATGGGATTCAAGGCTGAGCGCGGAGAAGAAGCAACTTTCACCTTGCGGATCGAACGGCCGATTGATTGAGCGGATGCCGGGTTTGGTCATGCAAAACCGCGCTATGCCGGCCCGGTGGTTGAAATGACGCACAACACGATATTGGCCACGCTGCGACACTGTGCGAGCCGGCACAGCCGCGTCGATCACGAAGCCGACGATCTGGTGCAGGACGTGCTGTTACAGGCGGTCGCAGGCGGGCGGAGGATCACGGATCCGGGTTTCGTGGCCTGGGCGAAGGGTGCCATCTGTAACCATGCGCGTTTCGTCGCGCGAACTGCGGCACGGCGACGGGCGCGTGAAACCGCCTGGGACACCCCGAACGTGGTGCCGAATGCGCCGCCCCGATTCTCTCAGGCATTCACGTCGTCGCTTCCGCCTGCGCAGCGTGTCGTGGCGCTTCTGGTCAACCTTGGTCTCGACCGGGCGGAAATCACGCACCTGCTCGGCCTAAGCGATGTGGCGTTCCGCCAGCGTCTCAGCGGGTTGCGCAAGGCCTTCGATGTCTTTGGTGGGGAGGGCGCTCTTTTTGAGGAGTTTCTGCCGGCGGCGGGAGATGGTCCCGCGCGCCGTTCCCTGAGATCGGTGCTTCATTCCCACGCGTCGCGTGCCTTTGCCATTCGCGACCCGGACGGCATTCCGATTTTCTTTTCAAGGCGCGATCACGTTTTGCCCGGCGACGGCAACTAGCCTGTGCAACAGAAGGAGAATTCCATGAACCTGAACTTCAACGGCGTAACGATCATCTTCAACGTCGCCGATATCGAGCGCACACGCGCATTCTACCGCGACCATCTCGGCATCCAGTTCGAACGCTACGATGAGGAGGACGGCAGCGCCTATCTCATGACCAAGATCGGCCAGGAGGTCGACCTGATGGTCTTCAAGGGCGACCCGAAACCCGGCAACACGCCCAACGTGGTCTTTGGCCTGGCCGATGGCGGCATCGACACGCTGATCGAGCGGCTGGCTTCCGCCGGCGTCGAAATCGTCACGCCAGTCTCGGAGGCGCCGGGCGGCTGGTTCGCCGACTTTCGCGATCCCGACGGCCAGATCGTCTCATTCTACCAGGCCGGGGAAATGCCGAGAGCGCTGAAATAGGCTGCCGGCGATCCTGAATGCTTACCAAGGGCCCGGTCACTCCGGGCCCTTGGCTGTTTTCGATATGCGAAAAGCCCGCAGGAGCCGGAAGAAACGTGTCCGCAGCGACGGCGTTTCGCGCAGATGATCGAATTCGTGTTTGTTACGGCCGTCCTTTTGAGAAAGCTCGAAAAGGATAGCAAGGCCGTACATGTCCTGCATCTCTGTCTCCTTTGATCAGGCAACAGCAAACCGTGGCGCCGGGAGGGCGCGTCATGGCTGCGGTCTGGTTGGACGGCATCGTTTGCGCCGTGGTTGACGCCGTGAAGTTACCCTTCAAATTCGCATTCACGAACAGCAAAAACCGGGCTATGTTTTTCATTGATGAAAGACATGTCCTGGGATTCCTATCGCATCTTCCTGGAGGTTGCCCGCCACGGCGGGCTGACCGGTGCCGCGCAGGTTTCGGGCCTCAGCCCCGCGACGGTGGGCCGGCGTGTGCTGCAATTGGAAGAGGCGATGGGGCGGCCGCTCCTTTTGCGCAGCCAGACCGGCTACCGGCTGACAGGCGAAGGGCAGACGTTGTTCGAGCAATTGCAAGCCATGGAGTCCATCGCCCGTGGCGTGGAGAGCTGGCGGCAGGAGGGGCAGGGCGCGAGCACCGTGCGGCTGATGGCCGGCACCTGGGTGACCTGGCTTATCTGCGAGAACATCTCGGCGATCTGCACCGAGCGCGATCCCTTCCGTCTCGACCTGTCGGTTTCCGAGCGCCGTGCCACGCTCGCGCACCGCGAGGTGGATGTCGGCATCCGGGCCGTCGAACCGACGGAGCCGACGCTGATCAGCCGGCCTGCCGGCGATGTCGCCTATGCGGCTTACCAGCGGAAGAATTCAGGCGAAACCCTTGCCGGCCGCTGGCTTGCTGTGTCGGAAGACGATGCGGTCTCCGCCTATCTGCGCTGGCCGCATGAACGCATGGGCGGCGCGATCGCCGTGCTCGTCAGCCGCCCGCGCTCGCTGCTCGATCTCGTGCGTGCCGGGGCAGGGCAGGTGGTTCTGCCGTGTTTCGTCGGTGATCTGGATCCGGGTCTCGAAAGGGCCGGCGAGGAAATCCGGGAACTGCGCCACCAGCAATGGATCGTCGCCAACAGCGAGGACCGGCACCGGCGCGATATCCGTACGGTCTCCGACCGGCTGTTCCGGCTGCTGAAGAGCCACGCCGATCTTTTCGCCGGCAAGCGGCCGAGCCGCACATAAAGGAAATCTCCAGTATCGAAGAAGGTTTTTTGTTGGTCGGATTTGTCTTTGCCAACCGCGATCGAGCCTATTCCAAGTCACGAATATGACATTTGCTAACCCCTCCGCCGAGTGCAATAAAATTGGCTTGGGATGGTGCGACGATCACTCGGTGGAATGCCGCGCGTCTCGGAGAAAAATGCAATCGAGACAGCAATTCAGGAGGTCTCAGCAATGAGTGCTAAACCAACGGTCGTTCTCGTTCATGGATTCTGGGGCGGGGCAGCGCATTGGAGCAAGGTGATCATCGAGCTTTCACGCAAGGGATATGACAAGGTTCGTGCAGTCGAGATGCCGCTGACCTCGCTCAAGGACGATGCCGAGCGCACGCGCAAGATGGTCAAACAGCAGGAGGGGCCTGTTCTTCTGGTTGGTCATTCCTACGGTGGCGCCGTCATCACCGAGGCCGGTGATGTGCCGAATGTCGTCGGTCTCGTCTATATTGCGGCTTTCGCACCCGATGCAGGCGAAAGCCCCGGCGCGATCAGCCAGGTGTTTCCACCGGCCGCGATTGCCAACCTCGCGCCGGACAGCGACGGTTATCTCTGGATCAAATACGACAAATTTCACGAGAGCTTCTGCCAGGATTTGACGGCAGATGAGAGCCTGGTGATGGCGGCGTCCCAAAAGGCGCCGATCGCCAACACTTTCGGTGACACCGTGACGGATCCTGCCTGGAAAAAGAAGCCGGTCTGGTACCAGCTTTCCAGCGAGGACCGCATGATCAATCCCGAGAACCAGAAGCGCATGGCCGATCGGATGAACCCGCGCAAGATTCTCACATTGCAGGCCAGCCACGCCTCGCTGGCTTCGCATCCGGCCGAAGTCGCAGCCCTGATCGACGAAGCGGCGGGGGCTGCCGTATAACGTCGAAAGACACGCCTCCTTGCGGCTCACGGCACGGAAGCATGACATGAAAAATCCCCGGCGCAGGGAACGCCGGGGATTTTCTTTGACTGGATATGCCTTGTCAGCCGCGACCCTGCGTCACGATGACCGGGATCAGCAGGTCGCCCCAGTTGCCTTCGCCACCATGGTGGCGGGCCGAGCGGACGAGCTCCACCGAAACACCGGCCTCGACCGCCTTCATGACGGACTGGTTGAGGCGGTGCAGGTCGTTGGCGACCATGCGGATCATGGCCTGCTGGTCTGAGGTCATGGCGGAAGCCTGCTCTTCGGCTCGTTCCTTGACGCGGGTCTGGACTGTCATGGCATTTCTCCTCTTTTAATCGGGGTTCTTGAAGGTTGACGGGTCGGGTTACTCGGCGGCCGGGCGGAACTGTTCGTGCTCGGTCGATTCATGCATGGCGGTGGTCGAGGACTGGCCGCCGGTGATGGCCATGGAGACGGCATCGAAATAGCCGGTGCCGACTTCGCGCTGGTGCTTGGTCGCGGTGTAGCCGTTGATCTCGGCGGCGAATTCCGCCTCCTGCAGCTCCGAATAGGCCGCCATCTGGCGATCTTTGTAGCCGCGGGCCAGTTCGAACATGCCGAAGTTCAGCTGGTGGAAGCCGGCGAGCGTGATGAACTGGAACTTGTAGCCCATCGCGCCCAGCTCGCGCTGGAACTTGGCGATCGTCGCGTCGTCCAGGTTCTTCTTCCAGTTGAACGAGGGCGAGCAATTGTAGGCAAGCAGCTTGCCGGGATGGACCTTGTGCACCGCTTCGGCGAACTTGCGGGCCTGTTCGAGGTCGGGCTTGCCGGTTTCCATCCAGATCAGGTCGCAATGCGGTGCATAGGCGATGGCGCGGGCAATGCACGGCTCGATGCCGTTCTTGACCTGATAAAAGCCTTCGACCGTGCGGCCCTTGTCCCTGTCGACGAAGGGCTGGTCACGCTCGTCGATGTCGGAGGTCAAGAGCTTGGCAGCCTCGGCGTCGGTGCGGGCGACGACCAGCGTCGAGGTGCCCATGACGTCGGCGGCAAGGCGCGCGGCATCGAGGTTGCGGATATGCGCCGCGGTCGGGATCAGAACCTTGCCGCCGAGATGGCCGCACTTCTTTTCCGATGCCAGCTGGTCTTCGAAGTGAACACCGGCAACGCCCGCCTCGATGAAGGCCTTCATGATCTCGAACGCGTTGAGCGGGCCACCGAAGCCGGCTTCCGCATCGGCAACGATCGGTGCGAACCAGGTGTCGACCGAAAGGCCATTGCCTTCCGCCGTCTCGATCTGGTCGGCGCGCTGGAGCGTGCGGTTGATACGCTTGGCAAGCTCCGGTGCGGCATTGGCCGGATAGAGCGACTGGTCGGGATACATGGCGGACGCCGTGTTGGCATCGGCGGCGACCTGCCAGCCGGAGAGGTAGATCGCCTTCAGGCCGGCGCGGACCATCTGCATGGCTTGGTTGCCGGAGAGCGCGCCAAGCGCGTTGACGAAGTCTTCCTCGTGAATGAGCTTCCACAGCCGGTTCGCGCCGTTTTCGGCCAGCGTGTGCCGGATCTGGACAGAGCCGCGCAGCTTTTCGACCGTCTCGGCCGTATAGGGGCGCTCGATGCCATCGAACCGGCCTTTTGGCGCGCTCGGAACGAGATTGTAAAAATCAGTCATAATGTCCTCCGGTACTGTGTCTCAGGATCGGGTGTCCGTTTCTTTCCGCCCGATTTCATGTGACAGTATTTACATCGCACCGCACAATTCGGCGATAGAAAACCGGAAAATCAAGGCGATAATCGAGTAACGATGTCTTGTCTTTGACAAGGAGGATCTGTAAAAAAGTAAATCTTGTAAATTCTCTCGGTGGTTCGCCGGTGTAAAGGATTTGACATATGGCGGAGAACAAGATTTTTGCCGGCCCGAAAGTCCGGCGCATCCGCAACACGCTCGGCCTGACCCAGACGGCCATGGCCGAGGGCTTGTCGATCTCGCCGTCCTATCTCAACCTCATCGAACGCAACCAGCGACCGCTGACGGTGCAGCTGCTGCTGCGGCTTGCCTCCGTCTACAGGGTGGACCTCGACGAGCTTCAAGGCGAAAGCGCCGGGAATGCCCGCCAGCTGCGCGAGGTCTTTGCCGATCCGCTGCTCGCCGGCGAGCTGCCGGGCGATCATGAGCTGGTGGAAATCGCCGACGCTGCGCCGAATGTTGCGAGCGGCATTTTAAAACTCTACCGCGCCTATCGCGAGCAGGCCGCGCGCCTCACCGATCTCGCCGACCTGCTTGCCCGCGAAGGCCATGCGACGACGCTGTCCGGCACTCTGCTGCCGATGGACGAGGTGCGTGACAAGCTGGAGGGGCGCCCCAACTATTTCGGCGCGATCGACGAGGCGGCCGAGCGGTTTCATGCTGCCCTTGCGCCGGGCGACGATCTGGCATCGGCGTTGAAGGGGTGGCTGCGCAAGGAGCACGGCGTCGTGGTGCGCCTGCTGCCGGTCCACACCATGCCGAACCTGCGCCGCCGCTTCGACCGGCACTCCATGCGCCTCTTCCTGTCGGAGCGCCTGTCGCCCTTCGACCAGATGCGCGAGATCGCCATGGAGACCGTGCAGCTCGCCCTGCAGGACGAGATTTTCGCCGAACTCAATCTTCTCGCCTTCTCGACAGCGGAGGCCAAGCGCATCGCCCGCTTCGAGCTGGCGCGCTACGCCGCGCATGCGCTGATGATGCCCTACGAGGCCTTTCATACGGCGGCGCAGCGTGCCCGTTATGATGTCGACGTGCTGCGGTCGCGTTTCGGCGTCTCCTATGAGCAGGCGGCGAACCGGTTCACCATGCTGCAAAGGCCCGGCAAGGCGGGTGTGCCCTTCTTCATGCTGGAGATCGACAATGCCGGCCATCGGTTTCGCCGCGCCGGCGCGCAAGGGTTTCCGCAGGCCCGCTTCGGCGGTGGCTGTCCGAAGCTCGGCGTGCATTCCGCCTTTTCCCAGCCGGGCCAGATCCTCGTCGATCGCGTCGAGATGCCGGACGGCGGCGCCTTCCTGACGGTGTCGCGGACGCTGGAAGGACCGCAGGGCGCCTTTGCTGAGCGGGTGCGCCGTACCGCACTTCTTCTCGGCTGCGACGCGGCCCATGCGGAGGAGACGGTCTATGCCGAAGCGGTGCGGCGGGACGGTGCCGTCGCGGTCGGTACGGCCTGTCGGCTATGCGAGCGTCAGGGCTGTCTCGCCCGTGCCGAACCGCCAGTCACACGGCCGGTGGGGCTTGATGAAATGGTCGCGGGCCTTAGCCTTTTCGACTTCCAGTAAATTTCTACTTGCTTTCCTTCGCCGATAGGGCTTCAAATATGATAGGAATGGGAACAATGTGATATCAAAATTCAGCCTTTGTTTGAGTAGAATGCAGCTTGTCGCCTCTCGAAAAACATCCATAATCGGTGACTGTTCTTCATACGAACTTATAGGCCCGCGAAAAAACTGGGAGATAAATCAATGATAAGGCGTACTCTTTTAGCGACTGCCGCCGTTGTCGCGCTGTTTGGTGCCGGCGGTGCGCTGGCGCAGGAAAAAGTCGTTAACGTCTACAACTGGTCGGATTATATCGACTCCTCGATTATTGACGATTTCACCAAGGAAACCGGCATCAAGGTCGTCTACGACGTCTATGATTCGAACGAGATTCTTGAAACGAAGCTTCTCGCCGGCGGCACAGGCTACGACGTCGTGGTGCCGACCAACACCTTCCTGCAGCGCCAGATTTCGGCCGGCGTCTACCAGAAGCTCGACAAGTCGAAGCTGCCGAACCTCAAGAACATGTGGGACATGGTTGCAACCCGCATGCAGCCGTTCGACCCCGGCAACGAATATTCGATCAACTACATGTGGGGCACGATCGGCATCGGCTACAACAAGGCCAAGATCAAGGAAGCCCTCGGCACGGACACGATCGACAGCTGGAACGTCATCTTCGATCCGGCAAACGCCGAAAAGCTCAAGGATTGCGGCATCAACCTGCTTGATTCGCCGACCGATATCATCCCGGTCACGCTCGCCTATCTGGGCCTGAACCCGGACAGCCATGACCCGGCCGATCTCGCCAAGGCCGAGGAAGCGCTCCAGAAGATCCGCCCCTTCGTGCGCAAGTTCCACTCCTCCGAGTTCATCAACGGCCTCGCGAACGGCGACATCTGCATCGCCGTCGGCTGGTCTGGTGATATCTTCCAGGGCCGCGACCGTGCCGAAGAAGCCAAGAACGGCGTCGAGGTCGGCTACGTGATTCCGAAGGAAGGCACGCAGATGTGGTTCGACCAGATGGCGATCCCTGCTGATGCACCGCATGTCGACGAGGCCCACGCCTTCCTCGACTACATCATGCGCCCGGAAGTCATCGCCAAGGCATCGACCTACATCCACTACGCCAACGGCAACAAGGCTGCTCAGGCCGTCATGCCGGAAGAGATCATCAAGGACACGACGATCTATCCGGATGAGGCGACGCTGGCGAAGCTCTTCACCAACACCACGCTGGATGCCAAAACGCAGCGCCTGTTCACACGGGCGTGGACCAAAATCGTGACCGGCCAATAACCGGTCTAGGATGAATTGCCCGGAAGATGCTTCCGGGCAATTTCATTTTGACTGCCAATAAAAGAGATGGGGACAGGCAATGAAATCTCTCGGCAATATCCGTCGTTCCTTCGCGCCGTGGACGGATCCGGACGCAAAACCATACATCACGTTCCGCAATGTCACGAAGAGGTTCGGCGATTTCACTGCCGTCGATGATCTCACCCTCAACATCTATCACCGCGAGTTCTTTGCGCTCCTCGGTGCCTCCGGCTGCGGCAAGTCCACGCTTCTGCGCATGCTCGCCGGCTTCGAGCGGCCGACGTCGGGCGAAATCATCCTCGACGGCCAGGACATTGCCGGCATTCCGCCCTACAAGCGGCCGGTCAACATGATGTTCCAATCCTACGCGCTCTTCCCGCACATGACGGTGGAAAGCAATATCGGCTTCGGCCTGCGCCAGGACGGCATGCCGAAGAACGAGATTGCCGAACGCGTCACGCAGATGCTGAAGCTCGTGAAACTCGAGCAGTTCGCCAAGCGCAAGCCGCATCAGCTTTCCGGCGGCCAGCGCCAGCGCGTGGCGCTCGCCCGCTCGCTTGCCAAGCGCCCCAAGGTGCTGCTGCTCGACGAGCCGCTTGGCGCGCTCGACAAGAAGCTGCGTGAGGAAACCCAGTTCGAGCTGATGGATTTGCAGCAGGAACTCGGCCTCACCTTCGTCGTCGTGACACACGACCAGGAGGAGGCGATGACCATGGCCGACCGTATCGCGGTGATGAGCCACGGCAAGGTCGTTCAGGTGGCGACGCCGGCGGAAATCTACGAGGCGCCGAATTCCCGCTTCGTCGCGGACTTCATCGGCGACGTCAACATCCTCGACGGCAAGGTCTCTGCCAACGGCAACGGCAAGGTCGAGCTTGCCGTCAACGAGGGCTTCACCATCCGCACCGCAACGGCGAACGGTCCGACGACGGGCAGTGCCGCAGGCTTTGCCATCCGGCCGGAAAAGATGAAGGTCACGCGGACAGCCCCGGCCGACGCTTCCGTGAATGCGGCCCAGGGCGAGATCTGGGACATCGGCTATCTCGGCGACATGACGGTCTTCTATGTCAAGCTCGGCAGCGGCAAGGTGGTGAAGGCCTCCATGCTGAATGCTCAGCGCGAGGTTGAGGATCCGATCGCCTATGACGAGAAGGTCTGGGTCTCCTTCGGCGAAACCGCCGGCGTCGTCTTGAAGGATTGACCGATGAACAAGCTCGGCTCCGCCATCTTCAGCCGCCTTGTCATTATCCTTCCCTATGCGTGGCTGCTGTTCTTCTTCCTCATTCCATTCTTCATCGTCTTCCGCATCTCGCTCTCGACCACCGCGATCGCCCAGCCACCGTATGAGCCGGTCTTCGCGCTGGCGGACGGTCTTTCCGGCTTCTTCGGCAAGATCGGGCAGTTCAGTTTCGCAAACTACGTCTGGCTGACCGAAGATGCGCTCTATATGAACGCCTATCTGTCGAGCCTGTGGATCGCGGGTGTCTCGACCCTCATCACGCTGCTCATCGGCTACCCCATCGCCTACGGCATGGCACAGGCGCCGCGCACCTTGCGCCCGACGCTGTTGATGCTCGTCATCCTGCCGTTCTGGACGAGCTTCCTGATCCGCGTCTATGCTTGGATTGCGATCCTGAAACCGGAAGGCCTGCTCAACCAGTTCCTGCTGAGCATCGGCGTCATCGACCAGCCGCTGATCATTCTCGGCACCAACTGGGCGATCTATATCGGTATCGTCTATTCCTACCTGCCCTTCATGGTGTTGCCGCTCTATTCCGCCCTGGAAAAGATGGACAACACGCTGATCGAGGCCGCGCAGGATCTCGGCTGCCCGCAGATCTCGGCGTTCTGGAAGATAACCTTCCCGCTCTCCATTCCCGGTGTCGTTGCGGGCTGCATGCTCGTCTTCATCCCGGCCGTCGGCGAGTTCGTCATCCCCGACCTGCTCGGCGGGTCACAGACGCTGATGATCGGCAAGACGCTGTGGAACGAATTCAACGCAAACCGTGACTGGCCGGTCTCGGCCGCCGTTGCCACCATCCTGCTCCTCATTCTGGTCGTGCCCATCGTGTTCTTCCAGAATGCGCAGGCCAAGGCCGAAGAGCAGGGGAGGTAGAACCATGAACAGCTGGTCCCGTTTCAACATCGTTTCCGTCGTTCTGGGCTTTGCCTTCCTCTACCTGCCGATCGTGCTGCTGGTCGTCTTCTCGTTCAACGAATCGAAGCTCGTGACGGTCTGGGGTGGTTTCTCGACAAAGTGGTATGTCGCGCTCTTCCATAACCAGGGCCTCATGGATGCGGCCTGGGTGACCATCCGCGTGGCGTTGCTCTCCGCCACCATCGCGACGGCCCTTGGCACCATGGCGGCGCTGGCGCTCACCCGCTACACGCGCTTTCGTGGTCGTCTGCTGTTCTCCGGCATGGTCTATGCGCCACTCGTCATGCCGGAAGTGATCACCGGCCTGTCGCTGCTGCTGCTCTTCGTCGCCATCGGCTTCGACCGCGGCTTCGTGACGGTGACGCTCGCGCATATCACCTTCTCGATGTGTTTCGTGACGGTCGTGGTGCAGTCGCGCCTGCTCTCCTTCGATCGCTCGGTCGAGGAGGCGGCGATGGATCTCGGTGCTACGCCGGTGAAGACCTTCCTCGAGGTGACGCTGCCGATTATCGCGCCGGCCGTGCTGTCGGGCTGGATGCTGGCGCTGACGCTGTCGCTCGACGACCTCGTCATCTCGAGCTTCACGTCCGGCCCCGGTGCCACGACGCTGCCCATGAAGATCTACAGCCAGGTGCGCCTCGGTGTGACGCCGGAGATCAACGCGGCCTGCACGCTGCTCATCGGCTTCGTCGCCATCGGCGTCATCATCGCTTCGATCATGACGAAGCGGCGCGAAGTGCAGCGCGTCAGGGACGAGCAGGCGGCCTTCGCCGGCCGCTGATATCTGTCAAAGAATTACTGGCGGGGCTGCTGCCCCGTCAGGATGGAAATCGGCGAGATCACCGGTTCCGGCCAGGAGCCGCCGACGAAGAAGCTGATCGTCGGATTGACGACGGCGGTCGCATCCGCCTGCGGCCGGTCGGCGAGCGAGCCGGCCAGCGCCACGCTGCCGCTGCGATAGGGGATCATGCCCGAGAGCGCCAGGATCTTCTCATTGCCCTCGATCTCCGCTTTCGTCAGTTCCGCAAGACCGCGATCGAGCTTGGCCTCGACATCAGCCCGCACAAAATCGAACGATCCGTCCGCCGCTTCGGAGAAGTTGAAGAAGGCATTTTGCCCCGCGCGTTCCTCGAAGGCCTGCCGGTTGAAATGGTTGAGCGTGCCAGCGCCCATGCGCAGGCGGAACTGGCCGGACACATCCGAGAGCGTCGTCGCCCAGAGCGGCCGTTCCGTCGAAAGCTCGAAATCCGCAGAACCACGCCCTGACGGCAACGGTCCCGGCAAGGCGAGCGTACTGACGATCGCGCCGATATCCACATCGCCGAGCGACATCTGCAAGCGGCCACCGCCACGGATGCCCTGTTCGGAAAGCGAGATCCGCCCTGTCGCACGCCCGCCCATCAATGTGCTGTCGCCGACATCGAAGGAGGCGCGGCCGTTTTCGATGCGCATGCCGGCCGCAAGGTCCTGCAGGGAGAAGGGCGCAAAATCCGCCGTCTTGGCCGATAGCCTGAGGTCCATGCCGAACTGGTGAACGAAGGCGGTGTCGATGCTTGCGGTATTCTGCTCGGCACCCGGTGCGAAGGCGGTCAGGACGGCGCGCAGGTCGATGTGATCGAAGGCGAGGGTGCCGCCCAGCTGCGGCACGCCATCGGGCGGCATGTTGATGTCGAGCACGCCGGTTGCCTGCGCGTTGGCAAGTGTCAGCTTGAGCTGTTCGAGCTTTGCCGAATACCCAGCCGTCGCCACTTTCGCCTCTACCGTCACCTGGCCCATGCTGCCGACCGAGGGGATCTCCTTGCCCTGCCAGGCCAGCAGGTGGCCGAGCGATGGCGTGGAGAGCAACAGGTTGCCGGAGACGAAGGCGTTCCTGGAAAGGTTGGCGAGGCCTTCGAAATTCACGGTGGTCGGATCGGCGGACAGATTGGTACGCACCGTGGCATTGCGCCCGGCAAGGAGCGCCAGCGGCTGGTCGCAATAGAAGGTCCAGCGCGTCATTTCGCCATTGATGATGCCGGACAGCGTGAGGTCGAGCGGCCGCCGGAGGGCTGCCCAGTCGATATCGCCATTGATGTCGGAAATCCGGAACGGCGCGCTGCCGTTTTCGTGCTGCACCTCGATCGTGCCGTCGGTCACGTTGATCGTGCCGATGCGTTCTGCGGGCAGTTCGGGTGTCGCCTGCCCCTCGGCCACCGCGGCGGTAGCATCGATCGCCTGCATCAGCCAGCCGCTGTGGCGCCAGTTGAACGTGCCGTCGGCTTTCCAGCCGACGTGGATCGTCGGGCGCACGAGATCGAAATCGCCGAAGACCGGCTTGCCGCGCACCGCGCCGAAGAGGTCGAAGCTTGCCGAAAGGCTCTCGATGGAGGCGAGCTCCCGGTTGCCGGCTTGCGCCTGCGGATCGATGACGCGCACGTTGCCGATCGTCACCTGCGGATAGGGCCAGAAGGAAAACTCCGCCTCGCGCCCGATCTCGACATCGGCACCCGTCCAGGCTTCCAGCGTCTCCCCGATTTCCCGGCGCACCGTATCCGTCTGGACGAGGAAGGGAAAACCGACGCGCACCGCCGCGACGAGGACGACGATCGCAAGGAAGCCCAGCACCAGATGCCGTGATTGGAAAAAACGGGAAAGGATCATTCGGATGCAGGTCCTTGGCCGGCAGCGTTCACATTTCGACAGGCGAACGGGGATAGGCGCTTGGGACCAAGAAATCAAATGGTGCCATGGCGGAATTGCGGTCGGCAACGGCGCGAACCGGCGTTCGCCGCTTTATACTGCGGCGCAACATGCTATACGAAGTGCGATGGAGTGGAGGACAGCATGACGTCAGAAAAGCCCCTGTGGGAACCTTCGGCCGAAATCCTGACAAAAAGCCCGATGGCCCAATTCATGAAGACCGCCGGCCAGGCCGCCGGACGCGACTTCAGAACCTTTGACGATCTTCACGCCTGGTCGGTGGAAGATCGCGCTGCCTTCTGGACTGCGGTCTGGGACGAGTGTGGCGTCATCGGCGCAAAGGGGAATGTGGCGCTCGAAAACGGCGACCGCATGCTGGAAGCGCGCTTCTTCCCCGACGGCCAGCTGAATTTTGCCGAGAACCTCCTGAAAGCGACCGGCCCTGGCGATGCGATCGTTTTCCGCGGCGAAGACAAGGTCTCCTATCGCTGGTCCTGGGACGAGCTCCGCGGCCGCGTCTCGAAGCTGCAGCAGGCCTTTGCAGCACTCGGCATAGGCGAGGGCGACCGCGTTGCCGCGATGATGCCGAACATGCCGGAGACCATCGCCTGCATGCTCGCCACCGCCTCGCTGGGGGCTATCTGGTCCTCCTGTTCGCCCGATTTCGGCGAGCAGGGCGTGCTTGACCGCTTCGGCCAGATCGAGCCCAAGCTCTTTATCACCTGCGATGCCTACTGGTATGCCGGCAAGCTCCAGGACGTGTCCGCCAAGGTGCAGGCGGTGGCCGGCAAGCTCGGTGTGCCGGTTCTTGTGGTGCATTATGCCGGCGATGCCGAAGCGCTTGCCGCGTCGCTTGCCGATGGCCGCTCGCTCGAAGCGCTGACGGCGCCGTACGAGGCGAAGCCACTGACCTTCGCGCAGCTCCCCTTCCGTCATCCGCTCTATATCCTGTTCTCCTCCGGCACGACCGGCGTGCCGAAATGCATCGTGCATTCGGCCGGCGGCACACTGCTGCAGCACCTGAAGGAACACCGCCTGCATTGCGGGCTCGTCGAGGGTGATCGGCTGTTCTATTTCACCACCTGCGGCTGGATGATGTGGAACTGGCTGGTCTCCGGTCTTGCGGTCGGCGCCACGCTCTGCCTGTTCGATGGGTCTCCGTTCCATCCCGACGGCAATGTGCTGTTCGACTACGCGCAGGCCGAAAAATTCGCGGTCTTCGGCACGTCGGCCAAATATATCGACGCCGTGCGCAAGGGCGGCTTCACGCCGCACACGACGCACGACCTCTCCAGCCTGCGCCTGCTTACCTCGACAGGCTCGCCGCTCTCGCCCGAGGGCTTCACCTTCGTCTATGAGGGCATCAAGCCGGACGTGCAGCTCGCTTCCATCTCCGGTGGCACGGACATCGTCTCCTGCTTCGTGCTTGGCATTCCGCTCCGGCCGGTCTGGCGTGGCGAAATCCAGGGGCCGGGCCTTGGCCTTGCGATGGACGTCTGGGATGAGGACGGCCACACCGTGCGTGGTGAAAAGGGGGAACTCGTCTGCACCAGGGCCTTCCCTTCCATGCCGGTCATGTTCTGGAACGACCCGGACGGCGAAAAATATCGCGCCGCCTATTTCGAGCGCTTCGACAATATCTGGTGCCATGGCGATTTTGCCGAATGGACGAGCCATGACGGCATCATCATTCACGGCCGCTCGGATGCAACCCTGAATCCCGGCGGCGTGCGCATCGGCACGGCGGAAATCTACAACCAGGTCGAACAGCTGGACGAGGTCCTTGAGGCCCTCTGCATCGGCCAGGATTGGGACGACGATGTGCGTGTCGTGCTCTTCGTGCGCCTTGCGCCCGGCACGGTGCTGGACGCGGCGCTGGAAAAGGCGATCAAGACCAAAATCCGCACCGGCGCCTCGCCGCGCCATGTGCCGGCCAAGATCATCCAGGTCGCGGATATACCCCGTACCAAATCCGGCAAGATCGTCGAGCTTGCGGTGCGTGAGGTCGTGCACGGCCGACCGGTAAAGAATAAGGAGGCGCTCGCCAATCCCGAGGCGCTGGACCTCTTCGCCGATCTGGAGGCGCTGAAATCGTGAACGCCACCGGCGTTAACGTCTCTCTAACCGACTGCATTAACCAAGCTCGCGAAGTTGTGAACAAAAGGTTTGTGCCGAAACCGGTCGGGTAAGGTTTTGTTAAGTCGGAACGGGGCAAAGTCGTATCAACTTGAGCACGCCCGATGGAGGGCTTCCGGTCGCACCCGACCCGATGGCATGAAGCCGTTCACCTTCGCTTTTGTTGGACAGCATTCACCTATCGGGGCGGCTTTTGCCGCCCTCTTTTTTTAATCGTTCTTCCGCTCGAGGGAGCGCGAGACGAGGAAGACGGGAATAAGCCCGACCGCCACGATGATGATGGCGGGCACACCCGCATCCTCCACCTTCGCCCGGGAAGCGTCCTCGTAGACGAGGGTGGCGAGCGTGTTGAAATTGAACGGCCGCAGCATGATCGTCGCCGACAGCTCCTTCATCGTCTCGATGAAGACGAGGAGAGCGGCCGTCAGCGTCGCCGGCCGCATCATCGGCAGCAGCACGCTCCAGAGCGTTTGTCCGCTGGTGCGCCCCAGGGTGCGGGCAGCCATGTCGAGATGCGGCGAGAGCTTGTGGAAGCCCGCATCGATCGTGCCCTCCGCCATCGTCAGGAAACGGACCGTGCAGGCATAGATGATGGCGAAGCCGGTGCCGGAAAGCAGCAGGCCAGTCGAGATGCCGACATGTGCGCGCAAAAAGCCATCGAACGCATTGTCGAACGTGGCGAGGGGAATGAGCACCCCCATGGCCAGCACCGTGCCCGGAACGCCGTAGCCGAAGGATGCGAAGCGCCCGGCGGCAGCGATCAGCCGGGAGCGCGTCGAGCGGGCAGCATAGGCAAGCAGGAAGGCGAGCAGCACCGCGGCAAGGGCCGTCGAGCCCGAGACGAGCAGGCTTTGCCAGAGCGCGGAAAGCAGCCGCGTCGAGGCGAACTGATCCAGCCGGCGCACGGCATAGCCGCCGAGCACGAAAACGGGAACGGCAAAGCCGATGACGGGCGGCAGCAGGCAGGCGACACTTGCGGCCCATTTCTTCCAGCCGCCAAGCTTGAGGCGTATGGAATCGTGCACCGCCGCTGTCGTCTTCTGGCTGGTGAAACGCTGCCGGTGGCGCGCGGCGCGCTCGATCACCATCAGGCAGATGACGAAAAGCAGCATGACGCAGGCGATCTGTGCTGCACCGGCCAGGCTGCCGCGGTTGAGCCAGGTATCGAAAATCGAGAAGGTCAGCGTCTGCACGCCGAGATATTCGACCGCGCCGATATCGTTCAGCGTTTCCATGGCGACGAGCGTCAATCCCACCATGATCGCCGGCCGCGCCATGGGGATCTGGATTCTTGCGAAGACCTTCAGCGGTCCGGCACCCAGCGTGCGCGCCACATCCGCCGCCGCCCGGCCCTGCATCAGGAACATCGAGCGGGCGGCGAGGTAGATATAGGGATAGAGCACGCTGGACAGGACCAGCATGGCGCCGCCGGTGGTGCGCACCTCCGGAAACCAGTAGTCACGGCTCGTCTGGAAACCGAAAAGCGCGCGGTAGGCCGTCTGCACCGGCCCGGTGAAGGAAAAGAATTCCGCAAAGGCATAGGCGCCGAGATAGGCGGGAATGGCGAGCGGCAGCACGAGCAGGCCGGAGAGCAGTCGGCGGCCGGGAAAGTCGCAGCTCGCCACCAGCCAGGCCGTCACGACGCCGACGATCGCCGTGATCGTGCCGACGCCGGCCAGCAGAATGAGTGTGCGCAGCGTGGCGCGCGGTATGACGTTGCTGAGGAGATGCGGCCAGGTATCGGTGCCGCCCGTTGCCGCGATCACGACGATGGCGATGGCCGGCATCAGCACGATGACAGCCGCCAGCACGGCGGCGGCAGACAGCAGCGGGTGGCGGGCTGCACCAAAACGGCGCTGGACGCGCACCGGTGCGCTTTCGGACGAGACCTGCAAGGCATTACCTCGGCGATGCGGCAACCCCGCGCAAGGTCAGGGCACCGTAGGGCGTTTCAGCCGGTCTAGAACAATCGGCTCAGTCTGCCAACACACGGGGCGAAGGAAAGATCACTTCCACAAGCGTGCCCTCGTTCGGCGTGGAGCTGATTGAGAAATTCGCCCGATTGGCATCGACCATCGCCTTGGTGAGCGGCAGGCCAAGGCCGGTTCCGTCGCCGCGCTTGCGCGACCCTGTCGTCACCTGCCGGAAAGGCTTCATCGCCTGCTCCAACTCGCTGCGCGTCATGCCGACGCCGGTATCGCGGATGCGCAGCACGACGCTGCCGTTCGCCTCGTAGGCGGTGGAAACCACGATCTGTCCGCCGGCCGGCGTGAAGCGAATGGCATTGGACAGGATGTTGAGGGCGATCTGCTTGATCGAGCGCAGGTCGGCCACGATCTGCGGCACGTTGTTCGACAGCGAGGTGCGGATGATGACGCGCTGCCCGTTTGCCTGTGGCTGGACCAGCGAGACGGCTTCCGCGATCGTCTCGTTGAGGCCGACGGCGGTGAACTCCAGATCCATCTCGCCCGCCTCGATCTTGGAAATGTCGAGCAGGTCATTGACGATATCGAGAACATGGCGGCCGGAACGGCCGATATCATTGGCATATTCGATGTAGCGCGGATGGCCGATCGGCCCGAAGCGCTCCGTCGCCATCATGTCGGAAAAACCGATGATGGCATTGAGCGGCGTGCGGATTTCGTGGCTGACGCGCGCAAGAAAGTCGCTCTTATGGGCGTTTGCCGTCTCGGCCGCCCGCTTGGCGTTGCGCAGTTCCTCTTCGGTGCGCTTCCACTGGGTGATGTCTCGGATGACCGCGCAATAGCCGGAGGACGAGGAGAGGCTGCCCATGGTCATGAACAGCGGGATGAAGCCGCCGCCGGCCTCACGGCCGATGACCTCGCGCCCATCATTCAGCACGCTTGCAACGCCATGGCCGGCGAGGCCAGCGAGATAATCGAGCACCGCCTTCTGGCTTTCATGGGCGAACAGCATGGCAAACGGCCGGCCGCGCGTCTCATCTTCGTCATAGTTGAAGAGGGCGCTCGCCGAGCGATTCATCGAACGAATGTCGCCGTCATGGCCGACGACCACGACGCCGTCCGTCGCGGTTTCGAGGATGGAACGCAGCTCACTGACCTCGACGCGAAGGGCGGAGGCTGCCGCCTGATCGGCCGAGCGCTCGTCGCTTTGAGCCGGCACCGGTGCCGTCTCGACCAGCGAAAGGGCAGGTTTTTCCTGCGCCGGTGTCAGCGCCAGCATCAGCGCCGTGCCATCTTCCCAGCGGATCGACTGGAGGCGGGCGCGCACTGCGCTCGTGCTTTCGCCGTCGGCATGGCGCAACGCCATCATGCCATCGCCGTCTTCCGCGTCCGGGCCGGCCAGGAGGATATCGAGGCCACCTGAGGCTTCGAGGTCTTCGAGGTTGCTGTAGCCGGTCAGGCGGAAGAATTCCGGATTGGCATGGATAAGCCGTTCGCCGACATGCACGAGCAGCGCAACCGGCAACGCGTCGACCACTGCGGCGGTGAGGCCGTAGTCCATCTGCCGGCGCGATGGGGCAAATCCGGTGCGCTCGACGGCATGGTCGTTCGGCAGGAGGTCGTCGGCATGCGGGCCGACTTCGAGGCCCGGCATTTCCGTCTCGGAAACGCCAGTCACGGGTGCCGCGATCGGCTCTTCCGCGTTTCGGGCTTGCTCTTCGGTGACGCTGGTTCTGGTTGCAGCGTCTGTCTGTTCGTCTGCACGTGTCTCCGGCACATCGCCGGACGGGAGGTCTTCCGCCTTGCGTTTGCCAAAGGTCTCGCCGAGTTGGCGGGCGATTTCACGGAATGCCGCTTGTTCTCCGGTCGACAGGCCATCGAAAAGACCGCCGCGATTGCGCCGGGTTTCGAGCTGCACGACCTTGTCCGACTGGCGGCGGGTCGGGGTTTCGACAAGGCGCAGCGCCGGGCGTTCGCCGCGGAAGGCGTCCTGTTCGTCGCTCGCCGAAGTTGTCGTATCGTCCGCCTCTACGGCCGGAGCGGTGTCTTCCGTCTCCGTGGCCCCTTCCGACGGGCGTGCTTCGTCGGCTTCGACAACCGGTTCACCCGGCAGTGCGGAAACATCGTCTGCGGTGATTACCGCATCTTCATCCAGTTCGTCCGCAGCGCTTTCCAGCAGAGTACCGGTTTCCTCGGCGAGGGTTTCTTCGACCTCTGCCTCGGCTGCGGCGACGGACTGGTCCAGCGTCAGCCCCCGCGCGTGAGTATCCTCAACCGCGTCGGCGATGCGCACGATGCCGAAGCCGCGGAAACCGTCGAATTCCCGGTTGCGCGAATAGGTCGGCAGGGCGGCGAGATCCACCGGCACGACAAGGCTGGTGCCTTCGACAGGCCAGCGGATCGTCTTGCCCGACCAGGTGTCGCGGCGGCGCAGGAGGTCGCCGATCTTGCCTTCCGGATCGAGATCGAAGCGGGCGGCGACATCGGTGAAGCGTTCACCGGAAATCGTTGCGGCCTTTGGGCCGACGGCGGCGGCGAATTCTTCCGAAATCTCGCTGAACCGGCCCTCGGCATCGATCTTCCAGACAAAACGGATGGGCCGGCCTTGCGGATTGAAGGTAAAACCGGATTTTGCCTCGACAGCCTCGACAGCCTCGACAGCCTCGACAGCCTCGACAGCCTCGACAGCCTCGACAGCCTCGACAGCCTCGACAGCCTCGACAGCCTCGACAGCCTCGCTGGCGTCAGTGGCAGCTTCTTCCACTGCGGCGGCGTTCGCATCTTCCACAGATTCTGCGATGGGGTCTTCCTGCGCCGCTTGTGACGTCTCGGCGGTCGGCCGTTCGCTTTTCGGCTGCATGTCCAGGACCGGCTCCGCGACCTCCTCCGGCAGAGGTTCCGTATCTTCGGCTGCGGTCTCCTCGGCAACGGATTCGTCTGCCGCAGGTTCTTCGGCCGAATCCATTACTGGCTCGTCGGAAACAGGGTCGACCGGATCAGCCCGTTCTTCTTCAACCAGCGGCTCGCTCTCCGGGGAGGGGACGATGGCATCGATCGGCTCGGCCTCTGCCGCAATCTCGATGGCGGCGGTAGGCTGTGCCTCGTCCTCATCCGGATCGAGGTGGCCGAGAATGGTTTCGACGGCAAAGAGCAAGTGAAGTGCTGGTTCGCTGGAAATGCGGCCGATGGCGGCAGGCAGGTGGCCGCGGCCGGTGGCGATGGGGCGCTTGACCAGATGCTCGGCGCTGCGTCCGGCGGCATCGACGAGGGCGCGGCGCGTCTCCGGGCTGACGGCAATCCGGTCAAAGCCCTCCGATGCCGCGATGACAGTGCCCTCGCCGTCGAGCACAGCCATATGCGTGTCCGGGTCGTCGAAGCCGGTAAGCATGGCGGCCGCGGCGTCCTCTTGGCTCTGGCGGCCGAGGGCGACGGGTGCGCTGAACAGGATCGCCTCTTCGCCGGGGCGGATGGTGACACCCTCGACGACCGCATTTACCGGTACGCTGCGAAAGCCGCTGCCGATGCGCATGACGAAGCCGCGTCGCTCGCCCGGTGCCTGCACCTGCCGGGCCGTCGCCGCGAGCTGGCGGTAGGCGACATCCGCGCGGTCCGGGCCGATATCGAGAAAATCGTAGATATTGTCCTGCCCGAACAGGGTCGCACCCCGGCCGTTCGACCAGAGCACCCGGGCCATATCCCTGGAAAACAGCACGACGGCCTCGCCGCGGGAAAACGGCAGGCGCACCCGCTCGTGGACGGCGACGTCGATGAAGGGATACTGCTTTGCGGACATATTCAGGCCTGTATCTGACTCCGGCGTCCCGGTTTTCGATTAACGCTTTATTAATAGCCGTGCATAGGCGGAGGGTCCAGCGGCGAGGCCGGGGAGCCCCGGGCTTTCAGGCGAAAGGGTTAACGGTGCCACGATTTATTGTGCAGCGCACAATTTTGTTGCAATGCGAAATGAGATCGGCTATATAAAGCTCATCCAAAAACATGGCGCCTCTAGAGAGGGCCAAACCAAGGAGCGCAGACAATGGCTACCAAGAAGATCGACGACGTATTCTCCATCGCTTCCATCGACCCGAGCAAGCTTTCCGAAAGCTTCCGCGATTTCGCCGAAAAGGGGGCCGCGCAGTCCAAGGAAGCCTATGCCAAGATGAAGGAAGCCGCCGAAGACGCGACCAAGACCGTCGAAGCGACGCTTGAGAGCGCGCAGGCCGGCTCCGTCGAACTCGGCCTCAAGGCCATCGACGCGCTTCGCACCAATGCTGAAAATTCGCTTTCGCACCTGGAAGCCCTGCTCGGCGTAAAGTCGGTTTCCGAACTTTTCGAACTGCAGACCGCCTTCCTGCGCAAGCAGGCCGAAGTTGCCGTCGAGCAGGCCAAGACCCTGCAGGAAACCTCCAAGAAGGTTGCCGAAAAGGTTTCGGCTCCGGGCAAGTCGGCTGCTGAAAAGGCCATGAAGTCCTTCAAGGCCGTCTGAAGCGCCACATAGCGCGGGTTTACGCGCCATGTTACAATGGCCGGGCAATCGTCCGGCCATTTTCGTTTACGGGCTCTTGCAAAAAACGCTTGAAAAATAGTGCGGCTGCCCGTATGTGACGCACCAAGCGCGCCAGACGCGCCCGTGTGCGGTTGTAGCTCAGTTGGTTAGAGCGCAGGTTTGTGGCACCTGAGGTCGGTGGTTCGACCCCACTCAACCGTACCATTCCTCTCTCCTGATAAGTCTAAATGCTACAGAGACTTATCGGGAGAGAGGAGTACTCTCCTCCCGTCGCCTGCATCGATAAGACCTGAGCCGACTCACGTCGCGGTTGCGATATCGCGGACGGCCTGTCGTATCTCCCCAAGTCTCATCACGCTTCCGCTTCAGGCGTGTGCCCGCACCGCTGGACGCGCCTCCCTTGACAATGCAAAGAATTAGGTAGATCTGTCTACATAGTGAATTGAGGTGCGTGATGGGTGAACGAGTGCCGGCGCGGGAACGATTGCTGAAATCGGCTGCGGAACTGTTTTATCGCGATGGGGTCGGGGCGACGGGGATCGACACGATCACGGCCCATGCGGGCGTCGCGAAAATGAGCCTCTACAACAACTTCGCCTCCAAGTCGGATCTGGTGAAGGCCTATCTCGATGCGCGCCTTGAGGAGTGGCACGTGCTCTACCGCGAGCGCCTCGCGAACGCCGAAACGCCGCGGGATCGGCTTCTGGCCGTCTTCGATTCTTATGTCGACCATGCGGAGCTCGCCTATGGCTGGGGTTTTCGCGGCTGCGGGCTTCTCAACGCGGCGGCCGAGCTTCCCGTCGGGGATGCCGGCCGTGCGACGGTTGCGGTGCAGAAGGATGAGGTCGAGCAACTCTTCAGGCAATATCTGAGCGAAATGAATCCGGGCGGTGGGGCTGCGATCGACGAGACGGCGGAGCATCTTTCCTTCGTACTCGAAGGGGCGATGGCGCGTGCAGGTCTCGATGGCCATGATGGACGGCTGAAGGCGGCGCGCAAGCTCGCGATCGCGATCGTGGACCGGCTATGACAACCACCGATCTTGCGGTGCTGCCCGCTCGCCGGCCCAGTCGACTTTGGGCGCTTGTCATCCTCGTGCTTCTCGAAGCGGCGCTGGTGGTGACCTGGAGCGCCGGATTCATCGGCGTCCGATTTGCGAATGATCACGCGCCGATCTTTCTCATCCTTCTCTGGCGCAGCCTCATCTCGGGACTGGTTCTGTTGCCCTTTGCGCTCATGATGGGGCCGAAGATCCGGCGATCGGATATCGCCTTGCAGATGCTGCTCGGCGCGCTCGCCATGGCCGGTTACCTCTCGGGTTTTGCGCTGGCGATCTCCTACGGCGTGCCGACCGGTCTCGTGGCGTTGATCACGGACATGCTGCCGCTCGCCGTCGCGTTCCTGTCCTGGCCCATTCTGGGGCAGGCCTTGACTGCGCGGCAGTGGGTCGGCTCCTTCATCGGCCTTGCCGGCGTGCTCATCGCCTCCGGCTGGTCGGTGCAACTGGGCGACGTGCCGCTGTGGGCCTATGGTCTTCCCGTGCTCGGGACGCTCGCGCTTGCGCTGGCGACGCTGCTGCAAAAGCGCAGTAGGGTCAATGCGATGCCGGTCTATCAGAGCCTGTGCATCCAGTGCCTCTCGGCTGCTGCGATCTTTTCCGTGCTGGCCTGGCACGAAGGCACCGTGCTGCCCGTGCTCGACGCCGGCTTCATCGGCGGTATTCTCTGGCTGGTCTTCATCGCAACCTTCGCGGCCTGGAGCCTCTATTACCTCGCACTCAGAAAATCCTCGCCCGCACGGGTGACCGCGATCCTGTATCTCAGCCCGCCAGTGACGATGATCTGGGCCTGGCTGATGTTCGGCGAGCCGCTATCCTGGGCGATGGCGGTGGGGCTGGTCGTTTCGCTTTTCGGCATTCTCATCGTCGCGAAGGCGCAGGCGCCGGTTCATCCCTAAAGCGTTGTAAACCCTTCCTTTACCACGCCAGCGGTGGCAGTCCCGATTTGGCACTGCATTAGCAATCCGTTGACCAATGAATCCCTAGGGTCTCACCTGTTCCTGTGTGGGACCGGTCCGCATGACGCGCTGCCGCGATGCAAATGGGGTTCTTCAAATGCACATGACGTGCGTCAAATGGCTGGCGATTCCCGCCGGCATGTTCGGGCTGTTCCTTCTCTGGCTGCCGCTCAGCCTCCAAGCCCAGCTTGTTCTCAGTTTCGCCGTGCTCGGCGTGATGTTCCTGGCGATGACGCGCCCGAAGAACACCACCCTCCGGCTCGTCACCTTCACCTTTGCCGGCATCCTCGCCATGCGCTACGCGTCCTGGCGTACGACGGAAACGCTGCCAAGCATCCACGAACCGCTGAACTTCATCCCCGGCCTGATCCTGTATCTCGCCGAGATGTACTGCCTCGCCATGCTGGCAATCAGCTTCTTCATGCTGGCCGATCCGTTGAAGCGCAAGGCGCCGGACCTCGGCGATGCGGCGGACCTGCCGACGGTCGACGTCTTCATTCCGTCCTACAACGAGGAGCCGGAGCTGCTTGCCGGCACACTCGCGGCCGCCAAGTCGCTGCACTATCCGAAGGACAAGCTGAACGTCTATCTGCTGGACGACGGCGGTACCGAGGCGAAGCGCAACCACAAGGACCCGCGCATCTCGATCGCCGCGATCCGCCGCCACGAGCAGCTGAAGGCGCTCTGCGCCTCGCTCGGCGTGCACTATCACGCCCGCAAGCAGAACGACCACGCCAAGGCCGGCAATCTCAACGAGGGCCTGAAGGTTTCGAGCGGTGAACTCGTCGTCGTCTTCGATGCCGACCATGCGCCGGTGCGCGAATTCCTGCGCGAGACCGTGGGCTTCTTCGCCAAGGACAAAAAACTCTTCCTCGTCCAGACGCCGCACTATTTCCTGAACCCGGATCCGCTGGAAAAGAACCTCCAGACCTTCGCGCGCATGCCGTCGGAAAACGAGATGTTCTATTCGATCCTGCAGCGCGGGCTCGATAAATGGAACGCGTCGTTCTTCTGCGGTTCGGCGGCTGTACTGCGCCGTGCGGCACTCTCGGCGGCCAACGGCTTCTCCGGCCAGTCGATCACCGAGGATTGCGAGACGGCCTTGGCGCTGCATTCAAAGGGCTGGCACAGCCTTTATGTCGACAAGCCGCTGATCGCCGGCCTCCAGCCGGAGACCTTCGTCTCCTTCATCGGCCAGCGCGCGCGCTGGTGCCAGGGCATGCTGCAGATACTCATCCTGAACCGGCCATTCCTGGCCAAGGGCCTGACGCTGGCGCAACGCATCTGCTATGCCGGCATCAACCTGTTCTGGCTGTTTCCGCTCTCGCGGCTCGCCTTCGTCTTCTCGCCGCTGCTCTACATTTTCTTCTCGCTGGAAATCTACCAGGCGAATATCCTCGAATTCGCTTCCTATGCGGTGACCTACCTCATCGGCTCCTTCGCCATGCAGAGCTACCTCTACGGTCGCGTGCGCTGGCCCTGGGTCTCCGAGCTTTATGAATATGTCCAGTCGGTGCTGCTGTTCGGCTCGATCGTCAGCGTCATCCGCAACCCGCGAAAGCCCACCTTCAACGTCACGGCCAAGGGCCAGACGCTGGATCGCAGCATGCTGTCGCCGCTCGCCCGGCCGTATTTCATCATCTTCTTCGTGCTGCTGGCCGCCGCTCTCTATTCCGGTTACCGCTTCCTGACGGAGCCGGTCGCCACCGAACTCCTGACCATTGTCGCCGGCTGGAACCTCATCAATCTCGGCCTCGCCGGCGCCGCGCTCGGGGTCGTCGCCGAGCGGCGGGAACTGCGCCGCAACCAGCGCCTTCCCGTCAAGCGCCACGCGCTGATGAAGGTGGATGGCAAGCTCAAGAACATCATCATCCAGGATGCCTCTTCCGGCGGCATCTCGGTGGAGTTCGTCGAGCAGGCACCGGAGATCGACCTCGACACCCCGCTCGAAGCGACGATCCAGTTGCGCCGCGCTGGCCAGATCATTTCCTTCGACGTGATCTGCCGCTCCAGCCGCGGTGTAGGCGTAGGCACCGTCTACGGCTTTGCCTACAAGGAGCGCACGCCCGAAACCTTTATGGCGATCGCCGAGCTCATGTATTCGGACCAGGCGGTCCTGCAGGAGCGGCTGGTGCGCCGCCAGGTGCGCCACAGCTTCTTCTGGGGCACCTCGCGCTTCGCTCTCTGGAGCATCCGCGAGACGCTCCGCGCGCTCCGCTATTCGGCCGGCCTCATGCGCGAAAACGCCGTCAAATCCTTCGCCGACGCCCCCATCGTGGTGAAGGAAAACAATGCGCAGATCCCCGGCCGCGCCACGGAGCTGCCGCCGGTCCTCACAGGAGCCCAGGCCTATGGCTAAGCCCACCTTTTTTACACCGCTGGCGCTCGCTCTCCTCATCGCTTCGGCCGGCAGCGGCCGGGCGGAGGGGCTTGTGGCAGATGCCGTCAAGCCGCTGCTTGAGGGCACCACACTCAGCGGCGGCCTGCTGCCGCAACCCGTGGCCACAAAAAAGAACGAGCCGGCCGAAGGCGTAGCCGGCATGCTCGTGCCCTTCGAGCAGGCGTCGGATGCCTTCACGCTGTCCGGCGAGGATGACGTCGCCACCTTCACCTTCGCGCTCGATGGCCCGCAGGTCTCCGCCGGCGGCACGCTGAACCTTGCCTATATCAATGCCGTCTCCGTACTGCCGGATACCGCGATGATGGATGTGGAAATAAACGGCCGCGACCTCGGCGGTTTTACCATCGCCTCGCCGAACCGGACGCTGACGGAAAAGATCGCCGTTGCATCCGAGTTTCTCAAGGCCGGCCGCAATGTCGTGCGCGTCCGCGCCCGGCAGCACCATCGCGTCGATTGCTCGCTGGATGCCACTTACGAACTCTGGACGAAGCTCGATCCGGCACTGAGCGGCTTCGCATCGGGCGCGTCGTCGGCCTTCGCTGATTTTGACAGCCTGCTCGCCGTACGACGCAACGCAGAACACCGCACGGATATCCGCGTCGTCGTTCCCGGTGCGCTGAGTGCCGAAGCGCTGAACGAGGTCGCTCCGGTGCTGCAATCTCTCATCCTCTTTCTCAATCGCGATGACGTGACGGTCTCCGTCGCCGACAAGCCGGGCACGGGTCCAGGCATAGACCTCATCATGGCGATGGACCGGAACGGTGGCGCGACGCTCGCCAAGCTTGGCTTCGCACCGGTCGCACGCGGACTTTCCGTTCAGGCCGGCGCATCCGCCGACCGGGCAGCCGTCATCCTGCGCGCGGCCAATCTCGGTGACGTCAACGCGGCCGTTCTCACGGCCGTGAAGGGGGCGATGGCCGATGGATTGAAGACCGGCATCTTCGAGAAGGGCAGGGGCGTGCTGTCCGTCGATGCCGGCGAGCGGCGCACGCTGAGGGAGGCGGGCTATGAGACCCGTGTCTTCTCCGGTCGCCTGTCGCGCACGGATTTTGCCGTGGAAATGCCGGCGGACTTCTATCCCGCCGAATATGCGACGCTCGACCTTCGCCTCCACGCTGCAACCTCGCCGGGGCTGGAGCAGACCGCGCAGCTCCTCGTGCGCGTCAACGACAAGGTCGTCAAAAGCTATCCCTTCCGCAACCGCGAGGGCGAGCAGTTCGATGGCAAGCGCATCGAGTTGCCGCTGCGCGCCTTCCGGCCAGGCGTCAACCGTGTTGAGCTTCTGGCGGAGCTGCCGATGGCGGCGGATGCGAGCTGCCGGCCGGAAGAGCGCGACGACGGCAAGCCGCGCTTCATCCTGCTCGATACGACCGCGATCGAGGTTCCGGCGCTCGCCCGCCTCGGCCGCCTGCCGGATCTGGCGGCGCTTGCGAGCAAGGCCTATCCCTATAGCGGCGGAAAACCGTTCGACCTCGTCATTGACCGGGCGGACGAGCAATCCGTCGGCGCAGGCCTAACCCTTCTCTCGCGCCTTGCGCTATCCGCCCGTGCGCCGCTGAATGCGAAGATCGCCATCGGCACGCCTGCGGAAGGCACGGGCCGGGACGCGCTTGTCGTGTCGTCGCAGAACGACTTTGCCGACCTTGGTTCTGCCGACAAGGCGGCCTTCCCGAGTGCCGCGGATATCAATGCCTCCGTCGCCGACCTCCTCAGACCAGACCCGGTCGTCACCGCCTCGGTGTCCGATGGCGCGCGCGGCACGGGCGACGACACGGCAGACCTTCTCCAGGCCTTCCACAATTCCACCGCGCAACAGGAGGACGACCTGTCTTTCAGCGCACGTACGCAGCGCTGGCTTTCCGCCGCGTCGACGAATTTTGGCCGCTGGCTGAACTATCAGGGGGACGAAGGCCCCCGCGTCGCGCCCCACGGCGAGGGGTCCCTGGTGACGCTGTCGCAGATGCACGCACCCGGCGGCAATGCGACCTGGACGGTGATCAAGGCAAATTCTCCGCGCGACCTCGATGCCGGCGTGCAGCGTCTCGTCGACCCCACGGTCTGGCGCGACCTGGAGGGCGGCACGGCAACGATAGAGACGGCGGGCCTGTCGCTTGTCAGCCTGCCGGCCGCGGAGCGTTACGTCGCCGGCCTGACCGACCGCAGTCCCGGCAACCTGCGCCGGATCGCGGCCGCCTGGTTCTCCGATAATTTCCAGATTTACGTGCTGCTCGTGCTCGCCAGCCTCGGCGCCTTCGCCGTCTGGCTGGGGCTCGTCGTGCCGCGCAAGGGCGTGAGGTCCGATAAATGAGAACGCTGTTTCTTTCCACCCTGCTTGCCGGCTCCACGGCGCTCGCCCCGCTGGTCCTGGCCGCCGATACCAAGGCCGGTCCCGGCGACGTCGAACTGGCGGCGCTCTACTATTATGCCGAACAGCAGCAGCAGGACCGGCTCGAAGCCGAGACGAACCGGCTGCGCCAGAAATATCCGGATTTCGTCGTGCCGGCCGATGTCTATTCGCCAGCAGCACGGCAGATAGACGAAAGCGCACTCTGGGCGCTCTATGAGAAGAACGACTTTATCGGCGTCGAAGCGGAGATCGGCCGCCGCCGCTCTGAAAACCCCGAGTGGCTGCCGAGCGAGGATTTTTCCGGCAAGCTCGCCCGCCGAAAGCAACGCGTCGAGATGATGGCCGCCACCGCCCGCAAGGATTGGATGGGTGTCATCGAGGCCGCCAAGGCACTTGATCCGGCGAGCGAGCAGGAAATCGATCTCGTCTGGATGCTGCTCGACGCCTACGCCGAGACCGGTGCGAAGGATGCACTTACCAAGGTCTATCGTGGCCTGCTCTTCCGGGAGGGTGACAAACGCCTGCCGGACCAGCAGATCCTGACCACATTGCAAAAATCCACTCGGGATTTTTCTTCCGAGGACGTGCGCAAGGCGATGGGCGTACTGGCCGTGTCGCCAATGCTGCAAGCCGGTCTCGAGCCGGTCGAACTCGACCTGACGCGCAAGGACGTCGCGGACTTCAATGCAGATGAAAAGCGCCAGACGCCGGTCGCCGCAGACGAGGTCGGCAAGCTGCGCGCGGTGGCGGACAAGGGCGAGCGCCTCGAAGACCTGTCGCTGCTCGGCTGGTACGACCTGAAGCTGAAGGCCCCGCAAAACTCCGAGCGCTGGTTCAAGGCAGCACTTGCAAATCGTCGCGACGAAGAGAATGCCAAGGGCCTCTATCTCTCGCTGGCCGCCCAGAACAAGCAGGACGAGGCCTATGCGATCGCGGAGGACTATATCTCGGAGTTTGCCGACGATCCCGAATTCCTGATGACCGCGCTGTCGCTGCGCTTCTCGAAGTCCGACCAGCCGGATGCGGATGTGAAAACCGTGACGGCCTACAGCAATGCCATCCTTGCGACATCGAATGCCGACCACGCGGAAATCCTCGCCTGGTACGCCTATAATTCACGGCAGTACGAGGCATCGAAGGCCTGGTTCCTGAAGTCGCTGGATTGGGAAAGCGCGCCGGTTCGCGTCAAGGGCCTCGCCCTCAGCCTCATGCGCCTTGGTGAGAAAACCGATTACGCGGCGCTGGAGGCGGAGTATCGCGACATCTATCCGGATATCTGGGCAGAGATCAAAATCGCGACACCGCCGAAGGCCCGTCGCAGCGTAGCCGTCGAGACGCCGGTTGCCGTGTCGACATCGGCAAAAGGCAGCGCTGGCAGCGGCAACGGCTATTTTGCGCATTTCAAGGCGAAGCGCTTCAGCGCCTGCATCAAGGATATCGCCAACCTGGAAGCGCGCGGGGCTGTCTCGGCCGACGCCATGCTCATCAAGGGTTGGTGTCATCTCGAGCTGAACCGCATCGCGGACGCCCGCAACGCCTTCGAGGCCGCGCTCGGCAACAGTCGCACTCAGCAGGATGCTGCCTACGGTGCAGCCCTCACTCTGCTCCGCGGCCGCCTGACGGACGATGCGGAGGCGATGATCGCGATGTATCCGCTGTCGGAAAAGCGCGAGCGGGAAGTGCGTGCCGAAATCTACTGGCAGCGGGCGCGCTCGGCTTTCGATCACAAGCAATACCAGCGTGTGCTCGATGCCCTGAACGCGCGCGCCAGCCTCGTCGCCGAGCCGGCCGATCTCAGCCAGTTGCGCGGCTGGGCCTACTATCATCTCGGCAACCGCAGCCAGGCACAGGCCGTTTTCACCCGGCTGAACATGCATCTCTACGATCCCGCGGCCGCGCGCGGTCTTGCCGTCTCCTCCGCCGTTTCGACCCGATAGGACCCCCATGCGCTGGCTGCTTGTCGCCACAATCCCGTTTCTCATCGCCGGCTGCACCGCCGTGCCCGACCCGTTCCTCGAAACCGGTGCTATCCGGCCGGATGCGCCGCCGCTCTCCACGGAGGTCTCCCCGGACTTTGCGGCGGCCTATCTGCCGTCGATTGCGGGCCGCATCGAAAGCGTGCGCCAGACGTCGCGCGCCGATTTCTTCGAGCAGAAGATCGTCTACACCAACGCCACGGCATCCGCCGGCGAAAACCTGCTGACCGTGCGCGTCGGTACGCCCTCGGAGGGCATGGTCTTCCTGCGGGCGCCGACACGCAGCGCAATTCTTGCCGAGATGCGGCAGGCGCTGCCGGGCGTCGCGATGGCGATCAATGCGGCGCCCGGGCAGAACCTGCACGGCGTCTACGGATATGCCACCGGCCCGCTCGGCAAGGCTGGGAGCTGTGTCTACGCCTGGCAGTTCGCCAAGCGTGTCTCGCCAATGGGTCGGCTCGGCACCGGCAACTATTCTGCGCAGGTGCGTCTGCGCTTCTGCCATCCGACCCTTCCGCAGGAGCGCCTCGCCATGCTGATGGATGGCATGCGGCTGAAACCGGTGACGCGCGAAACGTTCGACTTGCTGAGCTATGCCGGCGGCAGCGGCTCTATGCGAAGCCAGCCGATGCTGGCGCGTGCCGAGCCAGCCGTGATCCTTGACGACAGCGTCGAGGTGGAGCCGCGCCGCACGCCCAAGCGTCGCGTCGTGGAGGAAAAGCGCAGGGAGGAACCGGCCGTCATCCGCAATGCCGTGCGTGTCCCGTTACCGGGCGAGACTGTGGAGGAGAAGGTAAAGGTCGCGGTGACCAAGAAGCCAGAGAAAAAGTCCGGGGACAAGGCGGCGATGCGCGTGAAAAGCGCGCTGGTGCCGATGCCCGAAACGGCGTCGCTGACCGAAGCCGACTGAGGCTCAAAGAAAGATGTCGTGCTCCTGCCGCACGATTTCCTGCACGAATTCCGCCACGGTGCGCACGCGGGCGAGGTCGCGTGCGCTTTCATGCCAGGTCGTCCAGTAGGCGCGGCGGATCGAAGTGGCCGGCAGAAGCCGCACCAGTTCGCCATATTGCCGGGCGATGTAGTCATGCAGGATGCCGATGCCGGCGCCGGAGCGCACGGCCTCCGTCTGGCCCGTGGCGCTTGAGATTTCGAAACCGGCATCCCAACTGCGCATGATCTCGCCGGTGAAATTGAGCGAGGCGGTGAAGATCAGGTCTTCCACGTAGCCTACGCGTCGATGGCCCTTGAGGTCCTCGACGCTTTCCGGCGTGCCGTTTTCCTTGAGATAATCGTGCGAGGCGTAGAGGCCGAGCGTGTAGTCCGTCAACTTTGACGAGACGAGGCGGCCCTGTTCCGGCCGTTCCAAGGTGATAGCAATATCCGCCTCGCGCTGCGACAGCGAGAAGGACCGCGGCACCGGCACGAGCTGGATCTTCAGCTCCGGATGCCGCGCCGTCAGCCGTCCGAGGCGGGGGGCAAGGAAGGACACGCCGAAACCGTCCGGTGCGCCGACGCGCACGGTGCCGGCGACGGCCGTGTCGATGCGGCCGATGCTCGCCTGGGCCGCCAGCATCTCCGTCTCCATGCGTTCGGCGGCACGCAGAAACACCTCGCCCTCGGCGGTGAGGTCGCAGCCATTGGTGCGGCGGATGAGAAGCCGCGTCTTCAAGGCTTCTTCCAAAGCGCTTACGCGGCGGCTCAGCGTCGCATGGTTGACACCGAGGCGGCGGGAGGCGGCGAGGATCTGGCCGGTGCGGGCAACGGCCAGGAACATGCGTGCGTCATCCCAGTTCATTTCCGCCTCCGACTTTAATTTTTGCACAACGGTTCCTTATCCGAGGTGATTGAGTTGTGCAAATTGAAGTGCGATGATCCTCTCATAACAACGGAGGACTCCCTATGTACGAGATCGGCCATTTCATCCACGGCAAGAAGGTCGCCGGCATCAGCGGCCGCACCGCGAACGTCTTCAACCCGGCGACGGGCGAAGTTCAGGCGACGGTCGCGCTTGCCAACGACGCCGACCTGCAGGCCGCGATCGACAGCGCGCTTTCCGCGCAGCCGAAGTGGGCCGCCACCAACCCGCAGCGCCGCGCCCGCGTCTTCATGAAGTTCGTCGAGCTTCTGAACCAGAACATGGACGAACTGGCCGTCCTGGTGTCCCGCGAGCATGGCAAGACGGTCGAAGACTCCAAGGGTGACGTCATCCGCGGCCTCGAAGTCTGCGAATTCGTCATCGGCATCCCGCATCTCATGAAGAGCGAGTTCACCGAAGGCGCCGGCCCGAACATCGACATGTATTCGATCCGCCAGCCGGTCGGCATCGGCGCGGGTATCACGCCGTTCAACTTCCCGGGCATGATCCCGATGTGGATGTTTGCGCCGGCCATTGCCTGCGGCAACGCCTTCATCCTGAAGCCCTCCGAGCGCGACCCGTCCCTGCCGATCCGTCTTGCCGAACTGATGATCGAAGCAGGCCTGCCTGCCGGTATCCTCAACGTCGTCAACGGCGACAAGGGTGCGGTCGACGGTATCCTGGCGCATCCGGATATCGCTGCCGTGTCCTTCGTCGGCTCCACGCCGATCGCCCGCTACGTCTATGGCACGGCTGCTTCCAACGGCAAGCGCGCCCAGTGCTTCGGTGGCGCGAAGAACCACATGATCATCATGCCCGACGCCGACCTCGACCAGGCCGCAAACGCCCTGATGGGCGCCGGCTACGGCTCGGCCGGCGAACGCTGCATGGCGATCTCGGTTGCCGTTCCGGTCGGCGAGGAAACCGCCAACCGTCTGATCGAAAAGCTGACGCCGATGATCGAAAGCCTGCGCATCGGTCCGTATACCGATGACAAGGCCGACATGGGCCCGGTTGTCACCAAGGAAGCGCAGGCCCGCATCCTCAGCCTCATCGACAAGGGCGTGGAAGAAGGCGCCAACCTCGTCGTCGACGGTCGTGGCTTCAAGCTCCAGGGTTATGAAGACGGCTATTTCGTCGGTGGCTGCCTGTTCGACAACGTCACGCCGGACATGGAAATCTACAAGACGGAAATCTTCGGCCCGGTTCTGTCCGTCGTTCGTGCCAAGAACTACGAAGAAGCCCTCGACCTGCCGATGAAGCATGAATACGGCAACGGCGTCGCGATCTACACCCGTGACGGCGACGCTGCGCGTGACTTCGCCAGCCGCATCAACATCGGCATGGTCGGCGTCAACGTGCCGATCCCGGTTCCGTTGGCCTACCACTCCTTCGGCGGCTGGAAGTCCTCGTCCTTCGGCGACCTCAACCAGCATGGCACGGACTCGATCAAGTTCTGGACCCGCACCAAGACGATCACCAGCCGCTGGCCGTCCGGTATCAAGGACGGTGCCGAGTTCGTCATGCCGACGATGAAGTGATCCTTCTGGATTGAATATCGAAAAGGGCTCCCACCGGGAGCCCTTTTTGCATTGCCCCTTTTTTGTGCTTTGCGAAGAATAGGGGCGAAGCCCGGCCCGTTTACCCCTCGTGTTCTATGCATTTGGAAGGGGCAAACTATGTCATTTGCAGAATCGGCGCGGCCCGCAGGACAGGCGGGCGGCTTCCACCGGATTGTGTTTACCGGCAAGGCATCCGAATATTTCGGCATCTGGATCGTCAATGTGCTTTTGACGATCATCACGCTCGGCATTTATTCCGCCTGGGCAAAAGTCCGCCGCAACCGTTACTTCTACGGCAATACCGTGCTGCTCGGCCGGTCCTTTGAATACCATGCGAAGGGGCTGCAGATCCTCATCGGCCGCTTGATCGTGCTTGGCGGCTTCATCGTGCTCAACGTGATCGCCGCACTCGTTCCGATCCTCGTGCTGCTGCCGACCCTCGTCGTGCTGATCGCGCTGCCGTGGCTGGTCGCCAAGGGCCTGCGCTTCAGCGCCCGCGTCACCAGTTACCGCAATGTGCGCTTCGATTTCGTCGGCGGTGCGGGCGGTGCGTTCAAGGCCTTCATCCTGGGTGGCCTGCTCGCCGTCATCACCATCGGCATCCTGACGCCGCTCGCCAGCCGCTGGGTCGCCCGTTATGTCGGCTCGAACCTGCGCTATGGCGGCAAGGCCTTCGACACCGACCCCAAGCTCGGGCCGCTCTACAAGTCCTGGCTTCTGTCGTTCCTGATCGCGCTCGTCGGCCTCGGCATCATCGCGCTCCTCGTCCTGATGAACCTTTCGCTCATCCTGCCGATGATCGAAACGCCCGGCTTGCTGACACCCGAACAGCAGATCCCGCTCATTTTCAGCGCGGTCATTGGCTATATCGTGCTTTTTGCCACCTTCGGCATTGCCGGCCTGTTCTACAAGGCGGGCGTGCGCAACATCACCTGGTCGACCACGACCTTCGATGGCCAGCATCAGCTGATGAGCGACGTATCGCGCACCCGCTATACCTGGATCGCCACTTCCAACGTGATCGTGACGATCCTCACCCTCGGCCTTATGCGCCCCTGGGCTGCGGTACGCATGGCGCGCTATACCTGGGAACATACCGGTGTCACCTTCACGGGCGATGTCGGCGAACTGTTCAACCGGATCGAGGCACAGGGTTCGGCCGTCGGCTCGGAGTTCATGGACTTTGAAGGGTTTGATTTTGGCTTCTGACAATGCCGCAATCGCCGGTGGGGAATGGCACCCCGCCGGCTCGAGCCGCTCGGTCGAGGCTCGCCTCGTCGAGCGAGCCGGGGAAATCGCGGCCGTGCCGGTGGGAGGCGAAAAGCCACTCGCCGGTGCGGGCCTCTCCTGGGTGGAGATTTCCGGCCGCGTCGGCTCCATCCCCCGCCGGGTGACGTTCCCCGACGGCTCGATCTTCGAGACCTGGGACAATGACGGCATCGATCGCTACCTCGCGGCGCGGGGCAAGGGCGGTGCCGGCATCGTGCACTGGCTGGAACAGTTCCGCCTGCGCCTTGTCGTGATCGTCCTGCTGGCTTTCGTGCTGGGCGGAGCGGTCTATCGCTGGGGCGTGCCGGCGCTCGTCGAAGTGGCGATCGCCACGACTCCGCCGATCGTGCCGCAGCTCATGGCGAAGGGCACGCTCGAAGCGCTCGACCAGACGACCTTCTCTCCGACCAAGCTGCCCGATGGCCGTCGCAAGGAAATCGCCGACGGTTTCGCGCGTATCGCCGGGCAGTCACCGCGTGGTGCTGGCGCCTATAGTCTCAATTTCCGCGACGGCGGGCTGATCGGCCCGAATGCCTTTGCTTTGCCGGATGGCACGCTCGTCATCACCGACCAGCTTGTCACCTTGGCGGGGGGAGACACGGAAATGGTTATCGGCGTGCTGGCGCACGAGATCGGCCATGTCGAGCTGGAGCACAGTCTCCGGCAATTCTATCGCGCCGCCGGCATGACCGGCCTGATCATGCTGATCGCCGGCGACGTCGGCTCGGCCGTCGAGGACGTTCTGGTGCAGGGCGGCGGCCTGTTGGCACTCTCCTATTCCCGCAGTGCCGAAGCCGAAGCCGACCGCCGCTCCGTCGAACTGATGGCGAAAGCCGGCTACGACCCGACGGCAATCGCCCGCTTCTTCACGCTGCTGGAGGAAAAGCTCGGCGACAAGTCGGACACCAATATCCTCTCCACCCATCCGGGCACGCCACAGCGCAAGAAGGAAATCACCGACTATGCCCGGATCATCTCCGGCCAGTCGGACCCGGATTTGCAATAGGATGCGGTGGCTGACGGCCGCCGCGCCGGTAACCCGCACACTCTGTGGCCATCCTCGGCCTTGAGCCGAGGATCCACGGTCGCGCCCGAAGCGCGGATGGTCGGGTCAGGCCCGACCATGACGAAGCAGGTATGAAACGAAAACGGCGGCCCGAGAGCCGCCGTTTCCTGTGTTAGCCTTGGGAGGCTGGGTAATTACTGCGACGGGCCGTCGTTGTAGCCGACCTTATCGACCAGTTCGGAGGCCTTCTTGCGGTTTGCCGCGATGTCGACGAGCGGCAGGGCATCCGCCTTCAGCGTGCCGAAGGACTTGACGATCTCCGAAGGCTCCGCGCCCGGCAGGACCGGATATTCGTAGACCTGCTCGGCATAGATCTTCTGTGCGTTGCCGGCCGACAGGAATTCCATGAGTTTCACGGCATTGTCCTTGTTCGGCGCGTTCTTGGCGAGGGCCATGCCGGATACGTTGACGTGGCTGCCACGGTCGCCGGCATTCGGGAAGAGCACCTTGATGGCGGCCGCCCAGTCCTTCTGCTCCGGCTCCTTCTCATTGGTCAGCATGAGGCCGACATAATAGGAATTGCCGAGTGCCAGGTCGCATTCGCCGGCGAGGATCGCCTTGGCCTGATCACGGTCGCCGCCATCCGGCTTCTTGGCGAGGTTGTTCTTGAGGCCGGTCAGCCACTTTTCCGCTTCGGCTTCGCCGTGATGGGCGATCATCGATGCAGTGAGGCCGATATTGTAGGAGTGCTGGCCGTCACGGGTGCAGATCTTGCCCTTCCACTTCGGGTCGGCAAGCTCCTCATAGGTGATCTCGTTCTGCGCAACGCGGTCCTTCGAGGCGTAGACGACGCGCGAACGCGTGGTGAGGCCGAACCAGCTGCCATCCGGATCGCGGTACTGCGCCGGGATGTCCTTGTTGATGGTGTCGTTCTGGACCGGCTGCGTGACGCCGCCGTCCTTGGCTTCGGTGAGGCGCGCGATATCGACCGTCAGGATAACGTCGGCAGGGGAGTTCGCGCCTTCTGCCTGGATGCGCTCCACGAGACCCTTGTCGAGGAAGAGCACATTGGTGGTGATGCCGGTTTCCTTGGTGAATTCGTCGAGCAGCGGCTTGATCAGGTCCGGCTGGCGATAGGAGTAGATGTTGACTTCACCGTCTGCGTGAGCCGGTACGGCAAGGGCCAAACCAGCGGTCGAGAGAGCAAGGGCGGCGAGGGACGTCTTGAGCAGTTTCATATGGTCCTCCTAGTGTGTTTATTCCTGACTGCTAAAGTCGTGTTTAACGGCTTGCCCCCCGCAGTCAACCGTGCGACCACTGTCATAACATGAATGTGATTTTCCGCTTTTTGGAATTGTTCTAAACGGCGATCCGTCCTATATGTGTTCGGACTTAAACCGGATTCGGAGTTCCCGATGCGCCTGACGAAACAAACCAACTATGCCGTGCGCATGTTGATGTACTGCGCGGCGAACGGTGACAAGCTCAGCCGCATTCCGGAGATTGCCCGGGCCTACGGCGTCTCGGAGCTGTTTCTGTTCAAGATCCTCCAGCCTCTCACCAAGGCCGGCATCATTCAGACGGTGCGCGGCCGCAACGGTGGCGTGCGCCTGCCGAAGCCCGCCAGCGAGATCACGCTGTTCGATGTGGTGCGGGTGACAGAAGATTCCTTCGCCATGGCGGAATGTTTCGAGGCGGGTGAGGTCGAATGCCCGCTGGTCGACAGCTGCGGCCTCAACGCGGCGCTGCGCAAGGCGTTGAACGCCTTCTTCGACGTGCTCCAGCAATATACGATCGATGATCTCGTCAAGGCGCGCCCGCAGATCGGCTTCCTGCTCGGCCTGGAAATCGCGCCGATCGCCCAGCAGCCGGCGGCCTGAGAAAGCACAGCGCCGGTTACTGCCCGGCGCTGACGTCCCGCTTCACATATTCCTGCAGAATGAATTCGACAGCCGTCGGATCGAGTTCGGCCTTGTCGATGCGGAAATCGACGCCGTAGTCGTCGATCTTCTGGAAGTAGGCGTCGCTGATCGACGACGAGATCACGCCGACCGGGCCGATATAGCCGTTGCGCCGCAGCTCGGGCACGGTTTCGCGGAAATCCGCCTGCGGCTGAAGCCGGTTGTCCATCAGCACCATGTCGAGCCCCGCGCCGGACGAACGGATGAAGCCGAGCGCGTCCTCTACCGTCTCCACATAATGCAGCGTGATCGCATAGCTCGTCACCTTGCGCATGAGTGCGCTGAGGATGAGGTTTTCCGCAGGATCGTCATCGACGAGCAGGATATGCACTTGTGCTGGCATGGTGGTAGCTGAACCTGATTGCGTCGAAACGGCGTCCGGAGCCCGGACAAGCGGCGGTTACTGTCTTCCAGGCCGCGTTCATTAACAAGTCCCTAACTTTGCTATGGCGAGGAATTGTTCCATAGCGCCGCTATGCCCTTTGGCGGTCCCGAGCGCGCTATTGGATGATCTGCTCGCGGATCGCCTTGGCGACCATCTGCGTGCGGTTGACCACGTCGAGCTTCTTGAGAATGGTCGCGGTATGCGAGTTCACGGTGTGCTCGGAGACCGAGACGATGAGGGCGATTTCGCTCGCCGTCTTGCCGTAGGAAATCCAGCGCAGGATTTCCGTTTCGCGCGGCGTCAGGCCCATGCCCGCCTTGTTGGCGAGGACCTGCCGGTGGAAATAGTCGAACGCGCAGTTCGCCTCGTAGCAGATCTCGAAATGCTCGGTGCGGCCGATGTCGTCCCCGTCGCCGAGGAACAGCACGATGTAGCGCGTGCCGGCGACCGAGTGCACCGGAATGGAAAGCGCCATGTCGAAGCCGATCTGGTCGATGAAGTCGGCGCCCTCGGCGGATGAGCCGTTATGCGCATGGTCGGAGGCCTGCCAAACCGTCGAGATCGTGGATTTGTAGAAGCTGCGGAACAGAGCGGAGTCGTTGAGCCGGTGGCGTTTGTCATAGGTTTCGGCGAGGCCAGCCGGCAGATCGTGCAACACGAGGCGAGCGGCAAGCGTGCTGGTCTCATGCTCATTTGCCAGCTGGAGCACACCGAAATGCTCGAAGCCGTAGCGCAGTGCCATCGTATGGAAAATGCGAAAGAAATCGACGCGATTGAGCGCCTTCTCCAGATCGCCTTCAAAATCGTATCTTCTAAAATGTTGGTTCAGTACGGCCACGTGGCCTCCCACCCCCCAAGATTCCACGTAATGCAATCTAGCGCCGCAATCTCTGGCGGCAAAGGGTTTTGCGGGACAATTTCGCGACGGCTCGCCGTTTTCGGGCCGATTGAGCGATAACTCGCTGATAGGAAAGGGGAAATAAAAAAGAGGGGCTGTCCTCCTTTTTGCCGTCTCGCTCCGCCGCCACGGTGCGAGACGGCGAAGGACAGCCCCTCTTACCTCGTTGCCCGCCTTATGACACGGCGGCCTGAACGTCGCTATCAGGGCAGGTGGGGATTGACAGGGGCTCCAGCGAGCGATTCGCACCGCTTTTTCGCGGTTCCTAATGCTGTGGAGAATGCTGTTCTAGAGTTTTTTCCGAATGGACAAATTTGTTCGCAGACTTATTGCAATCCTGCGGCAAATGTCGTTCCATCCGCGCAAGCCGGGGCTGGAAATGCACCCGAGCCCGTAACAAGAGAACAAAAAAGCAAATCTGGGAAGCTCACTATGAAAAAGCTGACTACTCTTATCGCTGCGACGGCGCTTGCCTCGCTGATGGCGTCTGCCGCCTGGTCGAAGACCTTCGTATATTGCTCGGAAGCGTCACCGGAAGGTTTTGACCCCGGTCTCTACACGGGCGGCCAGACCTTCGATGCGGCCGCGCACACTGTTTATAACCGGCTCGTGGAATTCAAGCGCGGCACGACGGAACTCGAGCCTGCGCTGGCCGAGAGCTGGGAAATTTCTGCCGATGGCAAGGAATACACCTTCAAGCTCCGCAAGGGAGTGAAGTTCCAGACGACCGAGTATTTTACGCCGACGCGTGAGCTGAACGCCGACGACGTGATCTTCTCGTTCGAGCGCCAGTACAAGGCTGACAATCCGTGGAACAAGTACGTACCGGGCGCGTCCTGGGAATACTTCTCCGGCATGGGTCTTCCGGATGTTCTCGACAAGGTCGAGAAGGTCGATGACCTGACGGTCAAGATCACGCTGAAGCGCCCGGAAGCACCCCTGCTCGCCAACCTCGGCATGCCCTTCATCTCGATCGTATCGAAGGAATATGCCGACAAGCTGCAGGCTGCCGGCAAGATGGAGCTGATGAACCAGCAGCCGCTCGGCACCGGTCCGTTCACCTTCGTCGCCTACCAGCCGGATGCCGCCATCCGCTACAAGGCAAACCCGGATTACTGGGGTGGCAAGCAGAAGATCGACGATCTCGTCTTCGCGATCACCACGGACGCTGCCGTTCGCGCGCAGAAGCTGAAGGCTGGTGAATGCCACCTGATGTCCTATCCGAACGCCGCTGACGTCGCCGAGCTGAAGGCCGATCCGAACCTGCACATCTCCGAGCAGGCCGGCCTCAACGTCGCCTACCTCGCCTACAACACGCTCGTTCCGCCGTTCGACAAGGTCGAGGTCCGCAAGGCTCTCAACATGGCGATCAACCGCCAGGCCATCGTCGACGCGGTCTTCCAGGGTGCGGCAACCGTTGCCAAGAACCCGATCCCGCCGACCATGTGGTCGTATAACGACGCTGTCGAAGACGACAAGTTCGACCCGGAAGCTGCCAAGAAGATGCTTGAGGACGCCGGTGTTTCGGGCCTCAAGATGAAGATCTGGGCCATGCCGGTTGCTCGTCCGTACATGCTGAACGCCCGCCGTGCAGCAGAACTGATGCAGGCTGACCTTGCCAAGGTCGGCGTCGAAGTCGAAATCGTCTCCTACGAATGGGCCGAATACCTGAAGCTCTCGTCTGCCAAGGACCGCGACGGCGCGGCCATCCTCGGCTGGACCGGTGACAACGGCGATCCGGACAACTTCCTTGACACCCTGCTCGGCTGCGACGCTGTCGGCGGCAACAACCGTGCGCAGTGGTGCAACAAGGAATTCGACGACCTGATGACGAAGGCGAAGGAAACCGCCGACGTTGCACAGCGCACCAAGCTTTATGAAGAGGCGCAGGTCATCTTCAAGCGCGAAGCGCCGTGGAACACCCTCGACCATTCGCTTGCCGTCGTTCCGATGAGCAAGAAGGTCTCGGGCTTCGTTCAGTCTCCGCTTGGTGACTTCGTCTTCGAAGGCGTGGACATCGCCGAGTAATATCGGCTACGAAAAAAGGCACGCCGCAAAGAGCGTGTAATGGCCGGCGGCTCGAAGACATTCGAGCCGCCGGTTTTTCTAAAGAAAGAAGGGATTGGCTCCCATGTTGCGCTTCATCTTCGGACGGCTTGCCGTTCTGATACCCACGTTCCTCGGGGTATCGCTGATCGCGTTCTCCTTCATTCGACTTTTGCCGGGCGATCCGGTGATGCTGATGTCGGGCGAACGCGTCATGGCTCCGGAACGGCACACCGAGCTCATGCACCAGCTCGGCCTCGACCGACCGATATACGTCCAGTATTTCGACTATCTCGGCGGTCTTCTGACCGGCGACTTCGGCTCGTCGATCGTCACCAAGCGGCCGGTTCTTGATGATTTCATGAACCTGTTCCCGGCGACGCTGGAACTCTCGCTCTGCGCCATCATCGTCGCGGTTCTCCTCGGTATTCCGGCCGGCGTCTTCGCCGCGGTGAAACGGGGGACCTGGCTCGACCAGTCTCTGATGGGCGTCGCGCTCATCGGCTATTCGATGCCGATCTTCTGGTGGGGCCTGCTGCTCATCATCGTGTTTTCCGGCTATCTCGGCTGGACGCCGGTTTCGGGACGCATCTCGCTGATGTACTTCTTCCCGCAGGTCACCGGTTTCATGCTGATCGACAGCCTGATCTCGGGACAGGCCGGCGCCTTCAAATCGGCGGTGAGTTACCTGATCCTGCCGACCGTCGTGCTCGCGACGATCCCGCTCGCGGTCATCGCGCGCCAGACCCGTTCGGCCATGCTCGAAGTGCTCGGTGAGGACTATGTCCGCACCGCCCGCGCCAAGGGTCTTTCGCCGTTCCGGGTCGTCGGCGTGCATGCGCTGCGCAATGCGATGATCCCCGTCATCACCACGATCGGCCTGCAGGTCGGCGTGCTTCTGGCGGGCGCCATCCTTACCGAGACGATCTTCTCCTGGCCGGGTATCGGCAAGTGGATGGTCGATAGCGTCTTCAAGCGCGACTATGCCGTGGTGCAGGGTGGCCTGATGTTGATCGCTGCCGTCATCATGATCGTCAACCTCGTGGTGGACCTGCTTTACGGCTGGGCCAATCCGCGTATCCGGCACTAGGAGGCGATCTCATGAGTGCAGTTCAAAATACGACCGAGGTCAAGACGGGCGGCACGCCGCCTTCCGGCCTCTCCGAATTCTGGTTCTACTTCTCGCGCAACAAGGGTGCCGTCATCGGCCTCGCGTTCTTCGTGGTGATCCTGTTCGTGGCGATCTTCGCACCGATCGTGGCGCCGCACAGCCCGAGCGTCCAGAACCGCGAACTCCTTCTCCTGCCGCCGGTGTTTTCAGAAGGCGGCAGCTGGGGACACCTTCTCGGGACCGACGCCGTCGGCCGCGACATCCTCTCGCGCCTCATCTACGGCGCGCGTTTCTCGCTGTTCATCGGTCTCGTCGTCGTGACGCTGTCGGTGGTGTCGGGTGTGTTGATCGGCCTCGTCGCCGGTTACTTCCGCGGCAAGGTCGATACGGTCATCATGCGCGTCATGGATATCATCCTGGCGTTTCCCTCGCTGCTGCTCGCCCTCGTGCTGGTGGCGGTTCTGGGGCCGGGCCTGCTCAACGCCATGATCGCCATCTCGCTCGTCAACCAGCCGCATTTCGTGCGCCTGACGCGTGCGGCCGTCATGACGGAAAAGACCAAGGACTATGTCGTCGGTTCGAAGGTCGCCGGTGCGGGCACGCTGCGCCTGATGTTCCTGACGATCCTGCCGAATTGCCTGGCGCCGCTCATCGTGCAGGCGACGCTCGCCTTCTCGGCGGCGATCCTCGACGCGGCAGCCCTCGGCTTCCTCGGCATGGGTGCTCAGCCGCCGACGCCGGAATGGGGCACGATGCTCGCCGAAGCGCGCGAATTCATCCAGCGCGCCTGGTGGGTCGTGACGTTCCCGGGCCTTGCCATCCTCATCACCGTGCTGGCCATCAACCTGATGGGTGACGGCCTGCGCGACGCCCTCGATCCCAAGCTGAAGAGGTCGTGATGTCGCTTCTCGAAATCAAAAACCTCACCGTCGAATTCCAGACGGCCACCGGTCCCTTCCGCGCCGTGGATGGCGTTTCGCTCAAGGTCGACGAGGGCGACGTGCTCGCCATCGTCGGTGAATCCGGTTCGGGCAAGTCGGTCTCCATGCTCGCCGCCATGGGGCTGCTGCCCTGGACGGCGAAGGTGACGGCCGACGTGCTCACCTTCAACGGTCGCGACATGCAGGCCATGTCGGACAGCGAACGGCGCAAGATCATCGGCAAGGACATTGCCATGATCTTCCAGGAGCCGGTCGCCAGCCTCAATCCGTGCTTCACGGTCGGCTTCCAGATCGAGGAAGTGCTGCGCATCCATACGGATCTGAACCGCAAGGCGCGTCGCGACCGGGCAATCGAGCTGTTCCAGTCGGTCGGTATTCCGAACCCGGAAGAGCGGTTGGGCCATTTTCCGCATCAGATGTCGGGCGGCCAGTGCCAGCGTGTGATGATCGCGACGGCGCTTGCCTGCAATCCGAAGCTTCTCATCGCCGACGAGCCGACCACCGCGCTCGACGTGACGATCCAGAAGCAGATTCTCGACCTGTTGATGAAGCTCCAAGCCGAATACGGCATGGGCCTCATCATCATCACCCATGACATGGGCGTCGTGGCCGAAACCGCGGACCGCGTGATCGTGCAGTACAAGGGTCGCCAGATCGAATCGGCCGATGTGCTGTCGCTCTTCGAAAACCCGAAGAGCGTCTACACCAAGGCCTTGCTGTCGGCGCTTCCGGAAAATGCGGTGGGCGGACGCCTGCCGACGATCACGGAAAAGCTGACCGACGCCGAGATTTTTGCGGGAGCCATGCGATGACCCCAGTTCTCGAAGCGCGCAATCTCAAGCGCGACTATCATATCCCCGGCAGCATGTTCAAACCGGGCAAGACCGTTCACGCCGTCAAGGGTGTGAGCTTCAAGGTCGAGGAAGGCAAGACACTCGCCATCGTCGGCGAAAGTGGCTGCGGCAAGTCTACGCTTGCCCGCATGGTCACGATGATCGATCCGATCACCGAAGGCGACATGCTGATCGATGGCCGCAAGGTCGATATCGCCAGCGAGCCGCTGACGTCGGAAATGCGCAGCAAGGTGCAGATCGTCTTCCAGAACCCCTATGGTTCGCTCAATCCGCGCAAGAAGATCGGCGATATCCTGACGGAGCCGCTGATCATCAACACCAAGATCCCGGCGGACGAGCGGCGCGATCGCGCCATGGCCATCCTGAAGAAAGTCGGGCTGGAGGAGAAACACTACGGGCGCTACCCGCACATGTTCTCCGGCGGCCAGCGCCAGCGCGTGGCGATCGCCCGCGCGCTGATGCTCAACCCGCGGCTTCTGGTTCTCGACGAGCCGGTTTCGGCCCTCGACCTCTCGGTTCAGGCCCAGGTGCTGAACCTGCTCGCCGACCTGCAGGACGAGTTCCACCTGACCTACGTCTTCATCAGCCACGACCTCTCGGTCGTGCGCCACATCGCGAACGACGTGATGGTGATGTATTACGGTGAAGCGGTGGAATATGGCAGCCGCGACCAGGTCTTCGACGACCCGCAGCACGCCTACACAAAAACCCTCTTCGCCGCGACGCCCCGCGTCGACGTGGACGCCATCCGCGCCCGCATCGAACGGCGCAAGCGCGTCGCCTGAGGACGTGACGCGATGACGAACGCCCAAGCGATCGTCGTCATGGGCGTTTCCGGTTGCGGCAAGACCTCGGTCGCCGAGGGCCTTGCCGCAGCCCTTTCCGCCGCCTTCATCGAAGGCGACAGCCTGCATCCCGCCGCCAATGTCGAAAAGATGTCCAAGGGCATCCCGCTCACGGATGACGATCGCTGGCCGTGGCTCGACATGATCGGCCGCGCGATGGCGGACACACTGCAAGACGGCAAGAGCGTCGTCGTTTCCTGCTCCGCGTTGAAGACGGTCTACCGCAATCGCCTGCGGCAAGCCGCCGGCGGTTCACTCGCCTTCGTCTTCCTCAAGGGCAGCCGCGAACTGCTGATGGCCCGCATGGCGTCGCGCCGCGGTCACTTCATGCCCGCCAGCCTGCTCGACAGCCAGCTCGCGACGCTGGAAAATCCATCGCAAGAACCGGGCGTCGTGACCGTCGATATCGACGCGTCGATCGAACAGATCATCGCGGCAGCACTCGTCGGGCTGAAAGCGCTCCGCTAGCCTCGAATTTGCCGCGGGCACTGGCATCTTTGCGCTGACAGCCCTATAGACGGCGGGCCTGCTGGCCAACGCGCGCCTGCGGCTTCCGAAAAATTTCGAGACGTGACAGGAACGAGACATGGACATCAAACGCTTTGAAACCGGCCCGCGCATGAGCCAGGCTGTCGTGCACAACGGAACCGTCTATCTGGCCGGCCAGGTCGGCGAAGCCGGTTCTGATGTCACCGAGCAGACCAAGCAGGCCCTGGCCGAAGTCGACCGCCTGCTGGCGCTCGCCGGCACGGACAAGACCCGCATCCTGTCCGCTCAGATTTGGCTTGCCGACATGGTCGATTTTCCGAAGATGAACGCTGTCTGGGACACCTGGGCGCCGCAGGGCCACACGCCCGCCCGCGCGACCGGCGAATCCAAGCTCGCCACGCCGGACTATCTGGTTGAAGTCATCGTCGTCGCCGCACTCTAAGCGCAGGCCGACGGCAGAAATGAAAAGGCCCGCTTTCGCGGGCCTTTTTGTTATGCGGATTTTGCGAGCCGCGCCTGCTCGTCGAAGAACAGCGCCTGGCTGATCAGCGCCTTCACCATGTCCGGATTGAACGGCTTGGTGACGAGGAAGGCCGGTTCCGGCTTCTCGCCGGTCAGGAGCCGCTCCGGGAAGGCGGTGATGAAGATCACCGGGATCGTGCTGTTCTTCAGGATGTCGTTGACGGCATCGATGCCCGACGAGCCGTCGGCCAGCTGGATATCCGCCAGCACCATGCGCGGCGAGGTGCGGTGATAGAGCTCGACCGCTTCCGAATGCGTGCGTGCGATGCCGGTCACATTGTGGCCGAGACCTCTCACCATGTCCTCGATGTCCATGGCGATCAACGGCTCGTCCTCGATGATCATGATGTCGGTCGCGACCTGGCTGGAAATGTCGCGCGACGCCTCGTCGAGCAATTCGGCGAAGTGTTCTTCCGAAACGTCGAGAATGTCGGCGGCTTCGCTAATGTCGAAGCCTTCGACAGCGACCAGCAGGAATGCCTTGCGTTCGGCCGGTGGCAGGTTGGCGAGGTTGGCGGCGGCCTGCCGCTCCCAGCCGAAGGGCGAGGTGTTATCCGGCAGCGTCACATCGAGGTTCTCGAAGAGCGTGCAATAGAGCCGGTAAAGCGCAATCCGGTCGTTGCGACCCTCGGGGTAAAGCGAGATATCGGTGACGAGCGCCTCCAGCATGGCAGCGACATAGGCGTCACCGGATGTCTGGGAACCCGTGACGGCACGGGAAAACCGCCGCAGATAGGCGAGATGCGGTGCAATACGGGTGGAAAGTGACATTTAGTTCTCCCTGAATATGTTCCGCATCGGAACCGTTTCCGCTAGAGTTCATTATGCGGAAACCTATTGGTAGCATGCTAAGTCTGACTTGCTATTTGGAATCTTGGGCAAAAGGAAGATAGCGGGCGGCAGGCGATGGAAACAAGACCATGATCGAGCCCAGTAAAGATAAGAGACGCGGCAGCGGCAACGCCCCTGCCAAGGCTGCCTTTGACCCCAACGGTCCGATTGGCCGCAAGCTGAAATCCTTCTACGACGTCATAGAGACCGAGCCGGTGCCGAGCCGTCTGCTCGATCTTCTGGAAAAGCTTGACGAGGCCGAAACCCGGGCCAAGGGCGGTTCCTGAAAACATCCGTTCTTCCTGGTTCTAGACGTCAAGAAACGGGCCTGTTGGCCCGTTTCTGGTTTCGGACAGGTGCTCGTTTAGCGGCAACGGGCCTCGTAGCGACGGCCGTAACGGTCGCGGTAGACGCAGTAGCCGCTCCGATCGGAGCGAGCGATCAGATAGCCCGCTGCGCCACCGATGGCAGCACCCGCAAGCGCACCGCCGGCGCGGCCGGTCACAGCCCCGCCGATAATGGCGCCAGACGCCGCGCCGATCGCCGTACCGCGTTCGGTCTGGCTGCACGCGGTAAGCGTGACGGTGGAGGCGATGAGCGCAAACGCAATAATGGTCTTCTTCATGGTTCCGGCTCCTGGAAGAGGTTTCGGGATCAGATGCGTCCCGTGAGGACGAGAATGAGAAGGATGACAACGATCAGACCCAGGCCTCCCGAGGGGCCGTAACCCCAGCCGCGGCTATATCCCCAGTTCGGCAGGGCGCCGATGAGAAGCAGGATCAAAATAACAAGGAGAATGGTGCTCATCTACGCTTCCTTTCACGTCCACTTCGCTATCGAGCGATGCGCCAACAACGGGTCCCGGTGGATTTTGTTCCCGACAATGTGACAGCCGAGTCATCCGGGCATTCCGGAACTTTTTTCATGCCATCCCGTTTCCTGCCCAACCCGACACGGGGATGGAGAGTGAAATGGAACACATAGCCGCTATCATGCTTCTGGTCGGCTGCAGCCATGGCAGCCTCGCCTGTGAAGAATTGCCGGCGCCCCAGGTGGCGTTTGAATCCATGGAAGAATGCCAGGGCGCGCTTCCCGCTGCACTCGGTGGCGCTGGCGTCAGCAAGCGCATCGTGCATGGCCGTTGCGCGGCGGTCGATCCGGCGTGGATCGAGGAAGATGTCGAGATCACCTGGCGCATGACGCGGGAGAAGGGGCTGCAGGTCGATGTCCGTCAGGTTAGCCCGCCGGCGGATGGCATGGTCGTTGCCGAAAACACCTACCCCGCAGAGAGCCCGGCAAGGCTGCACTGAACATCGCCAGGAACTTTTCCTGCGTTGATCGCTTCTCCTTTGGTCAACGCCATCGCGTTCAACGGAACAGAAAGGACAGCGACATGAACTGGGATATTATCGAAGGTAAGTGGACCGAGTACAAGGGCAAGGCCCAGGCGCAGTGGGGCAAGCTGACGGATGACGATCTCGATGTCATCCAGGGCCGCCGCGTCGAGCTTTCGGGCAAGATCCAGCAGCACTACGGCCTCGCCAAGGAGGAGGCGGAGCGGCAGATCGATGATTGGGCGCGCCGTCACTAAGCATAGCGCTTCCTGAATCTGAATTGATTCAAGAAAGACTTATGTGCCAGGAAGTGATGGTCGCTGACCATTTCGATCATCGCTCATGCCGCCGCAGCCGAAAGGCCGCGGCGACATCGTTTTGTTCCGGAAGGGCCTGTCATAAAAGTGCTTTGTTCTTCCAGGCCTCGGGAACCTTTCCCACAGCCCGCCGTTTCTCTTTCGATACAAAGAAGGAGTTCGAAAATGCTCTATTATGCTGTTGTCTTTCTCGTGATCGCGCTTGTCGCCGGCCTGCTCGGCTTCGGTGGTATCGCCGGTGCATCCGCCGGCATCGCGCAGATTCTCTTCTTCGTCTTTCTCGCCCTTCTGGTCCTGTCACTGATCGCAGGGCTGTTCCGCAGGGCATGAAGACGGAGCATTCCGGAAGGGGCGGCGTTCGCGAACGTCGCCCTTTTTGCATGCGCAGGCTGGTCTTGCGGGGTTTAAGGGTATTGGTTAATCAGCGTTCACCAATCGAATCCTTGGAGTCTGATCGATGAAATCCCTCGAACTGCTGGTCGAACGCATCATTCTGTCGAGCCGCTGGATCCTGGTGGTCTTCTATCTCGGCCTGGTCGCGGCCCTTGCGGTCTATGCGGTGTCGTTTCTCTACAAGTTCGGCAAGGTGGCGATGAACGTCTTCGTCTTTGACGATGCGGAGATGATCCTCGCCATGCTCGGCCTGATCGATGCGGCCCTCGTCGCCAGCCTGATCCTGATGGTGATGATCGCCGGCTACGAGAATTTCGTCAGCCGCTTCGACGAGGCGGAGGCCGATGTATCCTTCCTCGGTAAACTTGATTCCGGCAGCCTGAAGATCAAGGTCGCCTCGT